>JBIJAG010000001.1:0-260671 GCA_044345855.1 Cyanobium sp. | reverse complement strand
TATCCGTAGCTGATTGCCTTGTGCTTGGATGATTCGTACACTAAAATTTGCGCAAGCCGGCCTATGAAAAGTTGCCGGGCTGAGGTGGATAGCGTGAGCGCAAGCGTTATGCGCAACAGGCTCCTAGCTGACGCTCCGCTGTAAGAGGTGAAGAGATCGAGAGCAGCCCTGCCATCTGATGATCTTGCGAGAACCAATCGATTTATTCAGTTTGGCACAACCAGGTAAAATCGAAAATACCTCAGCAAGCCGTGATCCAAGGCACCACTCCAAACCTACCCGTATCATTTCTGAGGGCACTGTAAACCTTGATTGAGTATCTACGAAAGAAAGTAGAGGACCGTCGTGCTTTTAGATCAAAGGGACCCTGGGTGCCTACCCTACCCTGGCCAAGGTAAAGTTATCCTTGCGCAGCATCAACCTACCGCCGATTGCAAGTAACCATGCGAGAGAAGGTCTGGTCGTATTGAACCAGCTTATACACTATGGAGAATTGAGTCTGTGATTGAGCAAGGCGTTCACTAAATGCACTTGAATAGTTGTGTAATCTGCCGAACAAACCCTTCGAGTGGACAGGCCGCCTTCACCTCTCAGCTTCGCCACCTCAAGCTCATAGCCTGCCACTCAAGGGCAGCGTTACGAGCACAGTCGTTAATCAGGTTCGTTTCCCGGAACACGCCACGATAGAGGTTGCGGCCCCGATTGAGCCAGCATTAAGGACTGGTTCATACCAACTGGCTCATACCAACATGTGCTGACTGCCATTCCCGCCTTCAGCATATTAATTACAAATCATATCTTAGCCAACAACGGTCCAGGGGAAACCATTGAGACTAGCAGCTGGTAATCAGCAAGGCAGGGTCAAGGGCATGGTTGAAAGCGGCAGCATGGGTGATGGCAGTTGCCAGGATACAGCCATCGTTTACGCCAAGATTCATCCCTCCATCGGCATTGCCCGGGTTGGCAATTCGCGGGAGCCTGACGGCTTTTATATCGGCCCCCAGGTGGTGGATCCGGCGCCCCTGCCCGCCCAGAACTATCGCGACAGCACTGGCGCCCTGAAGCGGGAGGTGGCCCAATTCCGCATCTACGGCTACGACGGCGCTGGCCGCGTGGTGCGCGAGCTGTGCATGGATGCAGACACGGAGATCTGCTGGACTGTTGAACTCGCCAACCACAAGGCCGCCTGGTACAACTTCGAGCTTGCCCTCGACATCCCTGAAGCCGCCGCCGCGCCTCCCTCCACCCGCCGCAACGCTTCCGTCAAGGTCCGCTCCAGTCTGGCGATCACACCGGGGCCGCGCAGCATTGATGCTCCGGGCGCCATGGGCGACGCCTTCGCATTCACTGGCGGCACTTGTTTCGGCATTTCAGTGCCCCTCGGGGAGCTGCGCACCGATGATTGCGGCCGCCTGCAGGTGTTCGGCGGCCACGGAAAATCGGCCTCCTATAACAACAAACCACCCACAACCTTCGCCAATAACGACGGCTGGTACGACGACACCAGCGATGGGCCGGTGTGCGCATCCCTGCGCCTGAACGGGCGCCAGATCGAGGTGGTGCCAGCCTGGGTGGTGGTGGCCCCACCCAACTACGGTCCTCAGCAGAAATCGGTGCGCACCTTGTATGCGTTGATGACCGACCTGGCTATCCAGGCCGGCCAATTACCAGCGCCCACCAGGCCCTCGTTTCAAAGCGATCTGCTGCCGATCTTCAAGGCGATGTGCGATCTGCAGTGGATGAATGCGGGCATTGCCGCCGGTTTCGGGTATGGCATGCCCCAGCATTTTTTGCATCCGGCCTATCTGGCCAAGTTGTCTGAGCCCGGCAACACCTTCGCGGAACTGCGCCGCACCGTGGCCAATGCCTTCCGCGATCCCTCAGATGGTGACGCCTCCCAGAAGCCATGGCCCTGGATTTATGGCGATGCCATGGCTGTCCCCATGCCTCCGATTCCCCGGGCAATGAATGCCCTCACTCCTACCCAGCTGGCCCTTTTGCAGTATTGGGCTGATGGACAATTCGTGGCTGATTACGATCCACACGCCACTTCGCCACAGCAGATTGAGCAAGTGCCCGTGGCGGAACAGCCAGCGATGCTTGATCGGGCCGCCCTGGAATTCTGCCTCGCCGATGCCTTCCACCCCGGCTGCGAGGTGACCTGGCCCGTGCGCCACGCCACCATGTATCAGGAGCCCTACCGCTGGCGCCATCGCGCCAAGGACGATCCAGAGCCCGACTACGGCCCGACCCTCACCCCAGCTGAGGCGACCTCCTACAACGGTCCGCTCTATGGTCAATTCCCCGGTTCAATCAGCCGCTGGATGGCTATTCCCTGGCAAACCGACACCGCCAGTTGCCGCTCCGGCTACGACCCGAGCTACGACCCTTACCTGCCCACATTCTGGCCGGCGCGGGTGCCGAATCAGGTGCTCACCGAAGCCAACTACCACAGGGTGATCGATACGTCTTTATCGCGCCAGGAGCGTCTGGCGGCCTTTAACGAGCGTTTTGATTGGGACAACACCCTGGGGGCCGGCTATTCCCAGCAGCTGGAAACCATCATCGACGCTTTCGATCGGCAGGGAATGGTGCTGGTGCAACCAGGCGTAGCCGACGACCCGGATTTCCCGCCCCAGATGCAGGTGTCCGACCGCGGCGGCACCGCGATGACGGCCGAGGAGCGGCTGGATACGGACCGTGAGCTGCGCCGGGTGGCCAGGCTCGGCACTCCCAAACCCAAGTAGGCGCCGGCGGCGGCTGCCATGGCCCCAACCATGTCTGTTCAGAGCGGTTGCGATGCGATCCATTGGGACGTAATCGTGGTGGGGGCCGGCCCAGCCGGTGCGGCATTGGCCTGCAGGTTGCGGCCGCGCTATCGCGTGCTGGTGATAGAGCGCGCCAGGCTTTCTTCACAACAGACACCATCGGCCCCCGGCAAAGGTTTGTCGTGCCAGGGGGCACCGGCCATTGGCGAATCGCTGCCAGGCGCAGCCCAGACCCTGCTGCAGCGGCTTGGCATTGTTGAGCACTTTCTCGCCGATGGCCATGTCGAGCGCACGGCCATGGTGGCCAGCTGGGATTCCCCGATGCCGGTCTGGTTCGACCCGCTGCGAGACCCCAGCGGGCCCGGTTGGCATCTCGATCGCCGCCGCTTTGAGGGCAGCCTGCGGGCCGCCGCCATCGCAGCCGGTGCGGTAGTGCAAGGGCGCTGCGGGCGGCTGGACGTGGGCCGTTGGGAGGGCCAATGGCAGCTGCGATCCCAGGGGCTGGGCCAGGTTCAACGAGCCCCGGTGCTGATCGACGCCAGTGGCCGCAGCGGTTCGGTGGCCCGGTGCCTGGGGCTGTCGCGCCGCCAGGAAGACGCCCTGATCTGCCTCTACATCCACCTGCCCGCTGACGCCAACGACCAGGACCGTTGCACCCGTCTCTGCGCAGACGACAACGGCTGGTGGTACAGCGTGCGTTTGCCCTGCGGTCAGCGTGTGCTGGCCTTCCATCTCGATGGGCACGACCCCGAACTCCACCCGCTGCGCCATGGGCCGGCTCTGCTTGCCAAGGCCCTTCGGCAGCCGCTGCTGGCGGAGGTGTTGCCAATTGCCGCCGGGTTTGATCAGGGGGCGGTGAGGCAGCTGCCGGTGTATGGACGCCCTGCCGGCACTGCAAGGTTGGATTGGGCTGCCCTGGCGGCCATGGATGGTTTCTACGCCGTAGGCGATGCCGCCATCGCCTTTGATCCAATCGCCTCCCAGGGGTTGTTCCATGCCCTGGCCTCATCGGAGGGTGTAGCCAACGCTGTGGATCGCCATTTCGCCGGCCAGGCCCAGCCCCAGGCGGCCTACCTAGCGGAACTGGATGCCGTCTACAGTCGCTACCGCGTCCATTTGCAGGCGGCCTATGCAGGGCCGCAGCGCTTCTCCAGCCATCCTTTCTGGGCAAGCCGGTTGGCGCCCGGTTCCATCGCCATGGCCCACCGTCTCCAGGGAGATCAGACCGTTGGGGCAGCAATCCAGGTGGGTGCGGGGCCACAATGAGCTAATCGCCCCGCTGTCCCTGGCCTAGAACAATTGAGAAGGCTTCGGAATTGCGGCGCTGCTCGTTGTGTTCGCGATCGTTGTAGCTGCCTGTGGCCTGATGCCGAAGCGTGATGCGCTGGAACGGGCCCGGCGGCAGCGCTTCCAGGAAGGAAAGAGCATGCAACTCCGGTTGCTCCTCGCCGGGGCAGTCGCCGTAATAGGTGATCTGCTGCAACTCCCCACGATCGAGGGACTGGCCCCGGAAGAGCACCGTGCCTGTGGCAACAAGGCCAGCGGGGACAGGTAAGGGGCAAGCGCGAATCCCAGCAGGGGAGCAAGAACTGCAGCCATGGTTTGGTGTTCCGATGCCCGGGCTAGGTTCCTCCCCACGCAGATGAATTAACCGAAGTCCCACAGGGGTTTCGGTGAACCGGCGCCCCCTGGCGAGTTCAGCTCAGGGCCGCGATCCGAGATGTTGAGGCTCCGTCAGCCAACACCCCGTTGTCGTCTTGATGGGGGAGGGTATCGAGGCTGAAGCGGTAGCCCTGCTGGCGCATGGTTTCAATGCCACCGCCTTCTCCGAGGCCAGCCTGCTCCAGCTTGCGGCGCAGGGTGAGCACCTGGGTGTCCACCGACCGGGGGCCGCCGCTGAAGGGGGGCCAGGCCATCCGCAGGAGTTCCTGGCGGCTGCGCACCACACCAGGAGGCATCAGGAGGGCGCAGAGCAGGGCGAACTCCCGAGGGCTGAGTTCCACGGGCTGATCCCGCAGTGTCACCTGGCGGAGCAGCAGATGAACCTCCAGCGGTCCGACGCAGACCCGCTCCTGCAACCCATGGCCGCTACGGCGCAGCAGAGTGCGGCAACGGGCCGCCAACTCCTCCAGGCCGAAGGGCTTGCGAAGCACATCATCGGCGCCGGCATCCAGCAAGGACACCACTGGCTCGGAACCGGAGCGAGCCGTGAGCACCATCACCGGACAATGGAGCTGGCCCGCCAGTCGCAGGGCGGAGGTTTCCTCCAGTAGCTCGGCGCTCACCAGCAGATCCGGGGATTGCTCCTGGCAGATTTCGATGGCCTCGCGGGCCGTTGCCACTGCCGCCGCCAGATGCCCATCCTGTCGAAGACGCTGGGCCAACACCGTTCTCAGGGTCGCATGGGGATCAACCACAAGAACCCTGCGGGCCTGGCTGCCATTGTCCGTCGACGTGGACTGCACCATGCAGATGGCGAGTTAGCCCTAGTGGACACAAACGTAGATTCACCTTAACGGAATACGAAGGATCGAACGCGTATCAGGCGATGCCTTTCAAACCGTCCCCCGGACGGCTTCCCGCCCCGTTTTCGGCTCACAAGCTGGCGCCAAGCGCCAGAATGCCGCCATGGGCCCACGCCCCAAGGAACCGTGCTGCAACACCCCGACGCCATCCGCCACTTCCAGTCGCTCTGCGACGCCTGCCAGGAGCTGTCCAACCGCTTCCACGGCCCCTCGGAACTGCGGCTCTATGCCGATGGGTATCTTCATGCCCTGCGGCGCACCGCCGTGCTTGATCCGCTCTCCCAGCGCCGCCTAGAGGAACTGGTGGACCGCTGGATCATGGATCCCTCCAGCTTTATCGGGCCGGACGGCGACCCTCGCACCCTGTTTGAGCGCGAAACGGGCCGACGCTGAAGTTCTCTTTTGCAAGCCTCCGCAGCTGCGGACCTCAGGAGGCCAGGGCCACCGCGAGCTTCTCGCGCAGCTCACCGGAGTTATACATTTCGATCAGGATGTCTGATCCACCCAAAAATTCCCCCTTCACGTACACCTGGGGAATCGTGGGCCAGTCGGAATATTCCTTGATTCCCTGACGGATTTCAGGATCGGCTAGCACATCAAAGGTCTCGAAGGGCACAGCCAAGGCCGTGAGGATCTGGACCACGTTGTTGCTGAAGCCGCACTGAGGCATCAGCTTGTTCCCCTTCATGAACACGTAGACGGGGCTGGTGGCGATCAGATCGTCGATGCGTTGCTGGGTGGTGCTGTCCATGGAGGAAAGAAGCGAATCGGAACGAAAAGGTGCGTGATGCTGGATCAGACCGGCGTGGAGGTCTGTACGGCCAGGGCGTGGATCGCCTCGCTGGCCAGTTCACGGCGAAGGGCCCCGTAGACAAGCTGGTGCTGTTTCACCCGGCCCAGTCCATCAAAGGCGGCGGACACCACCCGCACCTGCAGGTGATCACCACCGCCGGTGAGGTCTTCCACCTCCACTTCGGCATCGGGAAGGGCGCGGCGGATGGCGTCGCGGACCTGCTCCGGCTGGACCATGGAAGGGAATCCCTTGGAAGGCCTGGGAAATCTAGGCGTCACCGGGTGAGGGTGGCTTGAGGGCCACGGGACTCAGCCGCCGGGGGCCACGGCGTTGTAAGGAGTGCTCACGAAACCGATCTCCAGCAGCTGCTGGTAGGCCTTGCGCCCCTGCTCACTGGAGGGGGACATCACCTTGACCACCTCCACCAGCAGCGGCACGGCCACCTCCGGCTGGCTCTGGCGGCGGAACAGGGCGGCCAGGCGCATGTTTGTCTGCACCAGCAGTTCGAGGGCCTGGCGGCTCTTCTCATCCATCTCCCGGGGGATGCGGGCATCCAGACCGCGGAAGGCACCGCTGAGATCGCGGTAGAAGCCCAGCAGCCGGCGGCTGGCATCGCGGGCCTGGTCGTAGTGGCGGCGGGCCTCCGCCAGGTTGCCGGCGGCCACGGCGGCGTCACCGCGGGCCACCAGGGTCTTAACAGCATTGATATCGAAGGCGGTGCCAGTGGCGGCGAGGCTCTTGATGTCCTCCTGGGCCTGGGCATGGGCTGCACCGCCGGTGAGGATCGGCGTGGCGGGCAGCAGCAGGACCAGGGCAGCAGCCCAGCAGGCACTGGCTCGCCGAGGCAGGCGAGGGGAGCTGACGGGGCGGGGGTTGCCCGGAAGGCGGAGAGCGGCAGAGGCGAAAGGCCTGGTCACGGAAGCGCCAAGGGGGGTCTGAACTTTACGGGGAAGCACCGAACCCTCCAGGGGAGACAGCCAGGCGGCTGGGATGGAATGGCCCGGAGCCGGCCAAAGGAAACACCGGGGCTGCGATAGGGCCTATGGCAGGGGACGGCCCACCAGCTCCCGGGCTTCCCGCTCAGCCCGCACCATCGAGGCAGCGAGTTCAGCGGTGAAGCTGGCAGCGGCGGCACGTCCCCCCTGGTTCACCCCTAGCGCTGAGCCGATCCGGACCGCGGCGGTCTGACCGGGGCGCGGAACGGGCTGGCCGTAGGCAATGCCCACCGGCACCACCCGCACATCCACGCCCTGGCCGGCGGCCAGCTGGGCCAACCGGGCCAGGCCCTGATGGAGCCGCAGCGGTTCGTCGTGGCGATGGATGCGTCCTTCGGGGAACATCACCAGCTGCTCCCCCCGCTCCAACAGATTCACCGAAAGCCGCAAGCTGGCCAGGGTGGGACGGCCCTGATCCACCGGAAAGCAGCCCAGCCGCTGCAGCAGCCATCCCTGGGGTCCCGCCATCTCGTCGCGGGTCACCATGAAGCGGCAATCCCGCCCGGTCACACGACGTCCGGCCGCATGGGGCAGCAGCAGGGCGTCCCAGCGGGCCCGGTGGGTTGGCGCCAGCAGAACCGCACCAGAGCGGGGCAGATGCTCGCGACCCCGCACCATCACCTGGGAGAAGAAACCAGGCAGGGCCACGTCCTGGGTGAGAACCATGGCGAGTGGTGCCAGCCAGGGGCTGACGCCGTTGCAGACACTGCGCTCACGGGCCGCAATCAAAGCGCCACCGGCACCGCCTTCGATCGGCGCAACGGAAAGGCCCGCCGCCTCCAGGGAGCTGGTGCTGACGGCAGACACCGTTGACTCGATG
Organism: Cyanobium sp.; assembly: GCA_044345855.1. Taxonomy (GTDB): domain Bacteria; phylum Cyanobacteriota; class Cyanobacteriia; order PCC-6307; family Cyanobiaceae; genus Cyanobium. The sequence continues at coordinate 252,770 of JBIJAG010000001.1, read as the reverse complement.
GCCGGGCCCTCGACCGCCATGGGAGAAGGAAGGATGGATGGGATCCACCGTGAAACTAAGGGCCTAACCAGGGTCCCGCAGCACCACCGCGGGCAGTTGGCCCGTCGGCCGATACGGTTTGCCCACCCGTTCTCCCCTGCCCGAGCAGGTGCGGTTGCATGGCCAGCCTTGGCGTGAACATCGATCACATCGCCAACGTGCGCCAGGCGCGCCGCAGCGTGGAACCCGACCCCGTGACCCATGCCCTGCTGGCCGAACTCGGCGGCGCCGACGGCATCACGGTGCACCTGCGGGAAGACCGTCGCCACATTCAGGACCGGGATGTGGAACTGCTCCGCCAGACCGTGCGCACGCGGCTGAACCTGGAGATGGCGGCCACCGCCGAGATGGAGGCGATCGCCCTGCGCATCCGCCCCGACATGGTGACCCTCGTGCCCGAACGCCGCCAGGAGGTGACCACCGAAGGAGGACTGGATGTGGCCTCCCAGGTGGCGGAGCTGGGCGGGATCGTGGAGCGGCTCCAGGGGGCGGGGATCGGCGTGAGCCTGTTCGTGGATCCGGTGGCCCAACAGCTCGATGCCAGCTGCGCCACCGGGGCCCGCTGGGTGGAACTGCACACCGGCCGCTATGCCGAGGCCAGCTGGCAGGAGCAGCCCACGGAACTGGAGCGGCTGGCCGGGGGCTGCGCCATCGCCCGCCAGCTGGGGCTGCGGGTGAATGCCGGCCACGGACTCACCTACGCCAACGTGGAACCGGTGGCCGCGATCGAAGGGATGGAGGAACTGAACATCGGCCACACGATCGTGGCCCGCGCCCTGGCGGTGGGTCTGCAGGCGGCGGTCCGGGAGATGCGGGCGCTGATTCAGAATCCCCGCCGCGACCCCCTGTTCGGCAGCCGTCTTCCATGAGCACCTATCACTTCATCGCCGCCAGCGAGGCCTTCCTCACCGTGGAGGAGCCCCTGGAGGAGGTGCTGCGCGAGCGGGTGCGCAACTACGGCGAACAGGGCAAGGCGATCGATTTCTGGCTGGTGCGGCGACCTCTCTTCCTGGAGGCCCCGGAGCTCGCCGCCGCCGCCGGCTCGGTGCCGCGGCCCGCGGCGGCGGTGGTCTCCACCGATGAAAAGTTCATCACCTTTCTGAAGCTGCGGCTGGAGTTCGTGGCCCGGGGGCAATTTGAGGCACCCTCCGCCACCATCCCCGACGCCCTGGCCGGGGCAGCCTGAGGGCCCTCAGAACAACCCGAGGAACCGTTTGCGACCCGCTTCGCCTGCTTCAGGATCGGCGGGGTCAGCATCGGCGGGGTCAGGAAGCGAACGGGCTGCACGCCCCTGGCCGCCATCCTGGTGGTAGCGAGGTTTGTTGTCGCCGATGGTGAGCAGGGCCTCCTTGTTCTTCCACCAGATCCAGTCACGGATCGGAGGGGTCTGCAGCAGGTCGCGGCGGCTGAGGCCCAGCCCCAGCTTGCGCGAGGCATCCAGCAGCACCTCCACCATGCCGTCGCCGTCGGAGCAGCGGGCCAGGGCTTCGTTGGTGCGTTTGGCACCATTGAGGGCCTTCACCAGCAGCGCCACCCGCTGGCCCACCGGCAGCGTCGCTGGATCCATGCGCACCCCCCACACTGCCGGCACCGTATCAGCGTTGTTTCCACCCGGGGGCCCAAGCGCAGCGACCGCACAGCCGGGATCTGCCGGGATCCGCCGGTCGCCAAGACCACACGGTGGAGTGACGGGGCTGACAGATCGGGGGGGAACGGGCAAGACTGGCAACGAAGCATCGTTCCGATGACCCCCCTTTCCAGTCCGCCACACCACTGGGTGATCGGGGACATACACGGTTGCGCCAAGGCCCTCACCGACCTGGTCGCCAAGCTGCCAGCGGCCGACCGTCTGATCTTCTGTGGTGATTTGATCAATCGGGGCCCCCACATCGAAACGGCCATGGATCTGGCCTGGGAGCTCGTGGAGCGGGGCCGGGCTGTGTGGCTGCGGGGCAACCACGAGGCTGCGCTGCTGGCCGATCTGCGTCGTGGTGACTGGCGGACTCTGGTGGGCTGCGACACCTACCGCCAGCTCGGCGACCAGGGCTGCCGGGCCTGGCAGGAACGCCTGGCGGGCCTGCCCCTGGCCTACTGGGGAGATGGCTGGGTGGCCACCCACGCCGGCTTCGATCCGCTCACCTGGCGGCCCCACCTTTCGATCCGACTTGCCTTCTGGCAGGCCTACGACGGCCGCTTCGGCACGGTGGTGGTGGGCCACACCCCCGGCCCCGGGGTGCGCCGCATCGGTTATGGCGAATCCATCGTGCTGATCGACACCGGAGCCTGCTATGGCGGCCAACTCACCGCCTACTGCCCGGAAACCGGCCGCACGGAGAAGGTGGATGGACCGAGAGTGTCATCGTTCCCACCCCGGCGGCTCAGCGCGATCCGTTGACCACGCGGCCATGGCTGAGACCCGTTCGCCGGCGGCATCGGAGGGCGGAGACTCAGAAGGAGACCATCGGCCGTGCTGACCCTCCACCGCAGCAACCGGGCCGAGGTTCTGGCTGAACTGCTGGGAACGCTGCTGCGCCTCTCACCCCCCGATCCCTTCACGCCGGTGGAGGTGGTGGTCAACACCTGGCCCACCAGCCGCTGGCTGGGAGAACGGCTGGCAATCGAACTGGGCGGTGTAGCGGCCAACCTGCGCTTTCCCTTCCCTGGCACCCACCTGCGCGGAATCGTGGATGGGATCCTGGCGGATACCGACCACGAAGCGGACCCGGAAGCCGCCTGTGAGCCCCCCAGAGAACCGCCAAGCGGGAACCACGAGGGCATCGACCCCTGGCGGGCCGAACGGCTGGTGTGGACCGTGCTGCCCCTGCTGCCGGTGGTGGCGGCAGCCGCCGAGGGGGAACCCCTGCGGCGCTGGCTGCGGGAACGGGATCCCACCCGCCAACTGCGCCTCGACACCTGGACCCTCGCCCGCGCTATCGCCGACGCCTTCGACGACTACGCCCTGTATCGCCCCGACCTGCTGCGGGCCTGGGAGGCCGAGCAGAACCAGGAGACCGGGGCCGAACCCCTGCCCGCCAGCCAGCTCTGGCAGCCCCTCCTCTACCGCGAGCTGCGCCGGCGGCTGGGGCGGGAACCCTTCAGCCTGCGGGTGGAACGGGCGATCGAGCGGCTGCGGCACCTACCGCCGGATCCGGCGCTGCCGCCCCTACGACTCTTCGGCCTGAGCAGCCTGGCCCCGGTGCAGGTGCGCCTGCTGCAGGCCCTCAGTGGCCGCCAGCCGGTGGACCTCTACCTGCTCACCCCCTGTCCGGACCTCTGGGAACGCTGCTCCGCCCGCCGGCTTCGCCTCAGCGATGCCCTCGCGCTGGCCGATCCCCTCGACACCGACTGGCTGCTGCAGGCGCCGCCCCTGGAAGCCCGCTTCGGACGGCTCGGGGCCGAATTCCAGCAGCTGCTGGAGGGCACCGGTGAGGTGCAGTTCGGTGCCTGGAGGGAGGACGATCTGTTTCTGCGCTCCACCACGATCCCGGAGCCGGATGCCCCCCCCCTGCTCCACCAGCTCCAGGATCAGCTGGCCGCAGGGGCGATCCCCGGGGGGATGCACTGGGACGAAGCCGACCACTCCCTGGAATTCCACGCCTGCCCCGGTGCCCTTCGGCAGGTGCAGATCGTTCGCGACCGGCTGCTGCAGTTGATGGCCGCCGACCCCAGCCTGGAGCCCCGCGACATCCTGGTGATGACCCCCCAGGTGGATCGGCTCGCGCCCTTGGTGGGCGCCGTATTCGGCGACAGCGAGGCCACCGGCGTGGCCCTGCCCTGGCGGCTGACGGACCGAAGCCAGCAGGCCGAAGGGGGGATCGGCCGCTGCCTCCTGGCCCTGCTGCAGCTCGGTGGAGCCCGGCTCACGGCCTCCGGTCTGGAGGGGGTGCTGTCCTGCGGCGCCCTCCTGGAGCGCTTCCAGCTCACGGCGGAGGAGGCTGGCCGACTCCACGAACTGCTGCAGCGCACAGGATTCCGCTGGGGGCTCGACGGCCGGGATCGCGGCGGCGACCCCACCCATTCCCTCGGCTGGACGATCGACCGGTTGCTGCTGGGGCTGGTGCTCCCCACCAGCGCGGGACTGGCGCCCGGCATCGAAGCCCCCACCGCGCCAGCCGCCAGCGGCGCTCCACTGGAGCTCAGCGGCCGCTGGCTGCACCTGCTCACCCGGCTGCGCCACTGGTTGAGGGAGCTGGGTCAGCCCGCGACCCCCGGGGCCTGGGCGGAACGGCTGCGCCTCCTCCTCGCCGACCTCTTCGGCGATGGCGGGAGCTCCGCCGCCGAACTGCCCGAGCTGCTCGCCGCCCTCGAGAGCTGGCGGGAGCTGGCGGGGGAATCGCCCCTGCAACTGGAGGCGCCGGTGGCTGCGGCGGTGCTGCAGGAAGCCCTGGCGGCCGGCAGCGGCCGCTTTGGCCATCGCAGCGGGGCACTCACGATCAGCGCCCTCGAACCGATGCGGGCCATCCCCCACCGCGTGATCGTGCTGATGGGCCTGGATGCCGGGGTGTTTCCCCGCGCCGGGGTGCGACCCGGCTTCCATCTGCTGGAACAGCGCCGCCGCCTGGGGGATCCCAACCCCGCGGACCAGGATCGCTATGTGCTCCTGGAGGCCCTGCTCTCGGCCCGCAGCCACCTCCTGATCACCTGGAACTGCCGCGACGACCGCCGCGGCGAGGCACTCGAGCCGGCGGCCCCGGTGCGCCAGTGGCTCGACTGGCTCGGCGCGAATCTGGCCCTGGCCGCCCGGGACGGCGCTGGATGCTCGGCCGACCCATGGATTCCGAGACTTGTGGTGAACCACGCCGCCAGTCCGCTGGAGCGGGCCAATTTCCTGCCCAAGGGCGGTCGCCCTCCGGCCAGCTGCGACCGGCGCCAACTGGCGGCCCGCCGTCTGCTCGACGAACAGGGAGCCGAGGGAACCACACCCCTGCTGCGGCGCCCCATGCCCGCCGGCCCCGGCAGCGACACCGCCCCCGCCACCGAACCGTTCGAGGACCTGCGTGCCTGGTTGATGGCCCCCCAACGGCAGTGGCTACGGGATCTGGGACTGCGGCCCTCGGAGTGGGAGCGCAGCCCAGAAGATCTCGAGGCCCTCAGCCTGGGGGAGCGGGAACGCTCAAGCCTGCTGCGCAGCCTTGGGATCGGCGACGCCAACGCCCAGCAGGACATCGACTGGCTGGAACGGTGCCGCGGCCAGGGGCTCCTGCCCCCGGGCAGCGCCGCCACCCTGGAGGCCCGCCACCTGGACACGCGCCGCCGGGACCTCCAAGGCCAGGCCGCCGCCCTCGGAGCGCCCTGGCAAGGGGAGGTGGTCTGGGGAGGCTGGCGTAGCACGCAACGCTGGCAGGGGGACTCGGTGCTGGTGACGCACTGGGCCAGGGGAGGTCCAATCCAGCTGCTGGATCTGTGGCTCCAGTTGGTTCTCGCCGCGGCCGCCGGCCGGAGCCACGACCATCTCCCAGGGCGCGGCGTGCTGCTGGCCCGGGACAAGGGCGATCGGATCGCTGCCACCACCCTGATCGCCCCGGATCCGGAGGCGGCCCGGCGTGAGCTGGAGCGGCTGGCTGCCCTTCGTGATCAATGGCGTGAGGTGTGCTGGCCTGTGCCGCCGCGAACAGGCTGGAGCTGGTGGGAACAGGAGCGGGCCGGCGCCTCCGGCCTGGCGGCGGCCCAAAGGGAGTGGGAGGGAGGTCACCAAAGCCGCGGCGAGCGGGAGCAGAGCGAAATGGAGGCCTGCTTCGGAGGGGAGCTGCCGGTGGCGGACCTGCTGGAGAGTCCGTTCGCGGCGTTGGCCCAGGAGCTGTTCGAACCGATCCAGGCGGCCCTGGAGCCGAAGAAGAAGGCGCGGGGACAACGCTGATGGCCCACTTCGACGCCAATCGCTTTCCCCTCACCCCGGGCGTGCACCTGCTCGAGGCCAGTGCCGGCACCGGCAAGACCTTCGCCCTGGCCCATCTGGTGCTGCGCCTGGTGGCCGAGAGGGGCTGGTCCCTGCGGGAGCTGCTGGTGGTGACCTACACCGAGGCCGCCGCTGCGGAGTTGCGCGATCGGATCGCCACCCGGCTGCAGGCGGCCCTGACGGCCCTGGAAAACCAGCCCCCCGGCGACCCCGCGCCCCCCCTGAAGCCCCCTGCGGTGGATGCCACCCTCACGGCCTGGCTGGAGAAGTTGAGGACGGAGGAGGCAGGGCAGGAGGAAGCAGCTCAGGAGCCGGCGCTGCTGCGCGGCCGCCTGCTGCTGGCCCTTGAAGAGCTGAGCGGCGCCGACATCACCACGATCCACGGCTTCTGCCGCCGCACCCTGCAACGCCAGGCCCTGGAGGCCGGCTGTGCGCCGGATCTGCGGATCGAAACCGAGAGCGACGGCCTGCTGGCCCAGGTCGTTCACGACTACTGGCAACAGCAGGTGCTGCCCTTGCCTGTGCACTTGGTGGCGGGCCTGCTGGACGCCCGGATCGATCCCGATCTGATCGAGACCCTGCTCACCACGCTCGATGGCGATCCAGCCCTGAGGCTCGAACCGCTGCCGACCGGCTTGAGCTCCGAAACGCCCCTGGGCGAGCTCCTACCGGCAACCTTACGCCAGCGCTGGGAGGGTTTTCTGGCCCAGTGGCGGGAGCGGGGGGAAGCCCTGGAGGCAGAACTCCGCTCCGCAGCCGCGGACTGGAAAGCTGCGGCTGTCAAGGGGGCCCCCGCTCCGGATACAAAGCCCTACTCGGACCGCCCCCGCACGGACCGGGTCGCCGTGCTCAACGGCTGGATCTACGAGCAGCCCCAGGAGGGGGACTACGAAGCCGTGCGGGATCAGAAGCTGCTCAGCGGCTACTTCCACCCGGGCACCTTCTGCCGCATTGCCCGCAGGCTGGAGGGGAAACAACCACAGCGCCTGCCCCAGGAACCCCTGCTGCGGGCCGTGGCGGCGCTGCTGGAGGGTCCGGCCGAGCTGGTGCTGCTCCACGCCTGCCACTGGGGCCGCGCCGAGCTGGTGCGCCGGCGGGAGCGGCGGGGAATGACCACCTTCTCCGAGCTGCTTGAGCGGCTCGATCCGGGACTGGACGACGGCGTGGCCAGCCCGCTGCTGGAGGCGGTGGCCCGGCGCTACCGCGCCACCCTGGTGGATGAGTTTCAGGACACCGACCCGATCCAGTGGCGCATCCTGCGGCGGGCCTTCGGCCAGGGCCTCCATCCCCTGGTGCTGGTGGGCGATCCCAAGCAGGCGATCTACCGCTTCCGCGGCGGCGACCTCGACACCTACCGCGCCGCCAGTCGCCAGGCTGGCGAACCCTGGGAGCTGGTGGAGAACCACCGCTCCACCGAGGCGCTGGTTGAGGGCTTCAACGGCCTGATGGCGCCCGGCCTGCGGCGCTCGCAGCTGGCGGTGCCCGCCGTGAACGCCAGGGCCAACCGCCAGGGTCCCCAGGGGCCGCCGATCGATCTGCTCTGGCTCGGGCCTGAGCCAGCCGGCGACCCGAATCTCCCAAGTCGCACCGACCTGGAGACCCGGCTGCCAGCCTGGATCGCCAGCACGGTGGAAGAGCTGCTCGCCGCGGGGCTGCGGGTGGTCGACAAGGGAACGGAACGCACCCTGGAGGCCGCTGATTACTGCCTGCTTGTGAGTCATCACCGCCAGGCGGAGCAGCTGCGCCAGGCCCTGGAGCGCCGTGGCATCGCCAGCCGGCTGGTGAGCAAGGCGGATGTGTTCGACACCCCGGCGGCCACGGCCCTGCAGCGCTTCCTCGATGCCCTGGCCGATCCGGCCGACCCCAACCGGCTGCGGCTGCTGGCCTCCTCCCCCCTCCAGGGCTGGAGCGCCGAGCGGATCGCGACCACCGATTCGGCCGGCTGGAGCTCCCTGGCCGGCCGGTTGGATGGCCTGGCCCGCCAGCTGCCGCGCCGGGGCCTGCTGGGGGTGCTCGCCGACTGGCTGGGGGCCGACACCCTGGCGCGCCTGGCCTGGGGCGGTCGGCTACTGGCGGACCTGCAGCAGGTAGCCCAGCTGGTGCAGGAGCGCCTCCATGGCGAGCAGCTGGGGGCCGCGGCCGCGGCCGACTGGCTGCGCCGGCTGCGGCTGGCGGAGGACCGGGTGGTGCCGGAGGAGCACCAGGCCCACAGCGACCGGGCTGATGGGGCGGTGGCGGTGGTCACGATCCACCGCAGCAAGGGCCTGGAATTCCCGCTGGTGATCTGCCCCTACCTGTGGGAATCCGCCTCGGGAGGGGGGCGCGGTCCGGGCCGGATCGGCCGGCGCTGGCATCCTCCGGGCGTCGACGGACCCCACCTTGATCTGCACCTGAACAGCGGCTGGGGCCCGGGCTACGAGGCCGATCGGCAACAACGGCTCGCAGAAGAGCAGGAGCGGGAGCGGTTGGCCTATGTGGCCCTCACCCGGGCGCGGCACCGGCTGGTGCTGGCCTGGGGCCCGGCCCGGGATCAGCAGTGCAACCCCCTCTTCCCGTGGCTGTTCGCTGATGAAGCGCTGCCGGAGCTGGACGACGACAGCCTGGCCACCATCGCGCCGGCGCTGTGGCGGCAAAGGCTGGAGCAAGCCATCAGCGAACGGGCCCTGCCGATCCGCCTGCTCGATCCCCCACCAGCCCCCACCACGCCGCCACGGCGATCAACTCCACCGCCGCATCAGGAGCTGGTCGCCGGTCCGGTGCCCCGGCGCCGCCTCGACAGCCGCTGGGGCCGCAGCAGCTACACCAGCTGGACCCAGGCCAGTCACGCGGCCCTGGCGCCGGCGGCCCTGGAGGAGGGACGAGACACCCTGGATCCGGACGCCCCCGCCGAGGAAGGCGGCGGGGTACCCCTGGCTGGGAAGCCCGTTGCACATGATTCCCCGCCGGCACAGGCCGGGAGGAGCCAGAACGGCTCCAGCGCTGAACAACTGAGCGGTGCAGAAACGGGGGCCGGGGGAACACCCGGGCTCCAGCCAGCGCCAGAAGCGGAGAACCAGAGTGGAGACAACAGCACGATGGCCTGGCCCGACCAAGGCCCCCTGGCCGCCTTCCCCCGCGGTGCCGCCGCCGGCGACTGCCTGCACCGCATCCTGGAACGCCTCGAACTCACCAGCCGCCTTCAGGCAGCCCCGGAGGCCACGGAGCTGGCGGAGCGGGAGCTGCGTCGGGCCGGCCTGGAGCGGGAATCGCCGGATGGGCTGCTGGAGGGTCTCGAGCGGATGCGCACCACCCCCTTTGGCGGGCCGCTGCAGGGGCTGCGGGTGGCGGATCTGCCGGCCTCCCGCCGCCTGCACGAGATGAATTTCGACCTCACCCTGGAGCGGGTGCGCGCCGCCGATCTGGCCACCGCCTTCGCCAATCACCCAGGCGGCCTGTTCGGCGCCGACTACGCCGCCAGCCTTGCCCAACTTCCGATCGACAGCAGCGGCTACCTCACCGGCTCGATCGACCTGGTGTTCCGAGCCGATCCGGAAGCGGCGGGGGGTGACGGGCGCTGGTGGGTGGCCGACTGGAAGAGCAACTGGCTGGGTCAGCGCGATGACGATGGCCAGCCCTTGGCCTGCGGTCCCCGCCATTACAGCCAGGCAGCGATGGCCGCCCTGATGGCAGCAAGCCACTACCCGCTCCAGGCCCATCTCTACCTAGTGGCCCTGCACCGCTACCTGGGCTGGCGCCTGCGCGGCTATGACCCCCTGTTGCATCTGGGGGGATACGCCTACGTGTTCCTGCGGGGAACGCCGGGGCCCGCGGGGGAAGCGGCCCTGCCCGGGTCGGTGCCGGGGATGGTGGTGGAGAGGCCGCCGCTGGGGAGGATCCTGGCGCTGGATCAGGCCCTGGGCGGCGGGTCGGGCGCGGCGGGGAGGCCAACCTGATGGCGCCCAGACGCCGGCAGCGGGAACAGCCCGCCTGGCTGGAACCCCTCCAGAGCGCCCTGGTGGAGGCCCTGCCCCGCCTCTACGGCGCAACGGCCAGCCCCGCCCTGGCGGCCCTGGTGGCCGACCTGGTGACTGCCCTGGAACAGGGGCGGCTTTCCATTCCCCTGCCGCCGGAGCTGGCAGCGGATGCGCTCGCCGCCACGGCGTTATGCCGTGATCCCGACGGTCCCCTGGTGATCGAGGCCGACCAGCTGAGCTGGCGCCGCTGGCACGACCTTCGCGAATCGGTGCTTTCAGCCCTGCTGGAGCGGGTGCGACCCCTGGACACCGCAGACCCCACCCCAGCGCCCCTTGCTACAGCGGGGCATGCCCGAGACACCACCGCCCCAAGCCCGGGCAGCTCCGGTGGCCCAACGACCACCGCAACCCTCGATGCTCGCCAGTTCCAGGCTGTCGAGGCGGTACAGACCCATCGGCTGGTGTTGCTCCAGGGCGGGCCCGGCACCGGCAAGACGAGCACGGTGGCCCGCATGCTCGCCGCAGTGCTGGAGAGGGATCCCGCCACCCGCGTCCAGCTGGCCGCCCCCACCGGTAAGGCCGCCGCCCGCCTGCGGGCCGCCACCGGCGGCCGCCATCCGTGCGGCACCCTGCACCGCCTGCTGGAGAGCCGCGGCGACTCTTTCGCCCGCAACCGCCACCATCCCCTCCCCCTGGATCTGCTGGTGGTGGATGAGGTTTCGATGGTGGATCTAGCCCTGATGGCGGCGCTGCTCGAGGCCCTCCCCGCCAGCGCCCGGCTGGTGCTGGTGGGCGATCCGGCCCAGCTGCCGCCGATCGCCCCCGGGGCCGTGCTGCTGGATCTGCAGCAGCCGGATCTGCAGGCCTGCCTGGGGGACGCCGCCATCACCCTCACCACCACCTACCGCAACAACGGCGCCATCGCGGCCGTGGCCACCGCCCTGCGCGACGCCGCCGCCGCCCCGGCTCACGGCGGCGGGATCGCCCCCCTGCCGCTGATCCAGCCCCTGCTGGAGGGTCTGGGGCCGAACGACAACCTCGCCTGGCGCCAGGAGATCGGCGGCCGCCTGCCCGCCGGGGTGCTCACCAGGCTGCGGAGCCAGCTCGGTGCCCTGGCGGAGAAGGCGGCCCGGTGCCGCCCGGCGGAACCCGATGGCTGGCAGGCCCTGCTGGCCGAACGGGACCGCCTGCTGGTGCTCTCCCCGGTGCGCCGAGGCCCCTGGGGAGTGGACGAGATCCACCGGGCCGTGCTCGGCGAAACCGCTTCGGGCCCTGCCGCCTCCTGGCCCGAGGGCCTGCCGGTGCTCTGCACTCGCAACCTGCCGGAGCTGGGCCTGGCCAACGGTGATGTGGGGGTTCTGGTGGGCAGAGCGGACAGCGACGACCGCCAGATCCTCTTCGGAGGGGAGAAGCCGCTGTGGGTTCACCCAGCCCAGCTGGCCGGCGCCGCCGAACCGGCCCTGGCGCTCACGGTGCACAAGGCCCAGGGGAGCGAAGCCGCGGAGGTGATTGTGCTGCTGGGCGATGCCGAGCCGGATGGGCGCCTGCTCTACACCGCCCTCACCCGAGCCCGGGATCGGGCCGAGCTGATCACGCCGAGCTGATCGCCGCGAGCTGGTTGTGGCGAGCTGGTTGTGGCGTGCTGGTTGTGGCGAGCTGATTCTGGCCAGGGCCGGATCCAATCTTGCGGCGCCGCAACGCCCTGGCCAGACTTGGCCGCAGGCTAGGCCCAGCGGCCTTTTCGATGTCCAACCCCGCCTTCACCACCGCAAACGGCTCCCCCGGCGACCACGAGCCCTTCGGCTGCCCGGCGCCAGCCCTGCGGGTTGAGCGCCCCTGGGGATGGTTCGAGACCCTGATCGACGCGCCCCCGGCAAGCCCAGCGGACGGTGGGGGCGGCTACGCCGTGAAGCGGCTGTGGATCTCGCCCCACTGCCGGATCAGCCTGCAGCGGCATCACCACCGCAGCGAGCACTGGGTGGTGGTGTCCGGCTATGGGGAGCTGGAGTGCGGCGATGGGCCCATTGCGGCCCAGCCGGGAACAACGCTCTTTGTGCCGGTCGGGGCCATCCATCGCGCCAGCGCCGGCGCCGAAGGGCTCCTGATCGTGGAGGTGCAGCGGGGCGATGAACTCCGGGAGGACGACATCGAGCGTGTTGAGGATGATTACGGCAGGGTGGTATGTTGCTAAAACAACCTTTGAACAAAGGCAAGGCGGCGGGAGTCCGGGCTGGCATCGGTCCATCCGGCACTCACCAATGGGTCGCTGCCGGCCTGCGGATGAAGGATTCACCCAGGCCCCACCTTGACCCAGACCCTTGAAGGCGGCACCGCAATCGGTGCCTCAATCCCCGCTGCGACGTCGTTCGCTGCCGAACTCGAGACCACGGTCAGCGAAGCTGATTTGGTCATTCCCAACGACGGGTGTGACGACCAACACGGCGAACAGGCCGAGGCCGGAGTCTCCGAACCGTCCCTGGTGCTTGCCGAGCAGGACCCAGCCCTAATCCAGGCAGAGTTCCTGCAAACCCCTGACGCGGAGCCGGTAACACCGGAAGCCGCCGACCACTCCCTTCCCGCTCCAGGCTTCGCCGGCTTCGGCCTGGGTCAGGAGCTGCTAGAGGGCCTAGATGCCCTGGGCTTCCGCGAACCCTCGCCGATCCAGAAGGCCGCCATCCCCGAGTTGCTGCTCGGCCGCGACCTGGTGGGCCAGGCCCAGACCGGCACTGGCAAGACGGCGGCCTTCGGCCTGCCCCTGCTGGAGCGCCTCGACCTCACCCAGCGCACCCCCCAGGTCCTGGTGCTCACTCCCACCCGCGAGCTCGCCCTGCAGGTCGCCGAGGCGATCACCTCCTACGCCACCCGGCTGCGGGGCGTGAAGGTGCTGGCCATCTACGGCGGCGCCGATTTTCGCGACCAGATTCAGCAGCTGCGCCGTGGCGTGCACATCGTGGTGGGCACACCCGGCCGGGTCATGGACCACATGCGCCAATCCACCCTCGACCTCTCGGGCCTGCGCTCCCTGGTGCTCGATGAGGCCGATGAGATGCTCCGCATGGGCTTCATCGACGACGTGGAGTGGGTGCTCGAACAACTGCCCACCGAACGGCAAGTGGTGCTCTTCTCCGCCACGATGCCGTCTGAGATCCGGCGCATCTCCCAGAAATATCTGCGCGATCCCGCCGAGATCACCATCCGCACCAAGGCCGCCGATGGCCGCCGCATCCGGCAGCGCTATTTGATGGTGAATGCACCCCAGAAGATCGAAGCCCTCGAACGGGTGCTCGAAGCCGAGCGCAGTGAAGGAACGATCATCTTCGCCCGCACCAAAGCGATCACCCTCACGGTGGCCGAATCGCTCGAACAGCACGGCTATGAGGTGGCGGTGCTCAACGGCGACGTGCCTCAGAACCTGCGGGAGCGCACGATCGAGCGCCTGCGCGATGGCCGGGTGGATGTCCTGGTGGCCACCGACGTGGCCGCCCGGGGCCTCGATGTGGAACGCATCAGCCTGGTGATCAACTACGACATCCCCTTCGACGGCGAGGCCTACGTCCACCGCATCGGCCGCACCGGCCGGGCCGGCCGCAACGGCGACGCCATCCTCTTCCTCACCCCCCGGGAGCGCCGCTTCCTCGGGGGGCTGGAGCGGGCCACCGGCCAGCCGATCGAGCCGATGGAGGTGCCCTCCAACGCCACGATCAACCAGCACCGCCTCGACCTGATGCGCCAGCGCCTCACGGAGCGGCTTGAAAGCCCCAGTGGCAGCGATGAGGAGCGTGCCTTGATGGCGGAGATCCTGCAGCGGGTAACCCAGGAGCAGAACTGCAGCGGCGAGGCGCTAGCCCTGGCCGCCCTGCAGCTGAGTCTGCGCGGCAAGCCGCTGCTGCTGGAAGGTCAGGAGAACTGGGCGACACCGCGCAATCCCCGCGATCGCGATCGTCTGCGTGAGGGCGAGCGAGGGCGGCCCGGTGACCGCTCACCCCGCGGCGGCGGTGGCACCGAGCCGACCGATGGCCCGCCGGAAGCCCATATGGAGCGCTTTCGCATTGAGGTGGGCTGGCGCGATCGGGTGAAGCCCGGCAACATCGTGGGTGCCATCGCCAATGAGGCTGGTCTGAACGGCCGTTCGATTGGTCGGATCCGGATCTTCGACAGCCACAGCACCGTGGATCTTCCCCGAGGCATGCCCGACGACGTGTTCAACGGTCTGCGGAGCCTGAAGGTGATGAATCGAGAGCTGAAGATTTCGCGGTTGCCCGCCTGACCCCCATCCTCCAACCCAGGGCCCCATCCAGACGACGCCCGCCGATCACGATGAAACCCGCCCTCCTTCCCCTGGTCTTGAGCGTTGCCCTGGGCATGACCCCAGCAGCAGCTGCCCGTGCGGACGGACTGGGGGACATCGTGAAGGCGGTCTGCCTGTCAGCCTTCGAGAACGAAATGAGTCTGGTTGGCAAGGTGCCCCCGGCCGGTATGGCCAGCTATGCCTGCACCTGCGTCGAGCAGCGGATTCGGACAGGCAGCGGCATTGAGGCTGCCCGCTCCCATTGCCGACAGGCCACCGCCGAGAGGTTCCCGATCTAAAGAAACCCGCGGCAGGGGCCCCGGTTCATCGGGTGATGGAGACCCATGATCGGGCGCTGCGGGGCTGGGCGGAGGGATTCAGGAGTAAATCTCAGTCACTGCTGCGGTGCTCACCACCGTGAGATCGGCCAAGGCAAGGCTCTCGATCGAAGCGATCAGGGCCGACTGCACTTCCAGGTTTTCACTGCAGATCAGGTTCTGCAGGAGGTCAAACCGGTCCTGGGGGGCCAGTTCGCCGTCTTCGCACCAGGCGAGGCTCCAGGGGACTGGAATCTTGGTCATGGCGGGACCGCGCTTGGGATCGCGGGAGATCAGAGTTTGCTGACAATGAAGCATTTTGCCGCTCAAGGCCAGTCTTCTTCACAATCGCTCCCTCGCCGCCGCGGGCCTCCGCCACCTGCAGCGCCCAGGTGGGGTGGGTGGGTCCTAGTTGTAAGCTTGGATCGATTCCAAGGCGTTCAGGCTTCCCTTCGGCACGCTCAGCCGGCTGCGACCCCACAGGGCGCGACCTCTTCCAAGGCTCCGACCTCCGGTCTTCTCCGTTCACTGGCTTTCCCCGGGTATCCCAGCATCAGACGAATCAGTTCCAGGCTTTTCAGTGAATGACCATCTACGTCGGCAACCTCTCGTTCCAGGCTGAACGCGAAGACCTGCTTGATCTTTTCGGCCAGTACGGCGAAGTCCGCCAGTGCAGCCTCCCCCTCGACCGCGAAACCGGCCGCAAGCGTGGCTTTGCCTTCGTGGAGCTCGCCGACGACGCCGCCGAGCAAAAAGCCATCGATGACCTCCAGGACGTCGAATGGATGGGTCGCATGATCCGCGTCAACAAGGCCACCCCCCGTGAAGGCGGCGGTGGTGGTGGTGGTGGCGGCCGCGGCGGTTATGGCGGCGGCGGCGGTGGACGCTCCGGCGGCGGCGGCGGTGGCTATGGCGGCGGCGGCGGCGGCCGCTCCGGTGGTGGCGGTGGCTACGGCGGCGGCGGCGGTGGTGCTAGTGCCGGCGGCGGCGGTGGCGGCTACGGCGGTGGCGGTGGCGGTGGCAACCGCTGGTGATCCAGTCCCCCCGTTGAGATCCTCGGCACCTGGGCTGCAGCGGCTGATCAGGCTGCTACGGCCCCATCGCCGCAGCATTGTTCTGGCGGCCAGCTGCTCAGTTCTCAACAAGCTCTTCGATCTCGCTCCGCCGGTGCTGATCGGCCTAGCGGTCGATGTGGTGGTGAAGCGCAATGGATCCTGGCTGGCGGGCTTTGGTGTGGCCTCGGTGCCAGGCCAACTCACCGTTCTCGCCATCGTGTCGTTCCTGGTCTGGAGCGCCGAATCCCTGTTCGAATACCTCTACGCCCTGCTCTGGCGCAACATCGCCCAGACCGTGCAGCACGAATTGCGGCTTGAGGGCTACGACCACCTCCAGCATCTGGAGATGGCCTTCTTTGAGGCCGGCAGCAGCGGTCGCCTGATGGCCGTTCTCAACGACGACATCAACCAACTCGAGCGCTTCCTCGACCACGGCGCCAATGAAATTCTCCAGCTGATCACCACCGTGCTGGCCGTGGGTGCCGCCATGGTGTGGTTATCGCCAGGGGTTGCTGGGGTGGCCTTCCTGCCGATTCCGGTGATTCTCTGGGGCTCCCTGCAGTTCCAGCACCGACTGGCGCCCCGCTACCGCGAGGTGAGAGAGAAGGCCGGCGATGTGGCGAGCCTGCTGGCCAACAACCTGGGGGGCATGCTCACGATCAAGAGCTATGCCGCCGAGGCCTGGGAAAAGCAGCGACTGGAGAAAGAAAGTGAGGCCTACCGGCTCAGCAATCGCCGAGCCATTCGCGTTTCGGCCGCCTTCATCCCCCTGATCCGGTTCGCGATCCTCTTCGCCTTCCTGGCGATCCTGGTGATCGGCGGACTGCAGGCCTGGCAGGGCGTGATCGCCGTGGGCAGCTACAGCTTTTTGGTGTTCATCACCCAGCGCCTGCTCTGGCCGCTCACCACCCTCGGCCGCACCCTCGACGACTACCAGAGGTGCATGGCCTCCACCGACCGGGTGGTGGAGCTGCTCGACACCCCCATTGCGATTCCCAGTGGTCAAAGGGCTCTGCCGCTTGAGGCCGTGAAGGGCACGATCGAGTTCGAGGATGTGGGCTTTGCCTATGGGGGGCGCCTGCCGATCCTGGAGCACTTCAACCTCCACGTACCCGCCGGCGGCACCGTGGGAATCGTTGGCGCCACCGGTTCAGGCAAGAGCACGATCGTGAAACTGCTGCTGCGCCTCTACGAGGTGCAGCAGGGCCGCATTCTCCTCGACGGCCAGCCGATCACCGCGCTGCGCCTGGAGGATCTGCGCCGGGCGATCGGTCTGGTCAGCCAAGAAGTGTTCCTCTTCCACGGCACGGTGGCCGAGAACATCGCCTACGGCAGTTTCCAGGCGCCACGTTTGGCCATCGAGCGGGCTGCGGCCCAAGCGGAAGCGGCTGATTTCATCGAAGCACTGCCCCAGGGCTACGACACCGTCGTGGGCGAGCGGGGACAGCGCCTTTCCGGCGGCCAGCGGCAGCGCATCGCCCTGGCTCGGGCCCTGCTCAAAAATCCCCCGGTTCTGATCCTCGATGAGGCCACAGCTGCGGTGGACAACGAAACCGAGGCGGCCATCCAGCGTTCCCTGCAGGAGATCACCCGCCACCGCACCACCCTGGTGATCGCCCACCGTCTGAGCACCGTCCGCCATGCCGACCGGATCGTGGTGCTGGACCGGGGGCGTGTGGTGGAAAGCGGCCGGCACGGGGAACTGCTGGCACGCCAGGGCCCCTATGCGGCCCTCTGGCGGGTGCAAAGTGGTCTGCTACCCGGCGAAGTGCTGCAGCCGTGAAAACCCAGGGTCCGGTACTGATCGCCGTTGCTGTGGGTCTAGGCCTCGGCCTGGCCTTGGCAGCGCCGTTGGCCGCCCTGCTCCGCAGCGACGCCACGAAAGGGGCGGAAGGCCGGCAACCGATGGCCAATCCCTTCGCCGGCTGGGTAGAGGGGAACGGCGAGGATCTGCTGGTGCTGGGCACCGATGAGGGAGGCGGCAACACCGATGTGATCAGCTTGGTGCGGATCGAGGGGGGCGTCACCCGGGTCCGCCAGATTCCTCGCGATTCCTATCTCGAGACGGAGCGCTGGGGGCCGATCAAGATCAATGCGCTCTTCAGCCTCGGCGGCGAGGAGGCGTTGAAGCGGGAGCTCTCCCAGCGCATGGGTAACCCGATTCGACACCATGTGATCGTGAATCTCGCCGCCCTGCGGCACCTGGCCGATCTGGTGGGGGGCATCGAGGTGACCGTGCCGAAACGCCTCTACTACGTGGATAACAGCCAGGGCCTAATGATCGACCTGCAGCCGGGCCGGCAGACCCTCAAGGGCCGCCAACTGGAGGGATTCCTACGTTTCCGCCACGATGAGAGCGGCGACATTGGGCGCCTCGAGCGCCAGCAACAGGCCCTGCAGGGTCTGTTCCACAAGCTGGGACGTCCCGAAAGCATGGTGCGCCTGCCCTCGCTTCTGATGGCCACGAACAAGGAGATCCGCACGGACCTTGGACCGATGGAGCTGGGTGGGCTGATGACCGCCATGGGTTCGACACGGCTGGAGACGGAGCGCCTGCAGGGCCATCCCTTCGACCGCAACGGCATCAGCTACTGGGACACGGAATGGCCTGTGCCCCAGGAGCACGCCGGCCTCTCCTCCTCCGAGCCCGGTTCAGGGCGAGGGCCAGTGCGGCCGCTCGCCGGCATCGGGAAGGAGAAGCCACGGGCCCAGGGCTTCCGCTTCCTGTACTAGTTCCGGCTGAGGAGCTGCGTCCTGACCGTTGGGGGTCCGCGGGGATAAAGGGCCCAGGCGAAGTTCAGCCGCTAAGGGCCGGCCTCCGGCCCCCCGGGCCTTCGGTTTCGATGGAAGGGATGATCCGAAAGGGTGACGAGCGCCAGGAGCAGGGCCAACAGGGCCAGCACCGGGCTGGAGGCCGCCACCGTGATGCCGAGGGCGGCAGTGAACCAGATCGAGGCTGCGCTGCTAAGGCCCCGCACATCATGGGGGACATCAGCGGAGCTGGCAGGTGAGGGCGTCATGATCTCGCCGGCGCCGAGGAAGCCCACACCAGCGGCCACCCCCGTGATGGGCACGGTTGAGACCCACCGCCAGGCCGCACAGCACCGCCAGTCCCATGCGCAGCAGAGCCTCCAGATCGGGCACGGGGGAGAGCCCGCTCAGGGAGGACGTGGCCAGGAGCATCGGCAAGACCATCACAGCAACCAATCCCATGATTGATCAGCCGCCCAATCCGCGCAGCGGGTCAGACCGTCAGGTCGCCTGCTGGCGCTCCACCGCGCCCACCAGCCGGTCCGCCAGCGACTCCGCCAGGGACGGCACCACGGCAAAGGCGCCGCTGAAACCGGAGAACATCCAGAGTCCTGGGGCCTTGTCCACCGGACCGGCCAAGGGTGATCCCCCGAGGCAGAAGGACACCGGCACCTGGCGGTAGGTGCCCGGCAGGGCTGCCAGCTGGGGATCGAGCTCCTGCAGGCCCGCCCGCAGCCGGGCCTCCATGGTGGCTGGATCGGGCGGCAGGCCAGGATCGGGATGGGGCCCCACCAGGGTGATCTGGCCCATCAGGATCCGATCCCCGGAGAGAGCCAGGCCCGCGTCCACGATCCAGCGCTCCCCCACCAGCGATGCAGCACCGGCCTCCAGGGGGGGTCGCCGCAGGCGCAGCGGCTGCACGATCCGTCCCTGCAGCACCTGCTGCAGCCAGGGATCGTGGCGTTGCTCGTGATCCAGGGCGGAGGGATCGAGCTCGATCACCCCGGCCCAGCTGTAGCGCAGCCGCTCCGGCAGATCCGGCCAGAGGTTGCGGTTGGCGGCCCCGGCGGCCAGCACCAGCTGCGGGGCCACCGACGGCCAGCCGCTGGCCCCGCCTGCGCTCCCCGCACCGATGGGGTCCCCATCGCCACCGATGGCCCAACATCCCCCACCTGGGCAGGGCTCGATCCGGGAAACGGTTCCCTGCCAGCGGCTGACCCCGGCCCGCTCGAGGGCGCCCGGCAGGGCCGCCGCCAGGGTGGGCGCATCGACGCGAGCAAACGGAAACGGGGCGGTGGGCAGCGCCTGCAGCCAAACGGGCAGAAGCCGCAGGGGCCCAGGCCAGCCATGAAGCACCAGGCGGGAGCGTTGTAGGCCCAGGGGGCCATGCCATTGCTCCAGCTGACGCCAGGAGCTCAGCGCTGAAGCCGGCAGGCTGCCGTAGCTCAGCACGGTGGCCGAAGGGTAGACCGATCCCACCAGCCAAACGCTCCCTCCTCGGCGGGCCAGAGCCAGGGCGAGCAGGGAACCGGCCAGGCCGGCCCCCACCACCACGAAGGAGGGGTTAAGGCCCTGCTGCTGGTTCACGGGAACAGACCGGGGCACAGACCGGGGCTCAGATCAGCAGGTTGAAGGAGGTGATCACACGCCCGAAGAGCTCCTTCACCCTGGGCCAACGCAGTTCGTTGGTGCTGGCGGCGAAGGTGTAGAGGCGGCCCCGATCCACCACGGCGGTGGCCAGCTCATGGCGGTCGCGGTCGGCCAGGTGCACGGTGTATTCCAGGTCGTAGAAGGTGTGGCCCTCCTGCTGGCGTTCGCGGGCCTCCACGAGTTCAGCCTGGCGACCGCTGCCCTCCGGCGCGATCACCTCACGGCGCAGCTTCTCCCCCACCGCCACGGCGCTGCCCAGGTCGCTCAGATCCCGGTCGGCGGCCAGCTCGGACACCACCAGGCTGAGGGTTTCATCGCTGTTGATCAGGTCGTGGAACACCACCTGGGGCCCGTTGCTCACCTGCACCCGCGTCCAGCCGGTGGGATAGAGGAAGGCGTAGCGCCCATCGGGGCTCTGGTAGGAATTCAGACCCGCCGCCAACGCGCTGCAGCCCACCAGCACCAGGGCCAGCAGCACTCCCGCCAACAGCGAGGGCCAGCGAGGGGATTGGCGAACGGTAGTGAGCAGCATGGGAACGGACGCGGTGCTGGGGCGCATTCTGGCCTGGGCGCTGGCGGGGCCGGGTTTGGCGGCGGCGATGCCCCCCTCAGGGCGCCTAGATTCCGCCTAGATGCGTCCGAGCCCTGAGCGGTTTCACCCGACCCCTGGCCCGGCTGATCGACCAGTTCGAGCGGCTGCCTGGCATCGGACCGCGCACCGCCCAGCGGCTGGCCCTCCACCTGCTGCGCCAGCCCGAGGAGCAAGTTCGTGTGTTCGCCGACGCCCTGCTGGCGGCCCGCTCCCAGGTGGGCCAGTGCCGCAGCTGCTTCCACCTCTCCGCCGAGGCGGAGTGCGAGATCTGCCGCGATCAGGAACGGGGCAACGGCCAGATCTGCGTGGTGGCCGACTCCCGCGACCTGCTGGCGATGGAGCGCACCCGCGAATACAAGGGCCGCTACCACGTGCTGGGCGGCGTGATTTCGCCGATGGATGGCATCGGTCCGGAGTCGCTGCAGATCCAGCCGCTGGTGGAGCGGGTCGACCGGGAGAACGCCAGTGAGGTGATCCTGGCCCTCACCCCCAGCGTCGAGGGCGACACCACCAGCCTCTACCTGGCCCGGCTGCTGAAGCCCTTCACCACGGTCACCCGCATCGCTTACGGGCTGCCGGTGGGCAGTGAGCTGGAATACGCCGATCAGGTGACCCTGGCCCGGGCCTTCGAGGGCCGCCGACGGATGGAGTGAAGCGCGCCATGGCCCAACGTCCGACCCGCTACAGCGCTATCCCGCCGGCCGAACGGCTGCCGGAGTGGATCCGCGCACCGATCGGCAATGCCTCCGCGCTCGAAACCGTGCAGGGGGTGGTGAAGCAACAGCGGCTGCACACGATCTGCGAGGAGGGCCGCTGCCCCAACCGCGGCGAGTGCTATGCCGCTGGCACCGCCACCTTCCTGCTGGGCGGGCCGGTCTGCACCCGCAGCTGCGCCTTCTGCCAGGTGGAGAAGGGGGAGGCGCCGGTGCCCTTCGATGCCGGCGAGGCCGAACGGGTGGCCGAGGCGGTGCAGAGCCTCGATCTGCGCTATGTGGTGCTCACCGCCGTCGCCCGCGACGACCTGGCCGACCACGGCGCTGCTCTGTTCACCGGCACGATGGCGGCGATCCGGGCTCGCAACCCCCTGATCGCCATCGAGGTGCTCACCCCCGATTTCTGGGGCGGCCACCGCGAGGAAGGGGAGGGCCGCGCCGCCCAGCGCCAACGGCTGGCGGCAGTGCTGGCGGCCGAACCGGTGTGCTTCAACCACAACCTCGAAACGGTGGAGCGGCTGCAGGGTGAGGTGCGCCGCGGCGCCACCTACGCCCGTTCCTTGGCCCTGCTGGCGGCAGCCCGGGAGCTGGCGCCCACCATCCCCACCAAATCCGGCCTGATGCTCGGGCTAGGCGAAAGCGAGGAGGAGGTGGTGGCCGCCCTGAAGGATCTGCGATCGGTGGATTGCCAGCGCCTCACCCTCGGCCAGTACCTGCGGCCCTCCCTGGCCCACATCCCGGTGGCCCGCTACTGGACCCCCGAGGAGTTCACCCGCCTCGGCGCCATCGCCCGGGAGCTGGGCTTCGCTCAGGTGCGCAGTGGCCCGCTGGTGCGGAGCAGCTACCACGCAGGGAGCGAGGGTTGAGGGGTTGAATCAGGTTGGTCTTGGTTCCGCACTTTCTCGAGGTCGTCAACACTCAGGGAGGACACCTAGGTGGAATGGCTGCGGCGGTTGCTGCGGTTTCACCAGCTGCGCCAGGTGAGCGCCTCCACCCACCTCATGCCTTAGCACGAAAGGATCGGAATGCCGCAGCGGAGTGGGGCTCCACCTACTGGAGCGAGGCTGCGATATCCGTACGATCCAGGAGCTGCTTGGTCATAGCGATGCAAAAACCACCATGATCTATACCCACATACTCAATCGTGGAGTGGATGGTGTTAAAAGCCCTGCAGATCTTCTCTTTTCCTGGCAAGCGCTAAGGGCCAGGTCAGCAGGGAAACCGTGGCTAAGCTTGAGATGCTATGCGGACCGTCCATCATACTCGGCCGGAACGGCCCCATCCTTGAGGAGCCTTGCAGCGCAATCGATTTGAGGCATCAGCGCAATCCGAATTAAGCATGATAGGCTGAAGCGAGACCGACCTGATGGGATGTTATGCGGACCGCCCATACAGCGTTGGGTAGACTGCACACGTCAAGGAGAAATGCCGCGAATGAGCACTCCCCGCTCATCCCCATTCCGGGACGTCCTTCAGGTATCGCCCGAACGGATCGCTCGCTTAACTGATGCTGAGCTGGGCGAGTTGATGACAGGGCTATTCCGCGCTCAAGCCCATCGCTGTGGCTCGCCGCAGTCCGAGGTCCGCGTCAACACGGAGGAGAAAGCCAAGGATGGCGGGTGCGATGGCTGGACCTCGAAACCCGTGACCAAGGACGACTGGCTTGGTGACGCGGACACTTGCTGGCAGCTCAAGGCCGGCACTTCCGGGACGCCAGCACGGCTGAAGAACGAGGTTGGCAAGCCACTGCCGAAGAACACGCTGGAGGCGGGTGGCCGCTTTGTCGTGGTCGCCTCGGGATCCACCAATGGCAAAAAGGGCGAGACAGACCGACTGAAGACCCTGACCGACGAGGCAGTGCCAGCTGGGATTCCCATCGAGCACATCGATGTCATTGGCAGCGAGCGGCTGGTTGTTTGGTGCAACCAGAACCCAGCCGTTGCCGCTCGGTGGGCGGGAAGGCCCGATGGCCTGTGGACACTCTCTGACTGGGCGAATGCTGAAGTGCACCAGGTCCCTTGGCAGGCGCCAGAATCCATAAATGACGAGATCGCGAAGCAGGGCTCCTTTCTCGACTTCGAAACCGGTTCAGTCCAGCATCTTCACATCCATGGGCAGCCCGGGGTAGGCAAGACCCGGTTTGCTCTTGAACTCTGCCGCGAGGCGCCGTGGTCGGCATCGGTCATATATCTACAGCAGGCAAGCGACATGCGTCTGGTCGAACTAATCGACGGCGCGGTTGCTGACGTCGCCGTGCGGCTGGTCGTGGTCGCAGACGAGATACAACTTGAGCAGCTTAGGCCGCTACGCGACGCCGTGGCGCGAGCAAACGGTCGGATTCGCCTGATCACGGTGGGGCACTGCCAAACACCAGAACCAGCTCGAATTCCGGCTCTACTCGTGGACCCCATCGAGCCGGCGATGGCCGCAAATGCGGTCAGAGGCTGGTATCCAGCGATGCCTCCCGAGCATGTTGACTTTGTCGTCCGGTTCGCGGATGGGTTCATACGCCTCGCGAGGCTTGCCGCCGACGCAGTCGCTCGCAACACAGCGCTTGATGTCCGCGGCCTTCTAAGTCGCGAAGAGATCCGCGGGTTTCTGGACGGCATGCTGGGCACCGGAGATAGACGCGCCTTGCATGTGGTGGCCGTACTGGGCAGCGTGGGCTGGACCGGCGACGTGCAAGTCGAAGGAGAGGCAATCGCACGTCACTTCGGGCTCGACTGGAATACTGTGCGGGCAAACGTAGATGCATTTCATCGTCGCCTCGGGATCGTCCCTCGCGGCGGGCGCTACCGCTACATTTCACCTACACCGCTAGGCATTCATTTGGCTGTCGAGGCCTGGTCGACGTTTACAGATCTTCTACGGACCCTTCCGGATGCATTGCCTACTGAGGGCGCTAAAGATTCCTACTACGAACGCCTGCATTCGATGGTCAGCAACCCACAGGCCCGGGAATTCGCGCGGGAGGAGCTGGCCTTTTTTTTTCGACTAGTTGACTTCGTCGACGCCCGTGCGGTGCGGCGATGGTCTGCGCTTTCCGCCGCTGATCCCAACCTGGCAGCAGCCAACATCCTTCGTGCCTTAGAGAGTTCGGCTCCCGAAGAACGATCAAGGATCGAAGACCGAGCGCGGAGGGAAGCCGTCTGGACCCTCGTGCGACTGGCATGGCGACCAGGTTCGTTCTTTGACGCAACCAAAGCCCTCGCCCTCCTCGCGGAGGCCGAAAATGAATCCTGGGCAAACAACGCGACAAATGAATTCCTGGGATGTTTTCAGATTATCTTGGGGGGCACCGCCGTGCCCTACCTCGAGCGCCTCGCCGTGATCGACGAGCTTGTCGCGTCAGAGCGCGCTCCTCTTGTCCGCCTCGCGGTGAAGGCATTGGCGCGGGCCGGCGAACGTCAGTCAATGCGGATGAAAAGCGAGCCCGCATCGGATGAGCTGCCTGAAAAGGAGTGGCACCCATCCACGGCACAGGAACACCTTAATTGTGTTCTAACTGCTCTCGAGCGGCTGACATACCTTGCAGCGCGAGGAAATGCCCAGATCGAGAGCGACTTCGTCTCGGCTTCTAAGGAACTTGCCATGATGCTGCGTGACCGGTCCGTTCGGAAATCGGTGGCTAGTCTGTTTGAGGCGGTAAAGGCAGCGTATCCAGAAGCGCGGGAGCCTCTCCGTCGAGCCATCGCAGACGTTATCTATCGGGAGCGTAAGTACTGGAAGGAACTTCCAGAGGAAGAAATGGCAGAGCTTGACTTTCTGCATGCCGGCTTCGAAGACGCATCCCTCCCGTCCAGACTCCGGCAACTCGTCGGGCAGACTCGATGGAATCGTGACGAAAAGCCAGATCTCCAACCCCTCGCAAATGACTTCACCCAGTCGACCGACACGCTCACGGAGATGTGGCCTTGGCTCACTTCGGGTGATGCAGCGGATGGCTGGCGCTTTGGCGAAGCCTTGGCGCATCAAGACCCCGAGGGGCTACTGCTAGAAACCATGCAGGATGCAGGGAACGCTGGAAAAGACCTGCGGGTCCTCTGCGGATACGTGAGCGCGACCAGGAAGCGTCGAGGCGACGTTTGGTACGACGGCTGGGTACAGGCGCAGACGCATCGGACACCTCGGCCTCTGCAGATGCTTTTTGAAGTGGTGTGGCGATGCGGCGCAACACCTCTGGTCGCGCGGTGTGTCCAGGGGATTCTTCAAGCTGAACCCGTTGCGCCAGAAATCGTTGGGCAATTAAGTTTCGGTTGTTGGGGAGAAGACCTCGATCCGGATCTGTTGGCCGACCTGCTTCGCGCGTTGGCCGACACGGGCCATGAGGCGACTGCGCTGACGATTCTCGAGAACCGAACCAAGTCTCAGCCAGGGGAACACGACAGGTGGCTGGAGATGGCACTGGAGCTCACCGCTTTCCCGAGCCTGATTCGCAGCGGGGGCATGACGAGCTATTACTGGAAGGAGCTGGCACTGCAATATGTCGATGAGCGGCCTGGCGAGATTGCAGCAGCGATCTTCCGTGAGCAGGGCGATCGTTCTGCAGGTACCTGGTTCGCCAAGCACCTAGAAGCGGAGCAGGTGCTTGTCGCTTGCGTGGAACACAGCCCGGAGGTTGTTTGGCGTTCGCTCGAGCCACACCTTTCGTCCGAGGTTGGCGGATACATGTTCAGCATCGGTTTCCCACGAGGCCTTGTTGATCAGATGCCATCCGATCAGGTCATAGCGTGGGTTGATGTTAATCCTGACGAGCGTGCGCCGATAGTGGCGAAGCTTGCCAGCAAGACCTTCGCGAGTGACGACACACTCGCGTCACGCATCGTCGGCACTTACGGCGATCGTGATGACGTTGCAAGCGCCTTCTTCTCGGAGTATTCGAGCGGGATTTGGTGCGGCCCCGCATCCACTCACTGGGAAGAGCTGGCCACATCAATTGATGAGGTAGCCAATCACACCAAGCTACCCAAGCTGCGGCGATGGGCGGTGGGGGCGGCCAGTAGCTTTCGACAGATGGCTGATCGCGACCGCCATAGAGAAGAAGAGAAGGACCTGCGTGGACGATGATGCGAACTGGTACGGAGCGCCTGCCCAACAACAGCATCCAGTGGACGACGCTGAGCGCCGCCGCTGATACTGTCCGTTGGGCAGCTCTTCCGTGATCCGAGCTCGCCCGCAGCGGATCACGGAAGAGCTGTTATGATAAGCAAGTAGAGTTGTGAATCATCGATGAGCACCTTAGACTCCGCCAACAAAAACAGTTCATCTTTTAAGATCTTACAAGTTACCAATAATCCTTCCCCTCGGAAAACCGTTGCGTGGAGCATGAGGACGGGCAGGAGAATGAGACCCAGATTCTCGCCCGAAAGTATTTGGTTTACCGCCAAGCAAGTTTCTCAAGAAGTTAACCTACCCGTTGAAGAAGTTTCAGAAGTACTAGAAAATGATTCCGCTTTTGTACGGGCTGCAAACTTAGAAACCGACAACAGCGAACCCGTCTATGCGTCCAGAGTTACTTATAATACAAAAGTTAGCCCTATTGGCAAGATTAGGTCTGTACTCGCCAATAGGATTGTAGGCTAGTATATTGTCATGAGTGGGATTCCTCCTGTTAGCGCAGTTGATGCTTTTGGCTTCGCAGGTGGCGTCCTTGCAGGAGTCTACCAACTCGTACAAGTTAGCAAAGTTCCAAAAAGTCAACGGGTTGACAAGGGAACGCTTTTTTACGTCACGAACTTTGTCTTCCTCCCAATTACTGGTTTATTTATTGCCTACCTTGCACGAACAAAGTGTGCAGAGATTGATCCGTTAATGGCAACATTTGCTGGCTATGCAGCTCCGTCTCTGCTGCAGAAATGGCAAAATGACAACTTGCTCTTGTAGACGTTATGGTTTTTGACTTATTCGCTTCGCGCTATTTAATTAGCAGACTGTCCAACATCAAGATTCAGAAGACGGGAGCGGTAGTCACAGACTTTGCATAATCATACACCCGCTTCTGATTTGGAGCGTTGGGCAAAATAAAAAGACACCATCCGCTGCGCACAAAAATTCAACTTAGTACATCAAACAACCGTTCTGCTTTGTATATGACTCAACACATTGATTATAAACATGCGTTCACTACAGATGAATTGCATTTTTCAGGAGGTTTGCGTGGCGAACCAAGTCCCTCTTCCATTATAAAAATACATCCACTCAGAAATAATAATTTCTCGACAGATGATGCACCGAAAATAACGCTCGGCTCTTTGCTTGATAGCAAAAGTATTATTATGCTGGGCGTAAATGAGAAAATAAAAATATCAGAATCATCCGATATAACCAATATTTGGCATCCGTCCCAAAAAGACAAAATATTATCAACAGCGTCATTTGATCTGTGGGAGCTCGTTGCATATCAAGCAGAAAATTCTGGTGATTCTGATTTTGCGAATTGCGCGCGATGTATAAGTGTTTCATTGCGACTCGCAGGATTAAGATTACGTGACATATCTGATCACTATCACGAGCAGTTAAATTGGGCAATTGCTGACAAAAAACCTTCTAATAAATGGTTTACAAATTTAGCATTACTAGATATTTATGCAGACTATCATTCTTTTGTTTCTGAACTATCCTCTACGCGTGATTACATTGCAAAATTAGCCGGAGTGTCTATTGGTGCTCCAGAGAAGATTGATAGCCTTGCTCGACTTGAAAGTTGGTTGGGAAAAAGCATAAATCATGTTGCTTCGTCAAATCTTATAGTTTCTAGCTTAGTTAAAGCATCTGGAACAGCGTCTGCGCCTGGATGGCTTCGCCAGCTTGGACAAATTCGCAACGAAATGCTCCATAAAATGCCTATGGGCGCTAATAGTGCAGTTTCTGGTTTGATATTACAAGATATTGAAATAGCTTCAAAAGAAATACAAATAATACGACTTACTGATCGTGAAAAGAAAAATATAGACCCGTTGAAGCAACTTGTGTTAATAAGTCAGAATCTAGAAGATTTAAGCAAAAAACTTATTTCGCATGCAAAATATCCAGCAACCCCACCGAATTACTTCTGATACAATATGTCTAACAGGTCGTTGCGCCTGCGGCGCCCAAACCGATGCGCTGAGCGCGGCGGTTTGGGCGCCGCAGTTGAACTTTACGTTAGACCTTCAGGTGGCTGCCACGGCTCAGCGGAGGAACTCGGCTATCATTGAACTCATGAGCACCCTCGAAGAGATTGAGGCTGCAGTTCAGCAGCTGCCACCGGCCAAGCGGGCCGAGTTCCGGGCTTGGTTCCATTCGTTTGTTGAAACGAACTGGGACCAGCAGATGGAGGATGACATTACTACAGGCACCTTGGACTGGTTTGCTGATGAGGCGATTGGCGACAGTCATTCGGGCTGATGTACTGAATGATGAGGCATCCGGCCAGCCCGCGCTTCTGGGCTTGCTACAACTCTCTTCCTTCGGAGGTGAAACTTTAAGCTGATCGCTGCTTCGAATTACTTAAAGCAGAGCCGCGCCATCCATCACTCTATTTCAAGAAGATCGGCAAGTTCTGGTCTGCCAGAGATCTGGGTCTGGATTGGTAGTCATGCAGAGTATGATCGATTGCTTCGCTTAAAGGCCAAACGATATGATCCGACGGGCGGAGAGCCAACTAGGCTTTTCCAATACACAAAACTAGCAGTCGCCGCTGATCTCGAGCGTTATGCAGAAATCAAATAGCCATCCAGGAGGACGATCTGCAGGATAAATTCCTGGGCGCCTCCGCTGGCAACGGTCACTCCAGGGCCAATCCGGCGCTCCTGCAGCCCTTTCAGCTCCTGGTCACCAGATCGTGGGAGCCGATATCGATCGGGATGAGTGTTTGGCCTTCAATCAGAACTTCTAGCGTGATGCGATAGCTCAGATGAATGGAAACAGAATGCAGGCCTTGCAGACGACCTCGAAGTGAATGAAGGCGCAGTGAAGGATGGTGCGGATTTGCTGCAAGCAAGAGCAGGGTTTTGCGGTACACCTCTCTCATGTCGGGATGGCGCCGAAGAAAACGAGCGGCTCGGCGGTTGTACCGCTCGGTGAACACCAACGACCAACTCAAGGCTGAGAATGCGCCGTTTGCACCTCGTCTTCGGGGCCTATGGCTATGGCATCCAGACGCTTGAGGTGATCGTCGACCGATTCGTGTACAACGCGGCCGGCGGCGAGGTCGGCGCGGGCTTCCTGCAGAGCAATTTCCAGCTCGCACTCCCGCAGGCGCTGGTAAGCGTCGGCTTCCATCACCACAAACCGCAGTTCGCCCCGCACGCTCAGTCCCACCTCCCGTTCATGCTCCAGCGCCCGTGAGATGGCGCCGATGCCACCGGTCTTGAGGTCGTTCGCCGAGATGGCCTGCAAAGCGCTCCTTACAACTCGCTTCATCATGCGGCGAATCGCACGGTTTAGAGAGCGATGGCGAAGGCGCCCTGCGAGATCGCTTCATCGCGGCGATCCGCCAGGTGCTCGCCAGCCACCGCGAGGTGGAGGCCGCGATCCTCTACGGCTCCCGGGCCCTGCGGCGACTGCGTGATCAGAACTCCATCCGCCGCTGCCGTGGCTGATCTGGCAAAGCCAGAGGACATCGGCCAGCGCCGGCCACAGCGCTCCAGCCCTTCGGCGCAGTCGCCCCGCATCAGCAGGCCGGCGCCCCCCCAGACGAGGCGGAGCGGCAGGTCGCTGAGGCCGCCCCCCACCTCCCGCAGCGGCTCAAAGCCCAGCCGCTGGAAATAGCGCACCAGGCAGCGGTGCTGGCGCTCGCCGTCGCGGATGGCCAGCAGCCGGGCGCTGCGGCAGGGGGTGTTCTCCAGGGCCCAGGCGAAGGTGGCGGCCCAGATCAGCGGACCCACCCCGGCGGTGTCCTGGCCCTGCACCCGCATCGTGTCGAGCTGCAGGCCGGCGGGGATTGGCAAAGCCCAAGCCTTGAGTTCTCCCAGCAGTTCGGCACGGCCGGCGGCTAGCGGCCGCGCCACCACCACCTGGAGGCTCCACACCCCCAGGCGGCGGGGGGCCCGCAGGCGCAGCTTGAGGCCCCGCTCGGCCGCCAGCGCTTCCAGCCGCTGCAGGCTCAGGGGGGGAAGGGGAGGCGTTGCGATCGAGGCGGCAGCGCTGGTCATGGCCGGTAGGGCTCGGCCGCCACCACGGCCTCACAGTGCAGCGGACCGCCATAAAGATGCGGGAACAGTTCGCCGCTATCCGGCGCCGCTTCCTCCCGCACCTCCAGGCCGGCAGCCGCCAACCTCTTGGGATCGATGCTGAGCAGCCGCACCGGCCCCGCGTCGGCATAGAAGCGCTCGAAGGTGGCCGCAATCTGATCGCCATGGCTGGCATGCAGGTAGCCCACCTGCTCGATCGACAGACCCCGGGTGGAGCGCCGGTAGACACCCGCAGCCAGCGCCTGCTGCCACTCCTCGGCCAGGGCCAGGTGGTAGAGCCAACTCGGCGACCGCCAGGGGTGGCGGGGCGCCAGGGGCGGCGCCATCACCGCCGCCAGCTCGCCTCCCGCCTCGAAGCGGGCCAGCCAGGCCTGCAGCGCCCCGATGCCAACGGCGGCGTCGAAGCCGGCCGGATCGGCGATGCGGAACTGACGCACGAAGGGCAGCAGGGCCCAGTCGGCCAGGCAGGACTGTGGACCCAGCAACCAGCCCTTGCCCACACCGCCGCCAGCAGCGCCTTCCTCAAGCTGCCTGTTCCAACGCCGCAGGATGGCCAGGGCCGCCTGGCGGTGGGCGCTGGGATCCTCACCCGGATAGCGGTTGGCGTACTTGACGCGCTCGAGGTGGTGTTTGAACGGCCCATCGTTCTCGTCCACCAGCGCCGCGATCCGCCGCCGCTGCTCGCCCGCAGCCTCCCCCCGCTCCGCCCGACGCAACCAGTCCTGGGGGTCATGCTGCTCCAGGGCCCAGGTCATCACATCAAGGCTCTCGGTGAGCGGCGGGCCATCCGGGCGCTCCAACACCGGCACCGTGGCCGGCGGCCATCGTTTCCGCAACTCCGGGGGCCTGGCCGCAAGGTTCACCTCCCGCACCTCCACCCCAACACCAGCGGCGGCCAGGGCGAGGCGGGCGCGGATCGCATAGGGACAGCGGCGGAAGCTCCAGAGGATCGCTGCACCCATGTCTGGCGAGGTTTGCATCATGGCGTCTGGATCAGAATCTGGATCAGAAGAGGTAGGCGAGGATCAACGCCGCCCCAAGGCCGGCCAGGGAGATCTGCTGGAAGCGGCGATCGGCAAGATCAATCCTTCGCCGCAGCATCCATTCAGCGGCCGGTGCGGCTTGATCGGCGGTTTCGTTTGAAATGGCGGCTTCATTGGAAACGGCAGCCTCGGCGGCGGCAAGGACATTGATGCCCCAGACAAACAAAACAAACTGGGCGATCGCAATCAGGTAGCAGTAAGCATAGATGATGTCGAGGAAGGTGAGGTAGGGAAGAGGCGGCAATTCGGCCTGGTACGTCTGCTGCATCACCACCAGCGTCAGCAGGGCGGTTGAGGGGATGGCCAGCCGCAATTCGCCGAGGGAAGCCTCCAGACTCGGGGCCAGGAACACCACCGCCATCACGATCAGAAGCGGCAACAGCCATTGCAGGAAGGCCGTGAATCGGGGAATGCGGTAGAAGACCCGCAATTCAGTCATGGGGAACGCATGGGTGGAGCGGTCGTCGAAATCGGTGGGGTAGGTATGAATCAGGGGCTGGATATTCACGCCAACTTCCTGATAGCCCCTGATCGCGGCATAGGCCCCCACCAGACCCTCCCGGTTGGCCGCCGGCACCAAAAGCACGGGATCCTCACCATCCACGGCAAAGGATTGCGGGCGGGTTTCGAACAGCAGGGGCAGGGAGAGCTGGTTAAAGGGTGAGCGGCGCATATTGAGATCATCGATGTAGAAGTGGCCGGAGAAGCGGAACAGCTGGTATCGACTGCCATCAGGGCGCAGCTGGGGTTCGGAGTTGTCAGCATTCACACTGAAGTCGTAGCCCACGATATTATTCACCACCTCCACCAGCTGATCGGGGTCGATCTTCTCGGCCTCGATCCGTTGCTGCACCGCCTCGGGCCATTCCAGCCAGTACCAGCCGTCAGCCATGTAGGTCTGGTCCGGGATCGAGAGGTTGTAGGCATTCTCCAGATGCACCCCCAGGCGGATGCGCGGTGCGGCGGCCAGCTCGGGGGGAATCGGCTCCAGGCGCCTGTAGAGATCGCGGCGCCGCACCGGTTGCGGTTGCATGGCCGGCAGCTGGTGCCCTTCGCCGGGTTTCAGGGTTGCTCGTCCATCGCCCGCTCCGGCGGCGCCGTGATGAAGCAACAGGACGGCTAGTCCCAAGCTGAGCAAAAGGGCAAGCAAGCTGGCCGGCCAGCGGGGCCGATGGGCTGGGGGTTGGGCAGAGACCCCGCGAAGCCGCTCAGCCATGGATTGGCTGCGGGGAATGCCCGGGGGGGAATTCCCTCCCGATGTGCGCCTCACCGCGCCGGCGGGCCAGGTCCACTTGACGCTGGCGTTCGCTGAATCGTTCCCGGTCCTCCGGTGCAAGGCGGTGGCTGCAATGGCGGCAGCTCACGCCTTCGCAGTAGCTCGACAGCGCCCGGTCGGCGGGGGACAGGGGCATGCGGCAGCCATGGCAGAGGCTGTGATCGCCGCGCTCCAGCCGCTGGTTCACCGCCACCCGCTGATCGAACACGAAGCATTCGCCCTGCCAGCGGCTCTCGGCCGGATCCACGGCCTCCAGGTAGCGCAGGATGCCGCCCTGCAGATGGTGCACCCCCTCGAAGCCCTCCTGGATCAGATGGGCCGTGGCCTTCTCGCAGCGGATGCCGCCGGTGCAGAAGAGGGCCAGGGCCCGGGGCCGTTGCGCTTCCACCAAGGGGCGCAGCTGCCGCTCCACCCAAGCGGGAAACTCCCGAAAGGAGGACGTTCCGGGATCGACGGCCCCAGCAAACGTTCCCACGGCCACCTCATAGGCATTGCGGGTGTCGATCACCAGGGTGTCGGGGCTGGCGATCAGGGCGTTCCAATCCTGGGGGTCCACGTAGGCGCCCACCGCCACGGTGGGATCCACCTCCGCCCGGCCGATCGTGACAATCTCCCGTTTGAGCCGCACCTTGAGCCGATGGAAGGCTTGGACTTCGGTGCTGTGGCGCTTCACCTCCAGGGAAGCCAGGCCCGGATCGGCCTGCTGCAGGAGCTCCAGCAACTGCTCCACGCCGGCCTTTGGACCGCTCACGGTGCCGTTCACCCCCTCAGGGGCGAGCAGCACCGTGCCCTTCACCTCCCCGGCGCTCCCCACGGCCAGAACCCGTTGGCGCAACTGCAGGAGATGGGCCTCGGCCAGGGGGGCGAAGCGATAAAAGGCGGCCACCTGCAAGCTCATCGCGCCAGGGAGGGTTCCGCTTCCACCCGAACCCCAGCCGCTGCCAGAAGCTCCCGATCAGCCTCCACATCGGGGTTGCCGGTGGTGAGCAGGGTGTCGCCGTAGAAGATCGAATCGGCACCGGCCAGCAGGCAGAGGATCTGGGCCTCACGGTTCAGCTGCTCCCGGCCGGCGCTGAGCCGCACCCGGCTGTGGGGCATCAGGATGCGGGCGGTGGCCACCATCCGCACCAGCTCCAGGGGGTCCACCGCCGGGCGATCTTCCAGGGGGGTGCCCTCCACCGCCACCAGGGCATTGATCGGCACGCTTTCGGGGTGGGGATCAAGGCTGGCCAGCACCTGAAGCAGTGAGGCCCGGTCGGCGCTGCTCTCGCCCAGGCCGATGATGCCGCCGCAGCAGAGCTGGATCCCGACGGCGCGCACCCGCTCCAGGGTTTCGAGCCGCTCCTGGTAAGTGCGGGTGCTGATGATCTGCGCGTAGTGCTCGGGGCTGGTATCGAGGTTGTGGTTGTAGGCGGTGAGGCCCGCTTCGGCCAGCCGGGCGGCCTGGGGCCCGGTGAGCATGCCGGCGGTCACGCAGGCCTCCAGCCCCAGCTCCCGCACCCCCCGCACCATCGCCAGCATCGCCTCAAAGGGGGCGCCGTCGCGAATGTCGCGCCAGGCCCAGCCCATGCAGAAGCGATGGGCGCCGGCATCGCGGGCCGCCCGGGCCCGCGCCAGCACCGGCTCCACCTCCACCTGCAGCTCGGGACGGCCGCTCACATCACTGCTGTGATGGATCGACTGGGGGCAATAGGCACAGTCCTCCTCGCAGCCGCCGGTCTTGACGCTGAGCAGGGAGGCCAGCTGCACCCGGTAACCCGGGTTGGCGGCGCGATGCACCTGCTGGGCCTGCCAAAGGATCTCCATCAGAGGGAGATCCAGCAGGGCCTGGATTTCGGCCTGGCTCCAATCGTGACGAGTGATCATGCCGGCGTCTCCACCCCACCGAAGCGGCGGTTGCGGCCCTGGTAGTCGAGCAGAGCTGCGAGCAGGGCCTGATCATCGAAATCGGGCCAGAGCACATCGGTGATGTGAAGCTCGGCGTAAGCCAGCTGCCAGAGCAGGAAGTTGCTGATCCGTTGCTCGCCGCTCGTGCGGATCAGGAGGTCGGGATCGGGTTCTCCGGCGGTGTGGAGTTCGGCCGCAAAACGCTCCTCATCGAGACAGGCCGGATCGAGGTCGCCCCGGGCGGCCTGCTCGGCTAGACGACGGGCGGCCCGCACCAGCTCCCGGCGGCCGCCGTAATTGGTGCAGACGTTGAAATGAATGCCGGTGTTGGCGGCGGTTCGAGCCGTGGCGTCGGCGATCAGGCTCTGCAGACCCTGGGGCAGTTCCTCAAGATCCCCGAGAAAGCGAATTCTCACCTGCTCCCTCTCCAACGCCTCCAGCTCCCTGGCCAGCACTCGCTCGAAGAGGGTCATCAAGAAGGTGACCTCCTCTCCGGGGCGGCTCCAGTTCTCCGTGGAGAAGGCGTAGGCGGTGAGGGCCCCGATGCCCCAGTCGCTGCAGAGGCGGAGGGTGCGCTTGAGGGCCTCCACGCCGGCCCTATGGCCGATCACGCGGGGCAGGCCCCGCTGGCGGGCCCAGCGGCCATTGCCGTCCATGATCACCGCCACATGGGCGGGGAGTCGGTCAGGATCCAGCTGCCGCGGCAGAGGCTGACGCTGGGATAGGGGAGTGGTCGCCAGGACGCGACTCATCCGCGGGGCTCCGGCGGGTCCAAGGCCACGGTACGACCCGCCGGTGCCGTAACGGCAGCCGCTAGTGCCTCGGTGAGCAGGTCATGGAGTCGGCTGCTGGTGATCGGTCGCTCCAGCCGCCCCTGGCTGGCCAGGGAGAGGGTGCCGGTCTCCTCGGAGACCACCACACACAGGCAGCGGTCGAAGCGCTCGGTGAGGCCAAGGGCCGCCAGATGGCGGGTCCCGAATCGATTCGGGCCTTGCCGGGAGAGGGGGAGGATCACCCCGGCAGCCACCACCCGATTCTTCTGCACCAGCACGGCGCCGTCGTGGAGCGGGGTATCGGCCGCAAAGAGATTCAGGACCAGGTCAACCGAAAGGCGCGCATCGAGATGGATGCCGGGATTGAGGAAATCCTCCGGCCGCAGGTCGCTGCCCACGTCCAACACCATCAACGCCCCACGCCGGGCCTGCGAAAGCCTCCCGGCCGCCTCGGTGAGGGTGCTTACGGATCCGGAGGTGAGCTGATCGCCGCTGCGATCAGCGAACAGAACCCCGATCCGACCGGTGCCGAGCAATTCCATCAACCGGCGCAGATCGCCCTGCCAGAGGATCGCCAGGGCCAGGCTGCAGGCCAGCACGAGAGCATCGATCAGCTTGCTGGTGAGAGGAAGGGGCGCGTAGCGCTGCACCATCCAGGCCAAGGCCACCAGGAAGAGATAGCCCCGGAGCAGCCAGAGGGTGCGGGGTTCCTTGACCCTCCCGAGGAGAAGGATGCCGATGGATCCGGCAAGAGCAACATCCGCCAGCAGCAACAAAAAATCGCCGGTGGGCTGCCAGATCACTGGGTGAATCGTTCCGCTGCTGAAATATGGCGGCCAGCTGCCCATAGCCAGCCCCGCCAATGCCAGCGTCAGGTTATCGGCTGTAGATGAGGTGGCAGAAGGTCGTAGCGCAGTAGTTCCTCCGGCTGTTCGCGCCGTTGCACCACCTCCGCCTCCCCACCGTGCACGAGCACCGTGGCCGGACGAGGAATCCGGTTATAATTGGATGCCATCGAAGCGTTGTAGGCACCGGTGGCGAACACGGCCAGCACCGCCCCAGTGGTCAGTTTGGGCAGTGCGATGTCCGGCAAAAGCACATCCCCGGATTCGCAATGCTTGCCGGCCACGGTGAAAGAACCTTCGGCCGCTGCCAGGGGCTGGTCCGCCAGCACGGCGGTGTAACGCGATTGGTAGGTGATCGGGCGAGGGTTGTCGCTCATGCCGCCGTCGATCGACACATAGGTGCGGATGCCGGGGATCTCCTTGCGGCTGCCCACGGTGTAAAGGGTCACGCCGGCGGTGGCCACCAGGGAACGGCCGGGTTCACAAAGCAGACGGGGCAGGCTGAGCCCCCGCTCGTCGCAGGCGGTGGCCACGGCCTCGGCCACGGTGCGCACCCACTCATCAATGGTCGGCGGGTCATCGCTGGCCACATAACGGATCCCCAGACCACCGCCGACGTTCAGGTCAGAGCAGGGATGGCCTAGGGAGCGAGCCAGGCCCAGGGCGTCGGCCATCACGCCGGCCAGGTCGCGGTGGGGATCGAGTTCGAAGATCTGGGAGCCGATGTGAGCATGAAGCCCATCGAGCCAGGCCCAGCGGCAGCCGGCCAGATGGCGCAGCACCGGCTCCAGCTGATCAGGGTCGAAGCCGAACTTGCTGTCGAGATGACCGGTGCGAATGTATTCGTGGGTGTGGCACTCGATGCCGGGGGTGAAGCGCACCAACAGCCGCACCGGAGACCGCCGGCCCGGAGCGATGCGGCTGAGGATCTCCACGTCTTGCCAGTTGTCGAGCACCACGGTGACGCGGTGGGCCAGGGCCAGCTCAAGCTCCTCCTCGGATTTGTTGTTGCCGTGCAACACGATCCGCTCCGGCGGCATCCCCCCCTGCAGAGCGGTGAGCAGTTCGCCAGCGGACACCGCATCGAGCCCTAGCCCCTCGGAGGCCACCAGGGCGGTAAGGGCGAGGGAGCTGTTGGCCTTGGAGGCATACAGCGCCAGGGAAGGCCCGGGATAGAAGGTCTCGAGGGCCTGGCGGTAGGCCCGGCAGGTGGCCCTGAGGGTGGCCTCGTCGAGCACGTAGAGAGGGGTGCCGTAGGTGCGGGCCAGGTCTTCGAGCCGGCAGCCGCCCACCACGAGGCTCCCCTCCAGGTCGACCGTTGTGGTGATCGGGGCGAGGTTCCGATTCGGACTGATGGCATCCACTCCGGGCTCGAACGGTTCCAGAGCCTCAACAGCCTCGGGGGGAGCCTCACCGCCGGCGAAGCCGGATGGGGCGCTATCGGGGGCTGACGTGGACACCATGGTGGTCGGGCTGCGGAGTTCAGCCGGAAGCGATCCGGCGCCGCTGCGGAAAGGGGATCCGCAATCGTAGGGATCTTCCCGACCTCCTCCGCCTTGGATCCCGAAGCACGAACGGAGACGGGGCAGGGCCTGATCCGGCCGCTGCGGCCGGCGGATCTGGCGGACTGCCTTGATCTCGACCGGCGGGCCCTCGGGGGCCTGTGGAGCGAGACGCAATGGCAGCGTGAACTGGCCGAGGTGAACAGGCCGGGACTCGGGATCTGGCGGGCTGAAGGCCTTCGGGCCATGGCCTGTGGTTGGCTAATCCTCGACGAACTCCACATCACCGTTGTGGCGGTGGATCCTGCCTTCCGGCGCCGGGGGCTCGGTCGTGGGGTGCTGGCGGGTCTGCTGGCCCATGGCCAGGCAGCTGGCGCCCGCCACGCCACCCTGGAGGTGGCCGCCCCCAACGGGGCCGCCAGGGGCCTTTACGCTTCGGCCGGATTCAAGGAAGCGGGAATCCGTCGCGCCTACTACCGAAATGGTGACGATGCCCTGATCCAATGGCTCAAACTGGTTCCATGGGCAGCGGTACGGGAAACCGGCGATTTGTGTTAACGCGGAAGCCAATATTGGGCACTTGATTTATGGCAGAAACAGCCAGAACCCTTGCCATCACTGCAACGTTGGGAATGGTGCCAACGGCAACCCACGCGGCGCTTCAATCCTGATAGGTTGGTATCACTGCAACAGGCCCCGGCCCATGTTTGAGCGGTTTACCGAGAAGGCCATCAAGGTGATCATGCTGGCCCAGGAGGAGGCCCGGCGGCTGGGTCACAACTTCGTGGGAACGGAGCAGATCCTGCTCGGGTTGATCGGTGAGGGCACCGGCGTGGCCGCCAAGGTTCTCAAGTCGATGGGGGTCAACCTGAAGGACGCTCGGGTCGAAGTGGAGAAGATCATCGGCCGGGGCTCCGGTTTCGTGGCAGTGGAGATCCCTTTCACCCCCAGGGCCAAGCGGGTGCTTGAGCTCTCCCTAGAGGAAGCCCGCCAGCTCGGCCACAACTACATCGGCACCGAACACCTGCTGCTCGGCCTGATCCGCGAGGGCGAGGGCGTGGCCGCTCGGGTGCTGGAGAACCTCGGCGTTGACCTCGCCAAGGTGCGCACCCAGGTGATCCGCATGCTCGGCGAGACCGCCGAGGTAGCCGCCGGCGGTGGCGGCAAGGGATCCACCAAGACACCGACCCTTGATGAGTTCGGCAACAACCTCACCCAGATGGCGGCCGAAGCCAAGCTGGACCCCGTGGTGGGCCGCCACAACGAGATCGATCGGGTGATCCAGATCCTCGGCCGACGCACCAAGAACAACCCCGTCCTGATCGGCGAACCGGGCGTCGGCAAGACCGCCATCGCTGAGGGGCTTGCGCAGCGCATCACCCAGGGCGATATCCCCGACATCCTTGAGGACAAACGGGTCCTCACCCTCGACATCGGCCTGCTGGTGGCCGGCACCAAGTACCGCGGCGAGTTCGAGGAACGCCTCAAAAAGATCATGGAGGAGATCCGCTCCGCTGGGAACGTGATCCTGGTGATCGATGAGGTTCACACCCTGATCGGAGCCGGTGCCGCCGAGGGTGCCATCGATGCCGCCAACATTCTTAAACCAGCCCTGGCCCGCGGCGAGCTGCAATGCATCGGAGCCACCACCCTCGACGAGTACCGCAAGCACATTGAGCGGGATGCGGCCTTGGAGCGCCGCTTCCAGCCCGTGATGGTGGGTGAGCCGTCCGTCACCGACACCATCGAGATCCTGCGGGGCCTGCGTGAGCGCTACGAGCAGCACCACCGCCTGAAGATCTCCGATGAGGCTTTGGTGGCCGCCGCCACCCT
The DNA here is from genome assembly GCA_044345855.1 of Cyanobium sp. Classification (GTDB taxonomy): domain Bacteria; phylum Cyanobacteriota; class Cyanobacteriia; order PCC-6307; family Cyanobiaceae; genus Cyanobium. Next base: position 213,184 of record JBIJAG010000001.1, on the reverse strand, counting down.
CGGCGATCGCTACATCTCCGACCGTTTCCTGCCCGACAAGGCCATCGACTTGATCGATGAAGCCGGTAGTCGTGTGAGGCTGATGAACTCCAAGCTGCCGCCCGCCGCTAAGGAAGTGGACAAGCAACTACGGGCCGTGCAGAAGGAGAAGGAGGACGCCGTTCGCGATCAGGACTTCACCAAGGCTGGAGAACTGCGCGACAGGGAAGTGGAATTGCGCGACCAGATCCGCTCCATCCTCCAGACCCGCCGCGATGGCGAAACTAGCGAAAGTGGTGAGAACCAGGATGCGGCTCTCTCCGCCACGGGAGGAACCGAAACCAGCGAGGTTGCCAACGGCGAGCGGAATCCCGTCGTCACCGAGGAGGATATCGCCCAGATCGTGGCTTCCTGGACCGGCGTGCCTGTGCAGAAGCTCACCGAGAGCGAATCGGTCAAACTCCTGAACATGGAGGAAACTCTGCACCAGCGTCTGATCGGCCAAGACGAAGCCGTGAAGGCCGTGTCACGGGCGATCCGCAGGGCCCGGGTCGGATTGAAGAATCCCAACCGTCCGATCGCCAGCTTCATCTTCTCCGGCCCCACCGGTGTTGGCAAAACGGAGCTCACCAAGTCACTCGCCGCCTATTTCTTCGGCAGTGAGGAGGCGATGATCCGCCTCGACATGTCGGAATTTATGGAGCGGCATACGGTCAGCAAGCTGATCGGTTCCCCTCCGGGCTATGTGGGCTTCAACGAAGGGGGCCAACTCACCGAAGCAGTGCGGCGCCGCCCCTACACCGTGGTGCTCTTCGATGAAATCGAGAAAGCCCATCCCGATGTGTTCAACCTCCTCTTGCAACTCCTCGAAGACGGTCGCCTCACCGATTCCAAGGGACGCACGGTGGACTTCAAGAACACCCTGATCATCATGACTTCGAACATTGGATCGAAGGTGATCGAAAAAGGCGGTGGCGGGCTTGGCTTCGAGTTCGGCGGCGGCGACGCCGACGAGACCAATTACAATCGCATTCGCTCCTTGGTGAATGAAGAACTCAAGCAGTATTTCAGGCCTGAGTTCCTCAACCGCCTTGACGAGATCATCGTCTTCCGTCAGCTCAGCCGCGACGAGGTTAAGGAGATCGCCGAAATCATGCTGCGCGAGGTGTTCGGCCGCATGCAGGAGAAAGGCATCACCCTATCGGTCACTGAAGCCTTCAAGGAGCGACTCGTTGAGGAGGGTTACAACCCGAGCTACGGGGCTCGCCCACTGCGGAGGGCCGTGATGCGGCTGCTTGAAGACAGCCTTGCCGAAGAATTCCTCTCCGGCAGACTTTCTGATGGCGATGCTGCACTGGTTGATGTCAATGCCGAGAAACAAGTGGTGATCCGCAAACAGGTTGAGAATGTTGCCATTCCCGAATTGGCCGGGGCCTCAGCTTGAAGTCTCCCCTAATTGGTGAGTACATCCCTGATCCCCAGACGCTAATAACGTCATCTCATTTGTGCCCCGCTTAGGGCCTCACAGCCTGCAAGACCATGGGTACCTCCACCACCACCCAGGCGATCGCCCCGGCGCACGTTTTGCGCGGTGAAGTTTTCTGGCCAGAAGCGATCGAGGCCATCGCTCGGCTCGGCCACCGCCCCCTGCTGTTGGGTCGCAGTGCCGACACCGCAACCCTCCGCGAAGGGCTGCTCGAACAGTTCGGCCACCACGGGCTAACGCCGCATGCAGCTTGCCTCCAGCATGACTGCTGTGAGGAGGATCTCGCCCGGATCAGCGCCTTGGCCGAAACCCCGTCTTGCGACCTGGTGATCGCCACTGGAGGGGGCAAGGTGCTCGATGCGGGCAAGCTGCTGGCCGATCGACTGGACCTCCCTTGCGTCACCGTGCCGACCAGCGCCGCCACCTGCGCCGGCTGGACGGCTCTGGCCAACCTCTATTCCCCCAATGGCGCCTTTGCACAGGACGTCACCCTCAGGCGCTGTCCGGAGCTGCTGGTGTTCGACCATTCCCTGGTGATTCAGGCGCCGGCCCGCACCCTGGCCAGCGGCATCGCCGACGCCATGGCCAAGTGGTACGAGGCCTCGGTGAGCAGCGGTGGCAGCGAAGACGGCCTTGTGCAGCAGGCCGTTCAGATGGCTCGCATCCTGAGGGACCAGCTGCTGCTTGAGGGCCAGGAGGCGATGGCTAACCCCGGCGGAGCGGCCTGGAAACGGGTGGCTGAGGCCTCGGCCCTCACCGCCGGTCTGGTCGGTGGCCTGGGGGGGGCCCGCTGCCGCACCGTGGCAGCCCACGCCGTTCACAACGGCCTCACCCAGCTGGAAGCCACCCATGGCAGCCTTCACGGCGAAAAGGTGGGCTTCGGGGTTCTAGTGCAACTCCGGCTCGAGGAGCTGGTGGGGGGCAATCGGCTGGCGGCCCAGGCCAGGCGGCAGCTGCTTCCCTTCTTCCGGGCCCTGGCCCTGCCCCTCAGCCTCGCCGACCTAGGCCTGGACTCCGCCAGCCTCAGCGATCTCAGGGCGGTGTGCGCCTTTGCCTGCCGGGAGGATTCCGACCTCCACCACCTGCCCTTCCAGGTTGCCCCCGACGATCTGCTGGCGGCCATGGTGAGCACCACAGCCGAGCGCCAGCCTGCATGAGCACAATCGTTCGCGATGGCCGCCAGCTCGTGGAGTCGGCGGCCAGGACCCTGCTCGACCCCCAGGGACGGGATCTGGCCGGGGCGGTGCAATGGTGGGAGCTTGAGGGACTGCCCGAACGCTGGCCTGTGGCGGTGATCGGCCAGGGTCCGCCGCTGCTGCTGCTCCACGGCTTCGACAGTTCCTTCCTGGAGTTCCGCCGCCTCGCTCCCCTGCTGGCTCCGCACCACCGGCTGATCATTCCCGACCTTTACGGCTTTGGTTTCAGCCCCCGCCCCGTCGATGGCAGCTTTTCCCCGGACGGTGTCCTGGCCCATCTCGATGCCCTCCTGGAGGCCCTGCTGCGCCAGGGGATCGACGAACCACTGGGAGTGATCGGGGCCTCGATGGGTGGATCCGTGGCCGTCGCACTGGCCCGCCGCCATGCCGGGCGGGTGGGGCGATTGTTACTGCTGTCGCCGGCGGGTCTCACCGGTCGCCCCATGCCGCTCCCGCCTGGCCTCGATGCCCTGGGGGTCTGGTTCCTAGGGCGGCCGGGGGTGCGGCGGGGACTATGCCGCTCCGCCTTCGCCGATCCGGGCTCGGCCGTTGGACCCGCCGAACTGGAGATCGCCTCCCTGCATCTGGCCTCCCCCGGCTGGGGGGAGGCCCTGGGTCGCTTTGCCCGCTCCGGCGGGTTCGCCGGTTGCGGCGAACCCCTGCCGGAGCAGCCCATACAGGTGCTGTGGGGCCGGGAGGACCGGATCCTGCGACCACCCCAGAAACGCGCCGCCCAAGCGTTGCTCGGTGATCGGCTGCGGGAACTGGACGACTGCGGGCACCTGCCCCACGTCGACCAACCTCAGGCGGTGGCGGCATGCTGGCTGGAATCCGATCCAGGCTGAGCGATGCCCACGGCCCCTCCTTCCTTCACGTCCCGACAAGCATCTGCACACCGGTCACGCCCCAGCGCCAAACAGCGGCTGCCCTGGTTAGCGCGATTCGCCTTGAGCATGGGGATGCTCCTGGCCCTCGTGTTCACCGCTCCCGGCGTCGCCCGGGCCTCCTTACTCCACCTGGAGGGGGCCCCTCCGCCCGACCTGGGCCTGCACCAGGAGCACTTATCACCCTGCCCGTCTCCCGCCCACTGCGCCCGGGAAGACTGGTCCGTGGCGAATCCTGCCGCCGCCCTGGAAAAGCTTCTGCCCGCCGTGCTGGCCCTGGAGGGCATCGAGATCGTGAAAACGGGATCCGGCTACATCCACGCCACCGCCACCAGCCGCATCTTCGGCTTCGTAGACGACCTGGAACTCCACGCCGCATCCGCCGACGGGGTCATCGAGGCGCGCTCGCTGTCCCGAGTCGGTGACTCCGACCTCGGGGTCAACGGGCGGCGGCTGGCCACCCTCCGGCGTGCCCTGGAGGCAGCCTGAGACCCCACGGGGTCAGCCTTCGCCGCCTTCCCCACCTTCCCCGCCCTCGCCACCTTCGCCGCCATCCTTCTGGGCAGCGGGACGAGGCGCAGCCGGAACCGCAGGCGGCGCCACGGCGGGCTTCCCCATCTCCGCCGGACCCGGGCCGCCTTCACCGGAGGGCACCCGGGCGCAGCCACCGCCCATGGCTACCAGACCGGCAGTGGCAAGAAAGAGAGCAATGCGGGAACGATCCAAGGCAGGTCTCAGGCACGGATGGCCATTCTTGGCAGGCGGCATCGGAAATAGCGGCCAGGATGCCACCGATGGCTGTGCCATTGATCACATTTTCAGGTCTCCTCTGTTCCCCAACACGATGCGATTCCAGCTCGATGGCGTGCTCCAAGCCCAGACTCTGGAGGAGCTGCGGGATGAGCTCCTCGCGCCCCAGGCCGACTGGCGGCCAGGCCATGAGAGTGCCGGCTGGCATGCCCGCGGCGTGAAGCACAACCGCCAGCTCGACCGCGCCTGCCCGCTGCATCAGCGGCTGGCCGCTCTGGTGACCGAAAGCCTTGAGGCCCATCCGCTGCTCCAGGCGGCCGCCCTGCCGGTGCGTCTCCACGGGCTGCTGTTCAGCCGCTGCGGGCCCGGCGAAGGTTACGGCCGCCATGTCGACAACGCCTTCATGGCCGGTGGGCGGGCGGATATGTCCTTCACCCTCTTCCTGCAGGATCCGGCCGCGTACAGCGGCGGAAGCCTGATGCTCGAATCGCCCGCCGGGGAGGAGGAGGTGCGGCTGGCGGCCGGCAGCGCCATCGTGTATCCGAGCACCCTGTTGCATCGGGTGGCGCCCGTGACCGGTGGCGAACGACTCGTGGCGGTGGGCTGGATCCAGAGCCGGGTGCGCGATACCGAGCGGCGCGAGATCCTCTTCGACCTCGACACGGCCCGCCGTGAGATCTTCCAGCGGGAGGGCAAGAGTGAGGTGTTCGACCTGATCAGCCGCAGCTACAGCAACCTTCTGCGCCGCTGGGGTGAGTGAGGCGCCAGCATGGCTGCCGCCGGTGATCCCCGGCGCCAACCCCGACCCAAAAGGCTGCCCCCATGCCGGAACTGCCCACCAACCCGGTGTCTCCCATAGGGCACGGCCCCGACCGGAAAGCCGTGCTGGCCGCCTCAGCCCCCTGGCTCGGTGCGCTCCTCAACGTGCTGCCCGGTCTCGGGGCCGGCTACCTCTATCAACGCCGCTGGCGGGCCTGGTGGATCACCACGGGCCTCTCCAGCGCCTGGTTCTTGCTCGGGGCCCTTCAGCAGCCGGACCCCGCCGCGATCGATCCGCGCACGCGCCTGGTGGGGCTGGGGGGACTGCTGCTGCTGGCTGCCGTGAGCGCGGTGGAAGCCTTCCTGGCGGCCCGCCGGGCCAGGATGGAGTGAGACTTCCCCTTTTCTTTTAGGAGAACCCCCACCCCCTGCGGACGCATGGACACCCTCCCCCCAACCAGTGCCGAGGCGTTGACACCGGCCGGGCCGCTGCTGGGACTGCTCTCAAGGGGCCTGGACTTGTGGCTCCGCCAGCAGTGCTCCTTGATCGAGGGGCTGGAGATCCAACTGGAGGGGTCGGCGGCCCAGCTGATGCGGGGTCGCCTGGAGGGGGTGCGGCTGCGGGCGCGTCGGGTGGTGTACCAGAACCTGCGCTTCGACCGGGTGGAGCTGGCCAGCGGCGTGATCCGGGTGCGGATGGGGGCCCTGCTGCGGGGCCAGAGCCTGAAACTGGAGCACCCCTTCCAAGTGCGGGGCAGCGTGGCCTTCAGCGGCCCCGACCTCGGGGTGTCCCTGGCCACACCCTCCTGGCGCAGCCTGGGTGATGGCCTGGCGGAGGAGATTCTCGGCCTCAGCCCCCTGGCGGGCCTGAGGATTGAGGAGGAGCGGCTTGTGCTGATCGCCCATGGCTCCGGCGGCGGAAGGCCTTTGGAGGTAGCGACCAGCGTGCGGGCCGTGGAGGGCAACCTTGAGGTCCTGAGCCTCGATGGCGGCGCCCTGGCCCGGTTGCCGATGGATCCCGCCATCCGGATCGAGCAGGCCCAGATCGGCGGGGGGCTGCTGCAACTCCTGGGCGAAGCTCGGGTTTCCCCCTAGGAGCCCAGTCCCTCGGGGACCTGCTGGATGCCAGGGTAAAGATGTGATGCCGATGCGCTGCACCCTATGGCTGGCCATCCCCCTGTGAACCGAACCGGGGCGATCCGGCTGGGACTCCGAACGGCCTGCACCGGGCTGGCCATCGGCCTGGGGATCTCCCTGGGGCTGGCCGCCGGCCCCGGCAGAACCGATGGCTTGACCGCAGCCGGGGCCGATAGCGCCGTGGAAGCCCTGGTGGCCGGTGCCGCCCAGGCCTGCCGAACCTCACTGGCGAGCCGATACGCCGCCGCCCCAGCCAGCCTGGAGATCTGGCTGACACCGGGCCTGAGGATCGCCATCGAAAGCGGCGACCTGGGATCCGCTGCAGTGCGTCGGGAGGGACTCCAGTTCGGCTGGATGCTGCACGGCCGGCCAGCACCGGCGCCGATCGGCCTCTGCCGCACGCGAGGGGATGGCACGGTGGCCGCCATTGAGGAGCAGAAGGATTAAGTGGCTTCCATCGGCGTGCCTAGGACAGCCGTTCCACGAGGGGATAAACCAAGGTGACCACGGAATAAACCACCGCAGGCACGAACAGATAGCTGTCGATCCGGTCAAGAATGCCCCCATGGCCGGGGATGGCGTCGCCGGAATCCTTGAGGCCGGCATCGCGCTTCATCATCGATTCGGTGAGATCTCCAACCAGGGCGAAGACCGAGACCACCGCTCCGAGCAGGCCCCCCACCAACGCACCCCAGTGCCAACCAAGCAAGACTCCCCCCACGGCACCCACGAGCAGCGCGGACACCATGCCGCCGAGAGCCCCCTCAACGGTCTTACCCGGTGAGATCGGAGTCAGCGGATGGCGGCCCCAGCGCCGGCCGATGGCGTAAGCCCCAAGATCGGTGGCCACGATCAGGAAGCAGGCCAACAGGGTGAGGGCAAGCCCACTGCTCCAGGGCCAGGAGGTGCCAGGAAGGGTGGCGTTGGCCAGGGAAGGGGCAAGGGCCGGATCGGCCAGGTCCCGTAGTTTGATCCAGTGGCTGGGCAGAAAGCCCAGATAAAACAGACCGAAGATCGAGGCCGCGATGTCGGCGATCGTGCCCGTGGTGGGCTGGAGCAACAGCCAGCCGCAGATCACCGCGCCACTGGCCGGCAGCACGGCGGCGGCCACTTCGGAGGCCACCTCCGGCACGAACCAGCCGCTGCCGGCGGCCGCCTGCGTGGTGACCAGCAGCAACTGCACCGCCACCAGGGTGGTGCGGCTGGCCGGACGGATCCCCTTGAAGCGGGCCATGCGGAAGAACTCGAGCAGGCCGAGGTGCACGATCACGCCAACCGCCAGGGTGAACCACCAGCCCCCGAGCATCACCACCAGGAAGCCGAATCCACCGGCGGCCCAACCGCTGGCCAGACGGGCCAAGGAGGTGGCGGAGCGGGGGCGGGGAATCAACGTTCGGCAGCGATCACAAAGAGGGGCTCTGCGGCGGCCAGTTTGGCCTGACTGCCGCGGCGCTGCATCCGGTGCACCGTGGCCTGCACCACTTGCACGTCATGGGCCCCAAGCTGGCCCAGGGTATCGGTGGCATCCACCAGCCCTTCCAGGCTGGTGGTGCTGATCACCAGGCGGCCCCGTGCCTGAAGAGCATCCCAGACAGCCCGAAGCACATCCCCCAGGGGCCTCCCCACCTCCAGCAGCACCCGGTCCGGGTGGGGGGGGAGCTGGGGCAGATCGTCCGGGGCCCGGCCGGCATGGATGTGGAGGTTGCCGATTCCGAAGCGCAGGCGGTTGCGCTCCAACAGTTCGATCGCCTCGGGGTCGCGCTCAAGGGTGTGGACCGCTCCTGCGGGCATCAGCCTTGCGATCTCCAGAGCTAGGGCACCGGTGCCCCCCCCCACGTCCCAGACCAGAGAGTCGGCCCGCGGCCGCAGATGGGCCAGCAGCATCACCCGCAGCTCCATGGGAGTGGGGCTGAACCCAGGGGCGTCTTCGAAGGCGGCATCGGGCAGGCCGGGCGTCACAAAGTCCCAGCCGTAGGGGGACGGCAGCGGGGCAGGCAGGCCGGACCCGGAGGAACCGGTGAGGCGGAGCGGGTCAGCCGGGGGAGAGTGCGTCATCGACCGCTCATTCCAGGCCCCGCCGCAGGGGCCACAACCTTCACCGTATCAGCGATCTGCCCGGGCCAAAGGGCCCGCTGACCCTCCAGCCAGGCGGCCCGCGGCGCGTCGATACGCTCGCCGGGGATCAGCAGGGGAATACCGGGTGGGTAAGGGCAGAGCGGCTCCGCCGCGATCCGGCCGATCGCCTGCGCCAGGGGCACCTCTTGGGCCTGCGACCGCCAGGCCAGGCCGACTGCCAGCTCCGGAGACGCCACCAAGGGCAGGGGGGGCGGCGCGAAGGGCGGCAGGGGGGGGGCACCGAGGTTCTGGCGCAGATCCAGCAAGCTTTGCGTTAGTCGCCGCTCCAGGGCGGATGGTGGAGCCAGCCCTAGGCAAAAGGTGAGGGCTCCCGGCTCGGGTAACTCGGCCACCACCCCCCGCTCCAGCAGCCAGCCATCGGCCTCGGTACCGCGGATTCCCAGCGGTCCTGTGGCCAGCACCAGCCGCAGCGGGTCGTGGTTGGCCACCAGGGGGAAGCCGAGCCCCTCCAGGCGCTGCCGCAGCCGTGTTGCGCGTCCCACGGCCCTGCGGCGCTGCCTCATCCCGGCATCGCTGCAGCCATGGGCAAGGGCAGCGGCGCTGGAGGCCAGGAGGAGGGCGCTGGGGCTGGAGGTCTGCAGCCAGAGCAGGCTCCGCGCCAGGCGGGCCGGCTCGATGCGGGAGCCCTGGACCAGCAGGGCCGCGCTCTGGGCCAGGCCGCCACCACCCTTCTGGAGTGAGAGCACCACCAGATCGGCCCCGGCCGCCAGGGCAGCGCCATCACCATGGGCCTGATCCACCAGCACGGGCAGGCCGGAGCCGCCATGGGCATGGATCAGGGCCACCAGGGTCGGGAGGTCGGCCGCGAGTCCCTGGTAGGTGGGATCCAGCAGCACCACGGCCACGGGGTGATGGGGAGCGGCGGCGGCCAGCACCCGCTCCAGGTGGGCGGCGGTGGGTGGCAGCCAGAGTCCAGTGAGGGGATCGAAGGGAAGATCGAAGAGCAGCGGCTCAATCCCGCCCAACACACAGGCATGCAGCAGCGAACGGTGCAGGTTGCGAGGCAGCAGGACCCGGGCGCCCGGGGATGCCAGCGCCAGCAGGGCAGCCTGGAGCAGCCCGCTAGCGCCATTCACCCCAAACCAGCAACGCTCGGCCCCCAGGAGGGCGGCACAGGCGGCCTGGGCCTCGGCCACCGCACCCTCCGGCTCCAGGGGCCCACCGAAGGCGGGCAGTTCGGGGAGGTCCCAGCTGCCGGGCGGGCGGCGCAGCAGGGCGCGCAGCGCTGGTGCCAGGCCGCGGCCCCGCCCATGGGCCGGCAGATGCAGATCCAGACCACCTCGCCCGCCAGGGTCCCGCAGCAGCCGGAACAGGGACCATTCGGGAAGCTCCCTCATGGAGACAGGCTTGCGGTTTCTAGAGTCTGGCCAGTCACCGGCCCGGCGCCGACCCCCGCAGCGTTGCCCACCTCCGCCCCAGCGGTCGCCGACGCGGCCCCACCGACCCCCATTCAGGCCCCAGGCGTGTTCCCACTCGCACGCCCCGTCGATCCTGCCGGGGATGACCCTCGCTACGACCCGGAAGCCGACCTGCGCTGGCTGATCCTGCGCCCCTGGATCTGGATTAGCCGGCTCACCGAGGTGATCAGCCGCCTCGGCTGGCTGGCGATCACCCTGGTCGCCCAGTCGAGCAGCCCCGATCCCCGCGTGCAGCAGCGGCTGGCCCGCAGCATCCTGTCCACCCTCAGCACCCTGGGCCCCTGCTTCATCAAAGTGGGGCAGGCCCTTTCCACCCGGCCCGACCTGGTGAAGCGGGAATGGCTTGAGGAGCTCACCCGGTTGCAGGACGACCTGCCGCCTTTTCCCCATGGGGTGGCGCTGGGCCTGATCGACAAGGAGCTGGGCGCACCGGCCCAACAGTTGTTTGCCGAGTTCCCCGATTTTCCGGTCGCCGCGGCCAGCCTCGGCCAGGTCTATCGGGCCCGCCTCCACGATGGTCGCTGGGTGGCCGTGAAGGTGCAGCGCCCCCGGCTGCCTTTCGTGATGCGGCGCGATCTGGTGATCATCCGCTCGCTGGCGGTGCTGCTGGCTCCGCTGCTGCCCCTGAACCTGGGCTTCGGCCTTGGGGCCATCATCGATGAATTCGGCTCCACCCTCTTCGAGGAGATCGACTACCGCCGCGAGGCCGACAACGCCGAACGCTTCGCCGCCCTCTTCGCCGACCATCCCGAGGTGACGGTGCCCGCGGTGGAGCGCAGCCTCAGCAGCCGCCGCGTGCTCACCACCGAGTGGATCGATGGAACCAAGCTGCAGAACCGGCGGGAGCTGGAGGCCAACCATCTTGATCCCGCCGCCCTAATCCGCACCGGCGTGATCGCAGGCCTGCAGCAGCTGCTGGAATTCGGCTATTTCCACGCCGATCCCCATCCGGGCAACCTCTTCGCCCTGCACGGCGTGACCAAAGGGCTGGGTCATGTGGCCTATATCGATTTCGGCATGATGGATTCGATCAGCCAGGCCGACCGCCTCACGCTCACCGGGGCGGTTGTGCACCTGATCAACCGGGACTTCGAAGCCCTGGCTATCGATTTTGTGGCCCTGGGTTTCCTCAATCCCCGTGCCGATCTGACGCCGATCGTGCCCGCTTTGGCCGAGGTGCTCGGCGGAGCCCTGGGCGAGAACGTGGGCAGCTTCAACTTCAAGGCGATCACCGATCGCTTCTCGGAGCTGATGTACGACTATCCCTTCCGCGTGCCGGCGCGCTTCGCCCTGATCATCCGCGCCGTGGTGAGCCAGGAGGGTCTGGCGATGCGGCTGGACCCCGACTTCCGCATCATCCGCGTGGCCTATCCCTACGTGGCCCGCCGTCTGCTGGCCGGCGACACCGCCGAGATGCGCGAGAAGCTGCTGGAGGTGATCTTTGATCGCCAGGGCCGACTGCGGCTGGAGCGGCTGGAGAACCTATTGGCGGTTGTGGAGGGCGACGGCCCGGAGGTGGATCTGCTGCCGGTGGCCCGCGATGGCCTGCGGCTGCTGCTGGGCCAGCAGGGGAGCAGCCTGCGCCAGCGGCTGCTACTCAGCCTGGTGGCCAATGACCGCCTCCACACCGACGACCTGCAGGCCCTGTTGGCCCTGGTGCGTCGCACCTTCTCGCCGCGACGGCTGGCGGGCGGCCTGTTGGCCCGCCTCAATCCGCTGGCGGCGTAAGGGCCTGAAGCCGGCCATTGGCGCGAAAAGCCTGAACAGGGCAGGGGACGGGACCATTCCAAGGCTGTTCCCCTTGCCAGAACCTGTTGGTTTCGCTGAGGCTGATCCCTTTCCCTAAGGTCGAGCCACCCCCCGCCGCCGCCGCGTGATTCCCCCGCCCACCACCCTGGCCGCCCTGCTGGTCTCCACCATCAGCACGGCAGCGCCGCCCCTCAATCTCCAGGAGGCAGCCCTGGATGCGGCGAGCGGTCTGTATGGGGATCTCGATGACGCCGAGATCCTTTTGGAGTTCGCCCAGATCCAGCAACCTCCTTATTTTTTGGCGGGCCTTGGGCTGGCGATCGGCCTGGTGTGCGGCCTCACCTTCTCCAAGCTGGTGCAGCTTCGGCTCGATGGCTGGAAGCAGGACCGGCTGCCCTTACTGCCCCTGAGCGGAACCACCACGGTGCTGCCCTGGGTCGGTCTGGTGGTGGGGGTGACCCTGTTCATCGGCGGCAGCCTGCAGGTGTTTGGCTTTGGCGCCGGCACGGCCTTGCTCGTGGCCTTTCTGCTCTCCATCGCCACAGCCGGCGCGCTCTGGGCCCAACTGGTGAGGCTGATGCAGCAGGTGGAGGCCGGCAACTTCAAGGCGGTCGACTTCGACAACTTCGATGAATTCTTCTAGGCGCACCCCGCTGGCTGCAAACTTCCGAAGCGGGGGGCCACAGCCACCAACCTGACGCCAGTCACACCCGAGGCGGTCGCCAGCTGGAAGCGACGCAATCGGAGCAACATCCCGCCGTTCCCCGAATCTGAACGAACTGTCGTGCATCAGCACGCTGGTTCGGATCGTGGGCCACAGCACCTCGCGCAGCAACTCCTGATCGGCGGTGCGGTGGAGCACGCCGGGGCGGCTGGCCAGTGCTCGAGTTCTAGGGCCAGACGCGCTCCTCGACCGTGATCGTGTTGCCGGCAAAGGCGGTGGAGGGCATCACACGACCGACATGGATGGCCCGGATGCCGCGGTCTTGGGCCAGGTGGTGGGCAAGGGCGCTCCGCTCGCGGCCATCGAGATAGCTCCAGGTGCTGCGGGGCAACACCATCACCGACTGACCGTTCCAGCTCCGGTAGAGGCCCTTGCGGTAAGTGGCGGTCCCATCCGGGCTGGTGCCCTCCAGGGTCCAGTAATCGCAGGCGCGGCTGAGGCGCTCGGCGATGGCGCGGCCGAGGGACGATTCGGAAGGTTCGGCCGCCCCCGGGGCAGGGGGGACCCGTGGCACGGTCGCGGGCGCAAGGGCGGGCACCGCCGACTCCGGCGGTGTCATCAGGCTCCGGCCCATCTGCACCAGGGCCACCGTGGCCCCGATCAACCCCACCCCGGTGAGACCCAGCAGGGCGAAACCGAGGCGCCGGCTGGTGCGGGGGAAGGCCTTCACACCACCCACCACCGCCAGAGGCAACAACAGCGGTTGCACACAGGCGAGCAGCAAAAGAGCCACGGCACCGTTGCGACCAGCCTGGCGGACCAGCTCCCCGCGGCGCTCCGCCGCTAGGCGGGCCTCGTGTTCACGCAGGAGCTGACGGTCCTCCTCGGTGAACCAGTGCCCGAGCCGACGCGCCTCCTCCAGCTCCCGTTCGAGCCGGCGCTGGCGCTGGCGGGGAGCCTCCTTGCCGGAACCGGCAGTACTGCCCCCCCCAACCCGGGCGAGCAACCCGGAAACCCGACCGAGGACACCGACAGGGAACATGGTTCGCCCCAAGAGGGCGTGCAAACCCAAAACCTATTGCGGCTGCCCCGCCGACCCCGGGATCCCGCAGTACGGATCCTCCCCTGGGGGCGGCAGCTGTGTTCAGGCGCTGAGGTAGGCCTGGAGTTCCCGCGAGCGGCTGCGGATCTGTTCCAGGGCACGCCGCTCGAGGTTGCGGGTCTTGTCGCGGCTCAGGCCAAGGGTGCGGGCGATCCCCGTGAGGCTCATCGGTTCCTCACCCTCCATCCCATAACGCAGCCGCAGCACCCGCTCCTGCAGCTCCGGCAGCTGCTCCAGCAGTTCCCGCAAGTCGCCCCTGAGGCATTCTCCGGCCACCATCTCCTCGGGGCCCGCCCCTTCCCCCGCCAGCAGATCCAGCAGTTCCGTATCCTCGCCATCCCCCACTTTCGTCTCCAGGCTCACCGGCTGACGGGCCCGGCACAGCAGATCCTTCACCTCCTCCTCCGGAAGCTCCGCCGCCACCGCCAGCTCGCCCACCGTGGGGGTCCGGCCCAGCTCCTGGCTTAACTCCCGCTGCGCCTTCTTCAGCTTGTTCAGCGTTTCGGTGATGTGGATCGGCAAACGGATCGTGCGGCTCTTCTCCGCGATCGCCCGCGTGATCCCCTGGCGGATCCACCAGTACGCATAAGTCGAAAACTTATAGCCCCGCGTCGGGTCGAACTTTTCCACGCCCCGCACCAGGCCGATCGTGCCCTCCTGGATCAAGTCCAGCAGTTCCATGTTCCGCTTGGTGTACTTCTTCGCCACGCTCACCACCAGCCGCAGGTTCGCCGCCACCATGCGCTCCTTGGCGCGGCGACCACCCTGCAGGCGGCGCTTCAGCTGCGCGGGCGCCAGGCCGGCCGCCTCGGCCAGTTGCGCTTCGCTGGGCTCCTCTCCGCCGGAGCGCATCGTGAGCTCCTCCCGCAGCTCCTCCAGCGCCATCAGCTCCTGCACCTGACGACCCAGGGTGATCTCCTGCTCATGGCTCAGCAGAGGCACCCGGCCGATGTCCCGCAGGTAGGAGCGCACTAGGTCGCCGTCGAGGGGCAGGGCGGCGGTACCGGCCAAGGTCACGGAGGGCATTGCGGGAACAGCGGCAGCGATCGGTGAAAACGGGTTAAGAAACCCTTTGGTTTCGTAACTTACCATCCTTTCCCGGAATCGATCCGACCTGGACCGTGAAATCGGAGCCGCTCCAGCTCAACCGCACCAGCGCCAAGCGCCTGCCAGGGGACACTGGTGGCGACCTTCTGACCGGGTCAATGCTTCCAGCTCCCGAATCCGATCAGCTCGGTGCCGAACGGCTGCAGAAGCTGATCGCCGCCGCCGGGGTCTGCTCCCGCCGCCGGGCCGAAGAGCTGCTGCGGCAGGGTCGGGTGCGTCTGAACGGCCGCACCGCGACCCTCGGGGAGCGAGCGGATCCGGCCCGCGATCAGATCAGCATCGACGGCCGCCCTCTGGCGCCCCGGCCCGACTCGCTTACCCTGCTGCTCCACAAGCCGGTCGGGGTGCTTTCCACCTGCCACGATCCCCAGGGTCGACCGTCGGTGATGGAGCTGCTGCCGCCAGAGCTGAGGCGGGGGCAGGGTCTCCATCCAGTCGGCCGGCTGGATGCCGACAGCCGCGGCGCCCTGTTGCTCAGCAACGACGGGGATCTGACCCTGCGGCTCACCCATCCCCGCTTCGGCCATCGCCGCACTTACCGGATCTGGGTCGAGGGGCACCCACGGCCGGCAACCCTGGAGCGCTGGGCCGCCGGGATCCCCCTCGATGGCCATCCCTGCCAGCCGGTGCGGATCCGGTTGCTCGGGGCCAGGGGGGCGAACACCCGGCTGGACCTGGTGATGCTGGAGGGCCGCAACCGGCAGATCCGCCGGACCGCCGAGCTGCTCGGCCATCCGGTTCTCGACCTCCAACGCGTGGCCATCGGTCCCCTGAGGCTGGCCGACCTGCCCGAGGGCAGCTGGCGCCGGGTGACGCCCAGCGAAGTCCTTGGCCCAGACTGATGGGCCCCGCAAGGCTGGTTTCCTTGGTTCCGCCCCTGCCCCCCGTCGCCGTCAGGCTGGCCCGGCGCCTGCGGCTGCCCTTGGCCGCTCAGGGAGCGGCGGAATCCGCCAGCATCGGCCCAGCTGAGCTGGATCCCCTCCAGGAAGCGGGCCGTCAACTGCGGCTTGCCCGGGAAGCCCGGGGGCTTGGCCTCCGCCAGTTGGCCCAGGAGACCCGCATCAGCACCGCGGTGCTTGAGGCCCTTGAGCGGGGCTGGCGAGATCGGCTGCCGGAACCGACCTACCTGCGCACGATGATTCCCCTGCTGGAGCGCCACCTGGCGATGCCCACCGGCAGCCTCCAGCCCGTGGTGCCGCCCAACCCAAGGCAACTCCACGAGGGACCGGGTGGCAAAGGCCGGCTGCGGCGCTTCACGCCCGGTTCGATCGATGTGTTCACGAGCTGGCAGGCCACTCTGCTCTATGCCCTCCTCACCCTCGGGCTCATCCATCTGCTCAACCTCCAGCAATTCCAACTCGCCTCCCGGGGGGTCCTCAGCACCCATCCCCTCCCGCCCCTGAAAGAGCCGGCAGCGGCGGCAGCAGCGTCCGCCCAAACGGACGCCGAGCTGCTGGAGGCCTTCCCGGATCTACGGCCCATCAGTCAGGCCGCTTCGGGAAAGGGCCTGCGGCTGCTTCGCAAGGAAGCCCGAGCCGGTGGGCCTGACCTCAGCCTGGGCATTCTGAACCTCACCACCCCAACCCCAACGCGGGTGGAGATCCGCAGCGACCGGGGCGGCACCACCACCCTCAGCGGCGTGGAAGGGGAGCTGGCCCTGCCCGTGCTGCCCCCCTTCCAACTGACCCTCAGCCCGGAACCCCAAGGGGCAGCGGTGCGCTGGCGGGGAGCTGTACTGGCTCCGCAGTCCGGCGAAGGAGGGACCTACGCCGTGCCACCGACCCAAGCCACCCCAGCCTCGGGCGGCGGGCGAGCTCCAGCTCCATCGCCCCCGTGAGAGCGTTGAGGGACTAACCCTGGCCATGCACCCCAGGAGCCCTGCCATAGCGCGCAGCCATGGCGCCGTAGCCATGCACAGCCCCGGCCAGGCGCTCCAGGGGCAGATCCAGACGCCAGCTCCAGTTGCCCGAAGCCGTCCCAGGGGTATTGAAGCGGGCCCCATCATCCAGCTCCAGGAGGTCTTGCACCGGCACCACCGCCAGATCGGCGCTCGAGGCGAGGGCCAGCTCCAGCAGCTGCCAGGAGGGGGAATGCACATGTCCGCCCACCAAGGCCGCGAAGCGCCACCGGGAGTCCTGATCGAGGCTGTCCCACCAACCGCGGCTGGTGGCGTTGTCATGGGTGCCGGTGTACACCACCCAGCGGTTGCCCACGGTGTTGGCGGGGAGGTAGGGGTTGTCGGCCGAGCCATCGAAGGCGAACTGAAGCACCTTCATGCCCGGCAGCGAAAAGCGATCCCGCAGGGCCTCCACCGGCGGGGTGATCACCCCGAGGTCCTCCGCGATCAACGGCAGAATCCCACCGGGCAGGAGGCGCCCCCGGCGGCGACAGCGGCGGCGCAACAGCTCCAGCAGCAACCCTCCCGGCGACTCGACCCACACCCCCGCCTCGGCGGTCCGGTCGCCCCCCGGCACACACCAGAAGGCCTCGAGGGCGCGGAAATGGTCGAGGCGCAGCAGATCGAAGAGATCCAGCTGTCGGTCGAGCCGCTCCAGCCACCAGCGGAAGCCTCCCAGCCGATGGCGCCACCAGCGATACACCGGCGTGCCCCACAGCTGGCCGGTGGCGGAGAAGTAGTCGGGAGGTACACCGCTCTGGCTGACCAGCAGGCCATCGGGCCCCACGGTAAACAGCCCGGGCCGGCGCCAGACATCGGCACTGTCATGGGCGACATAAAACGGCAGGTCACCGAGCAGCCGCACCCCCCGCTGGCGGGCACGCTGCCGCAGGGCCTGCCATTGCTCCTGGAGCTGCCACTGCAGTAGGGCCTCGGCCAGCAACTCCTGACCCCGGTCCCGCATCTGTTCGACGAGGGCCCGCCGGTTCCGTCGCGCCAGGGGGGTTGGCCACTCCCACCAGGGTCGGCCCTGCTGCTGGCGGCGGATCACCATGAAGAGGCTGTGGTCGTCAAGCCATGAGCGCTGCTGACGCCGCCAGCGCCGGAAGGCCTGCTGCCGCTCGGCCCCCTGGGAGGGCCAGTGGCGAGCCAGGGCGGCTGCGATCGCCTCGGAGCGGGCCGTGGCCTGGGCTGGATCCAACCGTTCCGCGGAACCTGAGGGGAGCTGGGCGTGGTCGGAGGAGCAGATCAGGCCGGCGGCGAGCAGATCATCCGCATCGATCAGCCAGGGGTTGAGGGCGGATCCGCTCGGGGAGCTATAGGGAGAGCCGGTGCCATCGGTGGGAGCCAGGGGAAGGATCTGCCACACCCCCACGCCCTCAAGGCCCAGCAGGTCGATCCAGGAGCGGGCGAAGGCTCCGAAGGTGCCGCTGCCGGGGGTGCCGCCAAAGGCGGTGGGGTGGAACAACACGCCGCAGCCACGGTCTGAGGAACTCACGGTGTCGGCAGGGTGTAACGGGCCACGATGCGGCGGGCGAAAGCGGGAATGTGGCGCTCCACGAGCTCCGGGTGGTGGCGCTGGAGCCACAAGGCGTTGCGGGTGAAGTGGGAATCGATCGAGAAGCGGCCGTATTCCAGGCCCTTGGGCCCGAAGCGCTGCACGAAGAAGCCGATCACCTCCGCCAGCCACAGGGGCAGTTTCACGGCCTTGTCGTAGGCGCCGATGCCCTGCTGCACCGCGGCGCGGCGGTCGCCCCGGCTGGTCACCGCGGCGGTGTCGAGCTCGGCCTCAACCAGATCGAGCAGCTGCTGGCCACGGGGATTGCGCACGGTGACCCACTGGTGGCCGAATTCGGCACCCATGTAGCCCACCACCAAGTCGGCGCCGGCGTTGGTGTAGTCGAAGCAGCTCAGACAGCTGGGGGCAAACACATCCTTAAGGGCAGGGGTGTCGAGGCCGAAGAAGGGCACCGTCTCCTCGCTGCCATCGGCATGGCGGAAGTGGATGCGGAAATCCTGCATGAACTCGTAATGCACCACCGTATCGGGGGAACGGCTGGCGCTGTTTAGGAAGGTCTGCAGACCCTGGCGGCTCACGTTGTCGACACAAGGAAGACCGAGCACATAGAGCTCGTCCAGCGGGAGGGTGGTCTGAACGGCCCGCAGTGCCTGCACCTGGCAACCCACGCCGATGGCGAGCAGCCGGCGGATACCGCTGCCGGGCAGCTGCTCAAGCACCCGCAGGTTGGGGGAGAGGGTGGGCTTGTTCACCCGGGCCGCCAACACCTCGGCGGGGGTGCGGGCCAGCACGGGCAAGGGCGTGAAGCGATCATCAGGGCTTTGTTGCACGCACAGCACCGCATCCACTAGGCCGCTCTCTAGGGCACGAACACCGAGGCGACTCACGATGCCGCTCCACTGGGCGCCCTCAATCGGGGCAGCGAGCCGGGCGCTGAGCATGCGCTGCTGCACGCCAAAGTAGAGCTCGTCCTCGTCGTCGAGGTTGCGGGTGCGGCCATGGGCTTGGTGCTCCATCGACTCGAACCGTTGCTCGAGGAAGGCGCAGGAGCTGCGCACGTAGGCCACCCAGCGGCTGTCGCACAGGCCACACTGGCTGCAGAGATCCTTCGCTGGATAGGTGCTGCCGGGGGGAAGGGGCCGGGCCCGCTCATGGGGCAGGGTCGGGGGCTGGGACGGGGCGGCAGACAAAGGGGGGGCCGGCGAATCACCACAATGCTCAACCTATCGACCCCCGGGCGGGAGTAGCGGCCCATCGCTGGGTCAAAGTGGGCTCCAACTGGCCTTCACCGGCTCCATGCCTCCCCGCAGGGATTCCCAACCATCTTCCCAAGCCTCGAGCCGAAGCCGCGAAACGGGTCGGAGTCGGGGGGCCTCCGGCAAAGGCAGACGTCGGGGGTTGCAATGGCCCCGTCTGCCGCGGCCGAAGAAGGAAAACCTTGTCACCGGTGGACTCTTCCTGATGGGAGCCCTGCTGGGATCCATGGTGCTGGGGCTGGTCTGGCGTGAACCCGACCGGGCCGGCAGCGACAGCCTGGAGACCACCCCCGCCACCCTGGCGGAGAAACCGCGTCGGCCGATCACCGTGCTGGTGATCGGCCTGGATGGCGAGCGGATCGGTGATGCCGTGAACAATGCCGCCCCGGCGGGTCCCCCTGAAGCCGACGCCCTGCTGTTGGTGCGGGTCAATCCCAAGGGGCCCCTCCAGGTGCTGAATCTTCCAGTGGAGCTGGCGGTGAGGATTCCGGGCTCATCGGAGCCGGTGGGGCTGGGCTCCTTGTACCAGCGGGGCGGCGTGGCCCTCACCGCCGATGTGGTTCGGGAGCTGGTGGGTCTGGAACCCCCGCGGCCCGACCGCTATCTGGTGCTGCCTCGTTCCGCCCTGCGTCGCATCGTGGATCGGGTGGGGGGCCTGGAACTGAGCCCTCCCCAGGTGATGCGCTATCAGGACAAGGCCCAGAAATACAAGATCGATCTCCAAAGCGGTCTGCAGCGCCTGAACGGCAGCCAGGTGGAACAGCTGGTGCGCTTCCGCGATCCCGGCCTGGGCGACTCCGGCCGCCGCATCGACCACCAGCTCGTGGAAACGGGGCTGCGGGAGCGATTCCGGCAGCCGGAACAGGTGTCCAAGCTGCCGGATCTGCTCCGCGATCTTCAGGGCAAGGTGGAAACCAACCTCTCAGCCCGGGAGAGCCTCAGCCTGCTGTCGGCCGGCCTCGACGACCAGCGACCGATCCAGTTCACGCGGCTGGCGCTCAAGCCGGCAAACAAGGACTTCGGTGGCCTACGTCAGCTCGACGTGGCGCCCGGCAAGGCGCTCTGGAAGGCACCCTGACCCCTCAGTCCAGTCGGTCCCGCCAACGACTCCAGCTTAGAAGCAGCATGGCGGCAGGGTCGGCATCAGGATCCGGTACTTCCGTGTCGGCGAGCAGGCCCAGCCAGGGAAGTCGGTCCCGACGCCGCGCCGAGGCGTCCCAGCCCCCCCCCCACTGGAGCAGCCCCAGCAGGGGGACGGACCAGCGCTCAAGCAAGGCCGTCGAGGCGGCTGGAATGCCGGTGACCAGCTGCGCCTGGTCCACCACCAGCAGGGTCGGCTGACGCCAGGCCCCGAGGGCCTCGGCCCAGCTGCCCTGGGGCAGGGCAAGTCCGGGGTCAAGGGGCAGGGGGGCGAGCCAGGGTCCGGACGCGGCCAGGAGGTCCGCCAGGGCCTGGGGCGGAGAATCCGGCCGCGGGATCGAGCGCAGCGGTAGCCCGGTGGCCCGGGAGAGTCGCAGCGCCACCGCCGGCAGAAGCGCGGCGGGGGCCGCCGGATCGGAGGGTGTGCCAAGGCACACCAGCACCAGTCGAGGCTGGTGGGCGGCCGCACCGGTCGGGGGCGGTGCAGCCCCAGGCTGAACAGCGGGAACCAAGGCGGCTTAGGGAAAGATTCGCGACCCGCAGGGGGCGGCACACCCCTACGATCGGTGGTGCGCCGCCCCGATCGCGTTCGCCGTGACCACTTTCTCGACCGCAGAACGGGTGGAACCAGGCGAAGCCCAGCCCAACACCATGCAGGACACGCGCCGGCTCAGGCTGTTCAGCGGCAATTCCAACCCCGAGCTGGCCCGCGAGATCGGGGCGTACCTCGGTGTTCCAGACGGGCCCCGCGTGATCAAACGCTTTGCCGATGGCGAGCTCTATATCCAGATCCAGGAATCGATCAGGGGCTGTGATGTGTTTCTCATCCAGCCCACATGTGCTCCAGTGAACGACCACCTGATGGAATTGTTGATCATGGTGGATGCCTGTCGGCGCGCCTCGGCTCGGCAGATCACCGCGGTGGTTCCCTACTACGGCTATGCCAGAGCCGACAGGAAAACCGCCGGGCGGGAATCAATCACCGCCAAACTGGTAGCCAATCTGCTCGTGAAGTCTGGGGTCGACCGGGTCCTGGCCATGGATCTTCACTCTTCGCAGATCCAGGGCTATTTCGATATTCCCTGTGACCACATCTACGGCTCGCCGGTATTGGTGGATTACCTCAGCTCCCGGAATCTCGAGCAGGTGGTGGTCGTTTCACCTGATGTCGGTGGCGTGGCCCGGGCCCGGGCCTTCGCCAAGCAGATGCATGATGCTCCCCTGGCCATCATCGACAAGCGCCGCAGTGGTCACAACGTGGCCGAAAGTCTCACGGTGATCGGTGATGTGACCGGCAAGACCGCGATTCTTATCGACGACATGATCGATACCGGCGGCACCATCTGCCAGGGGGCCAAGCTGTTGCGCCAGCGCGGAGCAGCCCGGGTGCTGGCCTGTGCCACCCACGCCGTGTTCTCTCCTCCAGCTGTGCAGAGGCTCTCTGAACCCGGACTGTTCGAGGAGGTGGTGGTGACCAACAGCATTCCCATGCTCCAGGAACGATGCTTCCCCCAACTGCGGGTGCTGTCCGTGGCCAACATGCTGGGGGAGGCCATCTGGCGCATTCATGAAGAGAGCTCCGTGAGTTCGATGTTCCGCTGAGCCAGGCTGCGTGAACGGTCCGGATCCCCCGTCAGCGCCGGTGCAGCTCGCGCCACTGAAGCGCCACGCTCACCTGAAGCGGCGGCTGCCGGTCAGCCTCACCCTAATGCTCTCGGCCGTTCTCCACCTGCTGGGCCACCTCGGGGGCGGCCCCCGGGCCTGGGCGGGCGAAGGTCCGGCTCCTGGGGAACGGCGGGTGGGGGTCTGGCTCACCAACAGCCCGAGCCCTCTTTATTACGACCCGGCCCGGATCGACGCGGCGGTGGAGGCGCTGGCCGCCACGGGATTCAACACCCTCTATCCCAATGTCTGGAGCCGCGGCGCCACCTTCCACCGCAGCCGCTGGGCCCCGATCGAACCGGCCCTGGCCGAGGTGAATCCCGATTTCGATCCCATCTGCCGGCTCACCGAGTCGGCCCGACGCCGCGGCATGCAGGTGGTGCCCTGGTTTGAATATGGCCTGATGGAGCCGGGTGATGCCGAGGTGGTCCGCCAGCATCCCGACTGGGTGCTGCGCCGCTCCGATGGCAGTGCCCTCTTCGCCATGCATGGAGCCAACCTGGCCACCTCGCCGCTGAAGGATCTACGGGTCTGGCTGAACCCTGCCCACCCCGGCGTGCGGCAGCGCTTCATCGGCCTGATCACGGAGATCGTGCAACGTTGCGGTGTGGCTGGCATCCAGCTCGACGACCACTTCGCCTGGCCGGTGGAACTGGGTTACGACGACACCACCCGGGCCCTCTACCGAGCCCAAACGGGCCAGGACCCTCCCCTCGATCCGAACGACCGCTTCTGGATGCGCTGGCGGCGCCAGCAGCTCACCGCCTTACTCCGTGAACTGCGCGCCAGTCTCCAGAAGGCATCGGGCCGGCGACGCATTGTGATCAGCCTCTCGCCGGGCCCCTTCCGCTTCGCCTACAACCAATGGCTGCAGGACTGGGAGCTCTGGGCCCTGGGGGGACTGATCGACGACCTGGTGGTGCAGAACTACGCCTACTCGATCACCGGATTTGCCAAAGATCTCGACCAGCCGGCCCTCGTGAAAGCTCGCACCTGGGGGATTCCGGTGGAAATCGGAATCCTGGCAGGTTTAGGCACCCGCACCACCAGCATGGAGAACCTGAGCCAGAAGGTTCAGCTGGTGGCCAAGCGGGGCCACGGGGTGATCTATTTCTACTGGGAGGGCCTCTGGGGAACCTATGCCGGCAAAGAGGGTGGGCCCTATCGGCAGGCCACCTTCGCCCAGCTCCACAAGGCCCACTTCGGAGCGGGGAGGGGGGCCTTCACGGCTCCCTTCCGGCCCGCCCCCCCCACCTTCCTGATGCCGCCGCCGCTACCCGCGGCAACCAGCGGCACTCCCCAGCCCCTGCGCCCGCCACGAACCGTGTGGCGACGACCGCCGCCGCCGCCTCCACCACCCCTGCCGGAGTGAGCCCCGGCGCTGGAATCTCAGCGAAAACCCCCACCCAATTCCAGGGCCACCAGTCGAAAAGGGGCGCGAATCGGCTAGGAGCCAGGCGATGCCGCTGCCAAGTGAAACGGAAGCCATCCAGCTCCGCAGACGCTTTCGGGCCAAGCCACCATCGCCTGGTCCGAAAGCAACGGCAGGGCGGCGAGCCAATCAGGCGACGTAGGAGAGTCAGGACCAGAAAGCAAAGCGGATTTCCGCTGCATTTATGCAGCAATGGCGAATCCAATTTGATGAGGTCCGCAGCAGATTGCTCCCGTGCCCAACCTCAATTCTCCATCGCTTGTTGCACTGCTATACAGCAAGATCGTTGGATCTGGCCTCAGCAACGGCCAGCGGCGGCAGGCGGCTACTAACGCCAATTCCGTCGACACCCTTGCATCGATTCCGACCCTCTCGGTACCTGAGCTGAAACTCTCGCTCCACCGAGCTACGGCCGGAAGCGGAAACGGGAAACAACCAGCAGCACCCTTCAATCCGCAAGCAGCGAGGCTGGAGCAGGCGATCACCCGGAGCCCCGGCGGGCCCCGACGGGGCTCCCCCACATCCAGCGCCTCGTCAGGCCGTGGCAATCTGAACCTGGCCCTGCGGCAGGAGAGCCCTGAGGGGAGGCGCCGGGCCGATCAACAAGGCGGAGCTGCCTTGAAGATGGCGGCTCCCCAGGCGACAGCGGCGAATCCAGTGGAGTTCCACGAGGACACGGAACTGCGCGAGCTGACCGTGGTGGATGGCTCCGACCAGACCAGCACCGTGGCGTTGATGGATCTGGGCTGGACGTTTCAGCTCCATTCCTCACCGAACTCAAGCAAGGTGATCTACCTTGATTTTAACGGCCACACCACCACAGGTACCAGCTGGAACAACACCAGCATGGGCTCTTCTTTCCATTCACCTGCCTATGACATCAATGGCAATCCGGCCATTTTCAACAACGAGGAATTGAGCCGAATCCAACAGATCTGGCAGCGGGTGGCCGCCGATTATGCGCCATTTGATGTAGATGTCACCACCCAGGCACCACCAACAGACTGGCTGATCAAGGGTAGCAACAGCGATCCGAACTACGGGATCCGGGCCGTGATCACCAGCTATGGTCCATACTCCAAGGTCGCGGGCGGCGTCGCGAACGCGAACAGCTTCAATGACGCTAATGATACGCCCTGCTTCATCTACAACAAAAGCCTAACGGGTGCGGCTGAGGCGGTCAGCCATGAGGTGGGACATACCCTCGGACTTTCCCATGACGGCACCAGCAGCAATGCCTACTACTACGGCCACGGCAGTGGCGAAACCAGTTGGGCACCGATCATGGGAGTAAGCTATAACAAAAACGTTACAACCTGGGATAATGGCACCTACTACGGCAGCACCAACGGAGCGGCCTCAGCCAACTATGGCAATGGCCCTAATGATATGGCCGTGATCAGCACCTACAATGGCTTTGGTTATCAGCTCGACCAGATCGGCAACGATCCCAGCAGCGCCGCAGCCCTCACGATCATCGGCGGCTTGGTGAGTCAGTTTGGCAGGATCGAAACCTCCTTTGACAGCGACTTCTATTCCTTCCAGCTCCAAGGCAGCGGCAATGTGAATCTGAAGTTCGATCCTTATTGCTATCGAGCCTACGTGGATCGTGACGGGCTCTGGGGGGGGAGCAATCTGGTGTACACCGCACCGGTGAGTGATGGAAACAGCAACACCGCCTATGCCGACAGCGGCACCAATCTCGATCTCGCGGTGGGGCTGTATTCGAGCTCCGGAAGCCTGCTCGGCAGCTTCAACGGAGCGGGACTGGCCACCACCTTGGCCTGGTCCAACTTGGCGGCGGGCACCTACTACGTGAAGCTCGATGGGGTGGGAGTGGGCAACCCCACCACCAGCAAACCGAGCGGCTACAACGACTACGGCAGTGTTGGCAATTACCTCATCACCGGCACGATCACCAACGCTCTCGACAGCGGCACGCCGCTGCCTACGACAACCGCACTGGCCCCCTCAAGCTCAACCCCCAATGGCGTGATCAGCCCGTCCGGCAATGCGGCTATCCCCGCCGCCGCGCCCAGGGATTCCCTCACCGGCATCGCCTCGGGGAGCGTGACCTCCCGGGCCTTTCAGTCCGACCCGCTGCTAGCTCCCCGCTTCGCCGCCACGGTGCTGGGATCGGCTGCCCCAGGGTTCCCAGCCGCCAAGGTCGACAACCTCCAGGAGGGACTGATCACCGCCAGGGCAGCCACCACCCTGTTGGGTGCCGTCAGCGGGCCATCCCGATCCCCCTTCGCTGGTGATCTCCCGACGGTGCTCGGAGCCCTGGGGCTGGGGACCGAACGGGCAACCGTGGAACGGCCGACCTGGGCCCTGGCCTGAGCAGCAGCCACGAAAAGGGTCGCTGCCGCCGCAGGGATGGGGCAGTAGCGATCCTCTTTGTGCTATCGGGAAGACAGATCTTTGATTCAACCCTATAGATGTTGTGATTTGATTTGTGTGGTGTCGCAGTCCCCCCGGGAACTGGGGCCGGCGGTCAGCTCCCCGGCCATGCGGGCCCGCACCCGGAGCGGCCAGCTGCGGCTGGCGGGTCTGCTGCATCCCTTCAGCTGGGGAGCGCGGGCCCCTCTGCTCAACAGTGAGGGCCTGGCCAGGCTGCTGGCAGCCCCGCTGGGCATCACCACCATCCGCTCCCCGCAGCCAGGGGAGGCCGGGGCGCACCAGCTGAGCCTGAACCGGCTGGGCCCCCACTGGATCGCCGCCTGGGTGGGCACGCCGCTTCAGCTGGTGGCGGCGCAGCCCCCCCCCACGCTGATTTTTCCCCGGGGTGGAAGGCTGGAATGGGAGCACAACGGCCGCTGGCAGCGACTGGATCCAGGCGGCTTGCTGGTGCTGAACGGCGGCGGCGCCTACCAGCTGCGCTGCGGCGTGTGTTCCCTGGTGGCGATCGGAATGGAGGCAAGCCGCCTGGAAGACAAAACCCGCCAGCTGAGGGCGCCTGGCCTGGACTCTGAACACTGGCGGCACAACCTGCAACGGCCCTTGCTGATCGGGCCGGATCGCAGCGGCTGGGACGAGCTGGGTGAGGGTCTGAACCGGCTGTTGGCGTTGTTCGAGGTTCTGGAGGGCATCGACCTTCGGCTGGCTACGCGACTGGGCCTGGATGCCAGCCTCGAAGGGCTGGTGGCGATGCTGCTGCTAGCGAGCGCATCGGGGCCGGAAGCCGTGAATCTGGGGGAGGTCACCGGGCCGATGCCCCGGCGCAACACAAGCTTCGAGGCGCTGCTGAGCCGCATCCGCTCCCATCTGGAGGAACCGCTGGACCTGGCGCGGCTGGAGGGTTGGGCGCACATCTCTCGGCGGAGCCTGCAGGTGGTGTTCCAGGATCGCCTTGGATGCACCCCCATGCAATGGGTGCGCCAGGAACGGTTGAACCTGGCGCTCCAACGCCTGAAGCATCCGACTCGGCACGACACAGTGGCCAGCATCGCCAGCACCTGTGGCTACTCCTCACCATCCAGGTTCAGCGCTGATTTCCGTCGCCAATACCGGTTCCCTCCCTCGGCCGTGTTGCGGAAGAGTCGGCGAAAAACCCAGGCCGGCGATCGTGAGCCCACCGACCGCGAGGGGGCAACCAACGGGGAGGAAGCCCCCTCGGAAAGCCCGCCTCAGCCTGGGGTGAGGGAGCTCAGCGGCTCGTGAGGCACTGGTTCACCACTTCCCGGGTATTGGCAGACAGGGGGGCAGCGGCCAGGCGCTCAAGGGCTTCGGCCATGCGGGCGGAGCGGAGCGCGCCGTAGCTGCGCCAGCGGCTGAAGACCTTGGCGAGCC
This sequence comes from Cyanobium sp., assembly GCA_044345855.1. GTDB lineage: Bacteria > Cyanobacteriota > Cyanobacteriia > PCC-6307 > Cyanobiaceae > Cyanobium. Next base: position 186,122 of record JBIJAG010000001.1, on the reverse strand, counting down.
GCGAAGCCGTGATCGGATTGCGGCTGTCGAGCTCGGCGATGCGGTCGGCCATGAAGCGATAGCCACGGCCATCGATGGCATGGAATACCGGAGGATTACCCGCGAGTCCGCCCAGCACGGCCCGCACCGAGTTGGGGGCCATCGGATCGAAGCGGGGATGGACCAGCAGTCGCTCCACCCGTTCCAGCCCATCAGCGAAGGGTGCGGAGGCCTCCAGGGCAAACCAGGCATCGAGGATCACGGGCTTGGCCTGCCACCGGTCATGGAAGGCGCTGAGGGCCGCCTCCCGCTCCGGCAGGGCATGGCACTGGAGAGCCCGCAGGCCGGCCCGCGCCAAGGTCATGGAGCTTCCCTCCACGGCGGCGCGGGCGGCGGCAATCGCCCCGGCATCGGCCGCGGCCACCCGCCAGCTCCAGATCAGGCCCGTGAGGCTCCGGTCGCCGCTTCCCTCAGGCCAGGCCAGGGGCCACTGGGGGGTGATCCGTTCGAGTGCCTGTTGCAGGGGTTCGGCCAGGGCCTCTCCGAACCGGCGCTGCAGGGCCAGCAGGGAGTCGAACAGGGCCGGGGGATCGGGCTCGGCCATCGCCTCCTCCAGTTCCGCCAACCCCGGCAGGGCCAACAGGGCGGCACGACTCACTTCGGAAAGGGAGGGGTCGGCCAAGATGCGGCGGAAGGCTTCGATCAGTTCCTCCTCCAGGCCATTGTCGGCCTGGCCGCCGGCACGGGCCAGGGCTGCATCGCGCAGCAATTGCTGGCCGGCATCCCAGCGGGCGAAGGCATCGCTATCGGTGGCGAACAGGTGTACCAACTCGCCGATCGGACGGCCGATCTCCAGGCGCACCGGCGCTGAGAAATGGCGCAGCAGCGAGAGGGCTGGGGGATGGGCCTGGGCCGGCAGCCCCTCAAACACAACCCGGTTCTGAGCCTCCTCCAGCACCAGGAGCCGGGTGCCCCGGCCCCAGCGGTTGGGCTCGAGGGTCGCGGCGATGGCGTCAGCTGGATCCTCCCCCTGCAGGAGCGGCAGCAGGGGCTCCCCGGCCCGGTCCAGGAGGCCGATGGCCAAGGGAATCAGCAGGGGTTCCTTGTGGGGCTGGCCGCGAGTAGCCGGGGTGTGCTGGTGGAGTGTCAGCTCCAAACGGCCGTTGCCTCCATCCCAGTGCCGCTGAATCCGCACCACCGGCGTGCCGGCCTGGTGGTACCAACGGCGAAACCGCCCGAAGTTGAAAGCCGGCCGCCGCGAATCCTGAGCGGTGGAGCCGCCGGCCGCCGCATCCTCCATGGCACGCACGAAGTCTTCACAGGTGGCAGCGCTGCCGTCATGGCGGGCTACATAGAGGGCCATACCGCGCTGGAAGGTGTCCTCGCCGAGCAGGGTGTGGAGCATCCGAATCAGCTCGGACCCCTTTTCATAGATGGTGGTGGTATAAAAATTATCAATTGCCTCATAACGGTCCGGCTGAACCGGGTGCGCTGTGGGACCGGCGTCTTCGCGGAACTGCGTATTGCGCAGCATCGCCACATTTTCGATCCGATTCAGCGATTCACCGTGCTGATCGGCACTGAAGCACTGGTCGCGAAAAACGGTGAGCCCCTCCTTGAGCGAGAGCTGGAACCAATCGCGGCAGGTGATGCGGTTGCCGGTCCAGTTATGGAAGTATTCATGGGCGATCACACTCTCTACCCGCTCCAGCTCGGCATCCGTTGCCGTCTCGGCATCGGCGAGCACAAGCTTGGAGTTGAAGATATTCAGGCTCTTGTTCTCCATGGCGCCCATATTGAAATGGCGCACGGCAACGATGTTGTACTCCTCCAGGTCGTATTCCAATCCGTACACCTCTTCATCCCAGGCCATGCTGCGCTGTAGCGATGCCAGGGCATGGCCGGTGTAGGGGGCATCACCCGGATCAACGTGCAGCCGCAGCACCACCGGGCGTCCGCTGGCGGTGGTGAAGCTGCCGCGCACCTCCTCCAGTTCGCCAGCCACCAGGGCGAAGAGGTAGGAGGGCTTCGGAAAAGGGTCGTCCCAGACTGCGAAGTGGCGCCCGCTGGCGCCCGACCCTTCACCATCCGCTGCAGCGGGCAGATCGCCACTGGCGATGCAGTTTCCGTTGGAAAGCAGCACTGGACAGGTGGTGCGGTCGGCTTCGATCCGCACCCGAAAGCGACTGAGCAGATCGGGACGATCCGGGTGGAAGGTGATGTGCCGGAATCCCTCGGCCTCGCACTGGGTGGTGAACAGGCCTCCACTCACGTACAGCCCCTCAAGGGTGGTGTTCGTGTGGGGGGTGATCCGCACCCGGCTCTCGAGCAAGAAGGGGCGCTGGGGAGGAGCCAGCAGCAGGAGCCGATCGCTGTGGCGCTCGAACGCATCGGCCGCCAAGGGGGAACCATCGAGCCGGAGATCCTCCAGCTCCAGGTCTACCCCCATCAGCTCCAGGGGCTGTCCTCCCGAGACCTCAGCCTGGGGATTCGGCAGGAAGGCCAGCCGGGCCTCCACGATGGTGTGGTCCCCATAAAGCTGCACCGAGAGGTCGGTGCGCTCCAGCAGAAACGGGGCCGGCCGATAATCACTGAGAAGAACGGCCGCCATCAGAATCGGAGGATGCAGAGGATTATTTAGAAGGAGCCGGTGCCTTGGCACCCGCCTGTTTCAGGGCCGCCTCAACCTTCTTCATCACTTCGGGCGGCACAGATTTCGGACAGATTTCAGCGGCGCCGAGAACGGCCGAATTGATCGACCCCTTGCGCAACTCCTCAATCGTGAGGGTCTTGCCGGGCACCTGCTGGATCTGACCCTGATGTTGGCCCTGAATCAACTGGGCGATGGTCTCGCCGGCAATGGCCACAGACTTGTCAAATTCAACCCCAGCGGTACGGGAAATGCAGACATTCACCGCTGCAATGCGGGTGTAAAGGTTCATCTCCGCCTGGGTGGCTGGGGCGGCCTGGGCGGCGCCACCGGCGAGCAGCAGGGGAAGGGCCACAAGAGGTGCCACCAGAAGGCGCCGGGCACCGCGAACGGGGAAGGACAAGGGAGACTGAGTCGGACCGTCCCATGCTGCTGCATCGGAGGTGTCCTGCCGAGGGGGTCGGTTGCGATTCAGGCCACTCCTTCCAGCGGCGCACCCGCCCCCTCCAGCCGGATCTCGTGGTGCATCTCCGTAATCTCCAGGACACCATCACGCCACGAGAAAATCGAGCGAGCCCGGTATCGATCATGATCGATGAGGCGAACATGCTCCACAATGGACCACTCCTTGTAGTGGGATTCGAACATCAATTCGTGTTCATCCACCTGGCGAATCTGACTCTTGCTGGGGGCGCTATCCAGATAGCTGCCGCTGCGACGGAGTTGGTGGCCGCATAGATAGGCCACCATCGATCCCTCGCGCGAGTATCCGGGCTTGCGTTCGAAGAAGTCGTACTCCTTTTCCGGCCGCCAGGTGAAGCGATAAGCCGCATCCCCCTCCACCGGTTGGCTGAAGCTTTCGACCCGAACCCTCATGTCGACTCGCATCACCTCGTCATCGGGGAAGAAGTAGGTTCGGCGTGACCGCCACAGCCCCAGATTGCGGTTAAACCAGCGGCGAAGGCTGCTATCCAGCTGGATACGGCTGGGGACCCCTCCTTCTGAGCGGGACGGGCGCGATGAGGGAAGGTGAGGATTGCCCAGGTTCGGCTCAGGCGGCATCGTCATTGGTTGGGAGGTGCCTTCTTGGGGCCTGATGGCTAGGGAGCCTTTGCTGCAGTCCTAGCCAGATCAACACAGATTGCCCAAGGGACCCATAAGGTGGCGTCGAGCCGCCGAATGCCGGTGCCCGCCGCAGGGCCGATCCAGGATCCCGACAGCCCTCGCAATGGACCGGGGGCGGCGGTTGGGCGGCCCAAACTGAAACTCCTCCTGGTGGCAGCCAACTACCACCTGGCCACGCCTGATCTGCGCAACCTGGTGGCTTTCCTGCACGGCGAGGAGTGCGCTTCCCCGATATCCCTGGAGATCGCCGACCCCGCCCACCATCCGGAATTGCTGGAACTGCACCGGTTGGTGGCGACCCCGGCCCTGGTGAAGCTCTCCCCAGAGCCACGCCAAGTGTTCGCGGGCACCACCCTGGCGATGCAGGTGCGGAGCTGGCTACCCCGCTGGCGCCAGATGGAGGTGGTGAGCAGCCTCGGCCTCAGCCTCAGACCCGCCGAGATCGATGGCAGCCGCACGGCCCGGGAGGTTCAGCTCGAGGACCAGTTGCTGGTGCTGCGTCAGGAGAATGAGACCCTGATCGAGCGGCTGGGGGTGCAGGAAAGGCTGCTGAGGATGGTGGCCCACGAACTGCGTACCCCCCTCACCGCGGCCAAGCTGGCCCTCCAGAGCCATGGGCTCGGGCAAATCGACGAGAACCGCTTCCGCGACGTGCTCAACCGGCGCCTCGATGACATCGAAGCGCTCTCCCTCGACCTGCTGGAGGTGGGTACCACCCGCTGGGAGGCCCTCTTCAATCCCCAGCGCCTCGCCCTGGGCCGGGTGGCCGCTGAGGCCATTCTCGAGCTGGAGAAGCTCTGGGTGGGCCGAGACCTCGATCTGATCACCGACATCCCGGCCGACCTGCCGGATGTCTACGCCGATCAGCGGCGCATGCGCCAGGTGCTGCTCAACCTTCTGGAGAACGCCCTGAAGTTCACGCCCGCTGGAGGCAGGGTGACCCTCACCCTGTTGCACCGCACCAGCCAGTGGGTCCAGGCGAGTGTGTGTGACAGCGGCCCCGGCATCCCCCGGGAAGAGCAGCAGCGCATTTTTCAGGATCGGGTACGCCTGCCCCAGACCTCGGGAAACACCTCCGGCTTCGGCGTGGGGTTGTCGGTGTGCCGGCGGATCACGGAAGTGCATGGGGGCAGGATCTGGGTGGTCTCGGAACCCGGGGAGGGCGCCTGTTTCCACTTCACCGTGCCGGTCTGGTTCGGCCAGACCTCTCCCGATGTCAGCGAGCGGCTGGCGGGCGGCAAGCTCCTTGACGAAGGGTCCCCCTGAACCGTAGTTTCCGTCTGTCGGAGCCAAGGGCTCGACGGCCTCGCCCCCATCGTCTAGAGGCCTAGGACACCTCCCTTTCACGGAGGCGACAGGGGTTCGAATCCCCTTGGGGGTATGTGGAACGGTGGAGCTGCCACCGTTAGGACCTTTCGTTATCACCGCATCACCGCAGCAAGCGATCACCCCATCAAGCGGAAGGGATCAGGAGGTTGCGGCCCTCCGTAAAGCCTCCCGCTGAACACCGCGCAGATTGCTGGCAAGATCCTGCTGGAGTCGTTGCTCGATCAAGCCGATCGGCATGCCGGGTTTTCCCTGAACAGTGAGTTCGTAAAGAAGCCAGCTGCTGCTCGCATCGTTGCCGATGCACCAGACCCCTTCGAAACAGCGGAAATCTCCCTCCAGCATCCGGAAACTGAGGCGCCCCTGATCCTTGAGTTCGGTGAGTTCAAGCTTCACCCGGGCTGAGAAGCGCATTCCGCAGAACTGCTGAGTGCCCACCTGTTCCAGCCCCACCCGGTTGCCTTGGCGCCAGAGCAGGCTCGAGCTAGTCAGGTTAGGGATGAATTGGGAGAGGTTCTCGTAATCGGTGAGAACATCCCACAGAAACAAGGGGTCCAGATTGAGGCGAAGCTGAACGGCCAGCCGCCGGATCCCTTGGGGAAGCCGCTCCATGTCCTGCTGGATGGTGTCCAGCCCACAGATCATCGGCGTTGGAGGGTTCTCAAGCAAGCGACCCAGAGGGGAAGGGGGAAAGGTTGCCGGAAGCTGCGCCAAGGGGGAATTCAGGGCAGAAGCGAGAGCTAGTCCGCGGGCCAACCTAGCTGCATTTGCCGATCGAGTGCTGGGCGGAAGGTGGTGATGTCTATGATCAGGCCGCTTTAGGGGGCTACGACCGCATGCGCGTTTCCACAGACAAGACCAGCGGATCCGATGGCCGCCTGTTCACGGTTGTGGTCGAAAGCTACGGGGTCGGCCAGCAACGGCAGGCTGAGCGCCGCTTCACCGTGTCCTTCGACCGCCTTCAATCGCTGATGCAGTCGATCGCCCGCAACGGCGGCCGCATTCGGGTGGTGAGCAGCGGTCCGCAGGCCGCCGTCTCCGAAGGTGTCTCCCCCACGGAAGCGGCGGCGCCCCCACAGGCCCCCTCGGAACCCAGCCCGAAGCCCGCCGAGCACCCCCAGGCAGAACCTGCTCCATCCAACGCCAAGCCCGCAGCACCCTCCGTGAGCCACGCTGAAGTTCCCGTCAATCTCTACAAGCCGAAGGATCCCTTCATCGGCACCGTGCTCCATAACTACAGCCTCCTGGCTGATGGGGCCATCGGCCGGGTGAACCACATCACCTTCGACCTGGCTGGTGGTGACCCCCAGCTCCACTACGTGGAAGGCCAGAGCATCGGCATCATTCCCGACGGCACCGACGCCAACGGCAAGCCCAACAAGCTCCGCCTCTACTCGATCGCCAGCACCCGCCACGGCGACGACCTGGCCGACCACACCGTCTCCCTCTGCGTGCGGCAGCTGGAATACGAGAAAGATGGCCAGACCATCTACGGGGTGTGCTCCACCTTCCTGTGTGACATCCAACCCGGCGCCAAAGTGAAGATCACCGGCCCGGTGGGCAAGGAGATGCTTCTCCCTGATGATGAGGAAGCCAACATCATCATGCTGGCCACGGGCACGGGCATCGCTCCGATGCGCGCCTACCTCCGCCGCATGTTCGACCCCAGCGAGCGGGAATCCAACGGCTGGCACTTCCGTGGCAAAGCTTGGCTGATCATGGGAGTTCCCAAGACGGCAAACCTCCTTTACGACGAGGACTTCAACCGCTACGAAACCGAGTACCCCGGCAACTTCCGCTACACAAAAGCGATCAGCCGCGAACAGCAGAACGCCAAGGGAGGTCGCATGTACATCCAGGATCGGGTGCTCGAACACGCCGATGAAATCTTCACCTTGATCGAAGATCCAAAAACCCACGTCTACATGTGTGGACTTCGAGGCATGGAGCCCGGCATCGACGAAGCCATGACCGCGGCGGCGGCCGCCAAGGGCATCAACTGGTCAGAACTGCGGCCCCAGCTCAAGAAGGCCGAGCGTTGGCATGTGGAAACCTATTGAACCCTCCACCCCTTGCTCCCTGCCCGCCTCCGGCGGGCTTTTTTCATGGGCACGCCTGGACCAGACCCCGGGGAAAGCGATCCACTCCGATCTGAAAACGCACACACAGCAACGGCACGGGCCTTGCAAAGCAGCCAAGGCCCGCCGCTGCCGTTAAACCAGAACCATCCGGCCGCTTTCAACAGCATGACCACCCTCCTTACCAATCCCCTGCGGGTGGGGCTGCGGCAGGAGCGGGTGATCTCGCCGCAGTGCATCGTGATCTTCGGGGCCAGCGGTGACCTCACCCACCGCAAGCTCGTGCCCGCCCTGTTTGAGCTCTTCCGCCAGCGGCGCCTGCCCAGCGAATTCGCCGTGCTCGGCTGCGCCCGGCGCCCCTGGAGCGACGAGGAGTTCCGATCGAAGATGGCCGAGGCGATGGCCAACACGATTGCCGAGCACCCCGGAGCCTGGGAGCAGTTTGCCCAGGGCATGTTCTACGAGCCGGTGGATCTCCAGCAGAGCGACCATCTGGTGCGGCTCGGCACGCGACTGGAAACCATCGACCGGCTACGCGCCACCCGCGGCAACCGCACCTTCTACCTCTCGGTGTCGCCGGAGTTCTACGGCAGCGGCTGCCGGGCCCTGGCTTCGGCCGGGCTGCTGGCCGATCCCGAGCGCAGCCGGGTGGTGATCGAAAAACCCTTCGGCCGCGATTACGGCAGCGCCCAGGCCCTCAACAAGGTGGTTCAGACCTGCGCCAAGGAGAGCCAGATCTTCCGGATCGACCACTACCTCGGCAAGGAAACGGTCCAGAACATCCTGGTGTTGCGCTTCGCCAACACCATCTTCGAGCCGATCTGGAACCGCAACTACATCGCCAACGTGCAGATCACCGCAGCCGAAACGGTGGGGGTTGAGGAGCGGGCCGGCTACTACGAAAGCTCCGGCGCCCTGCGGGACATGGTGCAGAACCATCTCACCCAGATCCTGGCCCTCACCACGATGGAGCCGCCGGGCCGCTTTGATGCTGAGGCGATCCGCAATGAAAAGGCCAAGGTGCTCCAGGCCGCCCACCTGGCCAATGAGCAGGAACCGTGGCAGTGCTGCGTGCGGGGCCAGTACTCCTCCGGTGGAACCGCCGCCCGGCCGCTGAGCGGCTATCGCGACGAGCCCGGCGTGAACCCCAACAGCACCACGGAAACCTATGTGGCGATGAAGCTGTTCATCGACAACTGGCGCTGGCAGGGGGTGCCCTTCTATCTGCGCACCGGCAAACGGCTGCCCAAACGCCTTTCGGAGGTGGTGCTCACCTTCCGCGAGGCCCCGGTTCACCTCTTTGATGCCGCCGGTGGCGCACCGACACCCAACCAGTTGATCCTGCGCATCCAGCCCGATGAGGGCGCCGAGTTCAAGTTCGAGGTGAAGGCCCCCGGCTCGGGCATGCGCAGCCGCCCGGTGGACATGGGCTTCTCCTACGACGACTCGTTCGGGGAACCCTCCGATGAGGGCTACGTGCGCCTGCTCGCCGACGCCATGCTGGGAGATCCCACTCTCTATACCCGCAGCGACGAGGTGGAGGCCGCCTGGCGCCTCTACACCCCCCTCCTTGAGCTGATCGAGGAGGCCCCCTGGCAGCTTCCGGTGCACCCCTACGAAGCCCGCACCTGGGGGCCCGCCGCCGCTGACAACCTGCTGGCCGACGAAGGCCTGATCTGGCGGCGCCCCTGAAACCGCGGAGTTTCTCCCGGCAACTCGCGGCTGGACCTCCGCCCATCCGGGCCAGCCAGCCCTTCCTTCCCGTCCTTTCATCGACAGCGCCATGTCCGCCCAGCTGACCCTGCAGGCCCCCCTGGATGTCCCTCCAGCGGAGGTGACTCCCTACCTGGATCGCCTCTGGAAGGGGATGGTGGAGGGCTCGAGCGGTGCCGCCACCTTCACACTGTTGGTGTGGGAGCCCTCCTGGCTGGAGCAGCAGTTGGTGCGGGTGGGGCTGATCGATGGCCCGATTCGGGGCTTCGATCGCAGTGATCTGATGACGGCCGCCCGCCAGGCCGTGAGCGACTGCGGACTGCCGCTGAGCACCGCCCCGATGGATCCCCGCCTGGCCTGGGCCCTAGGCCAGAAGCCTGGCCACCAGAGCTCCGCCGACCTGCGGGGCCAAGTGGTGGAAAGCGCCATCAGTGCCCACATGCCTCGGCGGCTGATCACCCTGGCCCCCACCCTTGATGCGGGAAGGCCCCTGGAAACAATGGTGGCGGCCTACTGCCCCCTGCCGGAGGAGGGAGGCACCGGGGCAGCCTGTGGCGACGCGGTGGTGCTGCGGGGCGGCATGGGGGCCATCCAGCAGAACCTTCACCTGATCCAGCCCCTGGTGGGCGATGACCTGCCCTGCTGGGTGTGGTGGAACAGCAGCCTCGACGAACCCCTCGACATGCTGGAGGCTTTGGCGCCGCTGCCGAGGCGCCTGGTGATCGACACCTCCCTGGGCAGCCCACGCCGCTGCCTAGATGTGCTGGTGGCCCGGATTGATGCGGGCCAGGCCGTGAACGATCTCAACTGGCTGCGGCTGCGCAGCTGGAGAGAATCGCTCGCCATGGTGTTCGATCCCCCCTCGCGGCGCGATGCCCTCGCCCACGTGGTGCAGCTCGACATCGACGTGGAAGGCGATCACCCCGTGAAGGGCCTGCTGCTGGCGGCATGGATCGCGGATCGGCTCGGCTGGCATCTGATCGCGAGCCGTCCGATCCCCGCCGATTCCGGATCGTCGTCCGAAAGTGGGGGGATCGCCGCCGAATTCGAACGCACCGATGGGGTGAGCGTGCAGTTCCGGCTGATGCCGGTACCCATGGGGATGCCCAAGGCCCACCCTGGGGCGATTGTGGGCCTGCGCCTGATCTGTGAACCCACGGGCCGGCCCCAGCTCTGCGTGATCCTCTGCTCCGAATCGGGGGGCTGCATGCGGCTTGAATCCGGAGGCATGGCGGCCCTTGAGCTGGCGGAGGAGGTGGTGCCCCTGCCCGAGGAACACGAGGAGATGGAGATGGCGCGTCTGCTCTCCGGTGGCCACGACTCCACCAACCCCCTGCTCGCCTCCGCCGCTCCCCTGGCAGCCCGGATCCTGCCGGACTGAGGCTCTCCTGCGGCATGAGACGAGTGTCCCCCCGCTCGGGGCCGGGCGGCTGGCAAGCTGCCTGCGGCCCCTTCCCCAGCGGCGTTTGCCCATGGCCTGCCTGATCGCCGCGCCCTGCAGCGGCAGCGGCAAGACCCTGCTCAGCCTCAGCCTCGCCGCCGTGGCCTGCGAGCGGGGGGAAAGACTTCAGCCCTTCAAGGTGGGGCCCGATTACCTCGACCCTCAGTTGCTCTCCGCCGTGGCTGGCCGGGAGTGCCGCAACCTGGATCCGATCCTCTGCGGAGAGCCCTGGGTGCAGAGCAGCTTCCGCTGGCATGGCAGCCGGGCGGATCGGGTGCTGGTGGAGGGCGTGATGGGGCTGTTCGATGGACGGGGGCCCAGCTCCGAGGGAAGTTCGGCGGCGGTAGCCGCCCTGCTGGACCTTCCCGTGGTCCTGGTGGTGGAGGCCTCCAGGCAGGCCGGCTCCCTGGCCGCTCTGGTGCGCGGTTTCCGGGACCATGGGCCGCCGCAGGTGCGCCTGGCCGGGGTGGTGCTCAACCGGGTGGGCAGCGAGCGGCACCGGGCCCTGCTATCAGAGGCCTTGGCCAGCATCGAGGTTCCCCTGCTGGGGGTGTTGCCGAGCCACCCCTCCCTGGAGCTCCCCTCCCGCCACCTGGGACTCCTGCCGCCCCAGGACCTTCACGACCTGGGAGAGCGACAGCCGGTCTGGGTGGAGCTGGCGCGGCGCCACCTGGATCTCGAAAGGCTCTGGCCACTGCTGTCCCCTGTGGCCCCCGATCCCGGCCTCTGCGATCCGATCGGTTCCTTGGTCGGCCCGCCTCCCCCTCGGCCAGCCCTGCCGGTGGCCATCGCCGCCGACGCCGCGTTCCACTTCCGCTACCCGGAAACCACCGAACTCCTGCAGGCGGTGGGTCTCAAACCGGTGAGCTGGAGTCCACTGGCGGATCAGCCGCTGCCCGCCAGTACCCGGGCGATCCTGCTGCCGGGTGGCTACCCGGAACTCCATGCCGAACGGCTGGAGACCTGCCAACGCAGCCTGGGACAACTGGCCGCCGCGGCAGCTCGGGGAGTGCCTATCGTGGCGGAATGCGGAGGGCTGCTGCTGTTGGGCGCCACCTTGGAAGATGGCACGGGACAGCCGCGGGCCATGGCCGGAGTGCTGCCGTTCCAAGCCCGCCGCGGTGAGCTCAGCCTGGGCTACCGCGAAGCTCAGGCCCTGGTGGACGGCCTGCTGATACGCCGGGGCGAGACCTATCAGGGACACGAATTCCACCGCTGGCAAATCGCCATCGAGCCCGAGACCAGGTCGGCTGGGCCGCAGGGAGCACCCCTGTGGAGGCTGGCGGGGTGGGGAGCGTCCAGCCGGCCGGAGGGATGGACCGGCGCTGACCTGCACGCCAGCTGGTTGCATCTTCACTGGGCCGGATCTCCCCAACTGGTGAGACGCCTGGCGGCCCGGATCGAGGCAAGGGCGGATCAGGAGTGGAGGTCGCGGCCCTCGTCGGGGGAGGGAGGGAGGCTGTCGTCCTTGGCAGGGGGTTCTGTGGAGGAACGGGTGGAGGAGAAATGCAACGAAGCGGAGGGCGGGCGGTGGCCACCGAATTCGGCCTGCAGCACTCGGTCGAGATAGGGCTTGTCATGAATCACATGGCGCCGCCGCCGGATGGGGCGGAACAGCCCCAGGAAATCCTCGGAGCTGGTGCGGCACCAGTCGCGGAAGCGGGACTCCGGCCGCAGCGCCAGCAGGAGGAGCACCACCAATGGAATCAAGGCCAGGGCCAGGGGTGCCGGCGGCAGGGCCCGGAGGTCGGCCTCGAGCTGCAGGGGCAGCGACACGGAGCTCGACCCGTCGATGGTCGATGCTGACGCGACCAGATGGGGAGAGACCTTCTCGGTCAGGCCTGACGCCCCGTTAGCCGACAGGAAAGTACTCGGGCTGACGCTTACCAGGGCCATGGGTTACTGCTTCTTGGATTACTGTAACCCGGAATCAGCACTGAGCCGAATCTGAGCCAAATATATCGTCGTTAATTCCAAACCTGCATCTAATTCGCGCCAAAACAGCTGCCCCGACGCGATAGAAATGCGAAAATGTTTTACGAACTCACGTCTACCTGCCGGCCCCGCGCCCCTGGTCCTGGGAGACTCCACCAGTGGCCGCGCGGCGCGATCCGTGCCAGCGTGCGATGGGCCGGATTAAGCATGCCCACTCCCCGCCACAGATCCCAGCGCCATGGACAGTCGCGATCACGCCAGACGCCTCGGCGACCCAGGGTTCGGTCGAATGGACAGCGATTCCCTGGCATCGGCCCGGCGGCTGCGGGGTCGGCGCGCTGCCGCCGTGGAACGGCGTTTTCTCCAGCCCAGTCAACCGCGCAACGGCAGCCCGGCCGAACGCTGGCGCCTGATGGTGAGGGGTCGGGTGCAGGGGGTCGGTTATCGCGCCGGCTGCTGTCGTCGGGCCAACGAACTGGGGCTGAGCGGCTGGGTGCGAAACCTGTCGGATGGCTCCGTGGAGGTGGAGGCGGAGGGCCTCCCCCAGCAGCTCGCCGAACTGGTGCTCTGGTGCGAGAAAGGCACGCTGCGGGCCCAGGTGACCGGGCTCGGCACCACCAGGGTGGCGGCGACCGGCGACGACTGGTTCGAGATCCGCGGCTGAAAGCGAGGGGCCGGGGCGCGGCGTGTCAACGGTGCCGGTGCTGTACGCCTGGACCCTGCGGCAGGGGTCAAAATGCCCCCAATCGGTGGGTCGCCCCTGAACCTCCTCAGCCTCGGGGCTGAACTGGCCGGCTTCGGCCTCGCCATCGCCTTCAGCCCGCTCCACATCGCCCTGCTACTGCTGCTTCTCTTGGGGCCCGACCCCCTGCGGCGCGCTGGCTGGTTCGTGGCGGCCTGGTTGCTCACCTCGGCCCTAGAACTCGCCCTGATGCTCAGCCTGGGCCATGGCCTGGTGCTGCCGATGGAGAAAGGAAGCCAGCACCGCACGGGTCTGGATCTGCTGGCGGCCGGGGCCCTACTGGCTTTGGGCCTGCGGGAACTCCTGAACGCTGGGGAGGAAGGGGAGTCGCCGGCCTGGAGCCGCAGGCTCGATGGCTTCGGCGCCCTGCCCCTGCTCCCCCTGCTCGGCCTGAGTTCGCTCGCGCAGGTGGTGAGCCCCGACGATCTGTTTCTCTACGCAAAAGCCAGCGGCAACCTGCTGGCGGCAGGTCTCGACCGGAGCCGGGAATGGCTGGTGGGTGGATTCTTCACCCTGAGCACGGCTCTGCTGCTGATGGTGCCGCTGCTGGCCCTGGCCGTGCTTGGACGGGAGCGGGTGATCCCGGGTCTGGAAGGGGGAAAATCCTGGCTACTCAGGAATGCCGACCCGCTGGTGGGACTGGTGAGCCTGGCCCTGGCGGGCTACCTGGGCTGGCAGGGCATCGAGGGCCTGCGGCTCGGCTAACCGCCGATTGGCTCCTGCACCCCGTCCCGCAGCCAGGTGCCCCACCCCTCCCGATCGGATCCCGCCCGCGCCACCAGGCTGACCGCCCGGCTGGCCCGGCTCACCGCTACATAAACCAGCTGGCGCCGCAGCACCGGATCCTTCGGCCAGAACACATCGGCATCCACAAACACCTCTGAGAAGGTGCTGCCCTGGCTGCGATGCACCGTGAGCACCGCGGCTGGCCCCAGCCAGGCGAAGGAATCCCGCAGCAGAAAGAAACGACGCCAGAGGGCCCGGCCCTCCTGCCTGCCGGCCTCACGGGCCTCCTGACGCAGCCGCTGCAACACCCCATCGAGCGCCAGGCGCCCCGGGGACCCCAGCGGCGGCAGGAGGCGCAGGGCCAGCTGGCTCGCGCCAGCCTCCACCGTGGCGGTGAGGGTGTCGATCACCGGGACCTCCTGGCCCCCCAAGGTTCCGCTGGCGATACCGAAGTCGGCCAGATCACAACGCTCCGGGGCCACATCCCGCACCACCAGCTCCCGGTTGGAGCCCAGCACCATGTCGGGCTCCTCGCCACCCTCCTCCCCCGAACGGCAGGCCGGAGCCATCACCGCGGTGCGGGTGATCAGCACCTCGCCCGGCAGCACTGGCAACTGGTCGGCCATGGAGCCATGCAGGGCCCGCCGGGCGATCGGGACCAACTGCTCCAGGGAGCGGTTCGTGTAGCAGAGAATGCGGGCCAGATCGGGGGCATCGGCTTCGGCGCTGCGGCGCAGGGCCTCCTGGGCCGCCACCAGCCAGCTGGCGCGATCCAGGGCACACACCATGCCCTGATCTGTGCGGATCGGCACCAGGGGGGGCGGGGAGCTGCAGGGAAGCTCCCCCTCCCGCAGGCCGGAGGCCAGTCGCAGCACGGGGCCCTGGTGGCGCACCACCTGCAGCAGGCTGGCGCAGCGGGCCCTCCCAAGGGCGAACACGGGACTTAGGGCCTCTCCAACCGGCGGAAGCTGGGCCGGATCGCCCACGAACACGATCCGGGTCCCGAAGGAATGGGCGCAGCGCAGGGTGATCTCCAGCAGGGTGCTGTCGACCATGGAGGCCTCATCGACCAACACCAGACCCAAGTGTTCAAGGGCCTGGGCGGTCTGCTCGGTTTCCTCGCAGCGCTCCAGATCCCGTTCCCGCTTCAGCCGCAACCGCAGCAGGCGATGGATCGTGGATGGATACCAGGTGGGCCTTAGGCCCGCCAGCTCCAACTGCCCCTTCAACACCCCAACGGCCTTGTGGGTGGGGGCTACCACGGTCCAGCAGAGGCCGGCGCTCTCCACCAGGGCGAGCAGCCGGATCGAGAGGAAGGTCTTGCCACTGCCGGCGTAACCACTGAGCACAAAGGGGGTGCCATCGGCAGGAGCGACCAGCCAGGTGGCGAAGGCAGCCTGCACGGCCTGCTGTTCAGGGGTGAGGGGCTGATCCCCGACCCCCACTCCGGGAAGGGCGCTCACCCAACCGGGCTGAGCACGCGGGTGAGCAGCCCGACCAGATGAAGGGGGGAGCCCACCAGGGCCAGGCCCAGCAGGGCCACCAGGGGACCGATCAGGCTCCCTACCAAAACTTGGAGCCTGGTGTGGCCGATGTTCTCCTTGAGCGGATGTTCCCAGATGGCACCGCCGACATCGCCGTTCCGCTCCCGGCCTTGGGCCAGGGCGTTCACCCGGGCGGCGGTTTCACCCGCGGCCCGGCGCACGCCGGTCGCGTCGTAGAGGACGATGAAGGCCACGGCGGCCGCCAGGGCAAAGAGCGGATCCTGGTAGCCCTGATACCAACCCACCCCCGCGGCGGTGCCGGTGATCAGGGCGGAATGGCTGGAGGGCATGCCACCGGTCTCGAGGAGCACCTCGGGGCGCCAGCGGCCGTGGAGCAGGAACTCCACCGCGAGCTTGGAAAGCTGGGCCACGCCGCAGGCGGCCAGACCCCACCAGAGCACGGCGTTGTCGAAGAGATCGCGCACCATCAGCAGCAGATGGCCGGAATCACTGGAAATCGGTGGTGTCATCGGTCGCGGCTGGTGATGTAGTCGGCCAGGGCCAGGAGTGGAGCGGCCCGGTCCCGCCAGGGTTCGAGCGCCGCCTTGGCCTCGGCCACCAGACCATCGGCACGGCGCCTCGACTCCTCCAGCCCTAGCAGCTTGGGATAGGTGGTCTTGTCGGCGGTGAGATCCTTGCCGGCCGTCTTGCCGAGCACATCGCTGCTGGCGGTCACATCCAGGATGTCATCGATGATCTGGAAGGCCAGGCCGATGCCGCGGGCATAGGTGTGAAGGGCGGCCTGCAGGGTGGCATCCGCTCCGGCGACCAGGGCGCCGCTGATCACACAGGCCCGCAGCAGCGCACCCGTCTTGTGGAGGTGGATGTATTCAAGGGTCTCAAGATCCACCGATTTGCCCTCGCTCTCGAGGTCCACCACCTGGCCACCCACCAGTCCCGGTGCCCCCGACGCCAGCGAGAGCTCCCCCACCACCTGCAGCAGCCGCTCGGCGGACACCCCGGGGCTGCGCAGGGCCACCATCTCGAAGGCCCGGGTCAGCAGGGCGTCGCCGGCCAGGATGGCGTTGGCCTCGCCAAACATCTTGTGGTTGGTTGGTCGACCCCGGCGCAGGTCGTCGTTGTCCATGGCGGGGAGGTCGTCATGGATGAGCGACATGGTGTGGATCATCTCCAGCGCCACCGCGGTGGGCAGGGCCAGGTCGCCCTCCCCACCGGCCAGCTCAAAGGCCGCCAGACAGAGGATCGGCCGCAGCCGCTTGCCCCCGGCCAGCAGGGAATAGCGCATGGCTTCCCGCAGCGACTCTGGCCGCTCCGGAGCCAGGGAACCATCCAGGGCAGCCTCCACGCGAAGCCGTGCCGCCTCCAGGTACGCGGCGAAATCGAACGCCCAGGGGGCCACGGCAGGGGGTGCCGATTCGGCAGTGTCCTGGGACGTGCTCACCGCCGCAGCCATGACTTCGTTGGTTCTGCGGCCATTGTCTCAGGCCGTTGACCCGGAACCAGAGAGGCGGGGGCCCGGAGTCATGGACCGAAGCAACCGGGGCTCAGAGCGAGGCTCCCTCGAGCGGGATCGCTCAGGGCTCCGGTGAAGACGACCGCTGCTGGGCTCTGAAGTCGGGAAGGAGGTAATCCCTGGCGATGGCGAAGAGCGTGGCGTCGTCGAGCTCGTCGGCCTCGAGAGAGAGCACCCCCACCACCCGTTCACGCAGATCGGGCCGCTCCTGCTCCAGCAGATGGGTGAGGTGCAGCAGGCTCTCATCGCTTTCGTCTTTGTCCGCCGAGGCGCTGGCGAGGGAATCGACCGCCTTGGGGATCCTGCTGAGCTGGCCGACCAGCAGGGCCCGCTCGATTCGCTCCAGCATCGCCACGATCCGGCGCACGTAGGGCACCGTGCGCTGATCCCGATGCAGGGTGATCTCGCCGTGCAGCCAGCGACCCAGCGACAGGATGGAGGCATCGGCCAGCCCCTGATCATTGATCCAGTAGACGCGGGTGGCCTCTTGGCCCACCCAGAGAATCGCCGCAGCCATCGGCGTCGGCTCGATGGCTGCGCCCCCCCCCTCCCGCAACAGGCCGGTCTGGCGCAGCACCAACTGGAGACGGATCAGGGCGGCTGGGTCCAGCCCGGATCCGATCTGGATCGGCGCATCCCCCAGCATCCACAGGCCGCTGCGATCACCTCGCGAGATCTGCCAGTGGTGGTTGTCCACACTGCGGATCATGGCGCCATGGGCCCGCAACAGAGCCTCCACATCGGTGAGCCGGAGGCTGCCCCGCAGCGCTCCCGGCGGAATGGTTCCGCCCAGTGGGCCTTCATCCATGCTCGTTCCCCCGGCTTGCCTGTAATTCCAGGCTCTTGACCGCGCCCCAGGGCTGGGGGCCCCTGCAGCAAATCAGGGCGCAATGGGCTGCAGGGCACGGGAGCGGCCGGGGCAGTTCTGCAGCTCAGATCAGCAGGTCGGCCAGGGGAGTGGCATCAAGACCATGACGACGGCACCAGGCCACCACTGTGTTGACCAGCAGCATGCTGACCGTCATCGGACCCACGCCCCCCGGGACCGGGGAGATGGCGGCGGCCAGGGGCTCCACCTCCTCGAAACGAACATCTCCACAGAGCCGGCTCCGGGCCCCGGGCCCTACGGCGGGATCGGGATCGAGCCGGTGGATTCCCACATCCACCACCACGGCACCAGGTTTCACGTGCTCGGCTCCCACCATGCGGGGTCGGCCGGCGGCCACCACCAGCACATCGGCGCTGCGGGTCAGGGCCGCCAGATCGGTGGTGCGGGAATGGGCCACGCTCACTGTTGCGTTCGCGGCCTGGAGCATCAGGGCCATCGGCTGACCCACCAGGATGCTGCGGCCCACCACCACCGCCCGGCGACCGGCCAGCTCCACAGCGGCATCGGCCAACAGGGCCATCACACCGGCCGGGGTACAGCTGCGGGGCCCCGGCTCACCCTTTAGCAGCCGTCCGAGGTTGAGGGTATGGAGGCCATCGGCATCCTTGTCGGGGTCGATCACCGCCAGCAGGGGACCCTCCGCCAGCCCGGTCGGCAGCGGTAGCTGCAACAAGATGCCATCGACGGCCTGATCGGCATTGAGCCTTTTGATGCAGGCCTGCACCTCGGTGGCCGGCGTGGTGGCGGCCAGATGGGCCCCGAGGTTGCGGATGCCGATCCGGCTGCAGGCCTTTTCCTTATTGGCCACGTACACCCCGCTGGCGGGATCGTCGCCGACCCGGAGCACCGCCAGCCCCGGGGGCCGGCCCGCCGCCTCCAGTCCGGCGGCCACCACCGCCTGCAGCCGCTGCTCGATCCTGGCGGCCAGGCGACGTCCGTCGAGGAGAGTGGCCATCACACCCTTGCACCTGGTGCCAGCATGCATCGGCCCGGGGATTGCGCCAGTCCGCCCCGGCCTGGCACGGCGCGCCTTTGACTAGGTTGAACCCATGGCACAAGGGCTGAAACTGCTGTGGCGGCAACTGCTGCGGCTTGAGCGGCCGCGTCAAGCTCTAGTCCGGTGGCGGGCCGCTGGCATGGCGGCCGTATTCCTCTCCTGCCTGGTGGTGGCGCTGGTTTCGAGCTGGCCCTGGCTGGTGGAACCCAGCCTGCGGCCGGGGCTCCCCGCTCCCTTCACCGTGCGCGCCCCGCGGGACAGCCGTGTGATCGACAGCGCGGCCCTGGAGCGGCGCCGTAGCCAGATGGGCCCCCGGTCCCAGGTTCAAATCGTGGACCCGGCAGCCAACAGGATCCTTCAGGAGGATCTGGAACGGCGCCTCAGCCAGGTGCGCCGGCAAAGCGGTGGCGATCCCCATCAGCTCGACGCCCTCAATCTCACCGCCGAGGAGAGCCGCTGGCTCGATCAGCAGACCCCGACCCAGCTCATTGCCTGGGAGACCGCCGTGCGCCAGGCCCAGCTGCGCATGCTCACCCAGGGGGTCGTGGCAAGCCTGGCCGATGAGTCGCTGCGATCGGCGGCCAACCTGCACCTCGACGGCCAGCCCAACCCGGCCCGCAGCCTGGGCAGCCGGCTCGTGGCCGAAGCGCTGCAGGGCCGCACCAACCTGCGCACCGATGCCCTGCTCACCCAGCGGCGGATCGAGCAGATCGTGACCCAGCAGGGGCTCCCCACCCTGGCGGTGAAACGGGGCGACCTGATCACCCGGCAGGGCGAGCCGATCACGCCCCAGGCCTTCGATGTGCTCGACCACTTCAACCTGATTAACCGCCGACCCCTGCTGCTGCCGTGGCTGCTGCATCTAGTTGAAGCCTTAGCGGCATCGGGCGTGATGCTGCTGGTGATGCGGCGCTGGCGTGCCAGCTTGGAACCCCGTCAGGCCCTGTTGGCCCTGGCGATGCTGCTGGTGGTTCAGAGCTGCAAGCTCTGGCTGGGGGACAAGGTGAGCCCCTTGGCCCTGCTGGTGCCCCCCACCCTGCTGCTGGCCCAGGGCCTGGGCACGCCTGCAGGCCTGGCCTGGCTGGCTGTGGCCAGCCTCCTCTGGCCCTACCCGCTGGGCAGCAACCTCGAACCCCGGCTCGTGGTGGCAGCCTTGGTAGCAGCGGCCGCGGCGGTGCTGGCCGGGCGTCAGCGGAACCGCGCCCAGCTGCTCCAGCTCGCGGTGCTTCTGCCCCTCGGCGCCCTGCTGCTTCAGGTTCCCCTGCTGCATCTGCACCGGGGGGCTCCGGCAGGGGTGACGATGGCCGCCGATGGCGATCTCCTCGGTGAGGCCGTGCTCGTGGGCGGACTGCTGATGGGCGGCCTGTTGCTGGCGCCGCTGGTGGAAAGCTTCTTCGGCCTGCTCACCCGGGCACGGCTGATGGAGCTGGCCGATCTGGAGCGACCTCTGCTGCGCCGACTCTCCACCGAAGCCCCCGGCACCTTCGAGCACACGCTGATGATCTGTGGGCTGGCGGAAGAGGGCGCGCGGGCGATCCAGGCCGATGTCGACCTGATCCGCACGGGAGCTCTATATCACGATGTCGGCAAACTGCATGGCCCCTCCTGGTTCATCGAGAACCAGGAGGACGGCCGCAACCCCCATGAGCAGCTGAATGATCCCCTGGCCAGCGCGGCGATCCTTCAGGCCCACGTGGATGAAGGCCTCAAACTCGCCCGCCGCCATCACCTGCCGCGTCCCCTGGCGGATTTCATCCCCGAACACCAGGGAACCCTCAAGATGGGCTACTTCCTGCATCAGGCGCGGGAAAGGGATCCGGGCATTGGCGAGGGCCGGTTCCGTTATCTAGGACCCATTCCGCGCAGCCGCGAAACGGCCATTCTGATGCTGGCCGATGGCTGCGAGGCTGCCCTGCGCTCCCTCCCGCCGGACACCTGCGAAGCCGAGGCCTGCGCCATGGTGCGCCGCATCGTCGAGGCCCGTCAGCAGGATGGACAGCTGGCCGCCAGCGGCATCAGCCGGGGCGAACTCGAGTTGGTGATCCGCGCCTTCGTGCGGGTGTGGCGAAGGATGCGCCACCGGCGCATCCCCTATCCGATCCCCTCCCGCAAGGGCTTCAGCGCCTGAGCCGCGGCCGGTATCGGGCCAGCCTTCCGGCCAGCCCCCGACCCAATAACACCGCCAAGACCCCGGCGACCAATTCCAGCAGCAGCAGGGCCACCCCACTTACGGATCCCCGCCCCAGCGCTCTCTCCAGGGCCAGGATCCAGCCGCTGAAGGTGGTAAGCGAACCACAGAAGCCGATGCCCACCAGCAGCATGGCCCGGGGACGCGGTGGCTCCGAGCCGGAGACGATGCCAATGACCAGGCAACCGAGCACATTGGCCAGGGGATCGGCCTGAACCAGCCAGCGCAGCAGGGCACCGGGGACGGCCCCGAGAGCGACCAGCAGCAGCTCCTCCGGGCGAGGAGGGAGGGGGGCCACTCGCGAGCCTTCAGGGCCGGACGGAGTCATGCCAGCCACCCCCCCAGCCCCCGGCCGGCCAGCAGCGCCAGCAGCCCCGCCATCAGTGAACCGAGGGCAAGACCCAGGGCCTGCCGGCGTTCCCCGAGCCGAAGACAGGCCTCCAGTTCGGCGGCCAGGGTTGAGAAGGTGCTCAGGCTGCCCAGAAAACCGGTGCCGATCAACAGGGGCAGGGCGGAGGCGGCCATGCCCCGCTCGTGGTGCCCGGCGGCGATCAGCAGGCCCAGTCCGAAGCAGGCCGCCAGGTTCACCGCAAAAGTGCCCCAGTGACGCCGGGGCAGGCGGGGCTCCAGCTGATTCACCAGCCAGAAGCGGAGCCAGGCGCCCGGCATGGCACCGAGGGCCACGAGCAGGGCCGCTACGGGCGGTGGCAGGGGGGCCAGGGCCATCGGGGGGCTCAGCCGCGTCGGCGCTCGAACTCCGCCTTCAACCGCCGCTGCAGCACCAAACTGGCCGGCAGGAGCGTGATCAAGTTGGCGGCGATCAGGGGTCCATCGCCCACCAGCAGGCCATAGACGGCCCAGGCCGTAATCCCGATGGTCAGCAGGCCATAGCTGCGCAGCGAGATGCCGCTCACATCGGCGCCCCGCAAGGTCTTGATGGCCTGGGGAAAGAAGCTCAGCGTGGTGAGGGAGGCGGCGGCATAGCCGAGCAGGGTGACGGCGAAACCGGCCTGGGGCGCCATGGGCGAGGGGGGGGCGTGAACCCTCAGCATGGTCCAGATCCCGCCCCCCTGCCCCGATGGCCCTGAGCTTCCGAGACCTCCAGCAGGAGCTCCGGCCGGAATGGATCGCCCCAGCCGGTGGAGAGGGAGCGGATCTGGATGTGCTGGTGCTGCCCTCCCTGTCGATGGACCGGGCCCAGATGGCCCTGGTGACCGGAGCCCATCACTACGAGGAACGCCAGCTCTTCGCTCTGGTGCGGCTGCGGAATCCTGGAGTGCGGATGGTGTACGTGAGCAGCAAGCCCCTGGCCGATCTGGTGGTGGATGCGGTGCTGGAGCTGCTGCCGGGCATCCCCGCCTCCCATGCCCGGCGGCGCCTCCACCTCTTCGATACCGACGACGCCTCCGACCGGCCCCTGACGGAGAAGCTGCTGGAGCGACCGGCCCTGCTGGAGCGCATCGCCGAGCTGCTGCGACCCGGACGCAGCTTCATCCAGTGCTATGTGGTGACAGAACTGGAGAAGGAACTTTCGGAGCGTCTGCAGGTGCCCTTACTGGGCACCGACCCGGCCCTGGGTTGGTGGGGTAGCAAGAAGGGGAGCCGGGATCTATTCGCCCGCTGCGGGGTGCCCCACCCCGCTGGCAGCGATCTGGTGCGGGACCTAGACGCTCTGGCGGAGGCGACCGCCACCCTTTGGGAAAGCCAGCCCGAGCTGGCACGCTGC
Source organism: Cyanobium sp. (assembly GCA_044345855.1). GTDB lineage: Bacteria > Cyanobacteriota > Cyanobacteriia > PCC-6307 > Cyanobiaceae > Cyanobium. The sequence continues at coordinate 163,589 of JBIJAG010000001.1, read as the reverse complement.
GTGGTGAAGCTCAACGAAGGCTTCAGTGGCGAGGGGAACGCCCCTCTCGCGCTCAGTGCCTTAGCGCTCCATGAACTCACGGCACCAGAACGGCGACAGCGGCTGCGAGAGGCTCTGGAAACCCTCCCAATGCCGGCGTTGAGCTGGCGGCAACGGGTGGAGGAGCAGGGGGCCCTGGTGGAGGCCTGGCTGGAGGGAGGGGAGGGCCTGAGCTCCCCGAGCGTGCAGGGGTTCATCCATCCCGGCGGCGCGGTGGAGGTGCTCTCCACCCATGAACAGATCCTCGGCGGACCAAGTGGCCAGACCTACCTCGGCTGCCGCTTTCCGGCCGATGGCGCCTACCGCCGGGTGCTGATGGACCACGGCCTGCGAGTGGGTCAGGCCCTGGCCACCGAAGGTGCCCTGGAACGCTTCGGGGTGGATTTCATCGCCCGCTGCATTGAAGGACATTGGGATGTCCAGGCGATTGAGGTGAACCTACGCCAAGGGGGCACCACCCACCCCTACATGGCCCTCTGCGCCCTCACCACGGGTCGGCTGGATCCAGCGAGCGGCCGCTTTCTCACCCCCACAGGGGAAGCCCTGCATTACCAGGCCACCGACAACCTCTGCGACGAACGGCTACGGGGCCTGCTGCCGGTCGATCTGATCGACCTCGTGGCGGAGGCCGGCCTCCACTACGACCCGGCCCGCCTGCGGGGAAGCGTGTTTCACCTGCTCGGCTGCCTCTCGGAATTCGGCAAGTTGGGCATGACCAGCATCGGCCGTGATGATCAGGAGGCGGATGCCGTGTTCCAGGCCACGGTGGAACGGCTGCTGGCCGGCGCCAGCCAGCGGCGCTCGGCGAGCCTCGACCACCTGATGCTGGCCGGCCGCTGAACCGCAGGGCAAGATCAGCACAGGTTCCCCGCCTGACCCTTCACCATGGCCCAGCCGCCTGAATTCCAAGCAGCGCCGCCCTGGTTGGGCTGGTTCCAGTTGGGCCTGAGCTCGATGCTGGCGGTGCTGTTTCTGGTGATGCTCGCCTGGAGCCGGGAACAGGGAAGGGATCTGCGGCAGCTGCGGATGCGGGTGGAGACCCTCGAGAGCAGCAGTTCCCTGGAGAAGGCCGCCGATCAGAACGGCCAGCTACGCACCCTGACCCAGCGGTTCGAGCAGCTCGAGGCCCGGGCTACGGAGCAGCTGGAACGGTCGGAGGCGGAACGGCTGCGGCTCCAGCAGCTCCTGGTGGAGATGCGCGAGCGGACTGGCAGCTCTGGCCAGCAGCCCCGGGAAGCAGACCCAGCCCGCGATCCCCAGCCCAGCCGGCTGCCCACGCCCGGCGCCACGGTGCTGCGACCGCCCCCACCACCGCCGATCCCCACCCAGCCCTGAGCGTGACCGCCGGGGATGAAACGCTGCAGGAGATCCGCTGGGTCGCGGTCCAGCCCGCAGTTTCAATCTGTGCGCCAAGCCAGGAGCGATAAGCTTCTGAAGGCCCAACTTGGGTTTCAACAACGGTTTCCACAACGGTTTCCACAACACTGAGCATCCAGATGCAAGGATCTTTCTACCTTGATTCGCTGCCATTGGCAGAGCGTATTTATCGAAACCAACCCGACCTAGTAGCAAGAATTTATTCGGACCCCATACAGCGATTCCTATCGGATGGCGTTGTCATACTTCCCGGCGTTATCCCCCTGGATGTTCTCGATCAATTTGATCGTGATCTTGAAACCCTTGCAGATCTTGAGGCGGCGCCAGAGATTCTGGGAAGCATCGAAATTGATGGGCCAAAGAAGTATTATGAAGCTCGATTTCTGCGTAATCTTGGCGCCAAGGATTTCCGCCAAGAGCCCCCCGGCTTGAAGCTGGTTGACTTGCAGCGCTTTTTTGATTCGGCCAAGCGGCTGGCTTTTGCTGACTCTGTAACAGCCTTTATGGAAGAGCTGTTTGGCTCTCCGGCGGCGCTGATTCAAAGCCTAACCTTCTGGAAAAGTAGCGAGCAGTCGATACACCAGGACTTTTCCTATGTGCATCATCACAGGCAGCTCGGTCAGCTCGCCGCGGCCTGGATCCCCCTGGAGGATATCCAGGCTGAGGCCGGACCACTTGTTTACTACAAGGGGTCCCATCTTCCGGATCAATTAGGTTTCTATGACTGGGGTAACGGCTCAATCCTTGCCAGTCGAGCTGCCGATTCAAGTGTTTTCGCAGGATACACAAAGCATCTCGAGGAAATTGTTCGAAGTCGAGGGCTGCAGCCCAGTATCTTTTTGCCGAAGCGTGGTGATCTTCTGATCTGGCATGGCGCCTTGATTCATGGCGGAACCCCGATGCTGAATCCTGGGCTGACGCGCCGTTCATTTATCTGCCATTACACCAGCATGGCTTCCCATAAGCAAGCCCAGCAATTCCGAGTCGGCAATGGTTATAGCTTTGACCTGCCACCCGCCCTGCCTTACAAGCCTTCAACGCCTCGCCGAATCGTGAGCAAAATGACAAGGATGATCGATCATCTTAAGGGATGAATAGATGCGCTCTCCCAGTCTCAGCCCTTCACTGCATCGCCGCTTGCATTGGGAAGAATGAATCGTTGCAGGAGAATGAAGAGCAGCAGCACCGGCAAGATGGACACCACGGAACCAGCTGCCACCAGGCGCCAGTCGAGGGAAAAGCTGCTGGCCAACTGTTGCAGGCCCAGCGGCAGGGTAAATAGGCCAGGATCGTCCAGGATGATCAGGGGCCAGAGAAAATCGCTCCAGCTGCCGATGAACACGAACATCGCCAGCGTGATCAAATCGGAGCGGGCCGCGGGGATCATCACGTTCCACCACTCGCCCAGGGGTGAGCAGCCATCGATGCGGGCCGCCTCCTCCAGTTCCACTGGCACCCCTAGAAAGCTCTGGCGTAGCAGGAAGATGCCGAAAGCGGTTGCCGCCTGGGGAAGGATCAGGGCCCAGAGACTATTGCGGAGCCCCAGCTGCACCATCAGCAGGTAGAGGGGGATCATCACCACCTGGAACGGAATCAGGATGGTGGCCACCACCAGGGCGAGCACCAGACCGCGGCCACGAAAGCGGAGGCGAGCAAGGGGGTAGGCCGCCAGGGAACAGAAGAGCAGATTGGCCAGCACCGCCAGAGCGCTCACCAGGGCGCTGTTGCGCAGGTAGGTGAGCATCGGGTTGGCGGCGAACAGCTGACCGTAGGCGGCCAAGCTGGGCTGGGAGGGAAGCAGGGCCGGCGGACTGGTGAAGATATTTTCAGCCGGACCCTTCAGGGAGGTGCTCACCAGCCACAGCAGGGGGAGCAGTACCACCAGGGCCAAAAGCAGCAGGAGCGTGAGCTGCAGGGCCGCGGCCCGGCCGGAAATCTGGGGGCCTGGAGAAGCTGGGCGCATGGAGGGACTGGGCATTTCGCCGGCACAGATTGGAGGCCTTCAGGCCCAGCTCGTCACAGCCGAGGTATCTCCGCCACCGGCAGCGGCGCCTTCTGAGGATGCAGCGGCGCCCGCTGTCGTCCGGCCACCAGACGGTTGAGGGCATTCACGAAGGCCTGGGCCGCCGCCACCACGATGTCGGTGTCGGCCGCGTGGCCGGAATAGAGCACCCCCTCGGCCCGCAGCCGGATGGTGACCTCGCCCATGGCATCGATGCCCTCGGTGACGCTCTTCACCGAGAACTCCACCAGCTCATTGGGTACCCCGGCCAGCCGATTCAGGGCCTGGCAAACCGCATCCACAGGCCCGGTGCCGATGGCGGCCTCGCTATGTTCACAGCCATCGCCCGTTTCCAGGGAGACCGTGGCGGTGGGGAGAAGACCGGTGCCGCAGCTCACCTGCACCCGCCGCAACAGGAAGCGCACCTCCCCCTGTTGCTGCACCTGCTCACTCACGATCGCCTCAAGGTCGCGGTCGGAGATCTCCCGTTTGCGGTCGGCCAGCTCCTTAAAGCGCACAAAGGCATCGTTGAGATCTTCTCCCTCGAGGCTGTAGCCGAGGTCCTCAAGACGGGCGCGAAAGGCGCTACGGCCCGAGAGCTTGCCGAGGGAGATGCGGTTATCGGTGAGCCCAACGGTGCGGGCGTCGATGATCTCGTAGGTGAGCGGGTTCTTCAGCACGCCATCCTGGTGGATGCCCGATTCGTGGGCGAAGGCGTTAGCCCCCACGATCGCCTTGTTGGGCTGCACCGCCATGCCGGTGAGGTTGCTGACCAACCGCGAGGTTTTGGTGATCTCTTCGGTGCGCACACCGGTGAGCGGCTCCGTGCTCTCGGCCGGGCGACCGAGGAAGGGGTTGTAGTAGCTGCGGCGGACGTGCAGGGCCATCACCAGCTCCTCGAGCGAGGCGTTTCCGGCCCGCTCGCCGATGCCGTTGATGGTGCATTCGAGCTGGCGGGCGCCGTTTTTCACCGCCTCAAGGAAATTGGCCACCGCCAGGCCGAGGTCGTTGTGGCCGTGCACGGAAATCACGGCCTGGTCGATGTTGGGCACCGAGCGGTTGATGCCGGCGATCAGGTCACCGAATTCGGCCGGTGTGGCATAGCCCACGGTGTCGGGGATGTTGATGGTGGTGGCGCCAGCGCTGATGGCGGCCTCGATCACCTGGTGCATGTACTCCGGATCGCTGCGACCGGCGTCCTCGCAGGAGAACTCGACGTCGTCGACGAGGGAGCGGGCGTAGGCCACCATCTCGCGGGTAATCTCCAGCACCTCGGCGCGGCTTTTGCGCAATTTGTGCTCCAGATGGATGTCACTGGTGGCGATGAAGGTGTGGATGCGGCGGCGGGCCGCCGGAGCCACCGCCTCGGCGCAGGCCCTGATGTCGCCGGCGGCGGCGCGGGCCAGGCCGCAGATCACCGGGCCCTCGGGGGTGCCGACGGTGGCGGCGATGCGCTGGACGGCGTTGAAGTCTCCGCTGCTGGCGAAGGGGAAGCCGGCCTCAATGATGTCGACCCCGAGGCGGGCGAGCTGTTGGGCGATGGCGAGCTTCTCCTCCAGATTCAGGCTGGCGCCGGGCGACTGCTCGCCATCGCGGAGGGTGGTGTCGAAGATCAGAACCCGACCTGGATCGCGCGCCATGGGAAGAAAGGAAGAGCTAAGCGGAATGACTATGAGTTAGCCCCATTCTAGGGCCAGGGCTAGGGGCTGGCCGCCGGTAGGGGGGCCTGACAAGGTTCCGACCCGGATGCGAGCTGGCTGATGCTCAAGATGGCGTTCCGTTCCGTGGGGCCGCCGAGTCTGTGGGGCCGACGAGTCCATGCGGCCTCCGAGTCCGTGTGGCCGCCGAGAGGACGGAAGGGCCCTGTTCGGAACGCGGCTCCTTAGGAGCGGCTGAACACAGGCTGCTGCTGGGCATCCGCCTTTTCCAGCTTCGGCCGCAGGCTGGCGAGATCCACGAACTGGTCGGCCGCATTGCGCAGTTCCCGCGCCACCATGCCCTCGGTGCTCACCAGCACCGTGCGCAGGCCCCGGGCCCGCAGCACCTCCACCAGACGCTCCAGATCCCGGCTGCCGCTCAACAACCACACTTCATCGGTGCGATCGGCCACGCTGAGCAGGTCGATGGCCACCTCCACATCGAGGTTGGCGCGGGTGAAGTGGCGCTGGGGTTCGCCGTCGCCAGCCCAGCCGCTGCCCCCACTGCCACTGCCGCTCGGCAGTTCCCGCAGGGGCTTGGTGCGCACGGTGTAACCCAGCCCGGTGAGGGCATCGCGGAAAGGTCGCTGGTCGGTGGGATCCTTCAGGCCGGCATACCAGAAGGCGCTGGCCAGCTCCACCCCCTCGCCAACTGCCGCCAAGGCGAGCAGGCGGCGGGGATCGAAGAACCAGCCCACCTTCTGCTGGGCATAGAACATGCTATGGCCGTCTACGGCCAGCACCCTCGCCAGAACCCTGCCCATCCCGAACGCCTTCCCCATCTGGGCCAGAGCCTAGGGGGCACGAGATCTAAACTCCTTTCTCTGCGGATGAGCCATGGCCTCCGGCGATCTGGCCCTGGTTCTCCACGCCCATCTTCCCTACGTCCGCTCCGGGGAGCCCGGCTCCCTTGAGGAAGACTGGTACTTCCAGGCCCTGCAGGAGTGCTACCTGCCCCTGGTGCAGGTGTTGGAGGACACCGCCGCCGACCCGACCGCGCAACCCAGGCTCACTCTCGGGCTCTCCCCCACGCTGCTGGCGCTGCTGAGCGACACCGAGCTGAACCGGCGTTTCCTGCCCTGGCTTGAGCAGCGCCGCGAGCTGCTGGCCGAAGCAGATCCCCACTTCGCTGCTGCCGCCGCCGATCTCGCGGGCCAGCTTCAGGCCGCAGCCGACCAGTTCCGCGCCTGCGGCGGCAACCTGCTGCCCCGTTTCCGGGCCCTTCAGCAGGCCGGCGTGCTTGATCTGATCAGCTGCGCCGCCACCCACGGCTACCTGCCCCTCCTGCGCGACACACCGGAGGCGGTGCATGCCCAGCTGGTGACGGCCATACGGCAGCACCAGCGGCTGCTGGGGGAGCGGCCCCTCGGCATCTGGCTGCCGGAGTGCGCCTACTACGAGGGCCTCGACCGGTTGATGGCCCGCTGCGGCCTCCGCTACAGCCTGCTCGATGGCCATGGCCTGCTCCATGCCATGCCCAGACCCCGCTACGGCGTGTACGCACCGATCTGCTCCCCTGGGGGGGTGGCCTTCTTCGGCCGTGACAACGAATCCACCCTGCCGGTGTGGAGCGCCAGCCAGGGCTATCCCGGCGATGGCGTGTACCGGGAATTCCACCGCGACCTGGGCTGGGATCTGCCCGAGGAGCGCCTGGAGGCGGCGGGCATCCGCAGCCGCAGGCCCCTGGGCCTGAAGCTGCACCGGGTCACCGCTCAGGCCTGCTCCCTTGAACAGAAACAGCCCTATGACCCCCGGCGCGCGGCCGAAAGGGTGGTCGAGCACGCTGCTGTCTACCTTCAGGGTCGTGCGGCCCTGCTCGACAACCTGGCCGCCACGATCGATCGCCCCCCCCTCCTGGTGGCCCCCTTCGATGCGGAACTTTTCGGGCACTGGTGGTTCGAAGGGCCCCGCTTTCTGGCGGAACTCTTCCGGCAGGGACCCGCCGCGGGGGTGCGGTTCACCCACCTGCGGGAGGTTCTGGGCCGCGGCGAGGCCCTGCAGGTCTGCCGGCCCTCCCCCTCCAGCTGGGGGCAGGGGGGCTATCACAACTACTGGCTGAACGACACCAACGCTTGGGTGGTGGGCGAATGGCAGCGGGCTTCGCGGGCGATGGTGGGGCGTGTGAACCGGGGGGTGGGCAGTGAAGCCCAGCGGCGCTGGCTCACCCAGGCCGGCCGGGAGCTGCTCCTGGCTCAGAGTTCCGACTGGAGCTTCATCCTGCGGGCCGGCACCACCACCGAACTGGCCCGGGAGCGGATCAACCGCCACCTGGATCGCTTCTGGCGCCTGCTTGATGGCGTGGAGCGCGCTAACGCCCTGCCGGAGAGCTGGCTGCGGGCCGTGGAACGGGAGGACGGACTCTTCCCCGACCTGAACGCCGCCGACTGGGCAACCCTGCCGGAGCCCTGAGACCGCGGCCCCTCAGCGATCGGTTCGCGGCTAGGGCAGCGGGATAGGGCCGTTTCCCACGCCGGGAAGCCGCCCCGCCGATCGCGTCAAGCTCGTTAATGTGTCGCTCACGACTAAATGCCGGGCCAGCCGCCGATGAGTCCATCCCTGGTCACCCAGTCATCGCTGTTCGGCATCGGCATCGCCTTCAGCCCTCTGCACATCGGCGTGGTGACGCTGCTGCTGCTGGGCAAGGAACCCCTACGCCGCTCCTTCGCCTACGTGCTGGGCTGGAGTCTGGCGAACCTGCTGGCGGTGCTGCTCCTGTTGGTGCTGGGGGGCTCCCTGGCCCTCACCCCCCACCACGGCCATCGCGACCAGGTGCTGATCGATCTGATCGGCGCCGGTGGCCTGCTGGCCCTGGGCCTCTACCAACTGACGCCTCAGGCCCTGATCGGCGAGGAGGGCATGGCCTTGCGCCTGATGAACAAGTTGCCGGAGATGGCCACCTGGCTGCTGGTGCTGGTGGGCGCCGCCGGTGCTCTGCTCACCCCGGAAAACCTGGTGTTTTATCTCAAAGAGGCCGGCCTGCTGCTGGTCAATCATCCGGGCCTGAAGGCCGATGTGGAGGTGAGTGGCCTGTTCGTGCTGGCGGCCAGTTCCCTGCTACTGCTGCCGCCCCTGGCCTGGATCGTGAGCTCCGGCTCAATCCGCGGGCCGATCGCTGCCCTGGAGGAATGGCTCCAGCACAAGGCCGAGTGGTTGGTGGGGGTGCTGGCCTTGGTGTTCGCGGCCTACCTCTTCTATGAGGGGCTGCATGGGCTCGAATTGATGACCATACCCTGAACCAACCATTCAATTCGCCAAATTCGAAGAAATAGAGCTTTATACATTGCTCTGGATTTATTTCTCTGGATACATTGCTGTGGCAATCGAAAATCACTATAGGATCAAGTCCTTCGAACAGCATCAATCAGCTTAGATAGAAATTTTTCCGGGTAATAAAAGGGAGAAGCACGAACAATTTCTAACTTGTAGCGCAAGGAACTGGCGCCTGAGTTGGCCTTTCGCCAACATTCCATTCGATAGGACAGCCTGGACTGGGCCTCAAACTTTCTTAATGCAGCCCAATCCGGAACAACAGAAGACACTTTCTTATAAATTGTTGCATGATCGTCGCTTGTTTTGCCAACAACATCCAATCCCAACATGGAGCAGAACTCGTCAAATGTTCTAATGAAATGAAACGTGCCTGGCAAATGGCACTTTATAAGTGGATAAAAGCAATTATAGATCACCAAAGTTCCACCCAATCTTACTTTGGCAATCATATCAACAAGCAGAACCAAAGGATCATGAACATGCTCTAGCACATCCGTGCAAGTCAATGCATCATAGGATTCGTCATGAGGCGAAGAAATGAACTGAATATTGGGAATTGATTTGCACACTTCAATGCCATGATGAGGCGGGAACGGATCCCAGATGTCAATTCGTGATTCAGGCATTAACCCAGAGATCAATCTGGCAAGAGTGCCAAATCCGCCTCCAAAATCAAGAATGGTCTTCGATCCCGTTAACCTTAGTGCTTCGGCTATTGCAACACGATTTCCACGGGATTCCGCATGCTGCTCCACGAAAATACCGTTGAGCAACCAAATAGGATGACCGTAGAATTGTGCATATTTTTTTTCATCATAGTGGCTTGCATCGCAGCCGTAAGACATCCATATTTCATCCATAAGTCGGTAAAGATCCTGCAGGGACATATTCTTGCCCTTTCGAGCAAGCAGGCTTTCTATTGCTACGCGTTCATCGCTTGAAAGCAAGTAATTTTCGAGTGAAATCATTATCCCATAGTTGACTTTGCAAAGTTTACAGCACTCAAAGGATCTGATCCAGAAAACGCCGCGAGCGCTCCTGGCTGGGGTTGGTGAAGAACTGCTCCGGCTCGGCCACCTCCACAACTTCACCCTCGGCCATCAGCACCACCCGGTGCGCCACTTGGCGGGCGAACTTCACCTCGTGGGTCACCACCACCATGGTGATGGCATCGGCGGCAAGGTTCTGCATCACCTCCAGCACCTCGCGAACCATCTCGGGATCGAGGGAGCTGGTGGGCTCATCGAACAGCAGGATGCGGGGCTCCATGCAGAGGGCCCGGGCGATCGCCACCCGCTGCTGCTGGCCCCCCGAGAGCTGGCCGGGATATTTCTCGGCCTGCTCGGCGATCCCCACGCGCTGCAGCAGGGCGAGGGCCTGCTCCCGCACCTCCGCCTTGGAGCGCTTGCGCACCAGCACCGGTGCCAGGCAGAGGTTGTCGAGCACGGTGAGGTGCGGGAAGAGATTGAACTGCTGGAACACCATGCCCACCTCACGGCGGATCGCATCGATGTGGCGCAGGTCATCGCTGAGAGTGATGCCATCCACAGTGATGCTGCCCTTCTGGAAATCCTCCAGGGCATTGAAGGTGCGGATGAAGGTGCTCTTGCCGGAGCCGGAGGGACCCATGATCACTACCACCTCGCCGCGGTTCACGGTGAGATCGCAGCCGCGGAGGGCGTGGTAGCCGTTGGGATACCACTTCTCGACCCCACGGGCCTCGATCATCACATCGCTGGGGGGGGTGGCGCTGCTGCTCAGGGTTGAGGGGCTGGGCTGACTCATGGTGGGGCTGCGGTAGCGCGGCTGAGGAGCGGAGGGGCTGCTGGAAGGACTTATTGGTAACAGGATCAGCCAGATCGGGCGATCGCCGCCGGATCAAGGCGCCGTTCCAGGGCCCGGCTGCCCAGCCCGAGGGCGGCGCAGCAACACCAGAACAGCACCGCCAGGGTGAAATACACCTCGGCATTGCGGCCCAGGAAGGCCGGGTTGGCCATCACCGTGCGCGCGGTACCGAGCAGTTCCATCAAGCCAATCAGCGACAGCAGGGTGGTGTCCTGCAGGAGGGAGATGAACTGGCCCACCATGCTCGGCAGCGCCACCCGCAGGGCCTGGGGCAGCACCACGCTGGCGAAGGCCTGAGGCATCGACATGCCCAGGGAGCGGGCCGCCTCCAGCTGGCCCCGGGGCACCGCCGCCAGACCGGAGCGCACCGCTTCAGCCAGGTAGGCCGCGGCGAACAGGGTGAGCACCCAGGCTGCCCGCCAGACCCGCTCAGGGGCCAGGCCCCCCGGCAGCAGGAAGCCGAGCATGTTCTGGCCGAGGAACAGCAGGGTGATCAGCGGAGCGCCGCGGATGAATTCGATGTAAAGCACCGAGCCCCAGCGCAGCAGGGGCAGTTCACTGCGGCGTCCGAGGGCCAACAGCACCCCGAGCGGGAAACACAGCAGAATCGCGAAGCTCGATTCGAGCAGGGTGAGCAGCAGGCCACCCCATTCGGACGGGGAGACCGATGCCAGGCCGAGACCACCGCCGATCAGCACCATACCAATCAGGTAAAGGAGAGGAAGACCGAGCGGCAGCAGACGCTTGAAAGGCCCGGGCAGCAGGGGGCCGAAGCGGCCCGCCAACCAGCGCAGCAGCACCAACACGGCCGTGATGGCCAGCCAGCGGAGCTGAACCGAAGGGCTGAGGCCCAGCATCCAGGGCAGCAGCAGGCTGAGCGCCACCAGGAGGCCCACCGCGATCCGGTCATTGCGGGGCCAGAGAGTGCCGCCGCGGTCGGGCCGGGGGTGGGAACGCAGCATCCCCCAGGTGATGCCGGTGGCCGCCGCCAGCAGGGCGGTGAGCAGCCAGAGGCGCCACTGCTGATCAATCGGATAGCGCCCCACGGCAAACAGGGTGCTGTTGGCCTGGATCACGGCCCAGCGAGCCTGGCTGAAGGCCCAGCGCAGGAAGGAGGAAGCGCCGGCGCCGATCACGGCCAGCAGCGCCACGGTGATCAGCCCGTCGGCGGGGGTGGCGAAGAGGTCGTGGCGGAGGCGCCGCAGCAAGGGATTCATCTCAGCGCTCCCGGATCTGCACGAGTCGGTTGAGGCCGTTCATCAGCAGCGAGATGAACAGGTCGAGGGCCAGGTAGGTGCCGAGCAGAACCAGCACCACCTCCACGGCCCGGCCGGTTTGGTTGAGGGTGGTTTCGGCCACGGAATAGAGGTCGGTGAAGCCCACCGCCACCGCCAGCGAAGAGTTCTTGGCCAGGGAGATGTACTGGGTATTGAGGCCCGGCACGATCACCCGCAGGGCCTGGGGCAGCACCACCTGGCGGAGGGTCTGGATCCAGCTCAGCCCCAGGGAGGAGGCCGCCTCCCACTGGCCCTTCGGCACGGCGGCGATGCCGCCGCGCACCACCTCGGCGATGAAGGCCGAGGAATAGGCGATCAGGCCGGTGAGGAGGGCTCCGAACTCGACGGACCAGCGCAGCGGCGCCTGCCAGACGCCATTGACCAGATGGGGGCCCATCCAGCGCAGCCCCTCAGCGAAGCCGGCGATGTAGAGGCCCGACTTGGCCAATACCACCCCCGGCAGCTGGATGGCAGCGGTGCCATTGGGCAGGGAGAGAAACACCACGAAGTACCAGAACACCAGCTGCAGCAGCAGGGGGATGTTGCGCACCACCTCCACGTAGACGCGGGTGAGATTGCGTAGCAGAACGTTGCCGCTGAAGGAAGCCATCCCCAGCAGGGTGCCCAGCAGGGTGGCCCCCAGCAGGCCCGTGACCACCACCCGCAGCGTGTTGACCAGCCCGGCCAGCAAGCCCCGCCAGTAGGGATCACTGGCTTGGAAGGGAAGGATGGTTTCAGCGATGTCGAAGCCTGCGGGCTGGCTCAGCCATCCCCAGCTCAGCAGCAGGCCGGCGGCGGTGAGGTTGCGGATCAGGTTGCTCAGCAGGAAGGCCACCAGCACCAGCACCGTGAGGCCCACCGCACCCTGCACCAGCCAGGGAATGACGCGGCGGTTGCGCCACCAAGGAACCGGTGCCCCAGCCCCGAGAACGGAGCGCGGCAGCGAGGAAGGGGTCACGCCCATCAGCGGAACGGCGGCGAGTAGATCAGACCGCCCTCCTTCCACTGCTTGTTCACGCCGCGATCAAGCTTGAGACGGGAGCCGGGGCCCACGTTGCGATCGAATATTTCGCCGTAGTTGCCCACGGCGCCGATGATCTTGGGCACGAAGTCGGCCGGCAGACCCAGCTGCTTGCCGAATTCACCCTCCACGCCGAGGAAGCGGCGCAGGTCGGCCTGGTTGGCATTGGCCCTGGCTTCGGCCACCTTGGCGGCGATGTTGGCCTTGCTGATACCCAACTCCTCCGCTTGGAAAAGGGTGTTCACGGTCCAGCGAACGGCATCGGCCCACACCGGGTCGGCATTCACGGTGGCCGGGGTGAGCGGCTCCTTGCTCATCACATCCGGCAAAAGAGTGTGGGCATCGGGGCTGGGGAAGCTGCTGCGCTTGCCCGCCAGCTGGGAGCGGTCGCTGGTGACCGCCACACAGCGGCCCTGCAGGTAAGCGGCGTAGGTCTGGTCGCCGGTCTGGAACTTCAGGGGGGTGTAGGGGATGCTCTGCTCGCGCATCCGATCGGCCAGGTTGAGCTCGGTGGTGGTGCCGCTCTCGACGCAGATCGGTTTGCCGGCCAGATCCTTGAGGGTCTTGATGCCGCTGGCGTTGGGCACCATCACGCCCTGGCCGTCATAAAAAGTGGGGGGAGCGAAGCTCAGACCATTGCCGCCGGCCGCATCGCGGCTGAGGGTCATGGTGGTGTTGCGCGAGAGCAGGTCCACCTCGCCGCTGGCCAGGGCCGCGAAACGTTCGCTGGAATTGAGGTTGCGGTACTCCACCTTGAGCGGATCGCCAAAAAGGGCGGCGGCCATGGCCTTGCACACATCCACATCGAGGCCGCTGTAGCTGCCGTCAGGACCCACGAAGCTGAAGCCCGGCAGGGAACCATCCACCCCGCAGATCAGCTTGCCCCTGGCCTTGATGGTGGCCATCTTGCTGCTCTGCACGCCGCCGCCCCCCTCGGAAGCGCAGCTCGCCAGCAGGAAGGGGAGGATCAGCAGGGGAGCGGCCCTCCGGGCCGCAGAAGCAGCCCGGAGGAGGGAAACAGTCAGACGGCGCATGCCGGATTATCGCAATCGCCCCGGATCTTCTCATGGGTGGCAAGGTGGCGCCGACCAGCGTGCCCTGTTCTGGACCTGGAGGGCGCCGGCAGCTCCCCCGGGCCCCGACCTGGGATCCCAGCCCGTCAACCCGGCAGAATCACCCTATCGATCACGTGAACCACGCCGTTGTCGCAGACGATATCGGCGGAAACCACGGTGGCGTTCTTCACCTCGAAGGGTTCGGCCCGTCGGATCGGCACCGGGGCTCCTTCCAGGCTCGTCCATTCCGGCTGGTCGATCAGCTGCTCGCGCTTGTAAGCACCGGAGAGCACGTGAAACTTGAGGATGCGCGCCAACTGGGGCACGTTGTCCACCAGGGTCTGCACCGTTCCGGGCGGCAGGGCGGCGAAGGCATCGTCCACCGGGGCGAACACCGTGAAGGGGCCGGGACTCTCCAGGGCGGATGTGAGACCGGCCACCTCCACGGCAGTGAGCAGGGTGGAGAAGCAGCCCGCACCCTTGGCGGTTTCAATGATGTTGGCCATGGGTAATTCCTAGCGGTAGTCCTGGGTCTGGATGGCGCCGAGACGGGCCTCGGGCCTCAAGAAGCGGTCCATCTGGGCCTCAAAGAACTGGCGGTTCGCCAGCAGGTGCGCCGGATCGGTGTCATCGAGGGGATAGAGCAGGGCGCAACGCAGGGCCTGGATCACGGCCGAGGTCACGTTGTACATGGAGCGCTGAAAGGTGATACCCAGCTGGATGAGCTGGTCTTCCTCACCGCGGCGATGCTGCTTGTAAAGCTCCTGCAGGTAGGGAGGCAGAAAGTGGAGCATGTCCTGCATCAGCAGGGTGGGAGGGATACCCGCCGAACCGACGGGATAGACATCGGCGTAGAGAATGCCATAGTGAAAATCGGCCTGGCTCTCAGGCACCTGGCCGGCCTGGGCATTGTAGCTCTTGGTGCCGCGGAAGGGGGCAGTGCGATAGAACACTGCTTCCACATATGGAAGGGCCGCTTCGTAGAGCCAGGTGAATCCTTCCGATTTGGGAATCACCTCGATGCATTCATCGCCCACATAGACGTGGTGATAGATCGGCCTGCCGGCCACCGCGAAAATGCCGTTCACCAGGAAGTTCATGGCATCGGGCACCCCCTTGAAACCGCCCTCGTCGTAGATGTCGCTCATCTCGAAGAACACCGGCGCCATCACCTCCCAGAAGAGGCCAAGGTTGGCGTAGTAGCTCATCTGCTTCACCTGCTCCATGAACATCTCAGGGAACAGTTTGTAAAGGCCCAGCATCACGGGGTTTGCGCGGAAATAGGCCTTGATCGCCCGGTCGGCATTGGCCCGGTAGGCGTCGCTTTCAAGGTAGTCGTAGAAGCGGCCGCCCATGCCTTGATGCCAGAGCATGGCCTGCATGCAGGCTTCGGCGAACTCCATGTTGATGCGGTCATGCCAGAGGTGGTGGAGCAGCTTCGGCATCTTGCCCGTTTCACCCTTGGCCATGAACTCCAGCAGTTCCGGGTGAGCCTTCTCACCTCCCCGCCAGATGCGCAGCTTTGATTGGTCACCGGCGTAGCTGTTGGGCAGATCCAGGTACTCCTGGCTGGGGAAATACTTGAAAGCCGGCAGTGGATTGAGGAACACCCGCTCGGCGATGTAGAGCAGATCCCTCCAGTAGAAATCCATCGGCACGGCATAGGCCTTGTAGATGCCGATGATCTGCATCAGGTTCTCCGGCGTGTCCGGCAGCATCGAGCCGCCGGCCTCAAGCCGGTGGATCACCTCGGCCCACGGATGGGTGGAAGGGGGGATCAAAGGGGTGATGGCGGGGGCCTGCGGGGTGGCGGTCGGTGGGGTCATGGCGGCAGGTGGGCCGGGGCCGGGCAGGGGGTGGAAGCGGGAATCTCCTTGGCCTTGATGGACCCGAATCGGGCATCGGCGAGGGCTGAGGACTGGGAGAGGGATGGAGTCGGGATCGGTCTGTCGTTGCCGGGCAACCCGGCTGGAGCTCAACCGGTGGCGGAACCGCCGGCAGGCAAGAGGGCAGCGAGGGTGGGAGCGCCGCCGCTGCGAACCCGGGCGCTCGCCAGCTGGGCGGATGGGAAGCCGGAGCGCAGGGCCAGGCCGCTGGTGGCGCGTTCACTCCAGCCCACCAGACTCTGGGGCCAGATCCCGGCGGCGATAATCAGCAGGCTGAGGGCCAAGGCCGGAAACCGTTCGCCCCAGCGGGTGGCTTGCCAGTCGGCCCGGTCGTTGTCGAGGCGGCCGAATCCCACCCGGTTGAACAGGCGGATGGCGTAGACCGCCGTGAGACCCGAGGCCAGCAGGCAGATCAGGGTGGCGCGAGGGAAGGTGGTCCAGCTGCCCTCGAACACCAGCAGCTCGGCCGGGAACCCGGCCAGACCGGGGATGCCAGCGGCGGCCATCAGGGCCAGCAGCAGCATGCCGGCGGTGAACGGGAGGCCGCGCAGGGGGTTGAGCAGACCGGAGAGTTCGGCAATCGCCGTGGTGCCGGTCTTGCGCTCGATCAATCCCTCGCAGGCGAACATCAGGGCCACGATCAACCCGTGGGCCAGGATCTGGGCCACAGCGCCCTGGAGGCTCATCGGGGTGGCGGCGGCGATGGCGAGCACCAGCAGCCCCATGTGGCCCAGGGAGCTATAGGCCATCAGCAGGCGGATGTCGGCCTGGGCAATGGCATTGAGGGCACCGTAAACCACACTCACAGCTCCGGCGGCGGCGATCCACGGCGACCAGGCGGCCCAGGTTTCGGGAAGAAAGCCCACACCGAAACGCAGCAAGCCATAGGCCCCCAGATTGGAAACGCAGCCAGCCAGAAGCATCACCACGGGCGTGGGCGACTGGCCATAGGTGAGGGGCTGCCATCCGTGCAGCGGCACGATCGGCAGCTTGAGGCCGAAGCCCAGCAGGAGCAAGGCCAGCACCCAGCGGCTGGCCTGGGGAGTGAGGGAAACGTGGGCGAGATCGGCGTAGCTGAAGCTGAGGCCGTTGCGGTTCATCCAGCCCAGCGCCAGTACAGCGCCCAGGAGGCTGAGGCCTGAAACGGCGCCATAGATCAGATAACGGATCGCGCCTCCGGCCCGCTTCTCGCCGCCCCAGATGGCCACCAGCAGGGTGGTGGGGATCAGCACCAGCTCAAAGGCCAGCACGAAGAGCAGGGCATTGCGAGCTAATAAGGCCCCCACCACCCCGAGGTTGGTGGCCAGCAGGAGGGGGAAGAACAGACGGGGGCGGCTTTGGTCGGCAGGAGTGGCCAGGATCGCCAGGGTGGTGATCAAAGCCGTGAGCAGCACCAGGGGAAGCGTCAGGCCATCGAGGCCCAGGTCGAAGGTGAGACCCAGCTTCGGCAGCCAGGCCAGCTGCAGATCGGCCGGGGCGTCCCGCCAGCAGGCCATGCCCACCAGCAGTTGGGCAGCGGTGCTGAGGGCCGCCAGGCTGCGCACCCTCGCCGAATCGGTGGTGGCGGGCAGCAGAGGAAGGAGCAGGGCCGCGACCAGGGGCAAGCCCGCTAGCAGGAGCAGGGACAAGGAAGGCATCAGCGGAGCGGGCGAAGGAGGTCGGGGGATGGGGTGCCCTGGCCGGAGAGCAACCAGGCGGCCATCAGCAGCACGCCGAGCACGAGGGTGAGGGCATAAGCCTGGGAGCGGCCGGAGGTGGTGAGGCTGAGGCGACGGGCCCCCTCCAGGGCGGCCTCGCCGGTGGCGCCGCTGAAACCATCCACCAGCCGTTGATCGGACCAGGCGCTGAGCCGGGCCAGACCCACCACCAGACCCACCACGGTGCGGTGGTAGAAGCGCTCGGTCTGCATGTCGTGGGCCAGCCAGTCCTGCAGGCCACCGAGGGCCGCCGGCAGATGGGCCAGGGGATGGGGGCGCAGGTAGAAGAGGGCGGAGAGCCCGCCTCCTACCAGGGTGGAGAGCAACAGGGGTAGGGCCTCAGGGCCCCAGCCCGGAATCGGCAGCAGGGAACCGGCGGAGGCGAACACCCCACTGCGCACCAGGATCTGCGGCAGATGGAGCACCAGGCCCGTGAGCAGCAGGGTGGGAAGGGCCATCAGCCACAGGACCTCCGGCGAGCGGGTGGTGAACACCGAGGGACGGCCGCCCCAGATCAGGCCAAACACCCGGATCAGGCCGGCGCTGATCAGGGCATTGGTGAGCAGCACCAGGGCCCCCAGCAAAGCGGGCTGGCCGCTGGTGGTGGTGAGGGCCAGGAGTTCCCGCAAGGCCGCGAAGCCTCCGAAGGGAGGCAGGGCCATCAGCCCAGCGGCTCCGCTGAGGAAGGCGATGCCCATCAAGGGGCGCTTGCTCCACAAACCCCCCAGCTGGGTGAGGTCCTGGGTCACGTTGGTGAGCACGATGGCGCCGATCGCCATCAGCATCAGGGCCATCGGCAGGGGGTATACGAGCATCAGGTGGTCGGCCACCGGAATGCCCCCCAGACCCACCGCCACGAACAGCAGACCCAGCCAGCTGCTCACCAGGAAGGAGAGAGCCCGCTTCACATCGATCTGGGCAAGGGCGATCAGAGAACCGACAAGGGCACTGGTGCCGCCCACCACCACCAGCAGGCTGGCGGCCAGCGGACTCAGCTCGATCAGCGGCTCAAGGCGCAGCAGCACCCAGGCACCGCCCACCACCACCACCGAGTTGCGCAGCACCGTGGAGGGCAGGGGGCTCTCCATCGCCTCATCCAGCCAGAGGTGGAGCGGAATCTGGGCGCACTTGCCCATCGGTCCGGCGATCAGGGCGAGCACGATCAGGGTGTAGCCACCCGGCAGAGCCAGATGGTTGTTGGCCTGGTCGGCGGCCCAGGCCTGCAGGCCGTGGAAGTTCCAGGTGCCGGTGATCGGCAGCAGGGCGATCACGCCAGCCAGCAGGATCAGGTCGCCGATCCGCTTGGTGAGGAAGGCATCGCGGGCCCCCTTCACCACCAGGGGCTGGTTGTACCAGGTGCCCACGATCAGGTAGGTGCCCAGGGTGAGCAGCTCCATGATCACGTAGCTGAAGAACAGGGAATCGGTGAGCACCAGGGCGCAAAGGCCGGATTCAAAGAAGCTCAAGGAGCCGAAGAAACGGGGCCAGCCCCAGTCCATCTCCAGGTAGGCGATCGAATAGATCTGCACCAGCACATGCAGGCCGGTGATCAGCGTCATCGCGATTAGCGCTGGCTCGGTGATCAGGCCGTCGAAGCCAATGCGCAGGCCGGCGGTCTGCAGCCAGGTCCAGCCGAAGGTGAGCGGTTGGTAGATCGCCGCCGAGCCCGCGGTGGAATTGGAGTGCAGGGCCACCAGAGCCAGCACGCTATGAACAAAGGACACACTCACCAGCAGGAGATTCAGATACCCGCAGGGCCGCGGTCCGGTGCGGGAGATCAGCCCTGGCGACCACAGAAGGGAGAGCAGGGATGCCAGCAAGGGGTAGAGCGGCACCAACCAGGCCGTCTGGGCGAGAAACAGGGTCATGGAGGCGGGGACAAGGGATCCGAGAAGGACCATTGGCCGCGAACCTTAAGGGATTTGGAGCGTCTTGGGTTGCATCGGACCAAAGCGATACCTATCGATGGGCCAAGCAATGGTGATCCGTGCCACCCCAATGCCCCGCTGCGATTCACCGCATCGCTCGATGGTTCGCTTCCCTACAGAACGACCTGACCCTGCTGGCAGAGTGATTCAAACCTCGGCATGGCCATGGCTTGCGAGCGATGCGGATGCCGGATGGTGGTTAGGGCCAGGGGAGGCCAGGGCGAGCTCATCTGCACCGACTGCGGCCACCGGGCGGATCCGCTGCTGCATGGCGATCGCATGCGTCGGGCCTGGCTTGGGGTGGTCGCTCTGCTGGCCATTGCCCTGGTGGGTGGCCTGATCTTCACCCTCGCGCTAATACAGGACTCCCCCCGCCTCTCTCTCCCCGATGCTGAATCCGGGATGCAGGAACGCTCTGAATGAGGCGGCGGGGGCCCCAGAGCCCACCGCCAAGGGACGGGCTCTGGGCCCCCAGCCAAAGAAAGAAAAGTCTCACGGTGGCAGGCGGCTGCCTCTAGGGCGCCGTGAACGCACAATCAGGGCGATCACGGCGGCCGCAGCCAGGCCCAGGAGCAAAAGGCTGCTGATCTGGCCATAGGGGCCAGTGAACTGGCTCACCTGGCCGTAGCCGGCGCCCAGGGCACGGCCAAGGAGGGTGAGCAGCGTGACCCACAGCAGGCTGCCCGCGAGGGTGGCGAGCAGAAACAGGCCCATGGGCATGGCTTCCAGGCCCGCCGGCACCGAGATCAGGGTGCGGATGCCGGGAACCAGGCGTCCCCAGAACACAAGGCCCACCCCATGGCGGGCGAACCAGGTGCGGCTGGCGGTGAGATCCTCCTGGTCGAGGCCGATCCTGCGGCCATGGAGCCCAAGCCAGCGGATCAGCCGCTCCTCGCCGAACCAGCGCCCCAGCCCATACCAGAACCAGCACCCCAGCACCGTGCCGGCCGTGCCCACCAAGATCACCGGCACCAGCTCCAGGCGGCCCTGCTGGACCAGAACACCACCAAGGGGCTGGATCAGTTCCGAGGGAATCGGAGGGATGAGATTTTCCAGGAACATCGCCAGACCAAGGGCCAGATAGCCCAGCCGTGGATCCCGCGCCACGGCGGCCTCAATCCAGCCGGGAAGCTCACCAATCCAGTCTCCCCAACCAGCAAGGAGCTGCGGAAAGACCTGGATTGGGCTTGCGGCATCAACCATCAACCATCACGTCGATGGATCCATCACGTCGATGGATTCAGGCATCGGCATGCAGGCCGCGGCGCCACTGGCGCCAGACCTTCTCAAGCTCCAGATAGAGGAACAACAACAGGCTGAAGGCCACACAGATCATCAGTTCGTGGCCGCTCAGGGGCTGGGTGCCGAAGAACTTGGCCAGAGCAGGCACGTAGAGCAGCAGCAATTGCAGCCCCGAAGTGAGCACCACCGCCCAGAGCAGCCAGGGGTTGGAAAAGGGGGGCACCTGGATCAGGGGGAGGTCGCTGCGGGCCGAGAGGGCATGGCCCATCTGGGCCAGGCAGAGGGTGGTGAACACCATGGTCTTCCAGTGATCACGGCTGTGAACCGACGCATAGAGCATCAGCGCGATCACGATCACGGCGAACACCACACCGATGCGCAGAATGTAGGAGCCGATGCCGCGGGCGAAGATCGATTCACCGGGTTCGGCCGGGGCCCGCTCCATCAACCCGGCCTCGCCGGGCTCCAGGGCCAGGGCCAGGGCGGGCACGCCGTCGGTCACCAGGTTCATCCAGAGGATCTGGAGCGGCGTCATCGGTACGCCGGTCAGGCCCAGCAGCGGCGCCGAGGCGATCGTGATCAGTTCCCCCACATTGCTGCCAAGGATGTACTTCACGAAGCGGCGGATGTTGGCGTAGACCAGCCGCCCTTCCTCAACGGCACTCACGATCGTGGCGAAGTTGTCGTCGAGGAGCACCATGTCGGCGGCCTCCTTGCTCACCTCGGTGCCCGTGATGCCCATCGCCACGCCGATGTGGGCCTGCTTGAGGGCCGGGGCGTCGTTGACGCCATCGCCGGTCATCGCCACCACCTGGCCGTTCGACTGCAGCGCCTTCACGATCCGCAGCTTCTGCTCCGGTGCCACGCGCGCGTAGACATTGCAACGGGCCACCGCCTCCTTCAGGGCCGGCTCCTCCATCGCCTCGAGCTCGCGGCCGAGGATCACCTCACCCTGCTCATCGGTGAGTCCGATGGCACTGCCGATCGCCCGGGCGGTGAGGGGATGGTCGCCGGTGATCATCACCGGCCGAATACCCGCCTGTCGGCAGGTGGCCACAGCCTTGGCCACCTCGGGCCGGGCCGGATCCAGCTGGGCCATCAGACCCAGCAGCACCTGACCCTCCAAAGCTTCATCGGGGCTGGAGTGATGGGGCGCGCAGGCGAAGGCCAGCACACGAAGACCAGAGCCCGCCAGCTGGCGGGCCTGCTCCAGCCACCACTGCTGTTGCGCCTTGCCCATGGCCACCACGCCTTGGCCATCGATCCAGCGATCGCAGAGGCCGATGATCACCTCAGGGGCCCCCTTGCTGATCAGCAGGCTGGGACTGCCGCTGGCGCTACTGCCAAGGGGAGCCTGCAGGGCGTGGTTGGGATCCTCGATCCACACGGCCATCAACTGGCGTTCGGAGCTGAAGGGGATCTCGGCGGCCCGGCGGAAGTGGCTGCGCAATTCAAAATCATCGATGCCCGCCTTGAGGGCCACCACCGAGAGGGCCCCCTCGGTTGGATCGCCGAGAATTTCCCAGCTGCCATCGGCCAGCTGCCGGTGTTCGGCGTCGCTGCAGAGCACGCCGGCCTGGAGCAGGAGGGTGCTGGCTCCCTCAACGCTACCCGGCCGGGCCCCTGGGGGGGATTCCAGCGGCGAGGCGGTGATCGTGCCGGCCGGGTCGTACCCCTGACCGGTCACGGCCAGCCGTTCGGTGCCGACTCTTAGCTCCTGCACCACCTGGCGGTTCTGGGTGAGGGTGCCGGTCTTGTCGGAGCAGATCACGGTGACCGAACCCAGCCCCTCCACCGCGGGCAGGCGGCGGATCAGGGCGGCGCGGCGCACCATCCGCTGGGTGCCGATCGCCAGGGTCACGGTGATCACGGCCGGCAGACCCTCCGGCACGATCGCCACCGCCATCGACAGCGCCACCTCCAGCAGGTTGAGCGGATCCTGGCCCAGCAGCAGACCCAGGGCCACCACCACCGCCACCAGGGCCAGGGCGCTGACCACCAACACATTGGCCAGGCCATCGAGCCGCTGCTGGAGGGGGGTGCTCTCGCCGCCGGCTGTGTTGATCAGTTCGGCGATCTGGCCCAGTTCGGTGGCCATGCCGGTGGCCGTGACCAGGGCCACACCCCGGCCGCGCACCACTTCGGTGCCCTGGAACAAGCAGTTCTTGCGCTCCAGGACCGGCGTGGTGTGCTCGAGCACCAGATCGGATTTCTTGAACACGGCCTCGGCCTCGCCGGTGAGGGCCGCCTCGCGCAGCCCCAGGTCGGCCTCCTCCAGCAGGCGGGCATCGGCGGGCACCCGATCGCCCGCCTCAAGGCGGATCAGGTCGCCGGGTACCAGGTGCTCGCTGCTGATCCGCTGCCACGTGCCGTCGCGGCGCACCTGCACCAGGGGCTGGGCCATGTCGCGGAGCGCCAGCAGGGCCTGCTGGGCCTTGCTCTCCTGCAGGTAACCCAGCAGACCATTCAGCACCACGATCACCAGGATCGCGATGGCGTCCTTGGGGAATTCTTTCTGATGAATCGAAACGGCAGCGGAGACGGCCGCCACGGCCAGCAGCATGATCAACATCACGTTGCTGAACTGGTCGCGCAGGATCTCCCAGGTGCTGCGACCGGCCGAAAGCTCCAGCCGGTTGGGTCCGCGCTCGGCCAGGCGTCGGGAACTCTCGGCTGTATCGAGACCCTCTGGGCCCACGCCGAGACGGTGTTGACATTCGACAGCGCTGAGACCATGCCAGGGGGTGGACCCGTGGGAAGCCTCCCCTGAAGGAAGCGCCGCGGCGGTGGTTGGAAGCGATGCGGTCAAGGGGCCGGAGCGGCGGTCGGGGCAAGAGTAACCATGGCAGCGGCGCCGTAGGTTCTGTGGACGAACCTTCAAGCCGAACGTCGCCCGGGAATGCCGATCATCTCCAGGTTCGACAACCTCCGCAGGGTGCTAATCGGCTCACCGTTACCCACCAGTGCCCAGCACGAGGAGCGCTTCAACAACGCGGAAGCCCTGGCGATCCTCAGCTCCGATGCCCTCTCCTCGGTGGCTTACGCCACTCAGGAGATTGTGTTGGTGCTCGGTATGGCAGGCAGCGCCGCCCTGGGCCTCACCCTGCCGATCACCGGCCTGATCATCGGCCTGATGCTGATCGTGGCCACCAGCTACCGGCAGACGATCAAGGCTTATCCCCTCGGCGGCGGCTCCTACCGGGTCTCGCAGGACAACCTCGGCAAGATCCCCGGCCTGGTGGCGGGCGCCTCCCTCTCGATCGACTACGTGCTCACCGTGGCCGTGAGCGTGGCCGCCGGCATCGCTGCCCTCACCTCCTATTTCCCCGGCCTCGACACCTACCGCGTTCCCCTCTGCCTGGTGGCGGTGCTGCTGGTGATGGTGGCCAACCTGCGGGGCGTGAGCTCCAGCGCCAAGCTGCTCAGCTTCCCCACCTATCTGTTCATGGGGGTGGTGGTGGTGATGCTGGTGGCTGGAGCCGTCAAATTCCTCGGTGGCAGCCTGCCCACCATTGGCCCTGAGGAGCAGACCCGGCTGCTGGCTCCCACCCTCGAAGCAGAGGGCGGTCACCTGATGGCGATCGGACCGGTGCTGCTGATGCGGGCGTTCAGCTCCGGCTGCGCCGCCCTCACCGGCATCGAGGCGATCAGCGACAGCGTGGCGGCCTTCCGGCCGGTGGAGTGGCGCAACGCCCGCAAAGTGCTCACCGTGATGGTGCTGCTGCTGGCCACGATGTTCGGCGGCATCAGCGCCCTGGCCCACCACACCGGCATCGTGTACGCCGAGAACGGGCCCACTCTTTTGTATCAGCTGGGTCAGCTGATCTTCGGCAATGGCGTGCTGCTGGCCGTGCTGCAGCTGGCCACCCTGCTGATCTTGCTGCTGGCCGCCAACACCGCCTACGCCGACTTCCCGCGCCTGGCGGCCTTCCTGGCCCAGGACGGCTTCCTGCCCCGCCAGCTGGCCTCCCTGGGGGACCGGCTGGTCTTTAGCAACGGCATCTTTGCCCTGAGTGGCTGTGCCGCCCTGCTGCTAGTGATCTTCAATGCCAGCGTGACCCGGCTGATCCCGCTCTACGCGGTGGGGGTGTTCATCAGCTTCACCCTCTCCCAGGCCGGCATGGTGGTGCACTGGTGGAAGGGAAAAGACCAGGGCTGGCTGGGCAAGGCCCTGGTGAATGGGGTTGGGGCGGCCATCACCGCGGTGGTGAGTCTGGTGCTGCTCTACAGCAAGTTCACCTACGGCGCCTGGCTGGTGCTGTTGGCTATTCCGCTGCTGATCACCCTGTTCCTGAGAATCCGCAACCACTACGACGTCGTGGCCCAGCGGCTGCGGATGTCCGCCGACAAGCTGCTCAAACTGCCGGATCCCCCCGTTTCCGGTGGCATGCCCACGGTGGTGCTGGTGGGCCAGTTGCACCGCGGCAGCTTCGAGGCGATTCGCTTTGCCCGCAGCGTGGCCAGCGATCTGGTGGCGGTGCATGTGGACCTAGGAGGCAACCGAACCAAGGCCTTCATCGAGCAATGGGAGCGCCAGATGCCCGATGTACGGCTGGTGGTGCTCGATTCCCCCTACCGCTCCTTGGTGGATCCGGTGGTGGATTTCGTGAAGCAGTTCGAGCTGGAACACCGCAAGGACCGCAACCGCTTCTGCATGATCGTGCTGCCAGTGTTCGTGACCCAGCACCGCTGGGAGAACCTGCTGCACAACCAAAGCACGATCCTGCTGCGTCAGGCCCTGAGGGAACAGGGCACGCGGGTGGTCACCACCGTGGGCTTCTATCTCTGAAAGTCGGCGATCAGGCCCGACGGGAGTGGCGTAGGGAATCCCCGAACGACAGCACCAACAGCAACAGGCCGATCACGCCGGTGAGCCACTCGGGCACATGGAGATGGTGTTGACGCAGCAGGATGCCCCCCAGCATCACCAGCCCCAGGGCGCCGATGGCGTAATGGGCGCCGTGCTCCAGAAAGATCAGCTTTTCGAGGGCCTTCTCTCGGCTCAGCATCAGGGTGAGGGAGCGGATGAACAGGGCGCCGAGACCCAGGCCGGTGAGGATCAGGCCGAGGTTTGAGGTGATCGCGAAGGCGCCGATCGTGCCATCGAGGCTGAAGGAAGCATCGAGCAGCTCCAGATAAAGCAGGCTGGCCAGACCCCCTCCCGCGGCCAGGCGGGCTCCGGCCTGCTCCTCATCTCCGAAGGCCTGCGCCAGGGAAGTGCTGAGCAGTTGCAACACCAGGCCGATCAGGCCGGCGATCAGCACATCGGCCCGCTGGGGGCCCGGAAGCGCCAGGTCCACCGCCAGGAGAATGATCAAGGCCAGGGCGATCTCCAGGGATTCGATCCGGCCGGCGGCACTGAGACGCCGCTCCAGCGGCTTGACCCAATGGAGGGTCTTGGCTTCGTCGAAGAAGTAGCGAAGGAACACCATCAGCAGGAACATGCCGCCGAAGGCCAGGATGCGGGGCTCCGCCAGGTCGAGCAGCTCCCGGTAGCGGACAGGGTGATGCAAGGCCGCATCGAGGGCCTGGCGCACGCTCACCCCTCCGGCCAGGGCCACCATCAGCAGCGGGCCGGCGAAGCGCACGCCGAACACCGGAATCACCAAACCCCAGGTCAGGAAGAACCGCTGCTGACCCGGCGTGAGCTGATCGAGCACGCGGGCGTTCACCACGGCGTTGTCGAAGGAGAGAGAGATCTCCAGCAGCAACAGCACCAGCGTGATCCAGGCGGCCGTCAGGCCCTGCACACCGAGCACGATCGCCAGGCCGGCGGCACAGCAGGCCAATGGAACGTAGAGGTAGCGCAGGTAGCGCATGCCAGGAGGCGAGGCAGCCGGGCCCATGATGGCCGATCGCCCTGGCAGCACCCTGGCCCGATCTGGCCGGAGAGCTGAGGCTGCGCGTTCGGAAACGGCAGCGGCTCAGTCGGCTGAGTCGTGCTCGGAACGAGACTTCAGGGGCGCCGAGCTTATCGACGAACCGGACGCAGGCCGGGGGAGGGGCGGAGTCGAAGGATCGGCAGGCGTGAAGCGCTCCAGAAGAGTGAACAATCGCGGCAGCAGCAGCAGCGTGGCCACCACCGCCAGGGCTCCGAGGCCGAACTGCACCACCCCCTCCACCATGCGATCGAGGGGAATCCAGCGACCGCCGAGCCAGGCCAGGCTCACCATGGTGGAGGACCACAGCAAGGCACCGACGAGATTGCAGAGAAAGAAGCGGCCGTAGGGCATGCCCACCGCACCGGCCATTGGGCCCGCGATCACCCGCAGCACCGCCACGAAACGGCCCAGCAGCACCGACTTGCCGGCATGGCGCAGAAAGCGCTCGCGCAGCTTGTCGAGATCGGCGGGGCTCTGACCCAGCCAGCCGCCCACCCTCAGAATCAGCCCCCAGCCGGCCCGGCGGCCCACCCAGAAGCCGATGTTGTCGCCCAGCACGGCCCCGCTGGCGGCGGCGGCCATCACTCCGAGCGGATGGAGCTGGCCACTGCCGGCCACAAAGCCGCCGAGCAGGGTCACGGTTTCACCCGGCAGAGGCAGACCGGCGTTTTCCAGGAGCATCGCGCCGAAGATCACGCCGTAGCCCCAGCGCACCAGCCAGTCGCGCAGGGTTTCAAGACCCGGGGAAAGCTCAAGCAGGCCGGGTGGCAACAACATCGCGTAGGGGACGGTCCATCAGCCAAAGACAACCCTATGGCCCGCACCGCCAGGCCGGAGGTGGGGATCGCCGCTCCCTGCCGGTGCCAGGCGACACAGCCAGGAGCCGGATCAGAGATGGCCGGTCCAGAGCCAGCGGCGGAAATGGAGCTGGTTGCGCAGGGGGCCGGGCCAGGTGAAGCGGGGAATCGCCAGGCGGGGGGTGTCGAGGGTGATCGGTTGGGCATCCACCGTGGCCACCTGCACGTAGTGGCGGGAGCAGAGTTCGGCGTCGCCGCTCTGGTAGCTGTTGAAGGGGTAGGAGAAGGCCCGCGGGGCTTTGCCCATCACCCGTTCAATCTCCTGGCGGGAGCGGATCAGCTCGGCCTCAAAGGCTTCGTGATCGAGGCACTGGCGGGGATAGTGGTGATGGCCGTGGCTGCCGATCTCATGGCGGGCGCGGCGGGTGGCCTGGAGGTCGGCCGCGGTGGGATAAAGCTCCCGGGCCAGGCGGGCCAGTTCCTCGCCAGCCCCGGCGCGGGCCGTGGCCTCGGCCAGCAGGTCCTCCACCGCGGCCATCGGTTCGGCCTGGCGCAGGTGGGCCACCAGGCCATCGCCGACCAGCCCCCGACTGGCCGGAAGCCGCTCATGGGCGAGGGCCTCAAGGGCCTGGGCCAACTCGGGATCGTGGGCATGCCAATAGAGGCTGTGTTCCCAGATCAGCGAGGGAGCATCGATGAGAGCGGTGGACTGAAAAAGCACACCACAGATATCGAGCCACTCGAGCACACCGGTAGCACTGGTGTACATATCGCGCAGGCAATCATCGAAGCTGACAATCACACCAAATTGATTACGACGCGGAAAATAGCCGTGCCGCAGATCCGAGAAGGTGAGGAAGTGGGCCCCCTGCTTCTTCAGAAAACTGAGCTCATTGAGCAGGGTTCCCGGTGGGATCGGCGGGACGCCGAAACGGTCGAGAAAGGGGACTCGACCAGGATGGTCAACGCGGTGATAAAGCAGGCAGAGCACCTTGCCGTTCAGCCGCCGGCGCCAGTAGGGATCGAACGGGGGCAGAAAGAGCAGGTCCTTGGCGCGATTCGCCACCCGGCGCAGTGGAGCCGCCATCAGCCTGGCCCCCCAGTGGCGTCCACTAGCCGCACCGCGGCATCACGCACCTCACGATCGGCGAGGTACTCGGCCAGCAGCCCACCTTCCAGCCTGCGGTTCGCCTCCAGCCGCTGCCAGGGTTCGTAGCGGTAGCCGGTGCGCTGCAGGAAGAGCTTGCCCTTCTCCCACTGGGGTACCCGCGCCGCCCTCCCCTCCACCAGCTCCCGAGCCCCCTCAAGCAACAATTCGATGCCCACGTGGAAGCTGCGCACGTCGATGGTCTCGAAGTTATCGCCGGGCTCCAGCGGCACTTGAGCGGAGCGAATGATGTCGCCGCTGTCGATGCCGGGATCGATGTGGTGAACCGTGACCCCCACCAGTTCCGGGTGACCTTCAAGGATCATGTAGAGGTTGCAGTTGGCGCCGCGGGAATAAGGAGATAGGCCGGTGTGGAGGTTCACAATCCCGTGCCGCAAGAGCGGCTTCAGGGCCAGCACCGGTTCCCGCAGGAGCTGGGTGCCATTCACCAGCACGAGGTCGGGGGCGAGGCGCTCCAGAAAGGCCACCGACTCCGGTCCATTGATGGCATCGGTATGCAGCAGCGGCACGGTGGGCGGAATGGAGGGTTCCTTCCCCTGGGGGCGGAACAGGCGATCCTGCAAGGCGCGGCCCAGCCGTTCAAAGGGCGGCAGGGCCCGCCGCGCCTGGATCTGCCGCAGCAAGGCCCTCGGATCGCGGTAGCGCTTCAGCCGGGCCAAGCGGCCCTGTCGGGCGGAGGCGGGCGGATGCTGCAGCACCACCCCCACCAGATCGAACATCTGACTGGCCCGCTGCACCAGCCAGCGCTGGTAGAGGCCGTCGCAGCAGAGCACCACAACCCGGGTGGATGGGGTGCCACCCCCAGAGGGCGCGCTCTCCGGGAATCCGGGATCTGACCCTGGAGCGTGAAGGGAACCCATCCTGAAACGAAGCTGGCAGGATTATCACCGGATCGGGCTACCGGACAGCCGCAACCTCGCCATGGCCGTGCGTGAAGTCCTGCTCAGCGGCGATCCACGGCTGCGCCAGCCGAGCCGGGCCGTGCCCCCCAGTCAGTTCGGCGGCGAGGTCCTATTGGCGCTTGTGCAGGACCTGCGCGACACCATGGCCGCCCGCGATGGCGCCGGTCTGGCCGCGCCCCAGATCGGGGTTTCCCTGCGAGTGGTGATCTTCGGCATCAGCCGCAATCCGCGCTACCCCCAGGCACCCCCGATTGCGGAAACGGTGCTGGTGAATCCGGAGGTCACCCCCCTGGATCCGGAGCTGGAAGCTGGTGAGGAGGGCTGCTTGAGCGTGCCAGGGCTGCGGGCTGCGGTGCCCCGCTGGCGGCGGGTGCGCTACGCCGCCTTCACCCCCAGCGGTGATCCAGTGGTGCGGGAGGTGGGGGGGTTCCATGCCCGCGTGGTGCAGCACGAATGCGATCACCTGGCGGGCATTCTGTTCACCGATCGGCTGGGCTGAGCCTGCTGCGGCAACCGTTTCCTCCCTTCAGCCCTTTGATTCAGCCCTTTGATTCAGCCCTCCGATCCCTTGGGGAGCTCGGCGAAGGGAACCACGGCGGCGGAGCGCCACAACTGGCACGGCAGGTCTGTCGCTGCAGTGATCAGCGACCCAGCAAGGCTTCTGAACAGCGAGGCAGAGGCGCGCAGTTACAAACACAAGTAATCATCCGGCTTCACTATCATTTTGGCCACAAAGATTTTGACGACTGCAACAGGATCAAATAACCGGATATGGTTATACAATGCTCACCAAACAGCCTTCGCGTTGTCTCCGTGACCGGTGCCTCCGCTCCATTGCCTCCGCGTGCCACACCCAGCTGGTGGGTGCGCGGCGACCTCGATGGCTTCCTGGGATTGGCCCTGGACAACCTGATCCAGATCCTGCTGATCGTGTCGCTCTGCCGGGGGGTGCTGGGCTATCCCGACGCCCTGATCTTCGGGGCGATCCTGCCGGCCACCGGCATCAGCCTGGTGGTGGGCAACGTGGCCTATGCGGTGCAGGCCCACCGGCTCGGCCGGGCCGAGGGCCGGGCCGATCGCACCGCCCTGCCCTACGGCATCAACACGGTGAGCCTGTTCGCCTACGTGTTCCTGGTGATGCTGCCGGTGAAGCTGGGGGCCCTGGGCCAGGGGGCCGATGCGGCCACGGCGGTGCGGCTCTCCTGGCAGGCCGGCCTGATCGCCTGTCTGGGGTCCGGGCTGATTGAGACCGGTGGCGCCTTCCTGGTGGGCGGGCTGCGGCGCTGGCTGCCCCGGGCGGCCCTGCTGGCCACCCTGGCGGGCATCGCCCTGGGCTACATCGGCCTGGGGTTCCTGCTGCGCACCTATGCCGAGCCGGTGGTGGGCCTGGCGGTGCTGGCGGTGATCCTGGTGGCCTACTTCGGCTCCGTGCGGCTGCCCCTGCCGGGAGGGCTGCTGGCGGTGCTGGTGGGGGTCGCCCTGGCCTGGAGCACCGGCCTGATCCAGATCGATCCCGCCACCTGGCAGAGCAATGTGAGCCAGGTGGGCCTGCACCTGCCCGTGCCCCAGCTTGGGGAACTCTGGGCGGGTCGCCAGCAGCTGCTTCCTTGGCTGGGGGTCACGATCCCGATGGGACTGTTCAATGTGCTGGGCTCGCTCCAGAACTTGGAGAGCGCCGAATCCGCCGGTGATGCCTACCCGGTGAAGAGTTCGCTGCTGATCAACGGCCTCGGCACGATCGCCGCGGCCGTGCTGGGCTCCTGCTTCCCCACCACGATCTACATCGGCCATCCGGGCTGGAAGGGGATGGGGGCCCGGATCGGCTACTCCTGGCTCAACGGGGTGGTGATGGGTCTGGGCTGCCTGCTGGGGTTGTTCGGGGTGCTGGGCCAGCTGATCCCGATCGAGGCCGGCATGGCGATCGTGCTCTACATCGCCCTGGTGATCGCCGCCCAGGCGTTCCAGGCCACCCCATCGGCCCATGCCCCCGCCGTGGCCCTGGGCCTGTTGCCGGGCCTGGCGGGCTGGGGATCGCTGTTGCTGAAGGCGGGCCTGCGGGCCGGGGGCGCTGGCACCCCGGCCCAACCCTTCAGCGCGGCCTTGCTGCCCCCCCTGGAGCAGGCCGATGTGTGGGCCTCCGGCGCCTTTGCCCTGGAGCAGGGGCAGATCGTGGCGGCGATGCTTTTGGCCTCCATGCTCGTGTTCGTGATCGAGCAGCGCTTCCGGGCCGCCGCCGTCTGCGCCCTGATCGCGGCGGCGGGCTCCTGGGTGGGCCTGCTCCATGCCTGGCGCTTCACGGCGGCCGACACCGTGCTCGATCCGGGCTGGGGCCACGGGGCCTCCTGGGCCCTGGGCTATGGGGCCATGGCGCTGGTGTTCCTGCTCGGCTGGTGGGCCGGTCGGCGGCCCCGGTCCTGATCAGCAGCTAGAACGCGCAAGGACCGCTCCTGTCAGCCATGCTCCCCGGTCTCCCCCCTTCCATGCCCCCAGCCGTCGCCACCAGAGCTCCGCGCAGCCGCAACCAGCGCCGGTTGAACCCGGTGGTGGTGCCGGGCCTGCTGGCGATCCTCAGCCTGGCTCCGGGAGCAGCCGGGGCGGGCCCCGGAGCTCCGACGGCCGCCCGGCCTGCCCGGCGGGCCACCACGCTGCTGGCGAAACCAGCCGCACCGGTGGAGTGCGCCGCGCCTCGAGCCGGCCGCTACGTGGTGATGGGGGATGGCGTGGCTCAGAAGGACCCGGTGGCGCGGATCCTGCAGGAAACCTGGAACCCCGATGGGACCATCAGCGGCATCCGCATGGAACGCCGCGGCCGCATCTACCGGGAGGTGGCCTACACCGGCCGCTACCGCTCCCTCTCCCTCTGCCGCGCCGGCATCGAGCGCACCTACGACAGCAACATCAGCACCAGCCAGGCCGTGCTGGATGCGTCCGGGAGCCCCCGCTACTCGCTGGGAACCCTGCCCGATGTGGTGGTGGTGTCCCGCTGGTTTGCGCAGGGAAGCGGAGCCTGCCGCGCCTCCCTGCTGGATGGCACCGTGCTGAGCATGCAGCAAGGCCGCAACTGGAAAGACGGTCTGTGGCGGCCCAATGCCGTGATCCAGAACGAGCGCTGGCGCGCCGGCAGCGTGCTGGGCATCGCCATCTCCAGCTACGGCCCCCGGATCGAGGAGGCCACCTACAGCGGCACGATCACGGTGGGCGCCGACTGCCTGGCCACGGTGAAGCAGACCGATTCGCTCGGGGTGGCTTACAACTACCGCGCCGTGGTGCTGGCGGACGGCTCCGGATATCTGTATCTCCAGACCGATCCGGACGACCTCACGGTGGGGTTTTTGGAGCATGAGCGAGTAAGAGCCGTCGCCGCTGCTCAGCGCTAAACCCCGTCAGCAGGAGCGGCCCGCAAGCGGATCAGCCCCGCCTGCGCCGCCTGCCCCGACACCGCCCCTCCTCCCCCGCCGATGGCCGCCGCCCCTCTCCCCGCTGAGCCATCACGCACCAGCGGCGCGTTGTCGGACGCCAACGCTGGGGCGGAGCCCGCGCAGACCATCACCCTGCGGCGCCCCGACGACTGGCACGTGCACCTGCGCGATGGCCCCCTGCTGCAGGCGGTGGCGCCAGCCACGGCGCGCTGCTTCGCGCGGGCGATCGTGATGCCCAACCTTTCGCCGCCGATCACCACCGTGGCGGCGGCGGTGGCCTATCGGGAGCGCATCCGCACCGCCGTGCCCGATGGGCTGGGCTTCACGCCGCTGATGACGGCCTATCTCACCGACACGATCGCGCCTGCCGAGCTGGAGCGGGGCCACGCTGAAGGAGTGTTCACGGCCTGCAAGCTCTACCCCGCCAACGCCACCACCAATTCGGCGGCCGGCGTGAGCGACCTGGCGAAGCTCACCGCTGTGTTCGAAACCCTGGAGCGGATCGGTCTGCCCCTGCTGATCCACGGCGAGGTCACCGACTCGGAGATCGACATCTTCGATCGCGAGGCGGTGTTCATCGAGCGGCACCTGGAGCCCCTGCTGCGCCGCCATCCGGGGCTGAAGGTGGTGTTGGAGCACATCACCACCGCCGAGGCTGCCGACTTCGTGCGCAGCGCCGGCCCCAACCTGGCGGCCACGATCACCCCCCACCACCTGCACATCAACCGCAACGCCATGTTCCGCGGCGGCCTGCGGCCGGATTTCTACTGCCTGCCGGTGGCCAAGCGGGAACGCCATCGCCTCGCCCTGGTGGCCGCCGCCACCTCGGGGAATCCGAAGTTCTTCCTGGGCACCGATTCGGCCCCCCACCCGCGCCAGGCCAAGGAGGCGGCCTGCGGCTGCGCCGGCATCTACAACGCCCCCTTCGCGATCGAGAGCTACGCGATGGTGTTCGAGGCCGAGGGCCAGCTCGGACGGCTGGAGGCCTTCGCCAGCGAGCACGGTCCGCGTTTCTATGGCCTGCCCCTGAATGGAGATTCGATCACCCTGGTGCGGGAGGCGCACACCGTTCCTCCACGGATCCACGCCAACGATGCCGCCGGGATAGCCACCACCCTGGTGCCCTTCCACGCTGGGGCCGTGCTGCCCTGGCGGCTGCTGGCGGACTGAGCGCTCAGGCGACGTCCACCAGGCCAGGTCTGGACGGGCAAAGCCGCCCCCAGGAGTGGCGAGCGGTTCAGGCGGCGACAGGTGGTGTCAGGGCACTCCCGGTAGTGTCGAAGACCGAATCCCCTGCCCTCCGTCTTGGCCGATTCACCACCGGCGCCCAGCCTCGCGCTGCCCCCCCTACACACCCTCCTGCGGGGGGAGGCCCTGCTCAATGAGCCGCTGCTGAACAAGGGCACCGCCTTCAGCCGCGCGGAACGCCAGGCCCTGGGCCTGGAAGCCCTGCTGCCCTGGCAGGAGGAAAGCCTCGCTGAGCAGGTGGAGCGCTGTCGGCGGGCCTTCGAGGCGATGGGCAGCGATCTGGAGCGCTACGCCTACGCCCAGAGCCTGCGGGAGCGCAACCTCACCCTCTTCCACCGCTTCCTGGCCGACCACATCGAGCTGGTGATGCCGATCGTCTACACCCCCACGGTGGGCCGGGCGATCCAGCAGGCGAGCACCACCTACCGCAGCCCCAGCCAGGGGGTGTACCTGGCGGCGCCCCAGCAGGAGCGGCTGGTGGAGCTGCTGCGCCAGGCCTGCGGCGATCGACCGCCCCAGCTGCTGCTGGTGACCGATGCCCAGGGCATCCTCGGCATCGGCGACCAAGGGGTCGGCGGCATCCACATCTGCCAGGGGAAGCTGGCCGTCTACACCCTCTGCGCCGGGCTGGATCCGGCGGCGGGGCTGCCGGTGATGCTGGATGTGGGCACCGATCGGCCCGATCTGCTCAGCGATCCCGCCTATCCGGGGCTGCAGCAGCCGCGGCTGCAGGGCGCCGCCTACGACGCCTTCCTGGAGGCCTTCATCAGCGCGGTGGAGCAGGTGTGCCCGGGCGCATTGGTGCACTGGGAGGACTTCGGCGCCTCCAATGCCCGCCGCGTGCTCGATGGCTTCCGCCACCGCATCGCCAGCTTCAACGACGACATCCAGGGCACCAGCGGCGTGGCGGCCGCGGCGATCCTGGCGGGCCTACGGGGCCTGGGGCGCTCCCTGGCCGGGGAGCGGATCGTGATCTTCGGGGCCGGCAGCGCCGGCTGCGGCATCGCCGAGCGCCTGCAGCGCCTGCTGGAGCAGGCCGGTCTCTCGCGCCAGGACGCGGTCGCCCGCATCTGGCCGATCGATCGTTTTGGCCTGGTGCACGAGGGGCTCGCCGAGCGCAGCGAGGCCGTGGCGCCCTGGGTGAAGAGCGCCGCCGATCTCGCCGCCGTGGGCCTACCGGCCGGCGATGGCGGCCAGGGCCCGGGGCTGCAGGCGGTGATCGAGGCGGTGCAGCCCGGCGTGCTGATCGGCACCTCCACCCGCGCCGGCGCCTTCGACCAGGCGGCGGTGGAGGCCCTTTGCCGGGGGGTGGAGCGGCCGATCGTGCTGCCCCTCTCCAATCCCACGCCTCTGGCGGAGGTGACCCCGGAGAACCTGCTGCGCTGGAGCGGCGGCCGAGCCCTGCTGGCCACCGGCAGCCCCTTCGCTCCCGTGGCCACGGCCACAGGGGAGCGGCTGATCGGCCAGTGCAACAACTGCTTCGTGTTTCCCGGCCTGGGCTTCGCCGCCATGGCGGTGGGGGCAACCCAGGTGAGCGAGGCGATGATCGACGCCAGCATCGAGGCCCTGGCCGGCGCCATCCCAGCCGCCTCGGATCCGGAAGCGGCCCTGATGCCCCCCCTCTCCCAGGTGCGGGCGGTGTCCGAAGCGGTGGCGGATGCGGTGGCCCTCGCCGCGGTGGCGGAGGGCCTGGCCACGCGGGCCCGTACCCCCGTCGAGGCCCGCGAGCGGCTAGCGGCCTGCCGCTGGGAAGCGACATACCACGAAATCCTGCCGGGCTGAGCGGGGCGGGAGAGCGGAGCAGAACTGGCCCCTAGGCGCCCATTCATGAGCCCTTTCACTAAAAGCTGTGTCGCACCCTCGCGCTGGCCCGGGGGCAGGGAGTAGCACGGGCCCAGCGAACCCCGCTCGATGGGCTTCTTCATTCAGCTCACCGACGCCATCGCCGAGCGCCAGTCGCTGCTGGTGACCGGTCTCGACCCCAATCCCGAAATGCTGCAGAGCTGGGCGCACCGCCGCGGCATGGGCGGGCGCTCCTTCCTGTCGCAGGCGCGCCACTGGATCAAGGCGGTGATCGAGGCCACCGCCGACCACGTCTGCGCCTACAAACCCAGCCTGGGCTTCTACCAATCGCTCGGGCCGGTGGGCCTGGAGCTGCTGCGGGAGGTGCGGGAGCTGGTGCCGCTGGGCATCCCCCTGATCGTGGATGCCAAGCACGGCGATCTGAACAGCTCCTCGGCCCTGGCCTCCTATCTCTTCCGCGACCTCGGCGCCGACGCCGTGACCCTGTCGCCACTGGCGGGTCAGGATATCGCCGCGCCCTTCCTGCTCTACCCCGACAAGGCGGTGGTGGTCACCTGCCACAGCTCCAACCCCGCCGCCCGAATCCTGCAGCACCACCCCAACGAGAGCGACCCCCTCTACATCCGCATCGTGCAGGAGTGCCAGCGCTGGGGCACGCCGGATCAACTGCTGCTGGAGGTGGGCACCAGTGACCCGGCGGTGCTGGCCCGGGTGCGCCAGGAGGCGCCGGAACGCTTTCTGATCCTGCGCAGCCTCTGGGGGGAGGAGGACCGGCTCGATGCCCTGCTGGAAGCGGGCCTCAGCCCGGCGGCCGATGGGTTGCTGCTGCCCCTGCCCCAGAACCTGCTGGTGGAGGACGACATGGCGGAGCGAGCCGAGCGGCTCAAGCGCCGCATCGGCGAGCGGAGGGATCGCTGGCTCGAGCGGCGCCCGCGGGAGGGGGAGGCCTGCAGCCTGTGGCTGCCGGAACCCCGCGGCGGTGCGGTCGGAGCGGCCAGCCCACCAGCAACGAAACCGGGAACAGGGCCCGGCCAGGCCACGGCCGAAGCCAACACCATGGATCAGCTGATCCTCGATCTCTTCGACATCGGCTGTCTGCTATTCGGCGACTATGTGCAGGCCTCAGGCGCCGTGTTCAATTACTACATCGATCTGCGCCAGATCATCTCCGATCCCAATCTGTTCCACCGCGTGCTGCATGCCTATGCAATCCTGCTGGAGAAGCTGCATTTCGATCGAATCGCCGGCATTCCCTATGGCGCCCTTCCCACGGCAACCGGTCTGTCGCTGCAGCTCCACAAGCCGCTCATCTATCCCCGCAAAGAGGTGAAGGCCCATGGGGCCCGCCGCCTGATCGAGGGTGATTTTGTTGAGGGGGATCGGGTGGTGGTGGTCGATGACATCCTGATCACCGGGGGAAGTGTGCTGGAAGGTATCGGCAAGCTGGAAAGTTCAGGGCTGGTGGTGGAGAACGTGGTGGTGTTCATCGACCATGGCGGCGCTGCCGACCGCAGCGCCCGCCAGCGCCTGGAGCAGGCGGGCTACCGCTGCCATGCCGTGCTCGACATCCGCAGGATCACGACGGTGCTGCACCGGGCCGGCCGGCTCAGCAATGCCCAGGCAGCCGTGCTGGGGGAGGGGGTGCTGGCCGCCTCGTAGGCTGGTTGCCGTGCCCCCGCATCCCCCGGGCATCCTCCCTCCCATGACGGCATCCCCTGCCGATCCCCCCACAATCGGGGAGCTTGAGGCCAAATACTCCCTCTACTGCAAGGCCATGCGCCTGCTACTCAAGGAGGGCCGCAGCATGGACGCCATCCGCCGCACGGTGTGTTGGAGTCGTCTGGAACAGCTCCACATCTGCCTGCCGAGTCGTTACAAATCTCCCGACTATCTCTATGTGGTTCTGAAGCGGGATCTCAGCTGATTCAGGCTGCGGCCATCCAGCTCAGCCCGCGCTCGTGCGGACGGTCTGGGGGATCGCCTGGAACCGGCAGAAATTGTTGCGGCTCAGCACCGGCGGCGCCGATCTGCTCACCCGGGCTCAGCACCGGCGGCGCAGATCCGCTCGCTCCGGCTCCGGCCCGGCCCGCCCGCCGAAAGCCCCATCAGCATGGGAGACATGAGGCCCGGGGTAACGCCGTGCAGCCAAAGCCGCCCCTTTGGAGAGATCGCACGGCGGCGGGCCGCGAGCTCTCCGAGCGCTGGGCCAACCTCAAGGGCCGGAAAGACACCCTGCTGATCGCACTGCCCCGGGGCGGGGTGGCGGTGGCGGCGGCGATGGCGGATGGGCTGGGGCTGCCCCTAGCCACCTGGGCGGTGCGCAAGATCACCGATCCCAGCTGGCCGGAGGTGGCGATCGGGGCGGTGGCCCCCGGGGGCGTGGTGCTGTGGGGTGACCCTGAGCAGGCCACCGGCCTCAGTCACCAGCAGCTCGCCCAGCTGGTGCGCCAGCAACAGGCCGAACTGCTGCGCCGTCAGAGCCGCTACGGCGACCCCGATCCCCGCAGCCTGGCCGGACTCCATCTGGTGGTGGTGGACGACGGCATCGCCACCGGCCTCACGGCCAGGGCCGCCCTGCTGTCGCTGCGCCGCCTTGGTCCGGCCTCCCTGGGCCTGGCGGTGCCGGTGGTCGATCGAAGGCTGGTAGCGGAGCTTGAGGCCTTGGTGGAGCGGCTGGAGATTCTTGCGGTGGTGCCGCATCTGCAGGCGGTGGGGCCGTGGTACGAACGCTTTGAGCAGCTGGATGACAGCGCCGTGATCAAGCTGCTGGCCAGGTCTGGGCAGCTCACGGGAGCGGGCCGCCGGGGAGGCATTGAGTCTTAGGAAGGCGCTGAAACGGTCCGAGGCCGCCGGCCGGAGCCTGAGGGCGAACTGGCCCCTGGCCCATAGAGCCGATCGGCGCCCACCACGCTGGCCCGACCGGAGGCCTGCTCATAGACACAAAGCTCAAGGCCTCGCTGGCCCTGAAGATGGGGCTGGCGGTAGCGGCCCTCCAACAGGAACACGCTCAGGGCTGGACCAGGCAGGTCCAACCGATCACCCCGCTCCACTGCCCCCACCAGGGTGGTGGCGGCCCTACAGGCGGCGCGCACCCGGGCGTCGTAGGCGGCCCAGGCCGCCGGGCTTGAGGCCAGCGCCGGCAGGCCCAGCAGGGGGACGGCCAGCGTCAGCGACATGGTTGGCGCCACAAGGCCGGTGGCCGCCAGCAGGCTCGAGGCTGCCGATCGGAGCGCCTGGGGAAAGCGATGGCTGAGCGGAACCACGGAATCCAATTCCAGCGTGCGGACGGCGAAACGACATTCAAAGGATCCCACCTGGCGAATCCGGCTGAATCATGAAATCCTGGCTTGGAGACATGCTGAACAATTCGGCACAGCTCTGCTGCAAAGCCCAGTCAATCCTTGGTCCAGGGGCCGGTGTCAAGGTTGCCAGGTCGCTGGCGCCGACATGGAACCATTGGTGTACTGCAGGGCCACGGATCATCATTCCCGAATACAGGGAGGTGGCAGCCCTGGACCCTGACCATGATGCGTCAATAAAAATATATGGTCATGGCCTTCACCCGCCCCGCCGGTCGTTTGCACTGGCTGCTGATTGGGCCTCTGGTCTTGCAGTCGGCCCTGCCGGCAGCGGGGATGGAAGCGGCTGGCAAGGGGCTTGACCGTTCAGCTACAACCTTGCTGGCCCAGGCGCCAGGCCCTGCTGATGCTGGGATCCCGACGGAGGTGCAGGGGTGGTTTGATGCTGCCAAGGCAGCCGCTGCCAAGGGTGATTCGGCAGAAGCCTTGCGGCTGCAGAAGCAGGTGGTGGCGTGGGTGCAAGCGAATCGCCCCGCCCTTGATGTGTTTCGGGCGCGGGCACTCAACAACCTGGGGCTGTTCC
Source organism: Cyanobium sp. (assembly GCA_044345855.1). GTDB lineage: Bacteria > Cyanobacteriota > Cyanobacteriia > PCC-6307 > Cyanobiaceae > Cyanobium. The sequence goes on along the minus strand of JBIJAG010000001.1, from coordinate 124,152 downwards.
TCAGCGGAGTGGGGCAGAAGCAAGAGGCACTGGCACCAACCGAGGAGGCAGTTCGGATCCTGCGGCAGGTGGAGGGCAGTCAGCCAGAAGCACGGCGGTTTCTGGCCATAGCCCTGACCCTCCTGGGCATCAGCTACAGCGAACTGGGTCGCCGCCAGGAGGCCCTGGCCCCCACGGAAGAAGCGGTGAAGATTCGCCGCGAGCTGGCGAAGACCAACCCGGCCTACCTGGGCGATCTGGCCATAACCCTGACCAACCTGGGCAACCGCTACAGCAATCTGGGCCGCCTCCAGGAGGCGCTGGCCACCACAGAAGAAGCGGTGAAGATCCGCCGAGAGCTGGCGAAGACAAACCCGGCTTTCCTGGGCGATCTGGCCGCTTCCCTGACCAACCTGGGCGGCCGCTACAGCGGTCTAGGCCGCCGCCAGGAGGCGCTGGCCCCCTCGGAAGAAGCGGTGAAGATCAATCGCGAGCTGGCGAAGACCAACCCGGCCTTCCAGGGCGATTTGGCCGCTTCCCTGACCAACCTGGGCGGCCGCTACAGCGACCTGGGCCGCCGCCAGGAGGCGTTGGCCACCACAGAAGAAGCGGCAAAGATCTATCGCGAGCTGGCGAAAACCAACCCGGCCTTCCTGGACGGTCTGGCCACTTCCCTGACCAACCTGGGCGGCCGCTACAGCGAACTGGGCCGCCGCCAGGAGGCGTTGGCCACCACAGAAGAAGCGGCAAAGATCTATCGCGAGCTGGCGAAAACCAACCCGGCCTTCCTGGACGGTCTGGCCACTTCCCTGAACAACCTGGGTCTCTTCTACAGCGACCTGGGCCGTCGCCAAGAGGCGCTGGCCCCCACGGAAGAAGCGTTGGAGATCTATCGCGAGCAGGCGAAGACCAACCCGGCCTTCCTGGGCAATCTGGCCAAAGCCCAGAACAACCTGGGCTCCATCTACAGCGGTCTAGGCCGCCGCCAGGAGGCGCTGGCCCCCTCGGAAGAAGCGGTGAAGATCAATCGCGAGCTGGCGAAGACCAACCCGGCCTTCCAGGGCGATTGGGCCGCTTCACTGACCAACCTGGGCAAAGCCTTGAGCGAACTTGGCCGCCGCCAGGAGGCGCTGGTGCCCACAGAAGAAGCGGCAAAGATCTATCGCGAGCTGGCGAAGACAAACCCGGCTTTCCTGGGCGATCTGGCCACTTCACTGAGCAACCTGGGCGTGTTATACAGCGAACTGGGCCGCCGCCAGGAGGCTCTGGCCCCCAGAGAAGAAGCGGTAAAGATCTATCGCCAGCTAGCGAAGACCAACCCGGCCTACCTGGGCAATCTAGCCGGCACCCTGAACGGCCTAGGCATTTCCTACAGCGACCTGGGCCGCCGCCAGGAGGCGCTGGCACCCACGGAAGAAGCAGTGAAAATCAGTCGCGAGCTGGCGAAGACCAACCCGGCCTTCCTGGGCGATCTGGCCAGGTCCTTGACCAACCTGGGCATCCGTTACAGCGACCTGGGCCGCCGCCAAGAGGCTCTGGCCCCCAGAGAAGAAGCGGTAAAGATCTATCGCCAGCTAGCGAAGACCAACCCGGCCTACCTGGGCAATCTAGCCGGCACCCTGAACGGCCTAGGCATTTCCTACAGCGGTCTAGGCCGCCGCCAGGAGGCGCTGGCGCCCTCAGAAGAAGCGGCAAAGATCTATCGCGAACTGGCGAAGACCAACCCGGCCTTTCAGCCCAATCTGGCCATAGCCCTGACCCTTCTGGGCATCAGCTACAGCGAACTGGGCCTCCGCCAGGAGGCGCTGGCACCCACAGAAGAAGCGCTGAAAATCAGTCGCGAGCTGGCGAAGACCAACCCGGCTTTCCTGAACGATCTGGCCTCTTCCCTGAACAACCTGGGCAACCGCTACAGCGACCTGGGCCGCCGCCAGGAGGCGCTGGCCCCCACGGAAGAAGCGTTGAAGATCTATCGCGAGCAGGCGAAGACCAACCCGGCCTTCCAGGGCGATTTGGCCGCTTCCCTGACCAGCCTGGGCATCCGTTACAGCGACCTGGGCCGCCGCCAGGAGGCACTGGCCACCACGGAAGAAGCGGTGAAGATCAATCGCGAGCTGGCGAAGACCAACCCGGCCTTCCTGGGCACTCTGGCCGGCTCACTGACCCTCCTGGGCCTCCACTACAGCGGTCTAGGCCGCCGCCAGGAGGCGCTGGCCCCCTCGGAAGAAGCGTTGAAGATCAATCGCGAGCTGGCGAAGACCAACCCGGCCTTCCAGGGCGATTTGGCCGCTTCACTGACCAACCTGGGCAAAGCCTTGAGCGAACTTGGCCGCCGCCAGGAGGCGCTGGCCCCCACGGAAGAAGCAGTGAAAATCAGTCGCGAGCTGGCGAAGACCAACCCGGCCTTCCAGGGCGATTTGGCCATAACCCTGACCAACCTGGGCTATTACTTAGGTGAACTGGCCCGCCGCCAGGAGGCCCTGGCCCCAACAGAAGAAGCGCTGAGGATGAATCGCGGGCTGGTGAAGACCAACCCGGCCTACCAGGAGTCCCTGGCCCGCAATGCCACCAACCTGGCCGTTCTGCAGCTGCAACTGGCCAACCCCAGCGCCGCACTGCCGCTGCTGAGGGAATCGGTGAGCACGGAGGTCACCTACCTGCAGGCTCAGCTGCCATTGCTGCCCGAGGCACGGCGGCTGGCGCTGGTGGAGGTGTTCGGCGATCGCTGGCAGATCCCCTTCTCGCAGGCGCAGCAGGGTGAGGCGGGCGCTGCCCTGGCGCTGTTCACGCGGCTGAACCGCCAGGGCCTGCTGCAGGACATTCAGCGCAGCCAAGCGCTGCTGGCCCGCAGCGGACCGCAGCGGCCGCTGTTCGAGCAGCTCACCACCGTGACGGCCCAGTTGGCCAACACCACCCTCACCCCCGAGCAGCTGGCACCGTTGCTGGCCCGCAAGGAGCAGCTGGAGCAGGAGCTCTACCGCCAGCTGCCGCAGATCCAGCCGCGGCTGGTGGAGGCGGCTCAGATTGCGGCGCTGTTGCCGGCTGGTGGGGCGCTGGTGGAGTTCCAGCGCTACCGCTCCCACGACGGCAGCACGAATCAGTACGGACCTCCCCGCTACCTGGCCCTGCTGCTGCGGCCCGACGGCACGATCCGCGCCATCGGGCTGGGGGAGGCGGCGCCGATCGATGCGGCGGTGGCTGAGGCGGTGACCGCCAGCGCCGACCCCAAGCGCCAGGCGGAAGCCCCCGAACGGCTGGCGGCGGTGAGCCGGCTGGTGCTGGCGCCGCTGCAACAGGAGCTGACGGGGGTGCGGGAGCTGTTCGTGTCACCGGATGGGGAACTCAACCGCCTGCCGTTTGCGGCTTTGCCGGTGGCGGGGCCCAAGGGCGGCGGGATGACCGATGCACCCATCACGGCCGATGGCAAGACCCTGAGCGATGCGGTGTCGTTGCGGCTGCTCACCACCGGCCGGGATCTGCTGCGGCTCCAGCAACCCGCCAAGGCCGGCGCTGCACCGGTGCTGATCGCCAACCCGGATTTCAACGCCGCCTCCCGCTCGGCCACAGGCGGCGCGAGCGCCTCAGCCGCCGCCGCCTCAACAGCTAGGGGCCCAGGTGTGCTCCGCGCCGGCCAGCAACGCTCCCCCGGCATGCGCGGCCTCACCGCCTGGCAACCGCTGGGGGGCACCGAGCAAGAAGCCCGCCAGCTGGCACCCCTGCTGGGCGGCGGCGCGGTGATCAGCGGCCCGGCCGCCACCGCTGCAGTGGTGCTTGCCCAGAAAGCGCCGCGGATTCTGCACATTGCCACCCATGGCTTCTTCCTGGCGGATCAGGCCCCAGCCAGTGGCACGGCAACAGGTGCCCGATCTGGCGGCGCCCCATCGGAGGGCACCGCAGCGGACACCCCCAGCCGGGAAGACCCGCTGCAGCGCAGCGGCCTGGTGTTCGCAGGCGCCAACCGGCCCGATGCCAACCCCAGCGACGACGGCTATCTCACGGCCGCGGAAGCCACCGCCATGGATCTGGAGGGCACCGAACTGGTGACTCTCTCGGCCTGTGAAACCGGCCTGGGCGGTGTGCGCAGCGGTGAAGGGGTGTACGGGCTGCAGCGTTCGCTGGCGGTGGCCGGTGCCCGCTCCACCCTGCTCAGCCTCTGGAAGGTGGATGACGGTTTGACGGTCACCTTCATGGAGCGCTACTACAACAAGCTCAAGGCAGGCCAAGGCCGCGCCGATGCCCTGCGCGACACCCAGGCCGAGTTCCGCAACAACAAAAACTCCACCTACAACGACATTCGGGTCTGGGGCGCCTTTCAGCTCAGCGGCGACTGGCGGGCCCTGCCCAAGTGGTGAGCTGCCGGCAGGATGCCCCGTGGCCCGCCCGCCGCCGATGACCGCCAGCGACAAACTCTTCTTCTGGCTGTTCCAGAACCAGCCCGATCGCATCCTGCAGCTGCTTCCGGATCTGCCTGCGGATGCGGGCGGGTATCGCTTTGTGGCACCGGTGTTCAAGGCGTTGGAGCACCGGCCGGATGGGATGTTTCTCGCGGCCCAGCAGGGCAGCGACCTTCCGGCCCTGGTGCTGGAGGCCCAGATGCAGGCCGAACCAGAGTTTCTGCTGAGGCTCTATGCCGAATCCGGCCGCTTTCTGCTGCAGGAGAAGACCATCCGCCGCTGGCAGGTGGTGGTGCTCTGCCCGCAGCGATCGATGGGCTTTGGCGATCCGGAGCCGGTGGCTGAGTTTCTGGAGCACAGGGTGCGCTGGCTGGAGCTGCAGCCCGCCCTGGCTGATCTCAATGCGCCACCGCTGCTGCGCACCCTGGCGTTGCTGCTGGAGAAGGAGGAGCGGCTGCCCCTCACCACCGCCCAGATCCGTTCCGCCGTGGCCGGTACCGGCTTGGAGAGCCAGATCGCCGATGCCACCGCCGCTATCCTGTTGGCACGCTTCACGACCCGACCAATTCCGGAGATCTGCGCCATGGGCGGCATCACCCTGGAGGACTTCAGCAAGAGCGTGGCCTACAAGGAGATCTTTGGGCTCGGGGAGGAACAGGGGCGAGAGCAGGGGCTCGAACAAGGCCTCAAAACCGGCGAGCTGGAGATCACGATGCGGTTGCTGCAGCGCCGTTGCGGTGGCCTCACCCCCAGCCAGGAGGCTCGCATCCGCGCCCTGCCGCTGCCTCAGCTGGAGGCCTTGGCCGAAGCATTGCTGGATTTCAAGGGGGCAGACGATCTGGAGGCCTGGCTGGCAACCAGCTAAGGCCCAGTGCAGCCCTTGAGACGGTCAACGCGATCCGCTGCAGGTCGGCTCAACTCAGCACCGCTGGCTGGTCTTCTTGCCGGGGTGTTGGGCCTCTCGCCTCCCAATCGCTTCCGGGAGGGCGGCCATTCCGGAAGCCCAGGTCCGTCTGTTTGGATTACGCGCCAGGGGCACGGCCCGGTCAGATTTCGACATGGATCTACTGATCACCGTGCCGAATCACTGGCGGGCCGGCCGCGATCGCGTGCGCGTGCTGGGAGCCCTGTGGCGCCAATATTCCACTCATCGGCTTCCTCTTGATCTGCTTCTTTATCCCGAAAGCGAAGTAAGCCAACGGCAGCAATAAAGAAGCTCCGTTACCACCCAGGCCTACCAGGAGGGAATCCTGCTGCATGGCTGATCCCGATGTCATTCGCTACCTGAGGATCGCCCTGGCTGATCTTGCGGAGAGTTTCTTTGGCCAGGTAATCGCAAGCGTTCGCCCCAGGTCTGACTCCTCTGGCCAGTCATTCCTTGGCCCAGGAGCCGGAGCCAGGGCTGACACCCAGCTGGAGCCGGCCAGGAACCATCGGTGTGCTCCAGATCTACGGATCAATACGAACGAACATAGGCAGGCGGCAGCCCTGACCCATGGCCATGATGTGCCAAAAAAGAGCTGGTCATGGCCTACACCCGCCCCGCCGGTCGTTTGCACTGGCTGCTGATTGGGCCTCTGGTCCTGCAGTCGGCCCTTCCGGCAGCGGCGTTGGAAGCGGTCGGCAAGGGGCTTGACCGTACCCCTGAAACCTTGCTGGCCCAGGCGCCAAGCCCTGCCGACCCTGGGATCCCGAAGGAGGTGCAGGGGTGGTTTGATGCCGCCAAAGCAGCCGCTGCCAAGGGTGATTCGGCAGAAGCCTTGCGGGTGCAGAAGCAGGTGGTGGCGTGGGTGCAGACGAATCGGCCGGCCCTTGATGTGTTTCGGGCGCGAGCACTCATCAACCTGGGGAACTTCTTAAGCGAAGTGGGGCAGAAGCAAGAGGCACTGGCACCAACCGAGGAGGCAGTTCGGATCCTGCGGCAGGTGGAGGGCAGCCAGCCAGAAGCGCGGCGGTTTCTGGCCATAGCCCTGACCCTCCTGGGCATCCGCTACAGCGAACTGGGCCGCCGCCAGGAGGCGCTGGCCCCCGGGGAAGAAGCGGTGAAGATCCGCCGCGAGCTGGCGAAGACCAACCCGGCCTTCCTGGACGATCTGGCCGCTTCCCTGAACAACCTGGGTTTGATCTATAGCTACCTGGGCCGCCGCCAGGAGGCGCTGGCCCCAACAGAAGAAGCGCTGAAGATCTATCGCGAGCAGGCAAAGATCAACCCGGCCTACCTGAACGATCTGGCCAGGACTCTGAACAACCTGGGTTTGATCTACAGCGACCTGGGCCGCCGTCAGGAGGCCCTGGCCGCCACGGAAGAATCGGTGAAGATCCGCCGCGAGCTAGCGAAGACCAATCCGGCCGTCCTGCCCGAACTGGCCCGTTCCCTGAACAACCTGGGCGTGGATTACAGCGACCTGGGCCGCCGCCAGGATGCCCTGGCCCCCACGGAAGAGGCGCTGAAGATCCGCCGCGAGCTGGCGAAGACCAACCCGGCCGTCCTGAACGATCTAGCAAGTTCCCTGAACAACCTGGGCACGTTCTCGAACGAACTGGGCCGCCGCCAGGAGGCTCTGGCCGCCACGGAAGAATCGGTGAAGATCCGCCGCGAGCTGGCGAAGACCAACCCGGCCGTCCTGAACGACCTGGCCAGCTCCCTGAACAACCTGGGCACGTTCTTGAGCGAACTGGGCCGCCGCCAGGAGGCTCTGGCCGCCACGGAAGAATCGGTGAAGATCCGCCGCGAGCTAGCGAAGACCAACCCGGCCGTCCTGCCCGACCTGGCCAGCTCCCTGAACAACCTGGGCAAGTTCTTGAGCGAACTGGGCCGCCGCCAGGAGGCTCTGGCCGCCGCGGAAGAAGCGGTGAAGATCCGCCGCGAGCTGGCGAAGACCAACCCGGCCGTCCTGAACGACCTGGCCAGCTCCCTGAACAACCTGGGCCTCTCCTACAGCGGTCTAGGCCGCCGCCAGGAGGCGCTGGCCCCCACAGAAGAAGCGGTGAAGATCCGCCGCGAGCTGGCGAAGACCAACCCGGCCTTCCTGGACGATCTGGCCGCTTCCCTGAACAACCTGGGCAAGTTCTACAGCGAACTGGGCCGCAGCCAAGAGGTGCTAGCCCCCATAGAAGAAGCGGTGAAGGCCTTTCGCGAGCTGGCGAAGACCAACCCGGCCTTCCTGGGCGATCTGGCCACTTCCCTGAACAACCTGGGCATCAACTACGACAACCTGGGCCGCCGCCAGGAGGCGCTGGCTCCCACGGAAGAAGCGGTGAAGCTCAATCGCGAGCTGGTGAAGACCAACCCGGCCTTCCAGGAGGGTTTGGCCCGCAACGCCACCAACCTGGCGGTCCTGCAGCTGCAACTGGCCAATCCGAGCGCCGCCCTGCCGCTGCTGAAGGAAACTGTGAGCACGGAGGTCGCCTATCTGCAGGGCCAGCTGCCGCTGCTGCCGGAGGGGCGGCGGCTGGCGCTGGTGGAAGTGTTCGGTGATCGCTGGCAGATCCCCTTCTCTCAAGCGCAGCAGGGTGAGGCAGGCGCTGCCCTGGCGCTGTTCACGCGGCTGAATCGCCAGGGCCTGCTGCAGGACATTCAGCGCAGCCAAGCGCTGCTGGCCCGCAGCGGACCGCAGCGGCCCCTGTTCGAGCAGCTCAGCGTTGTGACAGCCCAGCTGGCCAGCACCACCCTCACGCCGCAGCAGCAGAGCGAGCTGCTGGCGCGCAAGGAGCGGCTGGAGCAGGAGCTCTACCGCCAGCTGCCGCAGATCCAGCCGCGGCTGGTGGAACCCCGGCAGATCGCGGCGCTGCTGCCGACTGGTGGGGTGCTGGTGGAGTTCCAGCGCTACCGCTCCCACGACGCCAGCACGAACCAGTACGGCCCACCCCGCTACCTCGCCCTGCTGCTGCGGCCCGACGGCACGATCCGCGCCATCCCGCTGGGGGAGGCGGCGCCGATCGATGCGGCGGTGGCAGCGGCCGTGACCGCCAGCGCCGATGCCAATCAACAGGCCGACGCTGCCAAGAAGCTGGCAGATGTGAGCCGGCTGGTGCTGGCGCCGTTGCAGCGGGAGCTGGTGGGGGTGCGGGAGCTGTTCGTGTCACCGGATGGGGAACTCAACCGCCTGCCGTTCGCGGCGCTGCCGGTGGCGGGGCCCAAGGACGGCGGCATGATTGATGGCCCCATCACGGCCGATGGCCGCACCCTGGGCGATGCAGTGGCGTTGCGGCTGCTCACCACCGGCCGTGACCTGCTGCGGCTCCAGCAACCCGCCAAGGCCGGTGGGGCGCCGGTGCTGATAGCCAACCCGGATTTCAATGCCGCCTCCCGCTCAGCCCCAGGCGCCGCCAGCGCCTCAGCCGCCGCCTCCACGGCCACGGGCACGGGCCCAACTGGGCTCCGCGCCGGTCAGCAACGCTCCCCCGGCTTGCGCGGCCTCACCGCCTGGCAACCGCTGGGGGGCACCGAGCAAGAAGCCCGCCAGCTGGCACCCTTGCTGGGCGGCGGCGCGGTGATCAGCGGCCCGGCCGCCACCGCCTCACTGGTGCTGGCACAGCGGGCGCCGCGGATTCTGCACATCGCCACCCATGGCTTCTTCCTGGCGGATCAGGCCGCTGCGGGAGCCAACGCGGCCGGCGGCCCGGCAGCCACGGGCGCCTGGGCACGGCCAGCTGCCGGTGGCGGCGCCGGAGATGGTTCCGCAGCCGCCACCCCCAGCCGGGAAGACCCGCTGCAACGCAGCGGCCTGGTGTTCGCCGGCGCCAACCGCCCCGATGCCAACCCCAGCGACGACGGCTATCTCACAGCGGCGGAAGCCACCGCCATAGATCTGGAGGGCACCGAACTGGTGACCCTTTCGGCCTGTGAAACCGGCCTGGGCGGTGTGCAGAGCGGTGAAGGGGTTTACGGGCTGCAGCGTTCACTGGCGGTGGCCGGTGCCCGCTCCACCCTGCTGAGCCTCTGGAAGGTGGACGACGCTTTGACGGCCACCTTCATGGAGCGCTACTACAACAAGCTCAAGGCCGGCCAAGGCCGCGCCAATGCCCTGCGCGACACCCAGGCCGAGTTCCGCAGCAACAAAAACTCCATCTACAACGACATCCGGGTGTGGGGTGCCTTCCAGCTCAGCGGTGACTGGCGGGCCCTGCCCAAGTGGTGAGCTGCCGGCAGGATGACCCGTGGCCCGCCCGCCGCCGATGACCGCCAGCGACAAACTCTTCTTTTGGTTGTTTCAGAGCCAGCCCGATCGCATCCTGCAGCTGCTCCCGGATCTGCCTGCGGATGCGGGCGGGTATCGCTTTGTGGCCCCGGTGTTCAAGGCATTGGAGCACCGGCCGGATGGTGTGTTCCTCGCGGCCCAGCAGGGCCTGGAGCTGCTGCGCACCCTGGCGTTGCTGCTGGAGAAGGAGGAGCGGTTGCCCCTCACCACCGCCCAGATCCGTTCCACCGTGGCCGGTACAGAACTGGAAGGCCAGATCGCCGATGCCACCGCCGCTATCCTGTTGGCACGCTTCACGACCCGACCAATTCAGGAGATCTGCGCCATGGGCGGCATCACCCTGGAGGACTTCAGCAAGAGCGTGGCCTACAGGGAGATCTTTGGGCTCGGCGAGCAGCGTGGGCGGGAGCAGGGGCTGAAAACCGGCGAGCTGGAGATCACCTTGCGCCAGTTGCGCCGCCGCTGCGGTGGCCTCACCCCCAGCCAGGAAGCTCGGATCCGCCCCCTGCCGCTGCCTCAGCTGGAGGCATTGGCCGAAGCGTTGCTGGATTTCAAGGGGGCAGACGATCTGGAGGCCTGGCTGGCAAGCCGCTGAGGCCCAGTGCAGTATTGGAAACGGCCAACGCGATCCGCTGCAGGTTGGCTCAAAGCAGCACCGCTGGCTGGTTTTCTTGGTGTGGTTCTGGGCCTCTCGCCTCCCCATCGCTTCCGGGATGGCTGCGGCCATTCCGGTTGCCCAGGTCAGCCTGGTTGGATCACGCGCCAGGGGCACAGCCCGGACAGATTCCGTCCTGGATCTACTGATCACCGTGCCGGATCATTTGCTGGCCGGCCGCGTGCGCGTGCGCGTGTTGGGAGCCCTGTGGCGCGAATACTCCAGCCATCGGCTTCCTCTTGATCTGCTTCTTTATTGCGAGAGCGAAGTAAGACAACGGCAGCAATACAGAAGCGCCGTTACCAGCCAGGCTTACCAGGAGGGAATATTGCTGCATGGCTGATCCCGATGCCATTCGCTTCCTGCGGATCGCCCAGGCTGATCTTGCGGAGGCGCGGCGCTGTCGGCCCGTTTGAGCGGATTGCCGATCTCACCTTCTTATGCGGTTCAGACTCGGTATGACGACAGTTTGGAGATCGACTCTGGCGGTAGTTGCTTTGGCCTGGCAATCGCGAACGTTCGGCACAGGCCTGCCTCCTCAGTCCAGTCAATCCTTGGCTCAGGAGCCGGGGCCAGGGCTGCCACCCCGCTGGAACCGGTCAGGAACCATCGGTGTGAGGCGGGGCCACGGATCAAGCCGCTCGCACCCAGGGAGGCGGAAGCCCCAAGCACTGGTCATGATGGGCGAAGAAGAACGATCGAGCCATGGCCTTCACCCGCCCCGCCGGTCGTTTGCACTGGCTGCTGATTGGGCCTTTGCTCCTGCAGTCGGCCCTGCCGGCAGCGGCGTTGGAAGCGGCCACTAAGGGGCTTGACCATTCAGCTGAAACCTTGCTGGCCCAGGCGCCAGGCCCTGCCGACCGTGGGATCCCGAAGGAGGTGCAGGGGTGGTTTGATGCTGCCAATGCAGCCGCTGCCAAGGGTGATCCGGCAGAAGCCTTGCGGCTGCAGAAGCAGGTGGTGGCGTGGGTGCAGGCGAATCGGCCGGCCCTTGATGTGTTTCGGGCGCAGGCACTCATCAACCTGGGGTCCTTCCTCAGCAGAGTGGGGCAGAAGCAAGAGGCACTGGCACCAACCGAGGAGGCAGTTCGGATCCTGCGGCAGCTGGAGGGCAGTCAGCCAGAAACATGGCGGTTTCTTGTCATAGCCTTGACCAACCTGGGTAAGTACTTAGGCGAACTGGGCCGCCGCCAGGAGGCGTTGGCCCCCACAGAAGAAGCGGTGAAGATCCGCCGCGAACTGGCGAAGACCAACCCGGCCTTCCTAGCCGATCTGGCCAGGGCCCTGACCAACCTGGGCGTGCGCTACACCGACCTGAGCCGCCGCCAGGAGGCGCTGGCCCTGGATGAAGAAGCGGTGAAAATCCACCGCGAGCTGGCGAAGACCAACCCGGCCTTCCTAGCCGATCTGGCCAGGTCCCTGTCCAACCTGGGCATCAGCTACAGCGACCTGGGCCGCCGCCAGGAGGCGCTGGCCCCCACAGAAGAAGCGGTGAAAATCCGCCGCGAGCTGGCTAAGACCAACCCGGCCTTCCTGGGTGATCTGGCCAGTTCCCTGAACAACCTGGGCAACAGCTACAGCGAACTGGGCCGCCGCCAGGAGGCGCTGGCCTCCACGGAAGAAGCGGTAAAAGTCTATCGCGAGCTGGCGAAGACCAACCCGGCCGTCCTGCCCGACCTGGCCCTGTCCCTAAACAACCTGGGCAACCGCTACAGCGAACTGGGCCGCCGCCAGGAGGCGCTGGCCCCCACAGAAGAAGCGCTGAAAATCCGTCGCGAACTGACGAAGACCAACCCGACCCTCCAGGGCGCTCTCGCCGCTTCTCTGGGCAACCTGGGCGCTCACCTTACAGGGCTAGACCGCCGCCAGGAGGCGCTGGCCCCTACGGAAGAAGCCATGAAAATCTATCGCGAGTTAGCAAAGACCAACCCGGCCGTCCTGGGCGATCTGGCCTGGTCCCTCAGCAACCTGGGTGGGATCTACAGCGAACTGGGCCGCCGCCAGGAGGCGCTGGCCCCTGCGGTAGAAGCGGTAAAGATCTATCGCGAGCTAGCGAAGACCAACCCGGCCGTCCTGCCCGACCTGGCCGCTTCCCTGAACAATCTGGGCAACCACTACAGCGGACTGGGCCGCCGCCAGGAGGCGCTGGCCCCCACGGAAGAAGCGCTGAAGATCCGCCGCGAGCTGGCGAAGACCAACCCGGCCTTCCTGGGCGATCTGGCCTGGTCCCTGGGCAGCCTGGGCGTGCGCTACAGCGACCTGGGCCGCCGCCAGGAGGCGCTGGCCCCTACGGAAGAAGCCATGAAAATCTATCGCGAGTTGGCGAAGACCAACCCGGCCCTCCAGGGCGATCTGGCCGCTTCCCTGGGCAGCCTGGGTGTGTTGTACAGCGAGGTGGGCCGCCGCCGGGAGGCGCTGGCCTCCACAGAAGAAGCGGTAAAGACCTATCGCGAGATGGCGAAGACCAACCCGGCCTTCCTGGGCGATCTGGCCACGGCACTCAACAACCTGGGCATCAACTACAGAAACCTGGGCCGCCGCCAGGAGGCGCTGGACCCCACAGAAGAAGCGGTGAAGATCCGCCGCGAGCTGGCTAAGACCAACCCGGCCTTCCTGGGCGATCTGGCCGGTTCCCTGATCAACCTGGGCGTAATGTATAGCGATCTGGGCCGCCGCCAGGAGGCACTGACCCCCACGGAAGAAGCGGTAAAGACCTATCGCGAGCTGGCGAAGGTCAACCCGGCCTTCCAGGGCGATCTGGCCACTTCCCTGAACAACCTGGGCAACTGCTACAAGCTCCTGGACCGCCGCCAGGAGGCGCTGGACCCCACAGAAGAAGCGGTGAAGATCCGCCGCGAGCTGGCGAAGACCAACCCGGCCTTCCAGGGCGATCTGGCCACTTCCCTGATGAACCTGGGCTTCATCTACAGCGACCTGGGCCGCCGTAAGGAGGCAATGGCCCCCACGGAAGAATCGGTGAAGATCTATCGCGAGTTGGAGAAGACCAACCCGGCCTTCCAGGGCGATCTGGCCACTTCCCTGAGCAACCTGGGCTTCATCTACAGGAACCTGGGCCGCCGCCAGGAGGCGCTGGCCCCCATGGAAGAAGCCGCAAAGATCTTTCGCGAGCTAGCGAAGACCAACCCGGCCTACCAGGAGAGTCTGGCCATCAACGCCACCAGACTGGCGGTCCTGAAGCTGCAACTGGCCAACCCCAGCGCCGCGCTGCCGCTGCTGCGAGAATCGGTGAGCACGGATGTGACCTACCTGCAGGGCCAGCTGCCGTTGCTGCCCGAGGGACGGCGGCTGGCGCTGGTGGAGGTGTTCGGCGATCGCTGGCAGGTTCCCTTTTCGCAGGCGCAGCAGGGTGAGGCGGGTGCGGCCCTGGCGCTGTTCACGCGGTTGAACCGCCAGGGGCTGCTGCAGGACATCCAGCGCAGCCAGGCGCTGCTGGCCCGCAGCGGCCCGCAGCGGCCCCTGTTCGAGCAGCTCAGCGACGTGACGGCCCAGCTGGCCAACACCACCCTCACGCCGCAGCAGCAGGCACCGCTGCTGGCCCGCAAGGAGCAGCTGGAGCAGGAGCTCTACCGCCAGCTGCCGCAGATCCAGCCGCGGCTGGCGGAGGCGGCTCAGATTGCGGCGCTGTTGCCAGCTGGTGGGTTGCTGGTGGAGTTCCAGCGCTACCGGTCCCACGACGCCAGCAAGAACTGGGAGACCAGTTTTGGCCCGTCTCGCTACCTGGCCCTGCTGCTGCGCCCCGATGGCACGATTCGCGCCATCCCGCTGGGGGAGGCGGCGCCGATCGATGCGGCTGTGGCAGCGGCCGTGGCCGCCAGCGCCGATGCCAATCAACAAGCGGCTGCCGCCAAGAAGCTGGCGGTGGTGAGCAAGCTGGTGCTGGCGCCGTTGCAACGGGAGCTGACGGGGGTGCGGGAGCTGTTCATCTCACCGGATGGGGAAATCAACCGCCTGCCGTTCGCGGCCCTGCCGGTGGCAGGGCCCAAGGGCGGCGAGCTGACCGATGGACCCATCACGGCCGATGGCCAAATCCTGGGCGATGCGGTGGCCTTGCGGCTGCTCACCACCGGCCGGGATCTGCTGCGGCTCCAGCAACCCGCCAAGGCCGGCGCGGCGCCGGTGCTGATCGCCAACCCGGATTTCAACGCCGCCTCCCGCTCGGCCAAAGGCGGCGCCAGCGCCACAGCCACCGCTACAGCTGCCTCAACTGCTGCAGGAGCTGGGGGGCCCACTGCGCTACGCGGCGGCCAGCAGCGCTCCGCCGGCCTGCGGGGCCTCACCGCCTGGCAACAGCTGGCGGGCACGGAGCAGGAAGCCCGCCAGCTGGCACCCCTGCTGGGCGGCGGTGCGGTGATCAGCGGCACAGCCGCCACCGCCTCAGTGGTGCTGGGCCAGCGGGCGCCGCGAATTCTGCACATCGCCACCCATGGCTTCTTCCTGGCGGATCAGCCCCCAACCAATGACACAGCGATAGGTGCCGCTGCCCCAGGCGCCCGATCTGGCGGCACCCCATCTGAGGGCACCGCACCCGCCACCCCCAGCCGGGAAGACCCGCTGCAGCGCAGCGGCCTGGTGTTTGCCGGTGCCAACCGGCCCGATGCCAACCCCAGCGACGACGGCTATCTCACGGCGGCGGAGGCCACCGCCATGGATCTGGAGGGCACCGAACTGGTGACCCTTTCGGCCTGTGAAACCGGCCTGGGCGGTGTGCGCAGCGGCGAGGGCGTCTACGGGCTGCAGCGTTCGCTGGCGGTGGCGGGGGCCCGCTCCACCCTGCTCAGCCTCTGGAAGGTGGACGACGCTTTGACGGCCACCTTCATGGAGCGCTATTACAACAAGCTCAAGGCCGGCCAAGGCCGCGCCGATGCCCTACGCGACACCCAGGTCGAGTTCCGCAACAACAAAAACTCCACCTACAACGACATCCGGGTCTGGGGCGCCTTTCAGCTCAGCGGCGACTGGCGGGCGCTACCCAAGTGGTGAGCTGCCCCAAGGCCCGCTGACGGCACCGCACCGGCAGCCCAGACTGGCTGCGTTCCGTCCTGCCCGCCATGGCCGGCCCGTTCTTCCGATCCCGCCCTGCCGCGCTGCCCTTGCAGGGGTCGTTGCTGGTTCTGCTGCTGGCGCCGGCCAGTGGCGCCGCCCCAGCCTCCGCTGCCGATCTGAGCGCCGCCGTCACCGCCGCCACCGCCGAGCTGCGCCAGGGCTGGGCCGCAGACCCCACCACCGCCGCCCTGCCCTTCCCCAGCGTGCGCCTGTTGCCACGAGACGCTTCGGTGCAGGGCACCTGCAACCCCAAGGCACCGGCCCGTGTTCCCGCTCCCACGGCCGCCTATTGCGCCACCAGCGGTGAAGTGCTGCTGGATCGGGATCTGCTCGCTGAGGCCTACGGCCAAGCCAAGCCACCCCAGGGGCGCGCCTTGGTCACCTACTGGATCGCCACAGCGCTGGCAGAGCGGCTGCTGCCCGCACCAACGGATGGCGCAGGATCCAATGTGTTGCCAATCCTGCAGGCCACCTGTCGGGGAGGGGTGCTGCTGGGTGCCAGCCCTGCCCGCAAGGCCTTCCCGGATGCCACCCCCCTGCTGATTGCGGCCCGTTCGGCCTACGGCGACCGCTACGCGACGGCGGTGGGTTCGGCCAGCCAGCGCGGCTATGCCCTCCTCACCGGACTGGGAGCCACAGCCACATCCTCCTGCGATGCCGCCGAGATGGCCGCCCTGGTGAAGGGAGCGGTGCCGGATCGAGCCCTGCTGGCCACGATCGAGCAGCTGCCGCCACCGGAACGGGCCTATGGCAGCCTGCTCGGCGCGATCAACAGTCAGTGCAAGCCCCTGCTGCCCAAGCGGCCCTGCCCTCGCAAGCAGTAGCAGATCGATGCCGAGAGATCGGGAACGCGGCGTAGAAGCTGACGAGAGGGAGCGCAAGGAGGGGATGCCAGGCAGCGGCTCCGATCGGGCCTGGTGGCGTCCACCCTCCTGGAGCAGCTCGCCGCTGCTGCATGAATGGATCCGCTCCGGCGGCATCTTGATTGCCGCGGCATGGGGTGTTTATACCTTTATTTATAAAGATATCTATGTACCTTCCCAGCAGCCGGCCCATCTCAGCCTGGAGGCCTCCCTCAAGCCAGTGCCGTATCGCCCTACGCCAGCGGTAGGCCAGGAGATGCTGCTGGAGATCAAGGCAACCAACGTCAGCAGCCGTCGCGTTTATCTTTTGGCAAACATCTGGACCTTACGAGGCATTAACCTTGCCACGAGAACAGGCGCCAACGCAAACAAAGAATTTATCCAAGAATTGAATGCAGTTCTAAAGGATGATCCCGTGCTGCACAAGGAGCGTAGAGTTGAGCGCACGCCGGGGGAACTGATCGCAATTGGTCGGCTGTTTGGCGATGACTTCATCGATCCTGACAATACGAAGTATCGCTCGATCCTTGTGAACATCCCCACAGGAACTAACGCGGTTGAACTCAGCGTGATCATGCCCCTCCTGTCCAAACAGCCGCACGCATCGTTGTTTTCGGGGCAGCGCCTGGCCTGGGAGGCAGATGCGTTGGGTTACATCAAGCTTATGCTTTGCCCAATAAAAAACGGAAGTTCTTCTTCTCCGAATTATCGATGCCGAGAATTCGAAGAGAAAGATGCAAACGCACTCAAGCAGTACGATCAGCAGAACTCCACAGAATCTCTCGACCTGCAGTTCGGCTTGCAGATTGACAAGGGCAATTAAAGAGGAACCTTAATCCAAGAGGTGAATCTTTGCCGTTATCTCTTTGGCCGGGCAATATCAGCAGCCATTAATGAAGAATCCATAGCTGATTGCCTTGAGCTGCCATAGCTTGGCATGAGGGGGAGCAACGCAACTTCCTTCGAACAAACCCCTCGTGTGGCCAGGCCACCAGCAGCTCTATGCCGCTTAACCCCAAGCACCCTGCCTGCCAGTCAGGGGCTGCGATCGACGGGCATGGCGCAGCGGGCATCAAGCCGCTGCAGGACAACGCCAAGGAGGCTGCTGATCTGCAGCGCCTGGCCGCTGCATTGCTGGCACGAGGGGGTCATTACGACCTGATGAACATCCTGAAGCGGCAGGGTTGCCCTGGTGGATTCACCAACGCTCTCTCGGCCTCTCCAGCAGGCTCCGCAGGCGGCCCTCAAACCTTCAACGCAGGACCACCGGGCCAGCCTTCAACGCAGGGCCAGAAGCACGGCCCCGACTCCCATCAGCGCCACGCCGATCCACTGGCGCGGGTCGAGGCTCTCGCCCAGCAGGGTCACCCCCAGCACGGCCACCAGCACCACGCTGATCTTGTCGATCGGCGCCACCCGCGACACCGGACCCAGCTGCAGGGCCCGGAACCAGCACAGCCACGACACGCCGGTGGCCAGCCCGGAGAACAGCAGGAAGATCAGGCTGCGCCGCGGCAGCTCGGGCCAGGGGCGCAGGTCACCGCCCACCAGCACCACACCCGCCAGCAACACCAGCACCACCACGGTGCGCAGGAAGGTGGCCAGGTTGCTGCTGATCCCCTCCACCCCCAGCTTGGCCAGCAGGGAGGTGATGGCAGCGAACAGGGCCGAGAGGCCGGCCCAGAGCTGCCAGCTGCCCAGCAGGGCGGCACGTTCAAGCATGGAAGCCGGAGGCGGGGAATTCGATCCTCCCAGCCACTGGGTGCCAGACCGATCAGCTCAGTCCACCCCCCGGCCCAGCAGCAGGTCGCGGGCGATATTCACCGCCTGCATGGTGTCGTGCCGGCCGCCGCGGTCGGGGTGGTGGTCGGCGGCGGCGAGTTTCCAGGCCCGGGTGACATCCGCCTCCCGCAGGCGGCCGGCCAGGGGCAGACCCAGGCGCTGGCGGGCGATGATCGCATCGAGATCGGGGGCCTTGCCGAGCGGCGAGCGATCGGCGGCACTGAGGCCACTGCCCCGTTTGCGGCGCCCGTGGGATCCGCTGCCCTCCTGCGGCCCGAAGGCGCCGGGCTTGCGGCCCCGGCCGCCCCGGCCCCCGGAAGCGGCCCGCCGGCCGGATCCGCCTCCAAAGCCCCGCTCTGGGGCGGCTTGCTGCTCTGAGTCGCTTCCCGCATCGGAGGCGGTGTCCGCATCGGAGGCGATGCGGCGCAGCACCAGGGCAGCGATCGATCGGGTTGCGGCGGCCATCGATGGTCGTGCGCGGACTCCCAGCCTCCTCCATCGCCGGCGGCGGGCTGAAAACAAAGTGCTTTAGATGAGCGCTCCCGGGGCGAGTGAAGGTCTCCTTCCAGAGACGGCGACACCATCCCGTCATCCGTGATCCGTAACGGGTGGTCGGGTGATCGGTGTCGAGTGGCGGCGACGCAGTCGCAGCCTCCATCACAGCCGGCTGCAGTTTTGGCGGGCAGCAGCCGTAGGCCACTGAGGCACCCGAGAGTGGACTCCACCCCCACCCCCCACTGCCGTGAAGCCGCCGGCATCCCCCGACCTTGCCCCGCTCGGCGCCCCTGCGGACCCCAGAAACCGCCTCGGCCCATGGCCTCGCGCCGCCCTAGGCCGGAGCCTGGCCCTGCTGCTGACACTGCTGCTCAGCCTGGGCGCTAGCGCCCTCCCCGCCGCCGCGGCTCCTGGGGCCTCCGCCACAGCCGCAGCCCCACTGCCGGCCGTGAGCGCGGACTTCGAGGCGCGGGTGCTGGAGGTGCTGCAGCGCCATCCCGAGGCGGTGTTCGAGGCCCTGCAGACCCAGCTGCGCCGGCTGGAGGAAAAGAAAAAGCAGGCCCGCGAAGGGGCCCTCTCCGAGCTGCAACGCAACCCAGCCGCCGCGATCGGCAGCTCCCCCACCCTGGGCAAGGGCAAGGTGCAATTGATCGAGTTCTCCGATTTCCAGTGCCCCTACTGCGCCGGCGCCAGCAGCAGCCTGCAGGCCTTCCTGGCCAAAAATTCCAGCAAACTCAGCCTCACCTACAAGTTCTATCCGCTTGAGCGGATCCACCCGGAAGCGCTCCCCTCGGCCCGGGCTGCCTGGGCCGCCCAGCAGCAGGGCAAATTCTGGGAGTTCCACGATGCGCTCTTCGCCGCCCAGGAGCGCATGGGTGAGCCCCTCTACCTGGAGATCGCCCGCAACCAGGGCCTAGACCTGAAGCGCTTCAACAGCGATCGGCAGGGCCCCGCCAGCCTGGAGGCGATCAACCGCGACCGGGAACTGGCCGATCGGCTCGGCCTGGAGGGCACCCCTTTCTTCGTGGTGAATGGCGAGGCCTTCTCCGGGGCAGTGGATGAGGCCTTTCTTCAGAAGCTGGTGGAGGGGCGTTGATGGGCGATCACCGATGCAAAGAAGGTGTCGATCGAATCACACAATGGATCGGCCTCTGTGGTGGCCGGTGAGGCCATACAAAGCAGCTAGTTTTTGAAGCCCGAACGATAGATCCAGATCCGGTTGATGTCGCGTGCAATCACAAGGAATGATGACCAATTTGAGAATAGCAGAGACCTTCTGAAAATCCTCAAGATATGGAGCGATTGCGGACAAGCCAAGCGCGGAGCTCAGAAACAAGA
This sequence comes from Cyanobium sp., assembly GCA_044345855.1. Lineage (GTDB taxonomy): Bacteria > Cyanobacteriota > Cyanobacteriia > PCC-6307 > Cyanobiaceae > Cyanobium. The sequence continues at coordinate 104,381 of JBIJAG010000001.1, read as the reverse complement.
TGATTGAGTGACGCGTCGTTACGACAAGCCTTGTTCATATCCATTACAGGAAGAAGGTCAAGGCAGATCGCCATGGGGTCGGTGAGCACAGGCACGCCAACCTGCTCCAAAGCATCACTGAGCCATCGCTTGTAAACAAGACGGCCTGATCGTGGGGGCGGCGGTGGAACAGGGGCACTGAATAATGATTGAAATGCCTCTGGATCAGCCGTGCACCAAACTTCGACATGAGGATCAGGGCAGGCAATCAGCACACTGGGATAGAGCGAAGCATCAACAGCATCCAGAATCTGCTTCAGCATGGGCCGCCATCCGGTGCTGTTGGCGTCGATCATCACCAACAAGGCGTCGCCACGGAGTTGATCGCCCACGCGAACCGCTCGCTGCCAGGCTTTGAGGGAAGCGATAGCACGACCATGGCCGCCACGGGCGGAATGAAGACGCAACTCAGGGGTGGAGAGTGCGGCGGAGCTGGCAAGGACTTTAATCAGATTTCGCAGGAAGGTTTCATGGCCACTGTCTTCACAAAAGACATCGATGGCCAAGCGATCAGCCATCCAACCAACCTCCGATCGTCATGGCCTGAAGGACCCGGGCATCATCGCTGGTGGTCAAACCCTCCGTGATGTCGTTGTCATCCAAGAGGGGCCCCAGCGAATCGAAGGGTTGATAGGTGGATCCGGCTGCGGTTGTTGCACATCGAATCAGGCGAACATTTTTGGCCTCGAGTTCACCATCGCGAATCATGCGCACCATCTCCACCACCACCTGGGGAGAATGGGTGGTGACAATCACCTGCTGGCTGCGGGAAGCACGCGCCAGAAGCCGGGTGACCACCTCGATGCGGCGAGGGTGAACGCCATTTTCCGGCTCTTCAAAGGCCACGAGACCCTTCTGAAAGGGATTGGCGGCCATTGCACAAAGAGCCAGCAAACGCAAGGTGCCTTCCGACACGACACGGGAAGGAAGCCAGAGGCCATCCATCTGAATGCTGAGCTCCAGTTCACCGCGCTTCTCATTAAGGTCGGTTCGCAGCGCCGTGATGGTGGGAATTGCCATCGCGATCACACGCTTCACCGCATCAAAGGCTTGGGGCTGCTGATACTTGAGGCGGTGCAGATAGGGAACGAGCCATTCGCCACGGCTGCCGATGTCATTCACATCGCGCGGGGGTTGAGGGTCCCGCATGGACTTGATCGGATCAAGGTAGAGGATGCGCCACGTGCCGATTTCCTGGTGCAGCTGATCGAACAGTGGGTAGCGCTCAGCCCCGGTGAACTGACGATTGGAAACAATGGTATGGGGAAGGCCAACACTTTCCTCATAGGGATGGCTAGGAGAACCTTGGCGTCTGATGGCTAGGACATCGGTGGTGATTCCATCCCGCTCACGTGCCATTTTTTCCAGGCATGGGTTGCGATGGCGTGGCTTGTGGTTTGCCGTTAAATCCTCCAGCCTTTCATCCTGAACCGAGAGCCTGCCGGAATGTGGGTCGATCGCCACCTCCACCTGATAGGAGAGGATGTCAGGTCGCCTGCGGCTTGCCGCTGGCAACGGCGTGCTCATTTCCACTTCCAGCCGCAAGTGAGGCAAGGGGCCATGGAGGAGTTGCTCCAGTCCCCCATCCGCCAGCGTGAATGCTTCCAGGGGATAGCCACGGATCCCTTCGGCAAAGGCTTCGCTGAGGGTTCGCTCTCCCACCAAGCGTGAGAGCAGCAAGAGCGCTTCGAGGAGATTGCTCTTGCCAGCGGCATTGGGGCCGAACAACACCACCAGAGGCGCCAGCTCCACGGTGGCATCGCGAAGCGATTTGAATCCCCGAACGTGGATGCGATTGAGCATGATCAGACTCTCGACTCTGAGCCTAGGGCCGGCGTAGAAGACTGCAACGCCTCCGCCAACACCGCCTCCAGCAACCGCCTGCGCTGCTGATCGGCCTGGCTGAGCTGCTGCTCCAGCTGGTCGCAGAGGGCCATCAGTTCGGGCCGAACAGCGGCAAGACAAACAGCCATATCAGAGTTTGCCACCATTGGGTAGCTGATCTGGGTTGGGAGCAGGTTGAACAAGCTCGGAGGTTTGCGGGTCAAAGCACCCACTGTCGCGCGTACCTGCGAAAGCGTCGACCAGTCGGTTGCGGATGGCGGGATCTTCAACAAATACCTCCATCCAGACACTGAAAAAACCAGTAGCCTGAGCCAGACGCACCAAGGCCTCAACCACCACAGCATCGCCTGGACGCAAGGCAAGAAGCTTGTCCCGCGCATATTCCGCCATCAGCCATGCTTCAAGGCGCTGCTTGATGCGGTCAAGCGCGATCAGTCGTCCGTTGGCGTCGGCTGCGGCGGGACCTGTCCGCTGAAGTCCCACAAGAGTGAGGGTGGCAAGAGCAAGTTTCTGCTCCGAGCGACTGAGCGACGGGGAAACCTGCACGCCACCACCAGCATCGTAGAGATAAGCCAAAAAGGTATTGTCACGATCAGGCAGCAGAACATCACTCAACACAACATCCTTGTCTTTCTTGGTGGAGTTACAGTTCACACAAGCCAGCAGGAAGTTCTCCCATCTTCCGATCAAGGATTGATAAACGGGCAGGCCCTTGGGCTGGATATGTTCAACAGCCAGCTGGACAGGAATCAAGCGCTCGCAGTAGCTGCAATAGCGACCCAACCTGCTGACCAGCTCCGGAAGGGCATCGCGATAGTTGGAGAAGTCCCCAAGGCGGGGTGAAGCACCACGCCGAATCGGCCGCATCAGCCACCCCCCAGGCGGGCTACCCTCTGCAACTCCAGAAGAGCCTGGAAGGCGGGATTATCTGCGAAGGGTGAGATCGTCTCAGCCAACTGGTCCCTAAAAGCATCCGATTTAGCTGCTGGGGTGAGGGTTGTTTCCTCAAGCAACTGGAGATAACTCTTAGCTGTCTCCCTCATCTCGCCATAGCGAGCACTAACGCTGGTGTCAGGCACCCCCTGGATGCCTTCAGCAATCTCGGCGATCGAAAGATCACCCAACTTGGCCGTGGGCTGGCCTTCTAACATCAACAGCTCCTCTCCCGAACGAAGCGATTGGATCAGGAACGGTGAGTGGGTAGTGCAGATGAACTGAATCTTCGGGAAGGTGCTGCGGAGATCCTCAATCACGTGTCGCTGCCAGGTGGGATGAAGATGCAGATCAAGCTCATCAATCATCACGACACCCTCGGTTTCACTGAGCACATCTGCACCCAGGTGGGGGTTCAACGTGGCGGCTTTCTGGGCAAGATCGCCCACGACGGCCAGCATGGCACGCTGACCATCGCTGAGATTCATGAAGGGTTGTTGTTCCCCATTGGCGAAGCGCAACACCACTTCCCCCAGCTTGGCATCGAAATACAAGTCTTCGGCGCCAGGGATGATATTCAGCAGAGCACGACGGACCACTTGAAAGCTTTGACTGTCCTGGCCGCCCTGCTGAAAGCTGAACCAGGATTGGCGTGCAACCCACTGGGTCAGAGCACTAACCGAAAGGCGAGGATCAACACTGGTCTTATAACCATCTAAACGGGATAGTTTATTGCTGAGAAGGCTGTTGGGTGGTTCCTTGACCTGTCCTTGCTCTCTTGGCACCAGCCAGAGGCGGCCGGTGCCGTAATAGGAGATCAGCGGCAGATTGATGGATTGGCCTTCACGCACAGCCTGTGTTGTCTGCTCCGCCAACGTCTTGATCCCGGCTGCCCCGATTCGGGTGGTGCGACTAGCGGGCCCATTGAGGCTGCGACGCCATTGGTGTGGCTCGTGACCAATGGATCCGCGGGCCTCGATGACACACGGATATTGCCCTTCCCAGTGGGTGCCCGCCTCAGAGGGGAAGGCCTGCAGACGCACTTCATGGGGATAAATATGGCGCGTGTCGACACCAGAAACGCCGAGGAACCAACTTCCAGCAGCAACAGCGAGTGCATCAAGCAAGGATGTTTTGCCGGTTCCATTTTCACCCACAACCAGGTTGAACTGAGGGTGGAAGGTCAGCTCGCGGCGCTGAAAGCCCTTGAAGTTCTCCAGCAGCAGGCTATCGATCCGCATCCTGGGGTCCGCAGGTCTGAACGTGCTGGGCTTGGTTGAGTCTACCGAGAAAACCGCATGTCATCCCCTCCCGTCTCACACCAACGGGGCGACGGCTTGCCCCGGCTCCCCCAACGCCTCCTGAACCACTGCCTCCAGCAGCTTGCGGCTGAGCTGTTCGCCGGCGTTGAGCTGCTGCTCCAGCTGATCGCAGAAGGCCATCAGTTCGTCGACCTTGGCGACGATGCGGTGTTGTTCGGCGAGGGGTGGGAGGGCCACGGGAATGCTGTTCATCTTGGCTTGATTCATCTTGGGCTGGGCAGTGCCAGTCACATAAGGAGCCAAGTCAGTTGCATTGATTGTCAGCTCGATAAAACGAAGAAACTCCTCGCTAATCCCATCCAGAACATGAGCATGGTTGTTCACCCAATATCTTCCACGCGCAATGAAAGCAATCGGAGTTGACCGATTTAGAAGATTTGCGCCATCCTCTCCAATCAGCAGCAAGGGCTTGTCAAACAGGAAGCCGTCGATCTTGTCAATGACACCAGAGGCGCCGTAGTAGTCATACGTCTTGGCGCGTCGGCTGCGCTCATCCTTCGATACCGGAACCCTCTCGCCATCCCGTGAGTACATGATGTCTCCAAATCGAGCCCATCTCCAACCCTGAGGAAGCTCATACGGAACAAGATCACTAGATATGGGCTTGATCTCGTCGTTGCGAAGCCGCCCTCTTGTTCTTTGCAGGAGAATCCGATCAGCAGCAATACAGCGAAGCAGCTCCTCCGCCGGCTCATCCTCCGGATCCTGCTCCACCAGCTTCCCGCGCACCGCCAGGTTCAGGATCGTCTGGCGCAGCTGCTTGATCTGAGCCGGGGTGGTGGTGAGGGAGGGCAGCACCTGCAGGGCAAAGCTGGCGTCTTGGCGGAAACTGGCGGGGTCTTTGGTGGATTGGTTGAGGCGCTGCAGCGTGGCGGCCAGCAGGTGCTTGCGGCCGTGATCCCGCTGCTGACGGGCGGCCTCCAGCTGGTCGCAGAGGGCCATCAGTTCGTCCACCTTGGGACGATGCGGTGTTGTTCGGCGAGGGGTGGGAGAGGGACTGGAATGGCATCCATTCGATTCTTTGGAAGGCCGCCCCGACCTGCCCCTGTCTGACTATTGTCTACAAACCCCTGAAAATATGGCGAGAGAATCAATGAATGCAAAAACTCTTCCATTCCGCGCGCTGCCACACGAATGATGGCAACGTGCTGACTAATATTGGCTTCGCCAAAATCAAGCGGCACTTTTGCACAGCGCCCAATAGAGCCGCCTGTAATATTCAAGAGCAAATCACAAGGGAGAACCCGAGTCCCTGCCATTCGCTCGTGAGTCAGATCGTCAATGAACGCGACATCCTCAAGACGGAGACCATTGTCGTAAATATTCTGGGAGCGAAGAAATGGAACTCCAGAATTCTTGTAAACATCCTTCCCACCTCTAGGTGTAGATCCCGATCCTGTCTTTTCGCAAACTTCTCCCAGCCTGCACCAAGTCCAACCAGATGGCTCATCAAACGGAATCTCTGAGTGGTCAATGACTGAAAAAGCGTGATTTAGGCGTAGCCTTCTCATTCGCGATTTGATCTCATCCAACAAGAGCGGAACAGGCTCGTCCTCCGGATCCTGCTCCACCAGCTTCCCGCGCACCGCCAGATCCAGGATGAAGCGCCGCAGCCGAGCAGTCGCGTCTGGCGCTTCGCTAATCCGCTCGAAATGGGCCAGCAAGCGCTCGGCGTTCATCGCAGCAGCGCCTCCGCCAGAATCGCCTTGAGCTGGTCGCGCAGTTCGGATGCTTTCAGCTCCGAAGCCTGCAGGCTGGCCAGCAGTTCCTCGGGGTCGCCGTGGTCTTCGGCCACGGTGTGGGGGTTCTTAAGATCGAGGTTGTAGTTGCGCTCTTGGATCTGGGCGATCGGCACGCGCCAGGCCTGCTCGGTTTCTTCGCGGCCTTCGCGGTTGGGGCCGCCCCACCAGGCCACGCAATCGGCGAAATGCTCCTGCTTGATCGGGCGGGTCATCGAGTAGGCCTTTTGGCCCTCGGGCACGCGGTGCTCGTAGTACCAGATCTCCTGGGTGGGGGATCCCTTCTCGAAGAACAGCAAATTGGTGCCGATGCTGGCGTAGGGGCGGAACACCGAATTGGGCAGCCGCACGATCGTATGCAGGTTGCATTCGGTCAGCAGGCGCTCCTTCAGCCGGGTTTTGACGCCCTCGCCGAACAGGGTGCCATCGGGCAACACAATCGCGGCCCGGCCGCCGGGCTTCAGCAGCCGCATGAACAACGCCAGAAACAGATCGGCGGTTTCGCGGGTGCGGAACTGACCCGGGAAGTTGTCCTGCACGCCGTCTTCTTCCTCGCCGCCGAAGGGGGGATTGGTGAGGATGAGGTCCACCTGATCGGCCGTGCCATAGCTGGTGTAAGGCCGGGCCAGGGTGTTGTCGTGCAGCACGAAGCTGGGATCCTCGATCCCATGCAGCAGCATGTTGGTGACACACAGCATGTGGGGCAACTGCTTCTTCTCGGTGGCCCGCAGCCCCACCTGCATCGCCTGCTCATCGGCGATGCTCTTCACATGGCGCTCGCGCATGTGGCGAATCGCGCAGGTGAGGAAGCCGCCGGTGCCCACGGAAGTGTCGAGCAGCAATTCGCCGGGCTTGGGATCCACCCGCTCCACCATGAAGCTGGTCACACCTCGGGGCGTGTAGTACTCACCCGCATTGCCGGCACTCTGCAGATCGTTGAGCAGCTGTTCGTAGATGTCGCCGAAGTGTTTGCGCTCGCTGAGATTATTGAAATCAACGCCATTGATCTTGTTCACCACCTGCCGCAGCAGCTGGCCCGATTTCATGTAGTTGTAGGCGTCGCGGAACACCTCTTGCACCACCTTGGCGCGGTTGGGATGGGAGCCCTTGAGGGCCATCTCCTTGAGATAGGGAAACAGTTCCTGGTTGATGAACTCCAGCAGGCTATCTCCCGTGATCCCCTCCTCATCGGCGGCCCAACTGCGCCATTGCAGATGCTCCGGAATCGGGGAGCGGTAGTTGTCTTCGGTGATCTCCAGGGCCTGGTCCTGGTCGTCGATGATCTTGAGAAAGAACAGCCAGCACAGCTGCGAGAGGCGCTGGGCATCGCCATCGACACCCACGTCCTTGCGCATGATGTCCTGAATCGCCTTCACCGCCGTGCGGGGGGTCGAGGTAGGCGCTGCCATCTCAGGCGGCCTCCGCATACAGGGCCGCTTGCAAGTCGTGCACCGCCCGCTCGAAGTCGGCCTTGCGGACGCCAAAGTGGCGCACGAGCTCGATCTGGGTGCCCATGGCGCTGAATGGCGGAATCTGAAGGATCTTCACATCCGCCAGGTCGTCGATCGTGCCTTCGTGCTGGTATTTCTCCAGCAACGCCTCCAGCACCGCCCGCGCCTGGGGCCCATAGCGGCTGAACCCATCCTGTTTCTGCACCCGCGCCGCCCGCTCGCGGCGGCTCAGGGGAGGCTGGTCGTAGGCGATGTGGCAGATCAGATCGAAGGGATCCAGCTCCAGGCCCAGCTCCTGCTGCAGCGGCTCCAGCAGCAGTCCCTCCTCGGCCAGCTCCTGGATGATCGTGGCCTTGCGCTCCTCCCCCCGCCAGCGGCGCAGGAAGGCATCGAGGCTGGCGTACTGCTCGCGCACCGTGCGTCGGCTGTAATCGCACAGGGATTCAGTGACAAGTTTGCCGTTTTCATCGAGGTATTCGATCCGCTCGGTGAGCACGCGCACCGGTTTGCCTTTGATGTAGTACTTGCGGCGTGGCTCTCCGGGGGGCTGAGGACCGGGGGGGAGGGGGCCGGGAAGATCGTTGCCATCCCCTTCCTGCCCATCACCATGTTGCGGGCCTTCAGCAGCCTCCTCGTCTTCCCCTCGGGGCCCGAGATCGTCGTCCTCGCCCTCTGAGCTGCCTTCTCCCTCGGGCGGCAGGGGTGGATCCTCCTCGCCGGGCTCATAGATCTGCACCGGATCGCCATCAAACGCCGGATCCGCAAAATGCTTGCTTGCTTTGCGGAAATCCACCAAGGTGAAGTAAAATTTTTGGCTGTCGGCATGTACCCGCGTACCGCGGCCGACGATCTGCTTGAACTCTGTCATCGAGCCCACTTCCCGGTCCAGCACGATCAGCCGGCAGGTCTGCGCGTCCACGCCCGTTGACAGCAACCGGGAGGTGGTGACCAGCACCGGATAGGGATTCATCGGATCGATGAAATCATCGAGGGCCTTCATGCCCTCCTCGTCGTTGCCGGTGATGCGCATCACATAGCGGCCGTTGGCAGCCACCAGATCCTGGTTTTCATTGATCAAGGCCTGGCGCATCATCAGGGCGTGCTCGGTGTCTACACAGAACACGATCGTCTTCTGCATGCGGTCGCCGCTGGCCTTGAGGTAGTCGCTGATCCATTTCGCCACCCGCAGGGTGCGCTCATCGATCACCAGATTGCGATCGAAATCCTTCTGGTTGTAGAGGCGATCCTCAATCTCCACGCCGCGATCATCCACCTCCCCAGGCTTCGGGCGATAGCCCTCCACATCCAGATCGAGATGCACGCGGATCACCTTGTAGGGCGCCAGGAAGCCATCGCGGATGCCCTGCTTGAGCGAATAGGTGTAGAGCGGCTCGCCGAAATACTCAATATTCGACACATATTTGGTTTCTTTCGGTGTGGCGGTGAGGCCGATCTGGGTGGCGGCATTGAAATAGGTGAGAATCTCGCGCCAATCTGAATTCTCTGCGGCGCTGCCGCGGTGGCATTCATCCACCACGATCAGATCAAAGAAGCCAGGTGAAAACTCCTTGTAGAGCTTCTGGCGCTCTTCTGGCCCTGTAAGCGACTGATAAAGACCCAGGTAAATCTCATGAGATTTATTGATGCGGCGTTGCCTATCGAGTGCGACATTGATTGTTTCTTGCGTACCATCAGACCGCTCGATCGTTTTGGCGGTTGTACTCAGCTTCGCCATCTTGTCTGTGAACGGCCGGAAATCGTTCACCATCGTCTGGTTCACCAGCACATTGCGATCGGCCAGAAACAGGATGCGTTTCTTCTGCCCCGCCTTCCACAGCCGCCAGATGATCTGAAAGGCGGTGAAGGTTTTGCCTGTGCCGGTGGCCATCACCAGCAGGATGCGCTGCTGCCCCTTGGTGATCGCCTCCACCGTGGACTGGATGGCATTGATCTGGTAGTAGCGCGGGTCTTTGCGGCTGCCGCCGTCGTAATAGGGCTGCAGCACCACCTTTTCCTGCTCCGCCGAGAAGCCCTTCCACAGGCTGTAGCGGCGCCAAAGCTCCTCGGGGCTGGGGAAGGCCTCCAGGGCCAGGCTGGTTTCGCGCTGCTCGCTCTGGCCGGTGCGGTCGTGAAACACAAAACCATCGCCGTTGGAGGCGAACACGAACGGCGTGTTCAGGCTCTCGGCATAGGCCAGGGCCTGCTGCAGACCATCGCCGATCGCATGGCTGTTGTCTTTCGCCTCGATCACCGCCAGCGGCACGCCCTCGTAGACCAGCAGGTAGTCGGCCCGCTTGCGCCGGCCCCGGCTCACCAGCCGCCCGCGCACGATGATGCGGCCATCGGTGAACGAATACTCCCGCCGCATTCGCTCCAACAGCCAGCCCGCCCGCTGCAGGGCCGGCGTGATGAAGCGGTCGCAGATCTCGGTTTCGCTGAGGGCGCGTTTGTTCATCCCGGGAAAGAGGCGCTCCACAAGGGAAGGGACAACCAACGCTTCGACGCTCCGGAGAGGGGTGCGCCGTCGGGTACGGAGTGAGGGTCGGCTGCTGTCATTAGCTCTGATTCTGCGGCGGATTGCCTACCACCGCCAACAATGCAGTTTCTGCATGATTTGCCTGGCAGCGACCAGCCCCCTCACAGCCGCAACCCAAACCCCTCCCGCCAGTGGAAATCAGCCTGCTCGCCGGGATGGGCTAGGGCCCAATAATGAATCTCCCCATCCCGCAGCTCCACCACGGCAGTCACCGCCAGCTCCAGCGGCCGGCCCGCCAGCGGCAGGGCGCCGAGATCCAGCGTCACCATCAGATCAAGGCCGCCCCCAGCGCGCTCCACCACGAAGGGGAGCGCGCTGATGGCCGGCTCGGGAGTCAGGCCCTGCCGGTAGCCACTCAGCCTGAAAAGGTTCCAGTCACCACTGGGCGCCAGATTCCCCTCCCAATAGGGCTCAGCGCCGGGTTCGGCCAGGAAGAACTCGAAACAGGTGCTGGTCCAGAGGTCGTAACACCGACGCGGTGCGGCGATGGCCGGGGGCACCAGCACCAGACCCTCCGGGTCCTCCAGCCGGTAGTGGAGGCTGAGGCGATCGCCATCGCGGCGCACGCTGCCGGCCAGAGCGAGCGAAGCGGGCGACGGCGCAAAGGAGCGCAGGGCGAAGGGGTGCTGCACGGGCTGAGGTGATGGCGAACGCAAAGGGGAATTGGAATCCATCACAGCCGCTCCACCAGCACCTCGATCGCCGCCCGCTGCCGCTCCACACTGGCCGCCAGCCGGAACTGCACCAGGGCTCGCTCCAGGTTGTGGCCGGGGCGCACGGTGCGGAAATAAACGTCGCCGGCCAGGTGGTCGGTGAGGAAGCGCAGACCGAGCTCGAAGGGCAGCAGGGCGATGGCATCCGGGATGGCTTCGAGGTCGGCGGTCGTGAGAAACCCACGGGCCACACCGAGGTAGCCCTGCAGCACCGCTTCCGCGAGGTCGAGGTCGAAGTGCACGGCTTCAAGGTTGGTGGTCTCCTCGCCGGCGGGATTGCAGGCCGAACGCAGGCAGTCGCCGATGTCGTAATGCACCAGGCCTGGCTTCACGGTGTCGAGGTCGATCAGGGCCACGGCCTGGCCGCTGCGCTCGCAGAGCAGCAGGTTGTTGATCTTGGGGTCGCCGTGGATCGGCCGCAGCTGCAGCTTTCCGGCCGCCCTTGCCTCCTCAAGAACCCCGGCGCGATGCTCGCGCTCGACCACGAAGGCAATCGCCTCGCTGCAGCGCTCGCACCGCTCCAGCCTGCTGTCGGCCAGCACGCGCCGGTAGTGCTCCAGGTAAGCCGGCGTGACGTGGAAGCCCTCCAGGGTGTCGGCCAGCTGCTCGGCGGGCAGGTCGTGGATCAGGGCATGGAACAGGCCCAGGCCCGCGCCGATCTCGCGCGCCTGCTCCGGCCCCTCGATCGCCTCCACGCTGCGGGTGGCCTCCAGGAAGCTGATCATCCGCCAGAACTCCCCCCCCTGCTCCAGCCAGGGTTCATCGCTGCCCCGCCGGCGCAGCAGCGCGGGCATCCGCCAGGCACGACCAGCGGGGTCGGGATTGCCCTCGGCCAGGCGACGCTCCACATGGGCGGCCACCGCCTCGATGTTGGCCATCACCAGCCGCGGCTGGCGGAACACGGCCGTGTTGAGGCGCTGCAGCACGGTGCTGCCCTGCTCTGGCCCAACCAGGTGCACGCGGTAGGTGGCGTTCACATTGCCGTTACCCAGAGGTTCGATCCGTGCCACCGGTGCGGGCAGCTCGAAGGCTTCGGCCACCGACTGCAGGTGGGCGCTGTCCTCGACAGAGATCTCGCCACTCACCACGGCTGCTCCGCAACGGTGGGCATCCTGCCAGCGATGCCACAGCCCACGCTGGCGAGCCGTGACGGCTGATCGCTCAGGCGGTGCTGCTCAGCGCCAGCTCAGCTCAGGAACGCCGGCCCAGGATTCCCCCCATCAGCCCCCGGGCGATGCTCCGGCCCGTACGACCGCCGAACAGGTTGCCGGCCTCGCCGGCCAACGAGAGCAGCAAGCGCTCCTTCTCGCGGGCAGCGGTAGCGGCGGCTCGGGCTGCCTCCCGCTCCTCGGCGCGCTGTTCGGCCCGCTCCCGGCGCTGCTGCTCGCTGGCTTCCTGCTTCGCCAAGGCTTCGGCCTGCTTGGCCGCTTTGGCCTCCCGCATCGCAGCCTCCGTCTCTCGCTTCGCAGCCTCCGCGGCGGCTGCGGCATCGGCGGCCCGCTGACGCAGCAGTTCATAGGCCGATTCCCGGTCCTGGGCTTCGCGGTAGTGGGCGTGCAGGGGCGAGGCCTGGCGCAGCGCCTGGCGCTCCTCGGCCGTGATCGTCCCCACGCGGCTCTCGGGCGGCACCACCAGGGCCCGCTCCACCGGGGTGGGCGCGCCATTGCCATCCAGAAACGACACCAGCGCCTCGCCCACCGCCAGCTCGCCGATCGCCGCCTCCACATCGAGGGGCGGGTTGGGGCGGAAGGTGGTGGCGGCGGCCTTCACCGCCTTCTGCTCCTGGGGGGTGAAGGCCCGCAGGGCGTGCTGAACGCGGTTGCTCAATTGGCCCAGCACCTTCGGGGGAAGGTCGAGGGGGTTCTGGGTGCAGAAGTAGAGGCCCACCCCCTTGGAGCGGATCAACCGCACCACCTGCTCCACCTTCTCCAGCAGCACCGGCGGCGCGCCATCGAAGAGCAGGTGGGCCTCATCAAAGATCACCAGCAGCTTTGGCTTCTCGGCATCGCCCACCTCGGGGAGCTGCTCATAGAGCTGGGAGAGCAGCCAGAGCATCACCGTGGCGTAGAGCTTGGCGGAGAGCACCAACTGATCGGCCGCCAGGATGTTCACCACGCCGTGACCGGCGCCATCGGTCTGCAGCAGGTCCATCAGGTTGAGCGAGGGCTCGCCGAAGAAGCGATCGGCCGATTGCTGCTCCAGGGCCAGCAGCGCCCGCTGGATCGCCCCCACGCTTGCGGCCGAGATGTTGCCGTAGATGTTCTGGTAATCGCGCGCCTTCTCGCTGAGGTGTCGCAGCAGTTCCTGCAGATCCTTGAGATCGAGCAGCAACAGGCCCTGGTCGTCGGCATGGCGGAAGGCGATCGTGAGCACCCCGGCCTGGGTGTCGTTGAGGTTGAGCAGGCGGGCCAGCAGGATCGGCCCCAGCTCGGAGATGGTGGCCCGCAGCGGATGGCCCTGCTCACCCAGCACATCCCAGAATTCCACCGGGCAGGGGGCGAAGGCAGCCCGCGGCAGCCCCAACTGCTCGCGCCGCTCGCTGAACGCCGCCTTCTCCTGACCCGCCGCCGCCAGGCCGGAGAGATCACCCTTCACGTCGGCCAGCAGGGTGGGCACACCGATCCGGCTGACCTGCTCCACGATTCGTTGCAGCGTCGCCGTTTTGCCGGTGCCCGTGGCGCCGGCGATCAGGCCGTGGCGATTGGCGAGGGCCGGCAGCAGCGCACCGTCCACCGCCCCCGGGGTGTCGCCGCCGGGAGCCGGCCGGGCGATCAGCAGGGGCTCGAGGGCCATCGCGACGGCAGCTTGGTTGGCCGAAGTGTAGAGGTGGTGATCGGCTTGTTCCAAGGATCGGATTAACCAGAATGCGCAGCATTAACTTCGATTTTGCTACTTGCTGGTCGTATCAACCAATCTGGGTTGTGTATAGCGCCAAACAGTTGGTTATCGGACCCGCAAACCTCGCCTAAACTTTGGCAGCCCTTATGAAGGAGCACTGCACTGCACTGCACTGCACTGCACTGATTATGCGGGTAACCGCCCAAACCGCAGGGTGGTTCACGGAAAAGGGGGACATTCGGGGCGTGGTTCTCGGAAGCGCCCAATAAGGAGTTAGCCTATAGCCACAAACGAATCAATGACGTTGACCCAAGAAGCCTTGCATTTCTTTACGGGAGTAGCCTTTGACTTGATGCCTGATACAAGCTATACCGATCTCGAGGAACTAAGTCAGCTAGCAAGATATAACGAGCGGATTCATCACTATGCGGCTGCTCGCGAAGCCCTTCAAAAAGTCCAATGGGCAAAAATATCCGCTATGCAAGCAGTCTCAGTCGAACAAGAGATAATTGCTCAATATAAACCAGGTGTCCTTTCGCTGCACCTTCTAGGCCAGGTTCAGCATGCCAAATCTCTGTTTGAGCTGGTAGCCCATGCGAAATCCGCCCTTGATAGCCTGTCTGTATGCCTAAATGATGTCCATGGGCTGGGGATCCAAGGTGGAGAACGCGATCTCAAGTGGCCCCGTTTTCGCTCAAAAGTATCGAATGCAGACAATGTTCTTGGAGAAATACTTGCAGGACTTAAGCCTTGGTTTGATAAGTCTAATAATACCTGCAGGAGTATATCCGCACTTCGTGATTACTGGATTCATATTGGAGCACCATCAATTCCTCAGCTTTACCCCCCAACAGGTCTTGGAGCTTTGCCCGTGCCAATCGCAATCCCATGGTCTTTCAATGAGATAGAGCATAAAGACTACGACAAGCTTTTTTGGGACAGTAGATCCTTTACTGAATACCATATCGCTAATCTTGAGGCGTTTTTCAATGCAACAATAAAATCCTGTATAGCCGTCGAACGGAAGCTTGGAAATGGTCAACCAATTACTCACAGTACTATGAAAACAAGTTTCTTGCCGCTCCTCGCAACAGAAGCTATTAGGGTAGATAAAATGACACTCATTCACTAATTCTGTAATGCTGTCAGTAAACAAAAGGGCTAACATGGCCATCCACTTGACCCGCCTTACCTAAGATTCACTACGCCCTTAAAGCTTCTTCCGCTTCAGCTCATTGCGGGCAGGTGATGGCCAGCGTTAGCCTGACATAAGGAGTGAACCAGTCGTGGCTGCAGGCGATCTGATCCCGGTGGCGGAACTTGCCGATGAGCTCGGTACGTACCGCGCGACTATCTTCAAGGTCGTGAAGCGTCTTGGCATCCAGCCTGTCAAGCGACGCGACTCTGAGCGAGGCGGCCAGCAGATTGCTTTGGTCACCCCTGCCGAAGCCTCAGCGGTAAGGGAAGAGTTCACCGCGGGCCGCAGATCCGGTACAGACGCATCGGGCGATACCCTGCTCCTCGCCCCGGATGAAGGGAGGTTCTACCTCATCCAACTCGAACCCGTGCACGATCCCGGCCGATTCAAGGTGGGCTTCACCACTGACCTTGATGGCCGTCTCAGACACCACCGTTGCTCTGCTCCGTTCGCCCAATACATGAAGCACTGGCCTTGCCGGCGCACCTGGGAGCGGGCCGCCATTGATTGCATGACAGCCGGCCTCGAGCAGCTTCACACTGAGGTTTTCCGAGGACCGTCGCTCCCCGAGGTGCTCGCGCGCGGTGAACGTTTCTTCGCCGTGATGCCAGTCGTCGACAACATCTCCGAGGAGATAGATAAAGATACTTCAATTGACTCGCCAGCCGGCTAACATCCAGATGCGGAAGACGGGAGCTTGAGTTGCATTCTCATGCAATCACCCATGCCCGCTTCTGATCTGGAGCGTTAGCCATGGCAAAACCCCATCTAAAACTTCCCCCTCCCAACGGCGACGGAAACAGCCAGGCCATCGAATGCCCCGGTAATGCGCTGATCTTTGGAGCAAACGGCTCCGGAAAGAGCCGCCTTGGGGCCTGGATCGAGTTGCGATCTGGAGGACCAGACTTTGTCCACCGCATCTCGGCGCAGCGCGCCCTGACGATCCCCGATTTTGCTCCCGTTAAAACGCTTGAGGAGTCATTAAATGATTTTTTCTGGGGGCATACTGATCCACGCTTCGCGAATGCCCAGCACAAATCAGGGCATCGGTGGGGCTCACATCCCGACACTCATCTGCTAAACGACTACGCCAAAGTTTTGTCGGCTCTATTTGCGTCCGACTCAAAGAGAAACAAAGACTACGTTGAGAAGGCTCGGATCTCGCTCACGCAAAGCAGTGCTGAAACTCCCCCAATTCCTGAATCTGAGCTAGACGTAGCCCAAGAGGTGTGGCGCGACATCATGCCGCACCGTCGCATAGAACTCGTGGACGGTCAGATCAAGGCATTCGATACAGATGGAGGGCCATACAAGGGTGGCGAGATGAGCGACGGTGAGAAAGTCGCCCTATATCTGCTTTCTCAATGCCTCCTTATTAAAGATGGCTCAACGGTAATCATTGATGAGCCAGAACTACATCTCCATCGTTCACTGATGTCACGACTTTGGAGCACCGTAGAAAGGCTGCGCCCTGATTGCTTGTTTGTGTACATCACGCACGATCTCGACTTCGCTGCTAGTCGCGTAGATGCGAAAAAGATTTGGGTGAAGTCTTATTTAGGTCAGGACAAATGGAGTTGGGGATTCGCAGAGTCTCTGCCAGACATTCCTGATGCAATTCTATTGGAAGTGCTAGGAAGCAGGAAGGCGATAGTCTTTGTCGAGGGCGACCGTGGCAGCCTTGATACCGCGATTCTACAAGCGGTCTATCCAGAACATCACATCATAGCCCGGGGCGGCTGCGCGTCAGTTATTCAGTCCACCAAGGCATTGCGCCTACCGATTGACGGGATGCCTCAAGGGGTTCTCGGGATCATTGACCGGGACTTTCGCACTGATGCTGAAATCGCGGCGCTGGTGAGTCATGGGATTCATGTCCTGCCCGTAGCAGAAATCGAAAATCTTCTATGCCGGGAGGAGATTTTGCGAATCGTAATATCTAAGCTGTCCCTGCCACTTGACGAGACGTTAACTCGTATTCGAGCCGAGGTGCTTAGCTGGCTCAGAAACGAGTTCAATGTTCAAGTTGCCTCCAGAACTGGTGCAGAGTTGAAGTTTCAGCTCAGTCTTCTAGAGACATCGACGCGTTCCTCATCTGATCTATCGACTGAGCTTAGCGATTTCATATCGTCCATCAGCGTCAGCAATTTGTGGAGTGAGTCCGAAAGGCAGCTTCAGAGGATATTAGATCAGGCGTCGTATCCCGATTGTCTCTGCTTCTACAATAGAAAAAGTCTTCCCCGCCGCATTGCTCCATTGCTAGGGCTTCAAGCCAACGCATATTCGGAGATGGTGCTCAACATCCTTAGAAGTGAGGAGAGAGAGGCGATAGTTGCTGCCTTCAGGTCAATCTGTCCAACACTCCCAGCGTAGAGCACATGGCTAACAAGGCGCTCCAGCCGACGTATATGCCTCCGCTGCGCTACGGCAAATCCGCGGCTGAGCTAGTGCGTTAGGCGCACTACAAACAAACACCACATAACCTACGCTGAGCTAATCTGCCTTCGTGGCTCTTCCAAGTCAATTGCCGCCCAAGCACAGACGTTGGCTCGGCTTAACGACCAAAAGCCAGATGAGGTTGTCGCAAGGAATGTGTCAACATCAACTGCCATTGACCAGCAGACGCCGTGAATAATATAGGAAGCGATGAGTGAGTTGCCGGAGAAGAGTTAAGGGGTAGCTCATGGCACGGAGGCCTGAGCATGGGTGCGACACATCGCATTGACTCCAAGTTAAGCATTGGGGCTATATTTCCTCTGAAAGCAATATTACTCCAATAGTCATTGACAAAAAGTTGCCAATGACTCTTTTAAAATCGATTTAATGGTGTTTCCCTGCAACCTCGATTGAGAAGGCCATCCAAGCCCCAAGCGGCACACTCGATCGCGTAGGGCCTGCTGGGTTGGGAAAGCAAGGTGTAAGTGCAAGAAACATAACCATTGCCGTCCGTATCCCAGGCTTGACATTGAGATCCGTTTATGTCTTCCTTGATGACATTAGCCACATAGTTTTTGAGCTGACTTTCGGCAAAGTTTCTGCCTAAAAAGAATTGACCGATATTGCGACCGATCGTCAGCAAAAAGACAGCCAAAAGAATCCCTCCGCCACCCACAAGACCGAGGACAAGAAACAGTTTAAATTTGCTCATAAGAGTTGATGGCTTTTAATGGTGAAGAGGGATTGAACGGCTTGCGACTAGCTCAATCCAAATTTGCACAATTTTTATAGACTTTATCACTTTAGCAAAGCCCTCATGCCCTTTGTGGAGGGCGAATAGACAAATTTCTTAACAAAAGAACCCCTCTGGTAAGACATCAAGGAAGAAATCAGCCTGAAGTGCACCTGGAGTGCTAACCAATATGATAACAACATGGAGGAGGGCTTCGCCATAGGGATGATCCTCCACATCGGAATCGACGGGGGCTCCGCTTGAAACCACTCGATGACTACTTTATTTTCTAGCAAGCTCTATCTGTCACCCGCCGAGGAAGCACGGGTTAAATACCCCGCACCAGGGCGTTGAAGCGTCAGCATGATCAATAGAATCAGCCATGCTATGTAATCCACAATTAGATCTTTTTGCGCTAGAAGCGAACCCAGCATGATCACACTCGTTTAGGCTTGACATTCGCAAAGCATAGACTTCACCAAGCTGCACGCCGCCGCGCAACGGGCCCAACAATCAGGCTGGCGGGGCCATTGGCAACAACGAAGCGGCAACGTTAGACTATGCAAGCCGCCTTAGACTTGTGTAACCAAGGAGAGCTCGTGGTCAAACTGCTCGGATGCGAGGTCAACGTAGTCGACATGGGCATCGGTCCACCTATCATCTTTCTTCATGGAAACCCAGACTCATCACAACTCTGGAAGCCTGTCGCATCGGCGCTGAAGCATTCGCACCGTTGCATCGTTCCAGACCTACCCGGCTTCGGGCGCTCTTCGGCTACACCAAACTTCAACTACACGTTGGCAGGTTTGGCCGTCTTCGTCGAGGCCCTGTATTTGGCATTAGATCTCCAGGAACCTGTCCATCTCGTAGGGCATGACTTCGGCGGAGTTGCTGCCGCGGCTTGGATGGCCGCGCATCCTGGCCGCGTGCGCAGCTTCACGGTGTGCAATGCGGCCTTCAGCACAGCCTACCGATGGCACTACTGGGCCCGAATCTGGCGTACGCCGTTCGTCGGCGAGCTGAGCATGTTGACGATGAACAGATTTGGGTTCGGCCTTGAGCTGCGTCGAGGTTCCCGCAACTTGACGCGGGAGCACATTGACTCCACGTACGCGGTAGTCACACCGCAGATGAAACAAAGTGTGCTCAAGCTCTATCGCGCCGTTCGGCAAGCTTCGTTCGCCGGGTGGGAAGAGCGGTATCTGCAGGCCGCGAAGAAGATTCCTGTTTTGGTACTCTGGGGCGAAGGTGATCCCTACATCCCTGCCGCAATGGCGGAGACTTTCGGAGCGAGACGGATAATCAAGTTCCCGGGTGCCGGGCATTGGCTGCCAGCCGTTGAGACAGAACGCATGACGCAGGAGATCCAGTCGTTTGTGCAAAGTGCAGCCTAACGATCAGGGAAGACGCACCCCAAATCGAGCTTGTCGACAGGGGTGATATGGATGATATGGACCAGATGGTTGAGCTTGGTGTATCAAAACAACTGTTTAGCCCAGCATCCGCAAGCCAGCCCCTGGCGTGAACAATTCACCTGCGAAAGACTTGAGCCATCCCGCCGCCGGCTTCCTTGCCCTCCGCCGCAGAGGCGCCGTTGCGCTGCCATCTGCTGATCGGCCCGCCTGCCAGCGGCAAGTCCACCCTGGCCAGAACCCTGGCGCCCCTGCTCACCGCCGCTGGAGAATCGCCGGCCCTGGTGCTCTCCACCGATGCGATCAGGGCCGAGGTCTTTGGCGATGCGGCCGTGCAGGGCCCCTGGATTGACATCCAACAGCGCCTCCAGCAGCGGCTGATCGAGGCCGTCGCCGCGGGGATTCCGGTGATCATCGATGCCACCCATGCCCGCCGGCCCTGGCGCCTGGCCCTCACCCAGGCCCTGCTGCTGCCGGCGCCGGTGGAGTGGATCGGTTGGTGGCTCTGCACCCCACTACCCACCTGCCTGGAGTGGAACCGCCGTCGCGAACGCCAGGTGCCTGAGCCGGGCCATGCTCGCGGCCCACGGGGAGGCCGGCCAGGCAGGAATCCATGCGGATCCCCCAGCCCCCTGAAGACCTAGTAAGAAGGGTTACTCCCCTGGGCTGCGCATGGAACCACTCGCCGCCACCCCCGACCCCTCGGCAGCACCGCTCACGATCGCCTTCTTCGGGCTTGGGGCGGTGGGCTCCTCGATGCTGATCTGCCTCTCGGAGCTGGCCGATCGCGACGACGTGCCGTTGCGCTTCGTGGTGGTGGTGCTGAACGACGAGCTGGCCCGCGATGCCCTGTTCCATGCCGAACAGCTGTTCGACCGGATCGACTTCATCGCTCTGCCCGATTTCGCTCCGCTCTTCGACGGCAGCGCCCCGGAACTGCAGCGGCTGGCCGGCGCCCAGTTGCTGGTGAACGCCGCCCAGCCCGGCTTCAACACCCCCCTGCTTGAGCTCGGCCTCAAGCTCGACGCCCATGTGGTGGATCTGGCGTCGGACATGTACGACGCCGAGACCGAGCGCAGCCTCACCTTCTCCCAATACGCCTTCGCTGAGGCCTACCGCGACCGCGGCCGCACCGCCTTGATCAACCTCGGCGTATCCCCCGGTGTGACCAACTTCCTGATCGGCCTGCGCCTGCATCAGCTGCGCGGTTCCCGCCGCCGTGACCTCGAGATCGAGAGCGTGGATCTCTATCTTCTGGAAGACATCGACGCCGATGAGATCGTGTTTTCCTGGTCGCCGCTGGTGGCTCTCCAGGAGCTGGCGGAGCGGCCCCGGCTGCTCCGCGATGGGCGCATCCAGGTGCTCGACCCCTTCAGCGCCGCCCGCGAGCACCATTTTCCTGGCGAAGTGGAGCCCACCCGCCAGTACCCCCTCTACCAAGAGGAGCTGCTGTCGCTGCATCGCTCCTTCCCCGAGATCGAATCGATCGGCGTTTACACCGGTGGCTCCGAGGTGGAGTTGGTGAAGGCGTTGTTCAAACTCAACCTGCTCTCCAAGCGCACCCTGCCGCAGCAGCAGAGCGAGCTGACGGTGGAGGCGATGGTGCGGGCCATCCTGCCGGGCATGAACAAACCGCGCCGCATTGAGGAATATCTGCGCAATGGCGTGATCCGCCGCGCCCACTTCGCCGCCGCCGCTGAGATCCGCTACACGGAAAACGTGCGCAACGACCGTCAGGTCACGATCGAGACCGTCGGCCTCAGCTACCTGCGCTACCGGGGCCTGCTGGGCAGCCCCTATGCCGGCGCCACCTACATCTCCTATCCCACGGCCGTGGGTGCAGCAATCCTGGCTTGGCATGCCCTGGAGTTCCTCAGAGAGGAGGGCGGTGAACTGGCGGGGGTGGTCACTGGGGAGGATCTGGCTCGGTTGTTGCCCCGTTCCCGTGCTGACGCCATTCGCCGGGATCTGGTGGCCTGGGATATCGATCTGTTCGAGAGTGTGCGCGACGCCACGCCGGTCTGAAACCTTCCATGGGCTCGGGACCATGGGCTGAGGACCATGGGCTGGGGACCTTGGGCTGGGGATCGATTGACAGGCAAGGTAAATGTTGTTGCCTTTAGCGTTGCCTTGAGCGTTGCCTTGAGCCACTCCATGACGTCAACTCCGACGCCGAGCTGTGATGTGCTGGTGATCGCCGCCAGCAACGGCCAGAACCTGTTGCTGGCAGAGCGCTTCGCGGCAGCCGCCCGCGAGCAGGGCCAGAGCGCCGAAGTGCTCGATCTGACCGCCATCAACCTGCCACTGTTCACCCCCCGGGCTCAGGCGGCCGGCACACCAGCGGCGTTGGCGGCGCTGCAGGCCCGGCTGGTCGCTGTGCCGCGCTGGGTGATCTGCACGCCGGAATACAACGGTTCGATCCCGCCGGTGCTCACCAGCGCCATCGCCTGGCTGTCGGTGCAAGGCGATGACTTTCGGGCCCTGTTCAATGGCCGCCCCGTGGCCATCGCCACCCACTCCGGCAGTGGCGGCTACACCGTGCTCACAGCCCTGAGGCTGCAGCTGGCCCATCTCGGCGCCCACGTGGTGGGCCGACAGCTGGTGAGCAACAAGACCCACCCCGCTAAGGACGATTCCATCGCTGATCTGATCTCCCGTCTGAACCAGCTCGGGGCTTGAATTTTCCTGGCTAGAGCCCGGCTGGGGCCTGCCTTGAGGGCTTCCGGATCGATGATGGGGATTGATGGGTCGGGCAGAAGCCGTGGAGATCGACGCCGAAGCAGTCTTGAACTTCTGGTTCAACCACACACCCCCCAGCCAGTGGTTCCGCAAGGATCCGGATTTCGATGCGCTGCTGCGGGAGCGATTCCTGGGCCTCACCCGCCAGGCCATCGCCGGCGAGCTGGGCCGCTGGAGCGAAACCCCCCAGGGGGGGCTGGCGCTGGTGCTGCTGCTCGATCAGTTCCCCCGCCAGCTCTGGCGGGAGTCGGCCATGGCCTTTGCCGGTGATGGGCAGGCCCTGGCGCTGAGCCAACAGGCGCTGAAGTGGGGTTGGGTGGAGGCCGAACCCGAGCAGCCGCGACGGCAGTTCTGGCTGATGCCGCTGATGCACAGCGAGGATCTGGCGGTGCAGGAGGCATCCCTGCCACTATTCCGGCAGCTCGTTGACCCCAGAACGGCCGACTTCGCCCTCAGGCATCGGAATGTGATCGCCCAGTTCGGGCGCTTCCCCCACCGCAATGCTGCCTTGGGACGGGTGTCGAGCGCCGAGGAGCTGGCCTTTCTGCAGACGCCGGGCTCAGGGTTCTGAGCCAACCGCAGCCCCTGATGCCGCATTTCAGCATGGCCGCTGCGGTGCTCGATCGAGGAACCTGACCCTCCAGCGAAAGGAACCCTCCATAAGCTGAAGACTTCTCCTTAACCACCCTGCGGCCCCTGGTTCCCACGCCCCCGATGAGCAGCACCTCCCCGAGCCCGTCCTGCTGCCATGCCACCAAGGGCCCAGCGGAATTGGCCGACGGCATGGAGCGGGAGCTGGCCCGGGAACGCACCCTGCTGCGTCGCAAGGTAAGAGTGGCTGCCCTGCTCACCGCGCTGGTGATGCTCTCCAGCCTGCCCCACATGCTCGGCGGTGGGCACCATTCCTTCCTGCCGCCCTGGTTCACCAGCCCCTGGACCCAGCTGCTTCTCACCACGCCGGTGCTGTTCTGGTGCGGGCGTGACTTCTTCACTGGCGCCATCTCGGCCTTCCGGCAGCACTCCGCCGACATGAACACCCTGGTGGCGGCCGGCACCGGCATCGCCTGGCTCACCTCGCTGTTCACCACCCTGTTCCCCCAGGTGTTGATCGCCGAAGGCCTACCGGCCGATGTGTATTTCGAATCCGCCGCGGTGATCCTCACCCTGGTGCTGCTGGGCCGTTTGCTGGAGGCCCGGGCCCGCGGCCAGACCTCAGAAGCCATCCGCAGGCTGCTGCAACTGCAGCCCCCTACCGCCCGGGTGGTTCGGGAGGGACAAGCGGTTGAAGTTCCGGTGTCGCTGGTGGTGGTGGGAGACCTGGTGCAGGTGCGTCCCGGCGAAAAGATCCCCACCGATGGGGTGGTGAGCGAAGGCAGCTCCTGGGTGGAGGAATCGATGCTCACAGGGGAGCCCAGCCCCATCGCCAAGGCTTCGGGAGACACCGTGATCGGCGCCTCAATGAACCGCAGCGGCAGTTTCAGTTTCCGCGTCAGCCGGGTGGGGGCCGACACGGTGTTGGCCCAGATCGTGGAGCTGGTGCGTCAGGCCCAGAGTTCCCGCACCCAGGTGCAGCGCCTGGCCGATCAGGTGGTGGGCTGGTTCGTGCCGGTGGTGATCGCCCTGGCGATCAGCGCCTTCGTGGTGTGGTTCCTGATCAGCGGCAATGCCGTGCTGGCAATGCTGTTTCTAGTGAGCGTGCTGGTGATCGCCTGCCCCTGCGCCCTTGGCCTGGCCACCCCCACCTCGATCATGGTGGCCTCCGGCAAGGGGGCCGAGAACGGCCTGATCTTCCGCAGCGCCGAGGCCCTGGAAACCGCCGGCAAGCTGCGCACCATCGTGCTCGATAAGACCGGCACCCTCACCCGCGGCCAGCCGGAGGTGACTGATTTTGAACGGCTACCGGGTGGTGCCTTGCCGGCGGATACCCTGCTGGCCCTGACGGCCGCGCTGGAATCCCGCTCGGAGCATCCCCTGGCCGAAGCGATCACCACCTTTGCCCGCAGCCGGTTGGCCTCTGCCTACGATCAATTATTAGACCGCGAACTCCCTGCGGTGGAGGGCTTCGAGGCGGTGGCGGGACGGGGTGTGGAGGGAGCGATCGGCGGCCAGCAGGTGCGGGTCGGCACCCCCCGCTGGTTCGAGGAGCTCGGCATCAACACCGCAACCCTCAAGCCCCTGGTGGAGCGCCTGGAGGTTGCTGCCCGCAGCGTGGCGGTGGTGGTGGTGGATGGGCGGATGGAGGCCTGCTTCGGCGTGGCCGATCCCCTCAAGCCCACCTCAGCCGCTGCCGTGGCTGCCCTGGGGCGTCTGGGCCTGCAGGTGGTGATGCTCAGCGGCGATGCCCGCCGCACCGCCGAGGTGGTGGCCGCCCAGGTGGGCATCGAGCGGGTGATCGCCGAGGTGCGTCCTGCCGACAAGGCCTCGGTGCTGAAGCGGCTGCAGGAGCAGGGGGAGGGCCCGGTGGCGATGGTGGGCGATGGCATCAATGACGCCCCAGCCCTGGCCCAGGCCGATGTGGGCATCGCCATGGGCACCGGCACCGATGTGGCGATCGCCGCCAGCGACATCACCTTGATCTCCGGCAACCTGGCCGGCGTGCCGGCCGCGATCGAACTCAGCCGCGCCGCGATGGCCAACATCCGCCAGAACCTGGTCTTCGCCTTCGCCTACAACGTGGCCGGCATCCCCATCGCCGCCGGCCTGCTGTTTCCGCTCACCGGCTGGTTGCTGAGCCCGATGATCGCCGGCGCCGCCATGGCCTTCAGCTCGGCGTCGGTGGTGAGCAATGCCCTGCGGCTGCAGCGCTTTCAGCCAGCGCCCCTGCTGGGGGTTGCCAACTGATGACCCATCCCCTGGCTGCCGACCTGATCAACGCCGCACCCCTCTGGCGCACGATCGATCAACCCATGGCGCTGAAGGCCCTGGTCGCCAGCCTTGGTGGGGCATTGATCGCCTGGGAACTGTGGTGGTTCCTCGGCCGCCATGGCGGTGGCGTGGCGGCCCGAGAAGGGGAGACGGGATTGCAGGAGATCACCATCACCGTGGATGGGGGCTATACGCCCTCAAGAATCCAGGTGAAGGCAGGCAGGCCCCTCAGGCTGTCGTTTCACCGGATTGATCCGGGCGGCTGTGTGGCCCAGGTGATCTTCCCCGATTTCCACAAAACCCTTGATCTGCCCCTCGATGCCACCACAAGCCTCGATATACCGCCCACGGCGGCTGGCATCTACCCCTTCCACTGCGGCATGAATATGGTGCGGGGGGTGCTGGAGGTGGTGGATCGGAATCCAACAAGAGTGTCGCAATCCTGAGGGTTTCGGCAGAGCGCGGCGCGATGCCGAGCCAACCGTTCACAGCACCTGATGCGACCAGCGGCGCCCTCGAGCATCTGCAACCGCAGAGCCACCGACTGCTGCGCAGACCTCCGGGGTTCCCCCGATTCCATGGCGCCAATCAAGTGGCACCGATCAGATGGCACCGATCAAGTGACCACCGATCAATACGAGGCCGGGGGCGCCGCAACTCCATAGGGCTTGGCGAACAGGGCTCCAAACCCGACCAAACCAAGGGCTCCGGCGGCGGCCAGAAACAGCAACGTCTGGAGGGCCAACAGGAACAGGCCTAGCGCCGAGGCGAACTTGATCTGGATCCTGGCTTTGATCAGCAGGGTGAGCAACACCAACACCGTGGCCTTCAGCCCCAACAGGCGGGCTGCAGTGAGGGGGCAGAGGGGCGTGAGCAGCAACACAGATCCAGTTCAATGCATCTATCTTGGCGAGGCTGGGGGCTCAGCGAGAGCCATGGCTCAATCCGCCCCAGGGGGATCGGCCACGCTGGAGCGACGGCGGCGGCACCGCTCCGAGCAGTAGCGCACCTCCTCCCAGACGTCCTTCCATTTCCTGCGCCATTGGAACGGACGCCCACAGACCGGACAGACCTTGGTGGCGCGCTCTAGGTGATGGGCCATCGGGGATTCGGGGATCGAGCGATTCTCACCGCTTGCCTTTTAGCAAATAGACCTGAAGCAACCCTTTGCCTTTGATGTCGATCCATCCACGCTCTTCCAAATGGTAGTTGGGCTTGAGTAGCGCCTGGGTCTCTGGCGTCACCTGGATTTCGCCAGGAATGCCATGGGATTCCATCCTGGCGGCTGTGTTCACGGTGTCTCCCCATAGGTCGTATGCGAACTTTTGCTTGCCGATCACGCCAGCAACCACCGGTCCCGAATGGAGGCCAATCCTGATCTGTAACGACTGACCCGTATCGCGGTTGTGTCGCGCAATCACCTGTTGCATGTCGAGTGCCAGTGCAGCCATCTGTTCGGCATGGTTGCTGCTTTGGATGGGCACGCCGGCAACAGCCATGTATGCATCACCGATGGTTTTAATTTTCTCGGCACGATGCTTTTGGCTAAGGTCGTCGAACTTTGTGAAAACCAAATTCAACAAGCTAATCAATTGCTTCGGACTGACAGTCTCGGTGAATCGCGTAAAACCCACGATATCGGCGAATAGAACCGTTGTTTCGGCAAAGTCATCAGCGATCAGTTCGTGGCTCTGCTTCAGCCGCTCCGCAATGGGAACCGGGAGAATGTTTGTCAACAGGCGATCGGAACGGTCGCGCTCAATCGCCAGATTGCGTTCCGCCCGGTTGATCACCTGGAAAGCCACGCTACCCATGGCGACACCGCAAAAGAGGAAACCCGCCTGGTTGCCAGCCGAAGAAACAGATCCCCGTGAAGATCATCACCGCAACCATCCAGCGCCGTTGCGTTGCCGGAAACATCAGGCACTGCACGAACACGCAGACAACCAGAAACACATCCCAGCGAGACTCTGTGCCCATCAAAACCTGATAAGAGCTCAGGAATATGGTTGCGGCTACTGCAAACCAGACCCTGGCAAGCAGGTAGAGCCTGAGTTTGTTCCAGAGAAGAACAATGCCGATGCATAGACCATGGGCCATAAACAGCAGCAGGAGCGCCGGTGGCACGTTGTAGATCAAGCCAAAAACTATGTTTTGGCCAACCAGGATGAGCACCAACAACACAACTGCATTCAGGAATACAATCTGCCGCGTCTCGCTCGCAGGCGTTTGGCTGTCGATTCCGATCCCAATCAGGTGGTTCCAACAGCGTTTCAGCATCTTTAGGCTCAGGTGGTGTTCATCAAGCCGTCCTGGCGCTGCATAGGCGGCCTCACGCTTCCTTTGTCGCTGTGCTGGAAGCATGCTTGATGAACCCGATCACCAGCAATGACCAAGCGATGATCAGCCCTAGCCCAGCGCCGATATGGGTGAGTTTGAGAACCAGTTCTTGCCATGGTTCGCCGCCGGTGGCCCCTGCCTGACTCGCTGCAATGGACAACGGCTGCAAGGTTCCCCACCAGGCATTGGCGACTTCCGAGAGGGCCATGGTCCAGGTCAACCAAGCCGCTGCGACCATCACCCAGACCGACTTCAGCCCCACGCTGTGCGGGAGCGCCAGCAGAGCAGTCGCTTGAATGATGAACAGCATGCCGTTGGAAACCAATTGAATGTGTGCACCTAAGGCCAGTCTCGGGTGGGGAGTGCCGGGTACAACAAGGCCCCACACCAATCCAACGAGTACGAGCACCAAGCCGTGAATGAGAAGCTGTCGACTGCCGCTGGTAACGCTCATGAGGGATGGCCTTATCGTAATTAACCTTACGTTACTTGAGCCACCGGTTTGGATAGATCACCGCGAGATGATTACTCCGGTGTTGGATCGGTGACATTCGGAAATGGCAGCACTCCTTGGTGGCCTGATGACCGAGTTGCTCAGCGGCCATCGCATCCTTTCCCAAATCGGCCCGGGTGGAACGCCCATAGACAGGAACGACGCCTTCCACAATGGAGGCGTTGCTGCCATTTGGATCATGAAGGTGATCGTGGATCTGTGTGTGGTGCCCATCGGGGTGGGGGTGCAGCTAGCCCCCTACGTGGCCGCCTGCCAGAAGGTGCTGAGCGAGGCCGGTCTCACGTTCCGTCTCCATCCCAACGGCACCGCCATCGAGGGAGACTGGGCTCCGGTGTTCGCGGCGATTGAGGGCTGTCATCGAGCGCTCCACGCCATGGGCTGCCCGCGGATCTTCACCACGGTGACCATCAACACCCGCACCGACAAGCAGCAGAGCCTCGACGACAAACTCGACAGCGTTCGCTCCCTCCTCTGAGCGCCATCGCCATAACAACCGCACGGGGGCTCGGCCGGAGCAGGCCCCCCCGGATCGAACCTGCCGGCACCGCCGAGGAGCATGGCCAGCACTCCACCGGCTGGATCCATCGCCAAGCTGTGGCGAACTGGAGTCGGGCTTCAGTCGTCGTCCTCGCTGGCGCCGACGGGCACGAGGCGGATCTGGCGGCGGCCCAGCTTGATCTCGAAGGCATCGCCGGGTCTGAGCTCCAGCAGGTCGGTGTAGGCCCGGCCCACCATCAGGTTGCCGTTGAACTGCACCTTGGTGGCATAGCTGAGCTTGCGGCCGGGTCGTTGATGGTCCTTGCTGGATCGCTCCCCGAGATTCATGCCCTTGGCCTCCAGCAGGGCTTCATAGAAGGCGGTGTAGTTCAGACGCTCGGAGCCGTCTTTCTTGGTGCTGAGGTAGCCGGTTGCCCGAACAAGCTCCGACTTGGAGGCATCGGCGAGCTCTTTGACTTTAGCCAGCAGATCGGCCCCGGTGAGCATGGTTGGCAGCATTGTAAGGTCCCAAAATGTTCATTGATATCGTAATGCTTTCCATGGAGCCGTACGGTTATCGAACCGTGTTTCACGCGGCATTCTGAACCTTGTCTGCAGCAACCTGCTATCCCCCGCTCCACCCTTACCCTTCCTATAGTCGCTCAGATTGCTGGACTTGCCGGCAGCACTTGGCGATATCCGCCAGCGCCGCACACCGTGAGCGGCCGGGTGAGGGATCTGGCCGATCGCCACAACCAGGCCCAAACGTTCAAACCTGGTGACCATCCGGGTTTTGTTGTCGCTCGCAGGGGCTCGGATCAGCGCTCAGGCCTCGTCGTCATCGTGGGCGAAGCGGTTGTAGAGGAAGTCGAGGGCGCTGTTGCGCAGTTCGTAGTAGCGCGGGTTCTCCATGATCTCCTCGCGGCTGCGGGGCCGGGGGAAATCGATGTTCAGCACTTCGCCGATGCCGGCCGCAGGGCCATTCGTCATCATCACCAGCCGGTCGGCCAGGAACAGCGCCTCGTCGATGTCGTGGGTGATCATCAGCACGGTGCACTTCTGGGTGTTCCAGATCGAAAGGAGCTCCTCCTGCAACTCCTCCTTGGTGATCGCATCGAGGGCGCCGAAGGGTTCATCGAGGATCAGCACCTCCGGCCGGATCGACAGGGCCCGGGCGATCGCCACCCGCTGCTTCATGCCCCCGGAGATCTGGGTGATCTTCTTGTCGGCCGCTTCGGTGAGCCCCACCATCGCCAGGTGCTCCAGGGCGATCTCGCGCTTCTGGGATTCCGGCAGGCTGGGGTGCACCGAATCGATCGCCAGATGCACGTTTTGGTAAGCCGTCATCCAGGGCAGCAGGGCGTAGCCCTGGAACACCACCATCCGGTCGGGGCCTGGCTTGGTGATCGGCTTACCCTCCAGCAGCACCTGGCCGGAGGTGGGGGTGGCGAAGCCGGAAACCATGTTGAGCAGGGTGGATTTGCCGCAGCCGGAATGGCCGATCACGCAGACGAATTCCCCCTGGGCCACCTCCAGGTTGATGTTCTCCAACACGGGATAGGGCCCGCGCGGTGTGGCGTAGACCTTGCCGAGCTGCTCAAAGCGCAGCAGGGGAGGGGCGTTGCCTGCGCCTGAAATCGGGGCTGAGGCGAGGGGGGCTGTGGTGGTCATCGGGGCAGGTTGCGGAGGGTGGAAGGCTGAATTGGAAGGCTGAGTTGAAAGGAGGAGTTGGGAGGCTGAGTTGGAAGGAGGAGAAAGTGATGCGAAAAAAGCGGTGAATGGGGGAATCGGTGAGCGGGCGACCCCCGTCCATCCAGATCAGCTCCCCAGGGGACGGGGCTGACCGATCGGGATCTCGGCAACGCTGAAATTGCGATGCAGCGTCACCGCGTTGAGGTAGTCGATCGGGTCCTCGGTGTTAAAGGGGCGGCCATCGAACAGCTCGATCGGTCCGCGCTGGTAGCTCACGTCCTTGAGGCCCAGCTCACGGGCTGCGGTGCTGAACACCCCCACCGCGCAGATGCGCTCGAGGATTTCCACGTAGTTGCGGGGGAAGGGAATCTCCGCCCAGCGGGCCAGCTGGGTGAGGATCCAGAGGTGCTCACTGCGGCTGGGCCGGTTCACGCCATCGCCGAAGAAGAGGTGATGGGGCACGGTCGTGTCACCGTCGGGGCTGGTTTCGCTGAACCAGATCACCTCCTTCTTCATGCCTAGGTAGCGGCGATCGCTGAGCAGCTCGCTCAGCTCCGGCCAGTGCTTCGGTTCGGCGCAGTAGACGCAGGCCTCCAGCAGGGCCTTCACCAGGGCGATGTGGGTGTTGGGGTAGGCCAGGGCCCAGTCCTCCCGCACCCCCAGCACCTTGCCCGGGTGGCCCGGCCAGATCGCCAGGTCGCCGGCCACGGTGAAGCCATGGCCGTCGGCCACGGCCCGATCGAGCCAGGGAGCGCCGATGCAGAAGCCATCGATGCTGCCGTCCTTGAGGTCGGCGAGCATCTGGGCCGGCGGCAGGGTCTGCAGGTGCACGTCGCGGTCGGGATCGATCGCGTTGGCCGCTAGCCAGTAGCGCAGCAGCAGGTTGTGCATCGAGGCCGGATGCACGATGCCGAGGGTGTGGGGTTCGCGGTTGTGGCTCTGCAGCCAGGCGCGGTAGTCGTCCACGTTGTGGACGCCGGCCTCTGCGAGCCGACGGGCCAGGGTGATGCCGTTGCCGTTGCGGCTCAGGGTGAGGGCGCTCACCACCGGCATCGGCTGATCGCCGTGGCCGCCCGCCGTCATCCAGGCCGGCATGCCAGAGGGCATCAGGGCCGCATCGAGGGTGCGATCCAGCAGGCCGTCGGTGACACCGCGCCAGCTGGTTTCCCGTACCAGCTGCACCTCGTCGAGGCCGTGCTTGGCGAACAGGCCCTTAGCCTCAGCCACCGCCAGCGGCGCACAGGCCGCCAAGGGCACGAAGCCCAGGTCGAGATTCACCTTCTCCAGGCCATGGCGGGCCAACACCTTGTGGGGCTTGGCCTGCCACTGCTTCACCCGCTTCTGGCGGTTGAGGAAATAGATGATCTCCGAGCGCAGGCTGTAGTAGCTCGGGTGGTGCACCACGGTCATCCGCTGGCGCGGCCGCGGGATGTCCACCTCCAGGATGCCGCCGATCTTCGAACCGGGGCCGTTGGTGAGCATCACGATCCGGTCGGAGAGGAGCACGGCCTCATCCACGTCGTGGGTCACCATCACGGCGGTGAGCTGGTGCTCATTGCAGATCTGCATCAGCTTCTCCTGCAGGTTGCCCCGGCTGAGGGCATCGAGGGCCCCAAACGGTTCATCGAGCAGCAACAGCTTCGGCTTGATTGCCAGGGCGCGGGCGATGGCCACCCGCTGACGCATGCCGCCGGAGAGTTCGCGGGGCAGCTTGTGGCCGGCATGGCCAAGCCCCACCATCTCAATGTGCTCATTCACCAAGGCTTGACGGTCCTCGCGGGAGAGGCCGGGGATCACTTCATCGATGGCCAGGGCGATGTTCTGCTCCACTGTGAGCCAGGGCAGCAGCGAGTAGTTCTGAAACACCACCATCTTGTCCGGCCCGGGCCGCTTCACCGTTTCGCCATCCACCAGCACCGTGCCGCCCGTAGGCAGATCGAGGCCGGCGATCATGTTCAACAGCGTGCTCTTGCCACAGCCGGAGTGGCCGATCAAGGAGATGAACTCTCCTTTGCGGATGTCGAGGTCAATTCCCTTGAGGGCCAGGTAATTGCCACCGCCGTTGAGAGGAAAATTCTTCTCGAGATCCTGAACTTCTACAAGGGTTGTCATGGTGTTTGCGTGGGTGAATCAGGGCATTGAATGGAAGGCAAACCAGCTGAAGCCCAGCACCATGCCGCTCATCAACACGAAGCGCACAACCAAAAAGGTGATGGCGTTGGCGGGGCGGCTCAGCGATTGTTCGACCGCTTCGACACGGCGACTCAGGGGCTGCAGCAGGGTTGGAAGGGCGCGGAACGGCATGCTGGGAAAAAGGAATGTTCAGTGATTGCCGGAGATGCGCTTCTGCAGCCAGGTCATCAGGCGATCGAGAATCAGGCCGATCGCACCGATCCAGATCACGCCAAGCACGATCTCGGACACGTAGCTGTTCTGGTAGGCATCCCAGATGAAGAAGCCAATGCCGGGGGTGCCGGGCATCACGATCTCGGCGGCGATGATCGCCAGCCAGGCCAGGCCGATCGAGATGCGTAGGCCGGTGAAGATGTAGGGGAGAGCCGAGGGGATCAGCACCTTGGTGAAGAAGCTCCGGTTTGACATCTGCAGCACTTGGGCCACGTTGCGGTAGTCCTGTGGGATCTGGCGCACGCCCTCGGCGGTGTTGATCAGGATCGGCCAGATCGAGGTGATAAAGATCACGAAGATCGCCGCCGGCTGGTTGTTCTGGAACAGCACCAGCGCGATCGGCACCCAGGCCAACGGTGCCACCATGCGCAGGAACTGGAAGAGGGGATCAAAGGCCCGATCCAGGGCCTTGTTGAGCCCCACGGCGATGCCCACGGCAATGCCCACGATCGCGGCCAGGCTATAGCCGAGCGCCACGCGGCTGAGGCTGCTCATCGCGTGCAGGAACAGGCCCTTATCGAGGCCGCCGCGATCGAAGAAGGGGTAAAACAGCAGATCGCGGGTGCGTTCCTCGGTGAACAAGCTCAGGGGCCCGGCCAGTTTGGTGAGGCCGAGGCTGGCGCTGAGCTGCCAGAAGAGCAGGAAGCCGCCGATGCCAAACAGGGGGGAGATGATCCCTTTGCGGTTGTTTTTCCACCAGAGCGCCACCCCCGTCGGCGGGGTGCGCTCGGCGCGGGTGCTGGTGGGGCTGATACCGGTTGTCATGGGAAACGCCTGGAGATGGAGGGGATGAATGAAGTGCGTTGTCGTTGAACATTTGTCCTGAATGGTGGCGCTGAAGCTTGAGGGCGAAGCCATCGCTCTCACCGCCCTTTCCCTAGGCCCGCCGCTTGTGCATGAACTGGGGGGCCTTGAAGATCACTTTTTGATCTTCAAGGAGCTCAGATAGGCCTGGGGATTCTCGGGGTCGTAAACGACGCCATCGAAGAAGGTCTCCTTGCCACGGCTGGAGCCAGTGGGGATGTCCTTAGCGGGCACACCCACCTCCTTGGCGGCCTGGCGCCAGAGGTCTTCGCGGGTCACTTTGTCGTTGATGGCCTTGGCTTGCTCCACGGTGTCGACGGTGCCGGGGAAGAACTTCCAACGCAGCGATTCGATCAGGAACCAGAGGGTGAGGCTCTTGTAGGGATAAGAGATCACCCCGCGCTCACTAGCCCAGTAGAGGGGGCCCATCTTGGGATCGGTCTCCGGCGTACCAGCAGCACCGAGCTTGTATTGACCCTTGAGCGCTGCCTGCAACACCGGCAGGGGCACGTTGAACCACTTGCGGGAGGTCAGGATCGTGGCGGCCTCATTCTTGTTCTCAGGCTTGTCGAGCCACATCTGGGCTTCGATCAGGCCCTTGAGCAGGGCCACGGCGGCCTTGGGGTGCTTGTCCACCCATTCGCTGCGCACGGCGAGGTATTCCTCTGGGTGCACTTTCCAGATCTGGGCTGTGGTGGCGGCCAGGTAACCGATCTCGTCCTTGACGATGCGCGTCGGCCAGGGATCACCGGTGGAGAAGGCCTCCATCGTGCCGTTCTTCATGCCCTGGAGGGTTTCCGGTGCCGGCACCTTCAGCAGTTCCACCGCCTGGTCGGGGTTCACCCCACCGGCGGCGAGCCAGTAGCGGACCCAGATCTCCTGGTTGGCCTTGGGAAAGGTGTAGGCAGCCTTGAATTTGCGGCCCTGCTTCTGGCTGAACTTGTCGAAGAAGCCAGGCGACGAGGTCTTGAGGTCGACGGTGAGATTGCCATCCTTGACGGTGTTCGAGGCGGCGATGCCGTTGCCCTGGCTCATCAACATCGCCAGGATCACCATCGGCACCTTCTTGCCATTGGTGATCGCGCCTTCGCTGATCATCTGGGGCATCGGCAGTTGCCATTGGCCACCATCGATGCCACCGCCGGCGGCGCCCAGCACCAGGTTGTCGCGGGCGGCGCCCCAGCTGGCCTGCTTGCTGAGGTTCACCTCCAGGCCATGCTTGGCGAAGAAGCCTTTCTCCACCCCGATCACCAGGGGTGCGGCCTCCAGGATCGGGATGTACCCGAGGCTGATGGTCTTCACCTCCAGGTTGGCATTGCTGGCCACTGGGATGGGGGTGGAAGCGGACCCTGCGCTGGTGCCATCTCTGCTGGGCGGATTGCCGAGGCAACCGCTCAACATCAGGCCGCTGATGAGAGTGCCACTGAAGAGGGCAAGAACACGACGACGTTTGGCCATGGGGGGCAGTACTGGGGGGAGATAAGAAAACGCAGGTGAGCGATGGATCGATGCGAATCCGGATGTACAGACCATTCCGAATTCAGGCTCCTGCCACAAGCTTCGGCAGGCACACAAGTACACCCTCTTCTGCTTATCAGGGCACAGCAAAGCTGGGCTGATCATTGCGATCGATTCACGCATTCAGCGTCGAACCTCAGCGCATGAGCGTCCAGGTGCTGTCTGATGCAGAACGAAACTGAGCTATTCTTAGCGCAAGACCTCAGCTACAAAAGAGTTGAATCTTTTGCGGCAGCTTGCTTGAGCCTCATTTTTCTTCTAATCAATGGAAGCCACGGTCCCCAATGGAGAGGCCGGGCTTCCGCTCAACTCTGGGGCAGTTCGTTTCCACAACCTCGGCTGTGGATGCGGCGCTGGCCACGGCGGCAGCGCCTCGATCCGCACCGTTGACGCTGGGCTGCCTGAGAGGCGGAGGACATGGTGTGAGGGCTGGGTTCCGGTCGGTTATGGCCAGGCTTTCGCCTGAAGTCCGCGAACGGTAGGGACTGGCGCGAGGGTGTGGGTGGCCGCAGTGCCCAGCATTGCCAATGCGCCCGATAAGTTCGGGTGATCGTTTGGGCCATGGCCCGCCAAAATCGTGAGATCGGAAGGTCGGGGCAGCGAATACCGGCCCCGCCGATGTCAGCGCGCCCTGCCTAATTTCTGGCTCTGTTGCAGCCTTTGCCCATGGCTGGTAGCCCTGCTTCTGGCATCGGACCAGACCCTCGCCCCCTCGTGCTGCTGGCCAGCCGCCATGGCAAGGAGCGCGCCATGGCACGGCCCTTTCGCCAGGGCCTCGGTCTGGAGCTGGTGGTGGCCGATCAGATCGACACGGACGACTTCGGCACGTTTACAGGAGAGAGGCCCCGCCCCGCCGATGCTGCCGCCACCTGCCGCCTCAAGGCCGAGGCCGCTCTGGATGCCACCGGTGCCAGCCTCGGCCTGGCCAGCGAGGGCAGCTTCGGGCCCCATCCCGCCATCCCCTTCCTGCCCCTGGCGATCGAATGGATGACCTTCGTGGATCGCCGCCGCGACCTAGTGATCAGCGAGCGGCTCGAGGGAGCACCCACCAACTTCAGCCACTCCGTGATCGCGGCTGGCGCTGATCCCGGCTCCTGGCTGGAGCGCATCGGTTTTCCGGCCCACGGAGTGATCGTGCGCCCCCACCGCAGCGACCCTCACCCCAGCGACCCTTTCCCGATCGTGCGCGGGCTGCAGTGCCCCCAGGCTTTGGAGCAGGCCATCCGAGGGGCCGCCACCCACTCAGCCGATGGCCTTGCCCTGCTGGAAACCGACATGCGGGCCCACCACAACCCCACCCGGATGGCCAGCATCCGGCGGCTGGCCTTCCGGCTGGTGCGCCGCATCCGCACCCCCTGCCCCAGCTGCGGATCCCCGGGCTGGGGATTGGTGGGCCGAGAGCCTGGCCTGCCCTGCGGTGGGTGCGGCCTACCCACCGCCCTGTTGCGTGCCGAGATTCACGGCTGCGCCCACTGCGATCACCGCGCCGAAGTGCCTCGCCGCGATGGGCTGCTGCGGGCCGATCCGCAACATTGCGCGCCCTGCAATCCCTGATCGGTGCGCTAGGCGCTCGTTGAGATATTCCGCGAGGGGCTGACCACCTCCCGCCCCTCGAACACCACCGCCTTGACCGGCTTGGCACGCCTCAGCGGCCGGATGGCGATGCTCGGCGCAGGCGGTCGCTCCAGCCCTTCACACACCGATTCGCCGCAGACCGCTTCAGGATCCCGATTCGGCTGCTAAGGCCTGGTGGCGATCACCGCGAAGAAGGGATCGCCCTTGCCCCCCACCCACCCCAGGGGCCCCGGATGGCGGGTGGCTTCCGCCAGCAGCTCCGGCCGGGGCCAGCCCTGGGCGATCAGCACCCGGGCCACGTTGGCCAGCCGGTCGCGATCGGATCCCTCCAGCCAGATCCGGGGCGCCTTCTGGGCGAACATCCGGTTGGAGAAGGCGATGATCAGTGCTCCCCCGGGCCGCACCACCCGCAGCAGTTCGGCGGCGATCGCCTCGGGTTGCTGCAGGTACTGCCAGCCCGCCACCACCAGAGCCGCATCAACGCTCCCATCGTCCAGGGGCAGATGCTGGTTGGTGTTGAGGTTCTGCACCCAGTGGCGACTGAGGCGGGGGTTCGCCTGCAGTTCCCGTTCATTGAGGCCGTGGCCGATCACCTCCGCGTAGGTGCCGTCCTCGGGCAGATGGCTCACCCAGCTGCCCATCAGGTCGAGCACCACGGCGTTCCGGGGGATCCGTTCGCGGTAGAGCTCGGTGAGCCGTGCCCTGAAGGCGGCATCGAGGTGCTGCACAAACCGGGGTTCCGCATAAAAGAGCGCGTCGTCGGAGCCATCGATCTTCTGGCGGTCCGCCGCGCTCAACACGTCCATCACCATGGCCAGCCGATCGGGGCTTTCATCCTGGTGACGGTGCCGATCGAGCGGGGAGGAGCAGATCACGCCAGCATCAGCCACCGTTCAATTAGGCAGGTGCTGCGGGTTCCGCAGCAGCGCTTCAGGCTGGCCTTGCTCTTCTGCCTATTCCTGAGGACAGCTCAGGACTCGCCCTTTATCAGGAACCGTTGATCCTGGTCTTCGGCGGCTCCCTGGTTCGCCAGGCATTGTTCCGGTTCGGCGGACGGCTTGAGGTCGGCCACAGCGATCGCGCCGAGGTCGCCGCCACCCTCAGAGCCCCTCCAAGCCCGCCGCCACCGCCTCGGTGACCGCCGCCAGAAAGGGCAGATCGAGGCTCTCGATCGTGTCGCTGGGGCGGTGGTAGTGGGGATTGCGCAGGAAGGAGGTGTCGGTGATCAGCAGGGCGTCGTAGCCCAAGTCCCAAAAGGGGGAGTGGTCACTGCGGCGCACATCGGGCAGCGCCCTGCCCCTGTTCGGCACCGGCAGCACCCGCGTGGGCACATGGCGGCCCATGCGCCGGGCCAGTCCCGGCAGTAGGGGTGCCGTGGCGGTGTTGCCCACCACGGCGATGAAGTCGCCCCGCTCGCCGTAGAGGGCGCGCATCGCCGCGATCGGATAGCGCTGCTGGGGGGCGGTGTAGCCCAGCATCTCCAGGCTCACCATCAGCTTCAACCTCTGACAGGCGGCCTTGAGGTCCGCCGCCAGGGCGGCGCTGCCGAGCATGCCCCACTCCTCCTGGTCGAAGGCCACCAGCCACACGGGCCGCCGGGGCGGTTGGCGGACCCAGCGCTCGGCGAGCTCCAGCAGGGCGGCCACACCGGTGGCGTTGTCGTCGGCGCCGGGGGAATTGAGCGGGCCGTCGTAGTGGGCAGCCACCAGCAGGGGAGCGAGCCCGTTCTGCCGGCCTGGAAGGCGCAGGATCAGGTTGGTGCCCTCGTCGATGCCGCTGCGGAAGCGGTGCTCCTCCACCGGGCCCAAGGCGCCCAGGCGATCGCGGATGTAGGCGCGCACCGCCAGCAGCCCGAGGGCATCCCAACGCGCGTGCCGCGGCCGGGCCAGCACCTCCAGGTGGACCAGGAGGCGCTGCCGCCGTGCCGCGCTCATCGCAGACTCCCGGGCGCTCGCTGCAGCAGGGTCAACCATGGTGAACTCTGCGGCGTTGCCCACAACCCCCATAACCCGATCCTCCCATCCGCCGTTCCCAGCCTTCCCCGGTGGGTGCCGGTGACGTGGTGTTCACCGGTGCCCAGGCCCAGGCCATCCGGGCGCCTCGATCAGATCGCGCCCAGATCGCGCCGATCAGCTCTCCCTCGGATCGTCCCGCTGGACCAGGAGGGTGGCCACCATCAGCCGCAGGGTGCGGCGATCGCCCCCGGCAGCCCGCCACCCCTCCAGCCAGCGAATCAGGGCTGGAGCCTCGCCCTCATCGCTC
This sequence comes from Cyanobium sp., assembly GCA_044345855.1. Lineage (GTDB taxonomy): Bacteria > Cyanobacteriota > Cyanobacteriia > PCC-6307 > Cyanobiaceae > Cyanobium. The sequence goes on along the minus strand of JBIJAG010000001.1, from coordinate 65,994 downwards.
TGCTGAACGCCAAGCCGGGCGAGGTAAGCCAGGGCGTCGTCGAGGCAGGATTCCCCCTCACCGAACCCGTCGAGCCGGGGGTCGAGGGCGGCCAGCAGGGTTTCCAGTTCGGCCAGGCTCAGGGGCGGCAGCGGATCGTCGGGAGCCATCGGCACACCGGACGGCGCTCCAGCATGGCGCCTGCCGCCGCTTCCTGGAAAGGTTGCCCTGGATCGACCCCCTAAAATGGCCCCAGCACAGTGGCCGGGCGTGCTGAAATCCATCCTGCAGCTTCTCGTCTGCCTCACCATCGGCCTGCGTTGCATGGCCCTGTTCGACCAGTTGCGTCGCGCCTGGGTGGCCGATGGGCTGGCCGTCGAGTTCCGCCGCGAGCTCCGCAGGCGTGGGCTTTTGGTTGCCACCCCCTCCCCCCGCAGCGATTAGGAGCGTTCCGGCAGGCCCGTGGGCGGCGATCGAGCGCCGGCCCCTGGAAGCGCTCGGCGGTCGGCTGCCCCTTCAGTGCCGCCCCGGGCGCCCCCCCGCCAGATGGTGGACGGCATGGATCACCACACCCCAGAGTTCCGCCTCCCCTTCCGCCAGGGCAATCGCTGCGGAGAGGCCGTCGCTGGCCACCAGCCGACCGGTGGCACTGCCGCGCCGGCCCTCCAGCCGCCGCACGATGAAGGCACCGCCATGGGTGGCCACCACCACCAGGCCCGGCCGGGCTTCCAGGCTGCGGTCGATCACCAGCAGGTCGCCATCGAGGATGCCGTCCCCGGCCATGGCATCGCCGCTCACCCGCATGAAGAAGGTGGAGAGGGGGCGGGGGATCAGGGCCAGGTTGAGGTCGATGCGGGCCTCCACGTAGTCGTCCGCGGGGCTGGGGAATCCGGCAGCCACGTGGTTGGAGGCCAGGGCACAGGTGCTGGAGCCCAGCACGGTCGCCAGGGGGAGGGGAATGCCCCGGGGCAGTGCCGCCATTCCGCTCCGGGCTGGATCGAGGAGGCCCGCATGGCCAGGGGGATCGACCGACATCGAGGCCTCCATCACATCCACCTCCATCACATCCGCAAATAGTACAGATGTACCGTTTGCGGTGGTGGGCGGTTCGGGCGCCGCGATGGCCAGCCTGGCGTCCCTGGAGGGGGCCGGCGGCGGGCCGGTCACCTCCCCCCTTTTTTGAACGGTGGGGTTTGCGGGACGGTGGCTGCGGAGCCGGCTGCCAGGATCGGGGCGGAAGTCGGATGGATTCCTCAATGGGCCTGAGCGATCCCCATGGCGCTGACCGACCCCTCCTGGAGCGCTTGGTGGAGCGGTTCGATCTGCGGCCCCACCCCGAGGGCGGTCTCTACCGCGAGTTGCACCGCTCCTCCGACCAGGTGCTCCGGGCCGGCGATGGTCAGTGGCGCAGCGGTCTCACGGTGATCGCCTATCTGCTGCGGCGGGGAGAGCGGAGTCGCTGGCATCGGGTGGCGGGCTCCGATGAGCTCTGGCACCACGGTGCCGGGGCTCCGCTCGATCTCTGGTGCCTGCCGGGGGAGGGCGGCATGGCGCAGCGGCTCGGTCTGGGGCCCTGGGGAACGGCGGAGCCGGTGCTGGATGAACCCGTACGCGTGATCCCGGCGGGCTGCTGGCAGGCTGCATGCAGCCGAGGTGCCTGGAGCTTCGTCTACTGCTCAGTGGGCCCGGGTTTTGATTTCGCCGATTTCGAGCTACTGGGGGATCGGCCGTCGCGGCTGCACCCGCCCGGGGCCTTGGAGGAGCTGCTCTAGGGGCGTGCGTTAGGGGGGTCGCACCCATCGGCAATGAATCTGATCAAGACTGGATCGGTGTTTTCAGGGGCTGGGAGCGGTCGACATGGCTTGTCCTGACTGCGGGAGCTGGACGGTGAAGGCGGACAGGGGCCTCTCTGGACGCCTGGTCTGCGGCCGCTGCGGCAGGCCCTTGGGGATCGGCGCGGCGCGGCGGCGGCGGGGTCGCTTCTTTTTCGCGCCTCCCTGGCGGGGCGGGGCACGGCTCCCGCCCTGGTTGGCGTTGGTGGGCCTGCTGTGCGCTGGAACCCTGCTCACGGCCCTGGTGGAGCGGCCGGGCGGTGGCGGGGTTCAGATGTGGCCATCTCCTGACAGGTCCGATCCCGGCCCAAGGGAATCCGGGATCATGTTTCGTAATGTTCCGCACTGAGGTCAGATGGCGAAATCGAATCCCTTCGCAAATCTGGCTTCTCTCAGCATGCGCCAGCTCCGGGAGCTCGCCAGGACCCTCGGGGTGAGGCGCTACAGCAGCGAGGATCGGGATGGGCTGGCTGACGCCATCGCTTCGCGCCTGCCCGAGGACAAGGTCGTGGCGACCGAGTCCTTCACCGAAGCTGCGGTGGTCGGCAGCTACGAGGCTCCGGTGGTTAGCAGCAATCAGGCTCCGGTGGTTAGCAGCAATCAGGCTGCGGTGGTCGGCAGCTATGAGGCTCCGGTTGCTGACAGCTCTATGACTGCGGTGGTTGGCAGTTACGAGTCTCAGGCTTCCGCTGATCTCGCGGCGATTGAAGCCGAGATGGCCCCGGCTCCCCGCCCGGCCGCCGAGACGCGGGTGGTGTTCCTGCCCCGCGATCCCCAGTGGGCCTATGTGTTCTGGGATATCGCCGAGGCTGACCGCACGGCCGCCCATGGCGCCGGCGCCAGCCAGCTCTGCCTGCGGGTGGCCGACGTGACCGGCCTAGCCGGCGGCTCCTCCCACCCCCACACCCTTCAGGAGGTGGTGGTGGATGCCCAGGCCACTGAGTGGTATCTCCCCGTTCCTCTCTCCGACCGCGACTATCGCGTGGAGCTCGGCTTCCGCAAAGCCGGACCCGCCGGCGGCTGGATCTCTGTTGCCTTCTCCTCGGTGGCCCGGGTGCCGGCCCTCAATCCCTCTGAGCAGATCCTCGATCAGTTCATTCCCTTCTCCCTCGACGCCGCCCCCTCGGCCCTGCCGACGCCGATCGAGTCCGCCGACACCGGCCTGCATGAGCGCCTCTACCAGACCGCCACGGCCCGCTGGCGCCGCCTCGGCCGGGGTTCGGAGGCCTTCCATGAGCTCGAGGATGCCGGCCTCTCCGATTCCGCCTTCTCCGCCTCGGGCGTAGGCCTGTGGGCCTCCGGCCGCAACGAATCCGGCGCCGGCCTAGCGGCCCGCCAGCGCTCGTTCTGGCTGGTGGCCGATGCCGAACTGATCGTGTACGGCGCCACCGACCCGGCGGCCCGGCTCACCATCGGCGGCGAGGAGGTGCCCCTCACCCCTGAGGGCACCTTCCGCATCCAGGTGCCCTTCCGCGACGGCCAGCAGCTCTACCCCATCGAGGCGGTGGCCGCCGATGGCGTGCAGAAGCGCAATATCACCCTCGAGTTCCGCCGCTCCACCCCGGAGGCGAACGTGAACAGCCCCGAGGCGGCCGTTCCCGAATGGTTTTGATCGATCCCGCTCCGAGGTCCTGGCCCTTCGCGATTAAGGCAGCGTTGATCAGGGGATCGGCAGCTCGCCAGGGTCAAATCTGAGTCGTTGGTCGTTGCCGTCCACAATCCAGGCTTTCTCCCCCTGATCAAGAGGCTCTAGGACATCCAGTTGGGCCATCACCACCCCGGCATCGGCCTCGGAGGGATCATGCTCTTCGGCCCTGCGCTTTTGGAGCCGAACCAGGGCTAGATCCAGCGGCACGGAACAGGCGAGGATGCCGAAGCCGGTGCGGCGGCGGCGCGCCAGCTCGATAAAGGCCTGCCGCAGGTCCCGTCTGAGGAAGGTGGCGTCCACCACCACGGAAAGGCCGGCCGCCAGCGCGGCCTCGGCGGCCTCCAGCAACACCTTGCGGTAAAGGTGCTCGGTAACAGTGGCGGCATAGGGATTGGGATCCTGTACGGGCTCCGCTGGGGCCTCACCGCTCGCGCAGCCCCAGCGCCCGCGGAGCCTCAGCCGCTCGATATCGGAGCGGAGGTGAATCCAGCCCCAGCTCCGGAGCTGGCGGGCCGTGTGGCTCTTGCCGCTTCCGGAGATGCCATGGGTGATCACCAGGGCGCATCGGGCCGGAGCCATGGCCCGGCGGGCTCGGTTCAGATAGGTCCCCAGCTCCGCTTCAAGCGGCTCAACCGACTCTGGCGCCAGGTTCGATTGCTGCAGGCGCAGGGCCGTGACCTTGGCGCGCACCAAGGCACGGTAGGCCAGGTACCAGGGAAGCAGGGGGAGGGAGCCGTGGTCGCCCCCGGTTTCCAGCCAACGGTTCAGCAGTTGCAGGGCCAGCTCGCCGTGGCAACGCTCCTGCAGATCCATCACCAGGAAGGCCAGATCGCTGATGGGGTCAATCCAGCGCAGGGGAGGACTGAACTCCAGGCAGTCGAAGACCCGGATGTGCTCCTCCTGCAGAGCCATGTTGCCCAGATGCAGATCACCGTGGCATTCGCGGATGCGGCCCTGTTCGCGCCGCGCTTCAAGTAAGGGCTGCAGGCGTCTGAGTTCCTGCCGGGTCCAGGCTGTCATCGCCTCCCCATCGGGTGGGAAGCGGCCGAGCTGGGCCAGGGTTTCCAGGTTGGCCAAGGCCGGTTCGAGCACCCGCTCGGGGGTGCCCCAGGGATCGGCCGGCAAGGCCTGGGCGGCTCCGGCATGGAAGTGGGCGAGATCATCCGCCAGGCGATCGATCTGCTCCGGCTTCACCCTCCCCCTGCTCAGGGCTTCGGGCAGGAGATCCCGCTGCTGGAACTGGCGCATCTGCACCAGGGCTTCGATCACGGGGCCTTCGCCACCGAGGTGCGCCCGTTCTGGCGGCCCGTGCAGATCCCGCAAGCCGAGATAGAGATCCGCCGCCAACCGCCGGTTCAGGCGCAGCTCCTCCTCACAGCAGCGGCGCCGCAGTTCGGGGGTGCTGAAATCCACGAAACCGAGATTCACCGGTTTCTTGAGCTTGTAGGCGAAGTGGCCGGTGAGGAAGATCCAGGAGATGTGGGTCTCGATCAGCTCGACGGCGGCCACCGGATGGTCATAGGCGGCCGGATCGAGCAAGGCTCGCACGAGGGGATTCATGGTGGCGGTCTCAGCGTGGCCGCCGTCTGCGGGTCAAGACGGGCCGGCGCGCATGGTGGGCCTCAGAGATAGTCGCATTCAAGCCATGCAGGGTCGATCCTGTTGAGTGCCGATGCGATTCCTGGGGATTCATCCCTGATTCACCCGCTGGTGCCAGGGCTTTCTCACCGGGATTTCAGGGGGACGGTGTGTCATTGCTCGTGTCATTGCTGACGACTGGCAGCCCATCCGTCCCTCCTCTCTCTCTGAGTTCTGTCCCTCCTAGCCTTCGCTCAACACCCTGAGGCTGCATTGATGGCTCCTCCGGATTCCACCCGGCCTCCCTGGCTTCAGTGGCTGATCCTGCTCATCTTTCTCTGGTCGTCTTGGCAACTGGCTGGCTTCTGGTTGCAGCGGCTCCACGGTTGAGGGGGGGGCTCGCGAGGCATCGGGCCATCCGGACCATCCCTCCCAGCAGCAGGACCAAGGCCAGCAGGGCGAGCAACGCCACCACCAGCACGCCGGTCAACTGCAGAAGACCCACGCCAAGCCGGCTCAGTCCCTCGATCACGTTGGCGATGGCGGTGCTGACCAGCAGCAGGGTGTCGAACTGCTCAGGAATGAACATCAGGGAGGCGAGCAGCCCGCCTCCGGCGCCGCTGAGGCCCAGTCCAATGCCGAGCTGCCGCCAGCGATCAGGGCGGCGGCGACGCGGGTTGGGGCTGGGGACACCCTCGGGCCGCCGGGCCAGCCGCCGGGGGGGACCGGGCAGATCAAGCAAAAGGCGATCGGCCATGGAGTCGGGCTTCAAAGATCAAGAACGTGGCCGGCACCGCGCATCCAGCGCTCAAATTCCATCAGAACCAACTCGTTCGGGCAATCGATCAGGGAAAGTTCGTGGACGCTGCAGTCTCCTTGGCCGCCATGGTGGAGGGAGAGGAAGAAATTCTCGCCGCTAAGACCGCAGACTTCCGGATCGCTGCGCACCACCACATCCAAGGCCGCGCCGAGGCGGGTCACACGGCGGCGCAATTCGGACCAAGTGATTGCCATGGCTTGAGGTTTCACGCCAGCAGAATTCAGTGTGATGCAGGTGGCGCCGGCGTCAAGCGCGGGGAGGTGGGTTTCAGGGTTGAGCTTGAGTGGCGGATGCTGGGGGCGCCACCAGACCGGCCTCCGGGGCCCGAGACGGTTGTCTCGATGGTGGGGGCAGCAGCACGGCCAGGGCGGTGGCGAGGGCCAACGCCGCCATGCCGCCCAACGGGGCGGCGAGGCGGCGTTGGATCGGAATGCGGCGGATCAGCTCCCCGGACCGAAGGGGGCGGGGGGAAGCAACCGCCAGCGGCAGCTTCACGCGGGGATCGAGGCGCAGCTGGTCGAGCACCCTCACCAGATCAGCCAGTTCGGCATCGTCAAGGTCGAGATCGAGACAGGGGTTGCCGTTCTGGCCGCTCACCAGGCGCAGGGTATGGCCGGGGCCCGCGGCGCTGGGGCCGATCCAGACGGGGCCCGATTCCTCGCCGAAGCCGCGCCGCAGCCCGCTAACCAGGTGGCGGGCGTAGGGCAGCACCGCCGCGATCAGGGCTTCCAGGTGGCTGCGCTGCCCCTCCAGCTCCGGCCGGCCGGCCCAACGGAGGTTCCAGCCGGTGAGGATACCCAGCTCCTCGACGGCATGGTCGGCGGAGAGGTCAGGCAGGCCTTCCACCCGCAGCTGACAGCTCTGCTGGTCGTAGACGAGGGATCTTTTCATCGGGTAGGCAACGACCATCGGATTCAGCTGGCGGCATCGAGCAGGCTGGCCCGCAGCCGTTCATAGCCTCCCGCGCCGGCCACCAGGGCCAGGGACTGCACCAGGTGGCGCCGCTCGCCGGCACCCTCCACAGGGTCGAGCAGTTTTTGAACCGAACTCCGGCGAGGGTTCATACGCTCATTGAGCAGTTCCGCAAGCCGCCCTTCAAACAGCCCCCAGCGGTGCGCGGTGAGGTCGGCGGGTTCGGCTGTCGACAGCAAGGAGCGCACCATCGGGTAGAGGCGATCGGCCATGCCGCAGAGAATCCGCATCAGGGCTTCCGCGTCGTCGATCTCCAAGTCCCCCCGACGGCAGGCACGGCGCATCGGGTTGTGGCAGCGGCGTTTCCAAAGCTCCACCCGATTCGGGAAGCGGCTCCCGAATCCGAGGCTCTCGCTGAGCCGCACCAAGGCCTCGCCCCCGTTGAGGTCGAGAGCTTCGAGGCACAGCAGCATCAGATCGAGCCGCTCAAGACCCCGCCGGGGCAGGGCCCGGGAGCGCTCAACCGGCCCTGTGCTGGGGGCGGCGGTGATCGTGGTTGGTGCAGCGGATGCCAAGGCCATGGCTGCGATGATGCCAGCGGGCGGCCCCATCCGTCATCCGGACGCGCCGGCTCCCATCCCGTCCGTCCCCGTCCGCCCCTCAGTTCACCCCTGAGTCGGCCTCTCCTTTCCCCCGAACAGCCTCCGATGAGCAGCGCATCCACGCCGAGCGAATCCGCCCAGCCGGCACCGGTCCCGAGCGGGGGCATCCCGGCGGCTTCGCCCGGACGCGAGGCACAGTGGGGGGATGATCCGGCGGAAGATCGGCAGATCATCCTGAGGAACTGGGTGCGGGACCATCCCGACTTTCCAAAGCCCGGCATCTTGTTTCGCTGCATGATGCCCTTGCTTCGGGATCCCCAGGCCTGGCAGGAGGTTGTGCGTCAGTTGGGACAGGTCTGCGGCCGGCTTCAGCCCGACCTGATCGTGGGTATCGAATCACGGGGCTTCATCGTGGGAACTTCGCTGGCCACGGCCCTTTCCCTGCCATTCGCGCCGGTGCGCAAGCCCGGCAAGCTTCCAGGCCTGGTTCACGGCATCGACTACAGCCTTGAATACGGCACGGACCGTCTCGAGATCCATAGGGATGGTTTTGAGAACAGTCCCCGGGTGCTGATCGTGGATGATCTGCTGGCAACCGGGGGAACCGCTGCGGCCACGGCCGAACTGGTGACCCTGGCCGGCGGCCAGCCCTGTGGCTTCGCGTTCGTCATCGAGTTGGCGGACCTGAACGGCCGCAGCAAACTGCCCGCCGGTGTCCCAGTGGAATCCCTGATCGTCTACCAGTGAGACCGTGAGGGGGCGGTCGCAGACTCAGCCGTCGCTGTCCTGCCAGGCCAGCACGGCATCGAGCTGCTCCAGGCTGATCAACCCGTAGCGCCACAGCACCACCGGCAGCGGAGCCTGTTCCAGTTGTGACTGGCGCATGCCGAGGGCCAGGGCGCTCTCGCTGAGGGCGAGGCGGTGCCGCAGGAAGCGCAGCAGGGCACCCGAAGGAACGGGCTGGGGCGTTGTACAGATCACCATGGCGCCAGGCTGGCAAGTCTTCGCCCGGGCCGCAAGCGGGGCAGACCGTCGGTCATCACCCCCAGCACCAGGCGCCGTAGGGGTCGGGCCGCGGCGAGCAGCGCCAGGGCGCTGCGCCGCAGCGGCAGCAGCAGGGGATTCCGGTTGGAGTGGAGGCGCACAAGAAGGTCGGTGGCCACCAGCACCAGCACCAGATCGGGCCAGCGGCGGCGACCGTAGGCCGCGGCAATGCGGTGCGGGGCCATGGACCCTGTGGCGGCCCTGGATGCCAGCCGGTGCAGCACAGCCACATCCCTCCAGCAGAGGTTCAGGCCCTGGCCGCCCACCGGATGACAGCGGTGAGCGCTCTCGCCCACCAGCACCGTCTTGCCGCTGCTCAGGCGCCGCGCCAGCCGCAGCCCCACAGGGAAGCCCCGGGGCTGGTCCCGCAGGGCATCGGGTTCGAGAGCATCGGGCAGGACGGCCATCAGGCTGTCGAGGAAGGCAGCTGGCGGCAGGGATTCGAGCTGGCGGCAGCGGCTCGCCGGGGCGCTCCAGACCAGCTGGGTGAGGCCGTTGCCCAGGGGGAGCACCGCAAAGGGTCCCTCAGGACGCAGTAACTCCCAGGCCTGGTTGGGTTCGCTGCCCCGCAGCTCCACCTCCGCCGTGAGGCACTGCTGGCGGTAGTCCCAGCCCCAGCTTCCGATCCCCAGGGCCGTGCGGGTCGCGGAGGCGGGACCGTCGGCGGCCACCACCAGCTGGGGAGGAGTGATGGCTGCGAAAGGCGGGGACTCTCCGAGGTGCAGGGTGATGGCGGGATGGCGCACCAGCTTCTCCAGCAGATGCTCCATCAAGGGAGCGTGGCGACCGATCCAGCCGATGGGCGCCACCGATCCGGACGTGGATGGCTGCGGCAGGTCATCCGGAAGGAAGGTGAGCCCCCGCTGGAGAGCCGCATCGAGGAGGCGGAGGCTGTGGAAGGGCACCAGCAGGGGCTCCACCCCTTCCCAGAGGCCGAGATTTTCAAGCAGCCTGCGGCTGGACTGGGTGAAGGCATAGGCTCGCCGCCGGGCCGTGAGTTGGTCGGGCCTGAGGGGATCCTCCAGGGACACGGTCCAGCCCGCATCGGCCAGGGCCAGGGCCGCCAGGCTGCCGGTAGGACCCGCGCCGATCACCCGGGCCTGGAGTGGGGGGGGCATCAGGGGGGAAGGCAACAAAAAGCCGCAACAGAATCTGCTGCGGCGTAGTGGAATACCGCAGAGTGAACTGCGGAACGGTTGATCGGAGTCAATGACAATCCAGCGTTGGCGAAACCTCTAGGGAATCAACCAGTCCAAAGATTGCTCCAGTCCAAGGATTACTGCAGTAGTGATCAGCCGAGGCCGAGCAGACCCTTGGTGAAGGCTTCGCCGCCCAGGGCGAACTCGGTGGCGAGCAGAGCAATGAAGCCGAGCATGGCCATGCGGCCGTTGAGCTTTTCAGCGCGCTCGTGGAAGCCCCAGCCGCTCTCGGGGCTCACCACTTCCATGCGGGGCTCGGTGGCGAAGGCGTTGAGGCGACCGCCGTCTTCGGTGGTGACGGTGGCGCCGCGGATGGTGGCGGAAGCGGCAGCGGTGGAAGCCATTGAGGTGGTTTCAAAGTGTTGCAGGAACTGTAACGCAATGTTGCGGGGTTGGAAGTGGTTCGGCTGGTCCGGATCGGGCGGTTCTCCGAATCCGGCCGGGTCCCGTCCGCCGATCACCGCGCCATCAGTCCATGGCGGCGTTCCTGGGGCGGCGCCAGAACTCAGGCCGCCACAGGGAAATCGCTCAGCGCAGCCGCCGCAGGCACAGCTCCTCGAAAGCCGGTCGCAGCAGATAGGGGTACTCCCCCACCCACTCCTTGAGCTGGGGCAACCAGCCATCGGTGATCGCCCCGATCCGGCTGAAATCGCGCCGCTCGCTCAGCACCAGGGTGCGCACCACCATGCCCCGCCGGATCGTCTGGTGGCGCTTTTCGAAGGGAAAGCGCAGCTGGCCGAGGTAGCCCTCCTCGTCCTCCAGCTCCAGGCAGAGCCAGGTGCGTTTATCCTCCACCAGCTCCAGCCGCCCATCGCGATTGGCCTGTTCTCGCCGGCTCTCCACCACCTCGCGGGTGAACAGATCCGCCACCCTGCCCTCGAAAAGCGCGGCCGCCGGATAGCGGCGCAGGGTGGCGTTGCGCTGGCCGGCCTGCACGATCGGCCCCCACAGCAAGTAGAGGAGGAACACCACCCCCACCACCAGCATCACCGGCCCCAGCTTGCTGGAGAAGAGCAGGGTCTGGCTGATCAGCAGGGTGAGCACGCCGCCGATCACGGAGATCAGCACCCGCTGCAGCAGCATGCGGGGCTCACGGCTGCAGGCATTGAACTGGGGACCGGTGGCCACCGCTGGAATCAGACGTTCCAGCTCACCGGGTCGCAGGGGGATCAGCATGGCGCCAGTGTCCCGCGCTGCCGGCTCAGAGCAAGCGCTCCAAGCCGTACACCAGCCCTTCGAGCTGACGCACCCGCCGCACCGTGTGGAGCACGCCGGGCATGTAGGCGGAGCGGTCGATCGTGTCGTGGCGCAGGGTGTAAGTCTCACCGGGGCCACCGAACATCACTTCCTGATGGGCCACCAGCCCCGGTAGACGGATCGAATGGAGCCGCAAGCCGCTCTCGCGCCGCCCGCCGCGGCAGCCGGCCAGCGTTTCGTGCTCGTCCACCTGGGCTGGGTTGAACGCCTTGCCGAGCTCCTCGATGAGTTCGGCTGTCTTGATGCAGGTGCCGCTGGGCGCATCGGCCTTGCGGTTGTGGTGCAGCTCGGTGAGCTCGGCGTAGTCGTAGAAGCGAGCCGCCGCCGCCGCCGCCTGCTGCAGCAGCACCATGCCCACCGAGAAGTTGGGGATCACGGCTCCCCCCACCGAGGCCTTGGCGGCAAATTCGGCCAGATCGGCCAGCTGATCCGGCGAAAGCCCGGTGGTGCCGATCACCGGATGCACGCCGTAGGAAATGGCGCCGCGGGCGTGCTCGTAGACCACGTTGGGGTGAGTGAAATCCACCAACACCGCCCCCCCCCCGGGGCCGGCGTTGCGCACCGCCTGGCTGGCCTGGCAGAGGGTGCCCTCGAAATCGGCGGTGATCGCCACCTCCAGTTCGCCCAGGCCCAGCTCTAGGCCCACATCCGCGCCCTCTTTGCCGGGCGTGGTGTCGATGGCGCCCACCAGGGTGCAATCGGCCGCATCGCGCACCGCCTTCACCACCTCGGCACCCATACGGCCCAGGGCACCGGCCACCACCACCGGCAGCGGTGCGCCGCTGGCCCGGGCAGGGGAGAGGGGTGAGGGGGTGCTCGTCATGGGAAGGGAGCGCTGCCGGTCGGGAGGGTTCAGGCCGCTGGTGGGGGCGGCCACCGCTGCTATCGCCGAGCCTATGGGGCGGCGCTGCCCATGGCCCCGCCCAGCGGGATCAGGGTGGCCAGGCCTGCGACCCCGGCCATAGAGATTCCCCCCTAGTAACCGCCATCCCCCGCCTCGGCTACGGCCGGGTGGCCAGCAGGCCGCCAGCGCTCCTGTAACGCCTTTGCGTTTCCGGTCGCACAGGCCGGCGTCGCTCCGTAGGCTGCTTCACATTGCTCAATCCACGGTTCGCATGTTCACGCAGGTCCGCTCCGCCAACCGCCGGGTCAGCCCTGCTAGTGGGACCGCCGCCGAGGGACGGGCCGTGATGAAGGCCGTGTACGTGGTGCTCGAGCCCCAGTACCAGAACGCCCTGACCACCGCCGCCCAGGCGATCAACGACCACAACGGCGGCCTGGCGATCGAGCTCAGCGGCTACCTGATCGAGGAGCTGCGCGACCCGCAGAACTACGCCGATTTCTGCGCTGACGTAGCGGCGGCCGATGTGTTCATCGCCTCGCTCATTTTCATCGAGGACCTGGCCCAGAAGGTGGTGGAGGCCGTGGCTCCCCACCGCGACCGGCTCAAGGCGGCGGTGGTGTTCCCCTCGATGCCCGAGGTGATGCGCCTCAACAAGCTGGGCACCTTCTCAATGGCCCAGCTCGGCCAGAGCAAGAGCGCCATCGCCCAGTTCATGAAGAAGCGCAAGGAAAAGGGCGGCTCCTCGGCCGGCTTCCAGGACGCCATGCTCAAGCTCCTGAACACCCTGCCGGCGGTACTGAAGTACCTGCCGGTGGAGAAGGCCCAGGATGCCCGCTCCTTCATGCTCAGCTTCCAGTATTGGCTGGGCGGCACGCCGGACAACCTGCGCAACTTCCTGTTGATGCTGGCCGATAAATATGTATTCCCACGCAGCGATGGCGACCGGCCCGAGCTGCTGGTGGCCGAGCCGGTGGTGTTCCCCGATCTGGGCATCTGGCATCCCCTGGCGCCGGGGATGTTCGAAGACCTCAAGGAGTACCTCAACTGGAGCGCCAGCCGCAGTGATCTCTCCGAGAAGGCCCGCAAGGGTCCGGTGATCGGCCTGGTGCTGCAGCGCAGCCACATCGTGACCGGCGATGAGGCCCACTACGTGGCGGTGATCCAGGAGCTGGAATACCGCGGCTCCACCGTGATTCCGGTGTTTTGCGGCGGCCTGGATTTCTCCAAGCCGGTGAATGCCTTCTTCTACGACCCCCTCAACCCCGAGGTGCCCCTGGTGGATGGGGTGGTGAGCCTCACCGGCTTCGCCCTGGTGGGAGGCCCTGCCCGCCAGGACCACCCCAAGGCGATCGAGTCCCTCAAGCGCCTCAACTGCCCCTACATGGTGGCCCTGCCCCTGGTGTTCCAGACCACCCAGGAGTGGGAGGAGAGCGACCTGGGCCTTCACCCGGTGCAGGTGGCCCTTCAAATCGCCATCCCCGAGCTCGATGGCGCCATCGAGCCGATCGTGCTTTCCGGCCGTGACGACGCCACCGGCAAGGCCCACACCCTGCAGGACCGGGTTGATGCGATCGCCGAGCGGGCGATTCGCTGGGCCTCACTGCGGATCAAGCCCCGCGCCGAGAAGAAGCTGGCGATCACCGTGTTCAGCTTCCCCCCCGACAAGGGCAACGTGGGCACGGCGGCCTACCTCGATGTGTTCGGCTCGATCTTCCGGGTGCTCGAGGAGATGAAGCTCAAGGGGTACAGCGTGGCCGACATGCCCCGCACGCCCAAGGCGCTGATGGAGGCGGTGCTCACCGATCCCGAGGCCCTGCAAGGAGCGCCGGAGCTGGCGATTGCCCACCGCATGAGCGTGACCGAATACGAACGCCTCACCCCCTATTCCGAGCGCCTCGAAGAGAACTGGGGCAAGCCGCCCGGCAATTTGAATAGCGATGGCACCAACCTGCTGATCTACGGCCGCCATTTCGGCAACGTGTTTGTGGGAGTGCAGCCCACCTTCGGCTACGAGGGGGATCCGATGCGGCTGCTGTATTCGCGCAGCGCCAGCCCCCACCACGGTTTCGCCGCCTATTACACCTACATCGAGAAGGTGTGGGGCGCCGATGCGGTGCTCCATTTCGGCACCCACGGCTCGCTGGAGTTCATGCCCGGCAAGCAGATGGGCATGAGCGAAACCTGCTACCCCGATTCCCTGATCGGCGCCCTGCCGAACCTTTACTACTACGCCGCCAACAACCCTTCCGAGGCCACCATCGCCAAGCGGCGCGGCTATGCCTCCACGATCAGCTACCTCACCCCGCCTGCTGAAAACGCTGGTCTATATAAGGGTCTCAAGGAGCTGGGCGAGCTGGTGGGCAGCTATCAGCAGCTGCGCGAGAGCTCCAGAGGCGTGCAGATCGTGAACGCGATCGTGGAAACGGCGCGCCAGTGCAACCTCGACAAGGATGTAACCCTGCCGGAGGTGGACGGCTCCGAGCTGGATCTCGGCGGCCGCGATGGTGTCGTCGGGGCGGTGTACCGCCAGCTCATGGAGATCGAGAGCCGGCTGCTGCCCTGCGGTCTGCACACGATCGGCAAGCCCCCCACCGCCGAGGAGGCGATCGCCACCCTGGTGAACATCGCCGCCCTGGAGAGAGAGGAGGAGGGGCTGCGCTCGCTGCCGGGTCTGCTGGCCGAGAGCCGCGGCCGCACCATCGCCGACGTATATAAAGGCAACGACGCGGGCGTGCTCGCCGATGTGGAGCTCAACCAGCTGATCACCGAAACCTGCCGCACCGCGGTGGGGGCCATGGTGAAGGAGGTCACCGGCAGCGATGGCCGCGTGACCCTGCGCCGCAACTTCAGCTGGTTTTTCAATCTGCTGGAGCGTTTCGGCTTCCAGCTGCCCTCCCCCTGGCTGGCCGCCTGCCGCAGCGGTGGGTTCGGCGAGGTTGATCAGGCGGAGCTGGATAAAACCTTCGCCTACCTGCGCTTCTGCCTCGAGCAGATCTGCGCCGATATGGAGATGGAGAGCCTGCTGCGGGCCCTTGATGGCGAATACGTGCTGCCGGGCCCCGGCGGCGATCCGATTCGCAATCCAGGCGTGCTGCCTAGCGGCAAGAACATCCACGCCCTCGACCCCCAATCGATACCCACCCGGGCCGCGATTGCCGCCGCCAAGGTGGTGGTGGATCGACTGATCGAGCGCCAGAAGGCGGAGCAGGGCACATGGCCGGAAACGATCGCCTGCGTGCTCTGGGGCACCGATAACATCAAGACCTATGGCGAGTCGCTGGCCCAGATCCTCTGGTTCATCGGTGTTCGACCCGTGCCCGATTCCCTCGGCCGGGTGAACAAGCTGGAGCTGATCTCGCTCGAAGAGCTGGGCCGGCCCCGGATCGATGTGGTGGTGAATTGCTCGGGGGTTTTCCGTGATCTCTTCATCAACCAGATGGGCCTGATCGACCAGGGGGTGAAGCTGGCCGCCGAGGCCGATGAGCCTGTGGCGATGAACTTTGTGCGCAAGCACAGCCTCGAGCAGGCTGCCGAGCAGGGCATCTCCCTGCGCGATGCCGCCACCCGGGTGTTCAGCAACGCCAGCGGCAGCTATTCCTCGAACGTTAACTTGGCGGTCGAAAACAGCACCTGGGAAGAGGAAGGGGAGCTGCAGGAAATGTATCTTTCCCGCAAAACCTTCGCCTTCAACGCCGACAACCCCGGCGAGATGAATCAAAATCGCGAAGTGTTTGAATCGGCCATGAAAACCGCCGATGTCACCTTCCAGAACCTCGATTCCGCCGAAATCTCGCTTACTGATGTGAGCCACTACTTCGATTCCGACCCCACCAAGCTGATCGCGGGCCTGCGCGATGACGGCAAGGCCCCCACCAGCTACATCGCCGACACCACCACCGCCAACGCCCAGGTGCGCTCGTTGAGCGAAACGATCCGCCTCGATTCCCGCACCAAGCTGCTCAATCCCAAGTGGTATGAGGGCATGCTCAATTCGGGCTACGAGGGGGTGCGCGAAGTCGCCAAGCGTCTCAACTTCACCTTGGGCTGGAGCGCCACCAGCGGCGCCGTCGACAACTTCGTGTACGAGGAGGCCAACGACACCTTCATCAACGATCCCGAAATGCGCCAGCGCCTGATGGAGCTCAACCCCCACAGCTTCCGCCGCATCGTGGGCACCCTGCTGGAGGTGAATGGCCGCGGCTACTGGGAAACCTCAGCTGAGAACATCGCCCAACTTCAGGAGATCTATCAGGAGATTGAGGATCGGATTGAGGGGGTTAAGCAGGCCTGAGTTGCGAGTCGTGCGTTGTTATGAATCAAACCTACACACCTAAGTTCTCCGGCGGGCTGAGCTTGAGAGCATCATGGGACATCGTTTTATCGAAGGTGGGGTAGGAGCATTCAAAGGCTCAATCCTCCATTGCAAAGCCTAAGGTGAGGGTCTGCTTTGCCCAGCAACAGGTTGATGGTTTGGCGGAAGTGGCGACTATCAAGGCCATCGTTCCATTCCGAACGAATACCCACGATCCCCGCGATGATCGGGAACAGCGGTTTGGCATCGTAGTGGCTTTCCAACAACATCCATGGAATCATGGTTACGGAGCAAAACCCAGCAACTGTTGGGATCCAACTTGCCGCCGATGGGCGCATAAAACTCCTCGATCGATAGCCGACCTGCGTGCTGAAAACGTACATTGGAGTGTCAGCATATTGTTCTAAGCCGGAAATGGCTGTTTTTCACTCATTCTATCGTGAGACCATGCCTGGAATCAACTGCAGCGCAATGAATATCGGTTCCTCAGCAAGCCCAGAATAGTTAAAAAAGGGCCTGGCATCAGTGCCAGGCCCGGACGGGATTCCACAAGACGCTGGATAGCAACCGGCGGAGTAGGAACCGATAATCAGAGAATCACATCCGTACTCGATAAAGAGCTAAGGGCATTGAGTTGGATTTCCAGCTCAAAATTTCCAAAATTGAAATCGGTGTTTGCCTGAAGAAGAAGATTGGCCCCACTTTGTATGTAGCGCACTTGACCTATGCCACTGATCAAACCATTCAAACCCTTCCAAGTAAACGCATCATTGGGGTTAAAGCTAAGGAAAGCATTGAACGGATTGGCATCAATAGCGCTGAGGTCGATCTTATCGAAACCACGCTGGAAGTCGGTGATCACATCACGATTAGATCCGGCTGGAGATTCCGTAGTTCTATTGTATACAAAAATATCGTTGCCTGCGCCACCGGTCATAGTGTCTCTCCCCAAACCGCCATTGAGGGTGTCATTCCCCAGTCCGCCTCTTAGAACGTTGGCATCATTGTTCCCTGTAATGCTGTCATTAAAGTTACTGCCGATCACATTCTCAAACTGCTGCACATTGAAGCTCAGCGGCAATGGTGCACCGCTGCCATTCACTGTCACCACACCGGTACTCAGGTTGGTGGTTGTACCCGTCACCGTCACGCCGCCACCAGACACCGCGCCGGAATGGTTAACCGTGTCGCCCAGCAGGCTGCTGCCCACGATCGTTTCGATGCTCACCAACTGGTCAACACCGAGGGCTCCTTTGTTCAGAACACCAAAGGCTCCAAGGGTCACCGTAGTTCCCAGAGCGCTGTAGTTCGCTGTATCCGCTCCAGCGCCACCGTCGAGCTTGTCATTGCCACTGCTGCCAAATAGCGAGTCATTCCCCAGTCTGCCACTTAGTACATTGGCATCATTGTTGCCTGTAATGCTATCATTCCCATTGGTACCGATTACGTTTTCGATGCTGATTAAAGTGTCTGTCAGTAGCGAGTTACCCGGAAAACCAACCACTCCTGTCGTTAGATTGGCAACAATTGGACCGGAGTAGAAAGCATAGGAAGTCGTATCATTGCCATTACCTCCGTTGATGGTATCAAAGCCGAAACCACCATCAAGAAAGTCGTCGCCATCGCCGCCCAGCAAAACGTCGTTTCCGTCTAGGCCTAACAGCGTATCATTTCCCAATCCGCCACTTAGTACGTTGGCATCATTGTTCCCTGTAATGCTGTCATTAAAGTTACTGCCGATCACATTCTCAAACTGCTGCACATTGAAGCTCAGCGGCAATGGTGCACCGCTGCCATTCACTGTCACCACACCGGTACTCAGGTTGGTGGTTGTACCCGTCACCGTCACGCCGCCACCAGACACCGCGCCGGAATGGTTAACCGTGTCGCCCAGCAGGCTGCTGCCCACGATCGTTTCGATGCTCACCAACTGGTCAACACCGAGGGCTCCTTTGTTCAGAACACCAAAGGCTCCAAGGGTCACCGTAGTTCCCAGAGCGCTGTAGTTCGCTGTATCCGCTCCAGCGCCACCGTCGAGCTTGTCATTGCCACTGCTGCCAAATAGCGAGTCATTCCCCAGTCTGCCACTTAGTACGTTGGCATCATTGTTGCCTGTAATGCTATCATTCCCATTGGTACCGATTACGTTTTCGATGCTGATTAGAATGTCTGTCAGCAGCGAGTTACCCGGAAAACCAACCACTCCTGTCGTTAGATTGGCAACAATTGGACCGGAGTAGAAAGCATAGGAAGTCGTATCATTGCCATTGCCTCCGTTGATGGTATCAAAGCCGAAACCACCATCAAGAAAGTCGTCGCCATCGCCGCCCAGCAAAACGTCGTTTCCGCCTAGAGCTATAATCTCATCAGAAAAGGAGGTGCCAACTAGACTGTCATCGAAATTGGTTCCAACTATGTTGGCCATGGTGGTAAGGCAATGGTGATACAGAGAATCGAATTAACTCTGCCTGGGTACCGTCGCATCGACCCAGGATGCAGCCTGTGAGTTGAGTCACAAATAGATGTGATGATGCTCAAAGCTATTCTTGATTACCCCGGTGGCTCCACGCAGAGCGAGCCGGACACATATACCAGTACGCATATATCAGTCGAATCATGTCACGCAGTGCCATCCAGTCCCAGAATGGCCTTTCCCTGCTTGAGTTCCAGCGGCTCTACGGCAGCGAGGAGCAATGTGAGGCTGCTCTGGAGAAGGCTCGATGGCCTGATGGGTTCTGTAGCGGCCAAGCCCTCAGTGATCGACCAAAAGCCATCGAGCCGCAGGGCGTTCATGGCCAGTCTGCCGAGCGTGGCCATGATCTGCACGCCGTTGGTCTCGCGGTAGCGGTGCGCGTCTTCCCTGAGTTGGGTGTAGCGGGGCAAGTGCCAGAAGTTCTCGATCGTCCAGCGGTCCCGAACGTGCTTCATCAGTCCCTTGCGCTGGTGCGCAAACTCGAGACGGTATAACCGGTCTCGTCGTCGGACTTGCCATCGCGGGCGCCTTTGACAGCGCCCCGCAGGGATTGTGGCGCTGCCCGGCCAGTTTTCCACCACCCACTCTGGGGCGGGCATGCCCCGAAACGTCTAGATGATGTCTCGGCCGCGTTTGCGTTCACGGTTGCTGGCTTGCCACGGCGTTCTGCGGCCATAGGTCAGGCGGTGCTTGATCACATGGCAAAGTCTGCGGCGACTGTATTTCAGCGCATACCGCTACGCGGAAGACTTGCGTCTACAGGAAGTCAGCGCCACGCTGCTCGTGGTTAAGGGAAAAAGGCGGTTTGCATGCAGCGCGTCGGCCTGCACCAGCAAGCCGTTGAGATCAACGCGATTCAACAGCTGGCGCAAGGCCGCGATCTCGCCGCCGGCATCGGTGACGTAGGTGTTTTGGGCAATCGCCACGCCAAGGGTGTTGGAGAACAGGCTCACCTGGGCGATAAACCGCGCTGCGCCGGAAACGGTTTGCTCGATTGAACCCCGCAGGGTCTTGCCGCCTGACACCAGGGTGTCGACGGTCTCGGTTACGCCAGGC
Organism: Cyanobium sp.; assembly: GCA_044345855.1. Lineage (GTDB taxonomy): Bacteria > Cyanobacteriota > Cyanobacteriia > PCC-6307 > Cyanobiaceae > Cyanobium. Next base: position 46,438 of record JBIJAG010000001.1, on the reverse strand, counting down.
TGGGCTGCCATCCATTGCTGCAGCAGAGCCTCGAAGCCGACGACATCGAGCTGAGAGAGGAGCAGCCGGCTACCTGGCCACAGGCCAGCGCGGGTTTGATCACAACCTGCGCACGCCCGATGCGCTGCAGGCCGCCTGTTGCCAGCAGCTCGGCCCCTCCGCCGTGATGATCACGAGCGATGCAGGTTTCCAGAGGGTGCCCGGTTTGCCGGTGGCGTTTGTGCAGGGTGCCCTTCCTCCACGCAGCGACTCCTGAACAAGCAGCTAGCCAGGCAGCTCTCGATCTTTGCTTGATCAGGGCTACGCGCAGGATCGGCACAGCAATGCCCGCTCACCCCCGCAGCACCGCCGCCATTCGCACCACCTGCACGATCGGGCCCACATCGTGAACCCTCAGGATGGCGGCCCCAGCGGCAATCGCCTGGCCGCAGACCGCCGCTGTGCCCCAGAGCCTGGCCCGGGGGCGCGGCTCCTCCAGTACGGCCCCGATGAAGCGCTTGCGGGAAGGGCCCACCAACAAGGGAAAGCCATCGCCAGCCAGCTCGCTTAGGCGCCGCAGCAGTTCGAGGTTCTGCTCGGTGGTCTTGGCAAAGCCCAACCCCGGATCCCAGATCAGCCGCTCGCGGCGGATGCCCGCCGCCATCGCCCGCCCGCTGCCCTCCAGCAGCTCCTGGCGCACCTCCAGCACCACATCCCGGTAGATCGCCAGCTCATCCATGCTGGTGCTGTCGCCCCGGCTGTGCATCAGCACATAGGGGCAATCCGCCGCCGCCACCACCTTCAAGATGGCGGGGTCGCGGCGGCCGCCGCCCACGTCATTGATCCAGTCGGCACCGGCCTCCAGGGCCGCAGCGGCCACCGGGGCACGGAAGGTGTCCACTGAGAGAATGGCTTCGGGATGGGTGGCGCGAATCGCCGCCAGGGCCGGCAGCACCCGGCGGGCCTCCTCCTCGGGGCCCACATCGCTGGCGCCGGGCCGGGTGCTCTGGCCGCCGAGATCGAGCCCATCGGCGCCCTGGGCGAGCATCCGTCCGGCGGCCCGCAGCGCATCCTCCACCGTGGAGAGTCGGCCGCCATCGCTGAAGGAATCGGGGGTGAGGTTGAGGATCCCGATCACCCGTGGGCGTCCGCCAGCCCAAGGCGGCCCGGCTGACACGCCGGGGGCCAGGGCACCTGGGGCCGGATGGAAAGCGTTCGCGCTGAGCCAGGCGGCCAGGGAGGCGGGGCGACGCGACGGCGGCGGGCCCATCGGTTTCGGCCTCTCCCTCAGGCCGCCACCGGCACCTGATAGTCGGCGATGCGGGCGAAGCTGATCGGATCCAGGGAGGCACCCCCCACCAGCACCCCGTCGATGTCGTTCTGCGCCATCAGCTCATCGATCGTGCTGGGGTTCACCGAACCGCCGTACTGCACCACCACATCGGGGTTGCCCACCCAGCCCCGGATCAGGCTGCAGATGCGGTTGGCCTCCTCGGCGGCGCAGGACTTACCGGTGCCGATCGCCCAGATCGGCTCATAGGCCACGATCAGCCGCAGGGGGTCGATGCCCTCAAGACCCTGCTCCACCTGGCGGTGGATCACCCGCTCGGTTTCGCGGGCCTCCCGCTGGTCGAGGCTCTCGCCAACACAAAGGATCGGGATCAGGCCATGGTCCTGGGCGGACCGGGCGCGCAGGTTGATCTGCTCGTCGGTTTCGCTGTAGTACTTGCGAGGCTCGCTATGACCCACGATCGCGTGGGTCACGCCGTGCTCGATCAGCATCGGCGCCGAGATCATGCCGGTGTAGGCGCCGCTCTCCTCCCAGTGCACGTTCTGACCGGCAATCGCAACGCCGGCCCCCTCCAGGTGGCGGCAGAGGGTGGGAATCGAGGTGAAGGGGGGCGCAAGCACCACCTGGCGATTGCTGGGCAGATCGGCGATCAGGGGACGGAAGACCGCAGCGAACTCCCGCGTCTCGGCGCAGGTCATGTGCATCTTCCAGTTCCCGGCGATGACGGTCCTGCGCACCGGCGGCTCCCCACAAACAACAATCGCCAAAGGTTAAAACCTCGTCCGCACCACCAGCCCTGCGCTCCCCTAGCCGAAACGCTGCGAACCGGTCCAACTCCGCACCAGGCGGGAAGCCTCTCCCCGCAGCTGCCACGGTCGCCATCGCAGGCCGAGCCGCATTCCGTTCGGGCGCTTCCGATCAGCGCCCAGACGGGGGCAGGCGATCCGGTGCCTCCAGCCCAGCGGCCTCCGCAGCAGGAGGCATCACAATCCTTTCCCTGCCATCGATCTCCACCGCATCCCCAGGGGCGAGGTGGCGCCCCCGCCGGATTTCGATTGCCCCATTCACCTTCACATCACCCCGCTGGATCCGCTGCTTGGCCTCACCGCCGGTGGCGGCCAGACCATGCCACTTGAGGTATTGATCGAGTTTCACGGCCTTCATCGCTGGCTGGTATGAAGTTGGCACAGCAACCCATTCCCCGGGGACTGGCCCACCGGCCTCCGCTCCCCATGGCTGTCCTGCCGGGGGCAATCTGCACCCCAGGACTAGGCTGCCCAAATGCTTGCCCCCTCGCCGGCCGGGTTTCGCCGGCTATGGCCGCTGCTCAAGCCCCATCGGCCCCGCCTGCTGGCCGGGGGGTTCTGCATGCTTGTGTTCGTGGCCTGCTGGCCCCTGCTGGCCTCCCTGGCCGGCAAGCTGATTCCGGCGATCGGGGCCGGTGATTTCCCGGCGGTGCTGCGCAGCATCGGCCTGGCCTTGGCGGTGTTCATGGTGCAGAAGGCCGCCCAGTTCGGCCAGGACACGCTGCTTGCCGGACCCGCCCTGGCGGTGAGCCAGGACCTGCGCCGTCAGCTCTTCGCCCGACTGCAGCGCCTCGAGTTCGGCGCCCTTGAGAAGCTCTCGGCCGGTGACCTCACCTACCGCCTCACCGAGGATGCCGACCGGGTGGGAGAGGTGATCTACAAGACCCTCCAGGACAGCATCCCCAGCGCCCTGCAACTGGTGGCGGTGCTTGGCTACATGCTCTGGCTCGACTGGCCCCTCGCCCTGGCCACCCTGCTGCTGGCCCCGGTGGTGGCGGTGCTGGTGAGCCTGTTCGGCGCCCGGGTGATGGGGGCGGCCGAGCGCAGCCAGAAGCAGGTGAGCGAGTTGGCCTCCCTGCTCGGAGAGGCGATCGGCGGGCTGCCGCTGGTGCGGGCCTTTGCCGCCGAACCCTGGCTGCAGCAGCGCTTCGACACCGAGGTGGACCTGCACCGCCGGGCCCGCTACCGCACCCTGCGGCTCCTGGCCCTGCAGCACCCGGTGGTGGGCTTCATCGAGGCCGCCGGCATTCTTTCAGTGCTGCTGATCGGTGCTGCCCGCATCCAGAGCGGTGGCCTCAGCAGCGCCGGCTTCAGCAGCTACGTGGCAGCCCTGCTGATGCTGATCGATCCGATCGCCCACCTCACCACCAACTACAACGAGTTCCAGCAGGGCCAAGCTTCGCTGCGGCGCCTGCGGGCGATCGAGGCCGAACCGGTGGAACCCCCGGACCGGACCGGCGCCCGGGCCCTCGGCCAGGTGCAGGGAGAGCTGGTGCTGGAGGGAGTGAGCTTCGCCTACAACCCCGAGAAGCCCGTTCTCCACAACCTCTCCCTGCGCATCGCCCCCGGCCAGGTGGTGGCCCTGGTGGGCCCCTCGGGTGCCGGCAAGAGCACCCTGTTTTCCCTGCTGCTGCGCTTCAACACGGCCCAGCGGGGCCGGGTGTTGCTCGATGGCCAGGATCTCGCCGATCTGCAGGCTCGCGAGCTGCGCCGCGCCGTGGCGCTTGTGCCCCAGCAGAGTCGGGTGTTCTCCGGCACGGTGGCCGAGGCGATCGCCTTCGGCCGACCGGCCAGCAGCGATCAGGTGCGGGAGGCGGCCCGCCTGGCCAATGCCGATGGCTTCATCGAAGCCCTGCCCGGCGGCTACGGCGCGCGGCTCGAGGAGGGGGGCAGCAACCTCTCCGGCGGCCAGCTCCAGCGCCTGGCCATCGCCCGAGCGGTGCTCGGCAATCCGGCCGTGCTGCTGCTGGATGAGGCCACCAGCGCCCTCGATGCCGAGGCAGAAGAGGCCGTGCAGCGGGGCCTGGATCAGGCGATGGCCGGCCGCACCGTGCTGGTGATCGCCCACCGGCTCTCCACCGTGCAGGAGGCGGACCGGATCCTGGTGCTGGAGTCTGGTCGCATCGTGGAGGAGGGCAATCACGACAGCCTGATGGCCCGCGGCGGCCGCTACCGCGACCTCTGTCAGCGCCAGCTGATCCGGATCGAGGGCTGACCCGTGTTGCGCTGCGCGGTTGGCGGTTCGAGCCTTGCCTAAGGTTGCTCAGTCTTTTCCTGATCCACCGTGCAGACCCCCGACCAGCAACCTCCCGTGCTCACCTTTGAGGGCAAGCGTTACGACCTCAATTCCCTGCCGGATGAGATCAAGGAACTCGTACGGGGCATGCAGGTAGCCGACGCCCAGCTGCGCATGCATGAAGACACCCTGAAGGTTCTGGCGATCGGCCGGCAATCGATGGCGATGCAGCTGAACGACCGTCTGCAGACGATTACCCCCCTGCCGGAGGGCGAGTGAGGCTCCACAGTCGGTAACCCCGAGGCCACCGTAATCCGGTGGGCGGAATGATCCGCCGCCCACCCTTCTGGCCCAAGAAACAGCCTGGCTTGAGGTTCATGGAGTGCTCAGCTGAGGGGCGCCAGATCCTCGAAGCGGAAGGTCTGGCGCCCCACAGCAGAGCCCTCCTCGGCAACTGCGCTATCGGGCTCGCTCACAACCACCCGCTCCGCCAGCACCCACGGCCCACCCCCCGGCAGGGGGATGAAGGTGTCGGTGAAGCTGCTGCGGCCACCTCGGAGTGAGCCGCTTGCCGGATCGCTGTACTGGCTGGTGTAGGTGTGGCTGAGGTAGCCAGCGCCCGTGTCCAGTACCTCGGTGGTGAAGATCGTCACCACCGAGCCGTGGATATGGCGGTGCACCATGGTCACCACGTCGTCCTTGATGCGGTAGCGGTCACCCTGGCCCTTGCCGCCCACGATCACCTCGGTTCCCACCGCATCGGTGTCCCCGGCAGTGAAGGTGTTGTCGCCGTGGGTCTGCTCAAAGGGCCGCCGCACCCGGTGGATCGCCACCTCCCAGAGCTGGGAGGCCACGGCCTTCTGCACCGCCTCATCCTCGATCCCCTCCACACTGGCCTTCAGGTCGGCGCCGACCCGGAAACGGCCCTCCACCCTGCGCTCCCCCTGCTCCCACACGCAGGTTCCCTGATAACCGCCGAAGCCCGGCTCCCAGGTGTAACGGTTCTCGTAGGCGGCGCGGAAGGCGGTTGTGCAGTCGGTGCCGGGGGCGATCGGGGCATGAAGAGTTGCCGTCATTGCGGAGAAACCATCGGAGATGAGCAGCTTAGGATTGTGCGGCACCGGGGCTGAAGCCAACAGGCTTCCGCGAAGCGAGGGGGCGGAAGAAAGAGTCCCTCAGGGCAGACAACACACACGAAATCAGCCGCGCGGCCGATCGCCCCATCTTCCCTGTCATGCCCTCTTCGACGGCATCGTGCCAGGAGCTACGGCCATAGTTGTAGTTGGCGTCATCGCTCGGGCAGCTCCGCCTCCCAGGGATTCAGGACCGTCACCGGCAGACCCGCTACATCCTTGAGGTTGCGGGTCACCAGTACCAGGTTGTGGTGCAGGGCCGTGGCGGCCAGCAAGCTGTCGATGGCAGGAAACGAGCGACTCGCCTCCGCTAGCAGCTGCCCCCATTGGTGGGCTACGCCGGCATCAATCGGCAGCACCCGTTCTGCGAAGAACACGGGCAGCTCCCGCTCCAGCCACTGGCGCAACACGGTGCGCCGACCTGGATCAGCTAACGACTCCACCCCTTTGCGGATCTCGCCCAGGGTCAGCACGCTGAGGTAGAGCTCCGCTGCCGGCCGCTGGGCGAACCAGGCCTGCACGTTCGCATCGGGAGAGCGGCGGCGCAGCTCCGAGATCACATTCGTGTCCACCAACCAGCCCGCAGCCACGTCCTAAATCTCCACGTCCCGGGTGCTGCTCCGGTCGCGCTCGAGCACCAGATCATCGGCATCAGCGAGGGGGGAGCGCTGCAGAAACTCCAGCAGGGATTCACCCGTGTGCTGCTGCCGCTGGTAGGCCTCAGCCGAGAGCACCACGGCAACAGGTTGACCGTGGGAGGTGAGTTGCTGGGGGGTCTGCTGAGCCCGCTTCACCAGCTCGGAGAAACGAGCTTTCGCCTCATGGATGGGCCAGGTCTCCAAGATCCTCCTTCGCATCGGCTATGACCATACTAGTCATAAGGGTTGTGCCTGTTGCCGAAGCCGTGAGCTTTGGTGCTCACGGCAACTTCGATGCTGTCGCTCAGATCGAGTTGCTACGCAGCCGTTCGGTGCCCACTGTCTGCCCACCCGCTGCTCTAGGGCTGAGCAGCGGGTGGGCAGACAGTGGAGCAGATGGAAATAGCAGACGATCAGATCAAGTGCGACTTCGATGATTGGCCATTCAGGGCGGCTGGGCTTGGCCATGGAGAGTGTGGAAAAAATCACGGCGCCTGCGGCGCCAACAGCCAAGGGAAGAAACAAAGCCAGGGCTAAGGGCCTAAGGGCTCACCGCGGAAGAAAAAGGTCCTCGGGGCAGACAACACACACGGAAGCCGAAGCTGTTGCTGGCAAAGGCGGGATGGAGGGTGCTGCGGTAGGCCGAGCGGCACGCCACCGGGAAGTTGTCCCACGAGCCGCCACGCAGCACACGCCTGCGATCGTCGGACCTTTCCCCTTCCATCCCTGCCTGGCCCGCTTCGGTGGGATCCAGCCAGGGGCTGCCGTCAGTCGGCGCTTGTTGCAGGCCAAAGGCATAGCTGCTGTGCCAGTAGTCGGCGCACCATTCCCACACCGTGCCGTGCATATCATGCAAGCCCCAGGCGTTGGCAGGAAAGCTGCCCACCGCGGTAGTTTGCCCTCGTGATTTCCCCTGGCGGCCGCGGCCATAGGTGGCGTTGCCGTCGTAGTTGGCCAGCTCGGCGCTGAGCGTCTCGCCATAGGAAAAGGGGGTGGTGGTGCCGGCACGGCAGGCGTATTCCCACTGGGATTCGCTGGGCAGGGTGTAGGTCTTGCCGCTGCGCTGGCTGAGCCTGGAGCAGAACTCCATCGCATCCCGCCAACTCACCGTTTCCACGGGGCGGCTGTCGGTGTTGGCTTCGGCGGGAAACAAACCGCCCTTGTCACCCATGAACCGTGAAGGGTTGGGATTGAGCGTGCACCCCCAGTGCTCGCCGGGGCCCTCCTGCCACTGCGCCACCTCCCGCCACTGGGCCTGGGTGATCGGTGTGCGGCCTAGCCAGAAGCTCTCCAGCTTCACCTCATGCTGGGGGCCTTCATCAGCATGGTGCCCTACTTCGCTGGCGGGCGAGCCCATCAGGAAGCTTCCGGCCGGGATCTCCACCAGCTGCAAATCCAGGGAGGAGGGCTGAGGGGCGTCCCCTTCCGATGGTGGCGTGAGCCACTGGCGGTAGCCGCGGGCCTGGCCCTGCCGCTCCAGCACAACGAAGCTGCCAGCGGCACTCATGGCCGCCACGGGAGAAGACAGAAGGAACCACCACAGCGCGGCGAGGCCAACGGCGCAGGGGTCCCGGGGTTATGCGGATTCAGGCAAGCCAGAATCGCGGGAGCGGATCTGGACCCCTCCGGCTCAACCACGGGAATCCCTTCCCGTGGATCCGGCGATGAAGGGTGCTCGGGGCAGACAACACACACGGAAGCCGATGTTGTTGTTGGCATTGGCGGGATGGTGGTTGTTGCGGTAGGCCGAGCGGCAGTTCACCGGGTTGTTGTTCCAGGAGCCGCCACGCAGCACAGGTTGATTCGCCCGTGGTCAGGGTAGGTCGTTGGCGAAGGGCAGGGGGGCGAAGGCCTGGCGGCGCAGACGCCAGGTGTGGCCGTGGGCCAGATGGGCATTCCAGCTGACCAGCCGCTGCCGGGCCTGCTCGGGGGCCAGGTTGCCCGCCGCAACGGCAGCGGCCACGGCCCGCAGCCGGCGGCGCCCCCGGCGCAGGGTGTGGTTGCGGACCCGGATGCGGCTGCTCAGCAGGTGAAAGCCCACGAAGCTGGTGCCATCGCGGCAGCGGCGGATCTGGCTTTTGATCGGATGCAGCCGCAAGCGCAGCGCCTCCAATTCTGCTTCGATCCGGACCTGAGCCCGCTCCAGTGAAGGGCGGTCGTAGGCGAACAGGGCGAAATCGTCCACGTAGCGCAGATAGCTGGCCACCCCCCTCAGGGAGGCGATCCGATGGTCGAAGTCGTTGAGGTGGAGATTGGCGAGGAACTGGCTGGTGAGGTTGCCGATCGGCAGGCCATGGGGCCGCTCCAGCGGCGTGAGTAGGGTGTCTCCAGGAAAGGGGTTCAGCGTTGGTGTGGTTTCGGCGCCATGGGCCAGGATTGTCTCTAGTAGCCATAGGGTGCCGGGACATACGATCAGCTTCCGCAGCTGGGCGAGCAGGTTTTGATGATCAATACTCGGGAAATACAGTCGTAGATCCGCCTGAAACACCCAGGGAAAGACCTTGCAGCAGCGTTCGAACTGGCGCAGGGCGCGGTGGCTGCCATAGCCCGTGCGGTTGGCGTAGCTGGTGGGCAGAAAACCCCTCTCCAGGGGCGGCACGATCACAGCGCAGAGGGCGTGGTGCACAACCCGGTCGCGGTAGGCCGCGGCGGCAATCAGACGGCGCTTGGGTTCGAAGATTTCGAACCGCACGAAGGGGCGGGGGCGATAGCTGAAGGTTTGCAGCTCCTCTTGGAGTGCGAACAGCTCCGCTTCCAGCCGGGCGTTGAAGGCCAGCACAGCAGGGCGATAGCGCTTGGCCCGCTGGGCCCTGCGGGCGGCGGCGTGCAGATTGGCGAAGCTGGTGAGGCGCGGATAGAGATCCTGGAGTGGGCGCATGGGCATGGCCATCAGCCGATCTGGCGGCGCTGCTGGCCGATCCAGCCGCTGAGCTGCCGGCTCACGGCTTGCAGCAGCCTGGAGGCATGCTCATAGCGCTCCAGCTGGATCAGCTGGAAGTCGAGTAGCAGGCGGGTCTGAATCTGCAGCAGGTCAAGGTCGGCGGCGAGGGGTTCGAGCAGGGGGAGTTTCTCGCGGCTGTAGCGCGCCTTCACCAGGCCCCCGAGCAGGCCGTAGAGGGCCTGGGTGATCTCGCTGCCCAGGGCAAATTTATGGCTGCGGGGCAGCCGGTTGAGCAGGGGGATGAACCAGCGGATCAGATCCAGGGTTGCCTCGATGATTGGTAGTTCTGCGCGGCTGGGCTCGGCCATGGAGAGTGTGGAAAAAATAAATCGCGGCGCCTGCGGCGCCAACAACCAAGGGAAGAAACAAAGCCAGGGCTAAGGGCCTAAGGGCTTAAGGGTGGAAGAAAAAGGTCCTCGGGGCAGACAACACACACGGAAGCCCACGTTGAGGAAGGCATTGGCGGGAAGGCGGTTGAGGCGGTAGGCCGAGCGGCAGTCCACCGGGAAGCTGAGCCAGGAGCCGCCACGCAGCACACGACTGCGCTCATCGGCCCTTTCCCCCTTCATCCGTGCCTTGTCCGCTTCAGTGGCATCCAGCCAGGGACTGCCATCAGCCGGCGCTTCTTGAGGTCCAAGGGCATAGCTGCTGTGCCAGTGATCGGCGCACCATTCCCATACATTGCCGTGCATGTCGTGGAGGCCCCAAGCGTTGGCGGCAAAGCTGCCCACCAGAGTGGTTTGCCCCCGTGATTTCCCCCTGCGGCCGCGGCCATAGGTGGCGTTGGCGTCGTAGTTGGCCAGCTCGGCGCTGAGCGTCTCGCCATAGGAAAAGGGGGTGGTGGTGCCGGCCCGGCAGGCGTATTCCCACTGGGATTCACTGGGCAGGGTGTAGGTCTTGCCGCTGCGCTGGCCGAGCCTGGAGCAGAACTCCATCGCATCCCGCCAACTCACCCTTTCCACGGGGAGGTTGTCGGCGTTGGCTTCGGCGGGAAACAAACCGCCCTTCTCACCCATGAACCGTGAAGGGTTGGGATTGAGCGTGCACCCCCAGTGCTCACCGGGGCCCTCCTGCCACTGCGCCACCTCCCGCCATTGGGCCTGGGTGATCGGTGTGCGGCCCAAGAAGAAGCTCTCCAGCTTCACCTCATGCTGGGGGCCTTCATCAGCATGGTGCCCTTCTTCGCTGGCGGGCGAGCCCATCAGGAAGCTGCCAGCCGGGATCTCCACCAGCTGCAGATCGAGAGATTGCCGCAGGGGTTCTAGAAATCCCCGCACCTGTGGGCTGTTGCCCCGCTGGCCGGGCAGGGGAGGTAGCCAATCAATCCATTGCAGCAGTGCCACCGAGAAGCTGAACTCCTCCTCGATGCAGGGCAGAAGCGTTTCCGAAGGGGGTTTCGGCGTGCCCTCAAGCTCGGCCTTGCGGCCCAGCCGCTCAGCTTCCTCCCAGGCCGTTTCCACATCGCTCCCGAATTTCGCCCAGTCGCCGCCCAAGCGGCGCAGCACCTGGGTGGATACGCGGGCGTAGTTTGCCAGCAGGGCAGCCTGGGGCTCTTGGTTCACCGCGCTGGGGGCACAAAGCAGGACCTGGAACCCATCCACAGTGCAGCCCAGGCTGGCGGCGATCGCGCTCTCCACCCGGTCGTACACCCGGCGGGCCTGGCGCAGGTTCACAAGGGCCATCAAGCGCTCGCGCAGCTCCGGGGTGGCGAATCCGTACACCAGGCTGTCGGCGGCGCTGAAGGCAAGATCTTCCGAGCCATCGGCCTCGTCCAGCCCCTCAGGTTTGTCCACCAGCACCAGCAGGCCGCTGAGCAGCACCTCCGCTAGTTGGGCGGGAGTGCCACTCTGCGGAAAATCCCGTTGCACCAGGCGGGCGAGCGGCAGGGTGATCAGCGGCACGCAGGTGAGCAGACCCAGGAGCCGCTGGGCCGCAGGGGAAGCTTTGGCCAGAAAGGTGGCGAGGCAGTGTTCGAGATCCGCTGCGCCAGCTTCCCCATTCGCCAGCTCCCCTTCAGGGGGTGGCTGGGAGGACCTGGTTGTTGCAGGGGCTGGCCCAGCGGCCGGGAAGCGATGGGCCAGGACAATGCCGCCGGGCGCCCCCACCACCAGGCGGGCCCAGGCGGCCAGCAGATCGGCATCAAGCTCCAGCAGCGGCACTGTGGTGGCCTGCCCGGCGGCCAGCACGGGGCTGCTGCCATCAAGCGGCAGGCGGCGCAGGTCGAGCGCCTGGCTGGGGGGCATCGCCCCGGAGGCCGTGGCGGCAAAGGCCTGCTTGCCACCCAGCGCCGTGCGTTCCCACATCCACTCCGGAAACACCTGCAGCAGCACCGTGGGCAGCGTTTGGCCCCAGATGCCAAGCAGATCCGGAAGGGAGCCATCGAACCAGGCCGGGGCACAGCTATCGCTCACCAGCAGCACCAGCTGCCGCCGATCCGCCCGCAGCAACACCCGGCGCGGCATGGCACGGCCTCCAGGGGTCGTCAGCGTGGGGCCCCGGGGGCCATAGCGGATCTGGAATTGACGCACATCCCTCAAACGCAGGTAGCGGCTGAAGAATCGCTGCAGATCCTTCTCCAGCCTTGCCCAGATCGCCATCGAGGGGCTGCGGTCGAACACCAGGGTGAGATCCAGCCAGGGTTCCAACCGCGGCCGCAGCACCGGTTGCCAGGGAAGGTTCACCACCGCCGCGCGGGCGATCGCCTCCACCGTGGCCTCCTCATCCAGCTCCAGCGTCCCGGCCGATTCCACCAGCCGGTTGAGCGGCGAGAGCGCCCGGGCCAATCGCATGGGGTGGCTGATTAGGCGGGGTTCCTCCACCAAGATGGGGAATGTTTCCGCCTCGCTCGCTGCCGAAACTGCGCCCCTGGACCGGCTGGGTTGCAGTTCGGCCGAAGGTTGGGAGGTGGGTGGCAATTGCGGGGGTTGTGCGTCGCCACTCTCCCGGCCCTTGCCAGCGGCTTGGGCAGGATCGGGGCTGAGCTTCGGCTCCTCGGTGAGCGCACCATCACCACCGGGTGACTCCTGGAGCAGCGGTTTCGGGGGGCGGGCCGCCGCCGCTGAAACTCCCTCGCGCCTCAGGACGCCAGCCAGCCAAACCAGCTCAGCAATCTCCACACCATTGAGCCCTTCCCCCTCCAAGCCCTTCGCCAAGGAGGCCAGGGTCGGTGGCAGGATCGCCGCGGCCATCACTCGTTATTGCCGAGGGCCTGCAGCAGCAGCTCCCGCAGCCGGTCGGCCGTGTCGGAGTCGAGGGCGTCGGGATCGCCCGGCCTGCCCACCCCGGTGTGAAGCACGTACACGAGATTGAGCAGCTGGTCCACCGAGAGGTCAGCAGGGCGGGAGGCTTGGCTGGCGCCGGAATCTGCGAACTTCGCGGCAAAGGCCTGGATATCGGCCTTGGCGGCCTCCAGCAGCTCGGGCTGCTTCGCTGCGTCGACGCCACGGCAGAGATGGTTGCGCACGATCTGCTGCAACACCTCCGGATCACCACTCGGCTCCGGCATGCGCACCCGCAGGCAGCGGCGGTTGAAGGCGGCCGGAAACTCCCGTTCGCCATTGCTGGTGAGCAGGATCAGCGGGAATTCCCGGCAGATCACCCGACCCTCGCGGACCAACGCCTCGCCGCCTGGATCAGCGGTGGCCACCATGGGTGGCTTCATGGCTTGTCCTTCGTCCTTGTGCTCCCTGGCTTCGCGCTCCAGTTCAGGAATCGGGAACTCCCCCTCCTCAAACAGCTCCAGCAATTCATTGGGCAGGCTCATGTCGCATTTGTCGATCTCATCGATCAGCACCACCCGCGGCCGTTCCCAGGGCAAAAAGGCGGTGCCCAGCGGCCCCAATTTGATGAAGGGGGCCACCCCCTGATCGCTCTGATCTCGGCGAAGTTGCACCGCCTGCAGCCGGGCGACGGCGTCATAGGTGGAGAGGGCATCGCGCAGGGTGCTGCGCGGCGTGATCGCCCAGCGCAGCACTGGCCCCAAGCCAAGCCGATTGGCCACCGTGTAAGCAAGGGAGGTTTTGCCGGAACCGGGGTTGCCGGTGAGCAGCAGCGGCCGGCGCAGATACAACGCGGCATTCACCGCATCCACCACTGCATGGAAGCGGGGAGTGTCGGCCATGAAAAAGCTGCTTGCCCGATCATGGGCACGGCCGGCGCGGGGCCCCTCCTTTTGCTGGGACTGCAAGGCATCCCAGCGGCGCTGGGCGTCGACGCGGTAGGGGGCAAAGTCGTCCTCTTCAAAGAGAAAGCGGCGCCAGGGGGGAGCTGGGGGAAGAGTTCCCTGGTGAAGGCTTGGATCGGAATTGCCCGGATCCGCGGGCCTCAGCGGAATGCTGTGCTCAGCCGCGAGGGTGAAACGGTGCCAGGAGGCCATGGCGAAGGGGCGATTAGGTAGGGGCGTGAACCGGATGGCGGTAGGGATCTTGATCTTGCGGCGAGTTGCGCAGGGGGTCTTCGTAAAAGATCCCGATGTTTGTCATCAGGGCCTTCATCGTCAGTTTCTCCGGCTCCTGGCTGTTGACCATTTGGGCTATCAGTTCCAGGTGGCCGCAGAACTCTTGCCAACTGCTTTGCAGAATCCTCGGGAGATGATCAAGGTTCGTGCTCTTCGGTTCCGTCCCATCGGCACGCCACCAGAGCACCAGCGGCAAGCCGATCACCACCAGCCGCCGCCAGCGCCGGACGCCGGTCGCCTCCCCTTGACGATTGCCAGCGGTGCTGAATCGCTCTGGAAATAAAAGACGTGGCTCCGTGGACAGCAGGGCATCTCGACCCACTAAATCGCTGTGGGCATGTTCGTCGTCGAGGATGGGGGAGTTGAGGTGAATTACATCAGGGATGGGGGCGAACAATTGCTCGAACTCTGCTTGGCCGACACCTTGGTGGCAGACCGTTGCCCAAAGCAGGCTTGACAGACCACTGCCGGAGTGAAGTCTTTGGTTGACTTGCATGGCCTGGTCGCGCAATTGAGTGACCGCAGATTTGGCAATCGCTGAACGGTTTGAACAGCCGAAGAAAACATGGCACTTCAAGGCTTGCTGAATTCTCTCCGGCAACGCTCCAGAAAGCCAGGTATAGGGAAGCTTGAGATGCAGATGCAGCGGCAATGGAGCCAGTCTGTTGCCTAGACGTTCGCCGCAATCGTCAAGGGTTTTCCCCTGTAAGTCCTCCAAATGCTTAATTAAGGGCTCTGGATTGTCGCAGCTGAAGACAATCGGGCCCTCGCTAACCTCTGATTTCTTTAACACTTCCTGGCCTTGACACAGCAAGAAAAATACTGTACAGGACAGGTATCCCTGACCTAAGAGCCCCATCTCGCTTGTATGTGTTGCTTTCAAAAACACCTTTAGATGAAAGTCGGTCTCCGGAAAGGGATCGGGGATAGAGCCTTCGGAGAGATTGGATTTCAGGGGCTGGGGGTTTAGAGGCAACTGGTCATTGGCCAACTGATCATTGTCAAGCTGATCTTTTATTAACTTCTTGGCTTCCAATACCACTGCATCATCCTTTCGTTTCGGGCGCGATATTGCCAAATGATCGGCATCGAGGGGCACCGGTTCTTCGCCACCAGTGCCGGGATCTGCGGAATCGGGAGTCACTACGACGACCACCCCACCTGTGGCCCGCGATTCAAAAAAACTTCGAGTATCTATGTGATATTGAGGCGCAAACCTTCGATACCATTGGAACAGTCTTCGTAGATGGCTATCGTTCTCTCTGAGCTCATCGATCGTGATCGAAGGGAAATAAAAGCGGAATTTGCTGAGCTGAGTGGCCAATTCGCTTCCTTGATGGGGAGTAGCCAGAAACAGTACGGCTTTGCAGTTAGTAATCAGTGCATGCTTCTCACTGGCTTCATCTGCATCGCGGGCAAGACTAAGCATGTATTTCACCAGCAGACCACCTAAGCTGTGGACAATAAAAATATAGGGACGTTGGCCAATCCCCCCTTTCGCCATTATGTCGAGGGCATTGCGGGCTCGATCGGGGAGCGGCATCGAGTAGCCCGCATCTTCATCATAGGGGCGGCCGAGTAGCTTTTTCAAGCTTTGTTTAAAACGGGGCGCCGTGCTTCTACTAGCGGGATAACCAAACGACCACACCCCGATCCGCTTGCCATACTTCTGATCTTGGGACAGCCAGTGGGGCCATGAGGTGGTGTCATCCTCGCCGAAGCGCCAGGTGCCGAAGGCGTCGCCCCCCAATCCATGCACGAACACCACATCCAGCTCCCGCTTTGCGAAAGCCTCGCCAGCAGAATGGCTGGAGATTAAATGCAGTTGGGCGCCCATGGAGGATCAGAGGAGGGTTAGGGGGGTCTTTTGAATCAATATTTGCCAAGCATAGCTTAGATCTCCGAACTGGCCGCAAGCGTTTAGGGCTTTGGAGGCGTAGCGATCCTTGGTACCCTGTCGCCACCGGGGGGCCCCTTGCCGTGGAGGCTTCCGAGCCCACGGGAACGGCGACTCATCGATGCGGGGTCGAGCTTGGGCCCTGACGCTGCCCCAAAAGGCTGAATCGGCATAGTCAGCCAGACCATTGATCAGGATGTCGATGTAAATATCGATGTCGGAATGACCGCTTTTGCTCCCCCTTGCTCAGCTGCCAAACAACCAAAGCACCATTCAAGCGAGCCCTTATGAATAAGCTGGGGAGCCAACAGCACGCACGCATGCATGTGCAATCTATTCGCCACCATAAAGGCCAAGTCAGCGATGCTCAACAAGCAATAATCCTCAAGTCGCATGAGAGATTTCCCTCATGTTATCGTGGCCTAGAAGAACGAGCCAAAATGGGAAGAAATCAGCTCACCAGAGAGTGAAAACAATGCCAAGATGCCAAATCAGAGCTAAGACTTCTTATCTATAAGCAAGCCATCCAGGCCCACCCTCCAGCTTTTCGCCGCCCCTCAACTCCTCCAGGGCCTGTGGATGCCCTGCAGGGCCACCAGCTCCTGTTCGCTTCTCAGTGCAGCGATCGCCTCCACAGGGGCGCGGCGCAGGTAGCGGTCGTCGTGGGCGGCCTGGCGCCCGATCGGCGTGTTGATCACCAGCTGGATCTAGCCGGGGCGGATGGCGCCCTCAATGTTGGGGCTTCAATTTCAATATACATAGTTGCCGTCGTATCCGGCGGGCCTGGCTACGGGCTAGCGGCAAGGCCTGGGCTGCGCGTTATAAATCTGCGAAAGATGTAGCTCGAGTAGTAGTCTTGAAAATGAGCCTCATCTTTATAATGTGATGCGCTGCAAACCTTGGGGCCGCAAGTCGTTGCGTCCACTCCATCCCAGACAATTCGCTGCTTACCATCAGCCCAGGTCCTGACCCAACCAAAGTCGCGTTCCCGTCTAGCCAGAAATGGCTTGGCCTCGACGGTGCAATTCGGGCTCAAGGCAGGCTTGAACCATTGGGGGAAGCAGTAACCCTCTGACATGCCTTCCAACCCATCAAATCTGGGGGCATTAAGGTAAATAACAACAGTTGCTCCTTTCGCAACTAGTATTTCCGAAACTTCTCGCAACCGGGCTGAGTAATCTTGAATGGCTTCCTTGAAGGCGGGGCCGGCATTAACCGGATCAAAATAAGCCGTTAGGTAGTCTCCTATAAAGATTATGTCACCTGGCTTAACTGCGCTCAGCACCTTATTGGTCATGACTCGCTGCTGTTGCTGACATAGTTGTTTCCTGGGATCAGGTGACGATGCCCAGGATTTAAGATCGGGAAATGGACAAGCATTGCCCCAGACTCCATGCAGGCCGAGACCATGGCGCGAAGTGTAAGTAGCAATCGCATGTCTATACTGATGAATGTGGCTATCACCAACGAGGTAAACCATTGGCTTCCCCTTCTCAGCTCGAAATCCGCAAGTACCAGGTTCACTGCTCACAGATTCAGGATCATCGAAGAGATTGCAAAGTTCGACAGTGCGTTGAGCCTTGAGGCGGCTATCGTTTTGAAGCTCATTCGTTTGGCCCAGGAAAAGCCTACCCTTCATCGGCGCCGCCAGTATGCCGATCAATGCCGCCATTGAAGTAACACCAATAGCTCCATAGAGGAAACTGTAGATAGGCCGAGCTGACCATGATGCAGCCCTCAGCGGTTTTTCGATCCAGCGATAGGAGCTGTAGGCGAGGGCAAGCATCAGCAAAACCTGAAACGGTATCGTCCACCAATGGATACCAATGGTCCAACGGCTCAATGAGAGGACCCCCCAGTGCCAGAGATAAAGTGAGTAAGAAATCAAACCCACACCAACCAGTGAGGAGCTTGAGAGCAGCGAGACTGCCGTACGATTTCTGGCGAGGGATGCGATGAGCAGCGTTGTTGAAAAGGCCACCACCAGAGTGCTCAGCAGGGAGGCATTCTCAGGAAGCCAAAGTGAGACAATCAAAACCGCAAGGGAGGGCCAGGCGATGAAGGAGGGAATTGGACCGGTGATTCTTAACTGCTCATAGGCAAACAAAAGACATCCAAGACCCATTTCCCAGAAGCGTGGTGGCATCAAGAAGAATGCTGCTTCAGGGCTGTTCAGCTTCAGCCAGATAAAACTAAACAATGAACCAGTGGACAATAGTGCCATAATGATGGCGAAACGTTTTAAACCTCCTTTGTTTTTTGAGCCTAAGCCGCTGAACCAGAAAATGAATGGGAACAACAGATAGAACTGCTCTTCCACTCCAAGGGACCAGGTATGGGTAAAAACGTTGAGCTCGGTTGAGCCGGCAAAATAATCTGTTTTCAGCCGATAGAGAACCAGATTGGAGGCGCCAACCAGGGAGGCAAGACCGGTTTGAAGGCTGAGCCCGGGACTGGGGTTGACCAGGCAGATCAGGATCGAGAGAATGCCAACAAATACAATCAAAGCTGGCAGCAATCGCTTCAGGCGTCGTAGATAGAAACTGCCGACAAAATCTCTGAAGTTTTCGAAACGATGACGGAATAGAGAGGCTGTAATCACATAGCCTGAGATAACAAAGAAAATGTCAACACCCAGGAAGCCTCCAGGTATAAAGCTTGTATTGATGTGATTAACAATGACTGCAATCACAGCGATGGCTCTCAAACCATCGATTTCCGTCCTGTAGGTAGAAGGTTTAGCGATCACTGCCCACCTCCCGCCCCCCAGGGACGATGGATGTCCTGGAGTGCCACCACCTCCAGCTCCGGTTCGCGGTGCAGGGCGGCGATCGCCTCCACCGCGGCCCGGGCCGCCGCCAGGGTGGTGACCGTTGGCACGGCGTAGTCGAGGGCGGCGCGGCGCAGGTAGCGGTCGTCGTGGGCAGCCTGGCGCCCGATCGGCGTGTTGATCACCAGCTGGATCTGGCCGGAGCGGATGGCGTCCTCGATGTTGGGCCTTCCCTCGTGCACCTTCAGCACCGCTTCCACCGCCAGGCCCGCCTCCAAAAGGATCCGGGCGGTGCCGGCCGAGGCGGTAAGGGCGAAGCCCTCCTCCACCAGCCGCCGGGCGACGGGCACAAGGCCAGGCTTGTCGCGGTCGTGGGTGGAGAGGAACACCGTGCCACCGGTGGGCAGGGCCTCGCCGGCGGCCAGTTCGGCCTTGGCATAGGCCAGCCCGAAACTGGAGGCGATGCCCATCACCTCGCCGGTCGAGCGCATCTCGGGACCCAGCAGGGTGTCGGCCCCCGGGAAACGCTTGAAGGGCAGCACCGCCTCTTTCACGGTCTGGAGCGGCGGCACCGGTTCGCTCGTGAGGCCCAGCTCGGCCAGGGTGCGGCCGGCCATCAGCTGGCTGGCGATCTTGGCCAGGGGCACACCGGTGGCCTTCGCCACGAAGGGCACCGTGCGCGAAGCGCGGGGATTGGCCTCGATGATGAACACCTTCTCCTCGCCCGCGGCATCCCGCTGGATCGCAAATTGAAGGTTGATCAGGCCCCGCACCTCCAGGGCCCGGGCCAGATCCCGGCTCCAGCCCTTGATCGTGGCCAGTACCTCGGGGCTCAATGACACCGAGGGCAGGGCACAAGCCGAATCTCCGGAGTGAATGCCGGCCGGTTCGATGTGCTCCATTAACCCGCCGATCAGCACGGCGCCGCTGCCATCGGCCAGGGCATCCACATCCACCTCGATGGCATTCTCTAGGTACTGATCGATCAGAACGGGGTGGTCCGGTTCCACCGCCGCCGCCTCCACCATGTAGCGGTTCAGTTCCTCCTGGTCGTACACCACCTCCATGGCGCGGCCGCCGAGCACGTAGCTGGGCCGCACCACCACCGGGTAGCCGATCCGCTCAGCCACGCTGCGGGCCTCGGCCTCGCTGCGGGCTAGGCCATTGCGGGGCTGGCGGATCTCCAGGTGCCGCAGGATCGCCTCGAACTGCTCGCGGTCCTCGGCCCGGTCGATCGATTCAGGGGAGGTGCCCCACAACTTGGTACCGGTTGCCGCTCCCGCCGGGGTGGCCAGCCAGCGCAGCAGGGGGATCGCCAACTTGAGGGGCGTCTGGCCACCGAACTGCACGATCACCCCTTCAGGCCGCTCGGCTTCGATCACGTTGAGCACGTCCTCAAGCGTGAGCGGCTCGAAGTAGAGACGGTCGCTGGTGTCGTAATCGGTGGAGACCGTTTCTGGGTTGCTGTTCACCATCACCGTGGCGAAGCCCGCATCCCGCAGGGCGAAGGAGGCGTGGCAGCAGCAGTAATCGAATTCGATGCCCTGGCCGATCCGGTTGGGGCCACCGCCGAGGATCATCACCTTGCGGCGGGTTTCGGGCAACACCTCATCGGCGGGGGGCTGCACCTCCAGCTGGCCATCGGCCCCGAGGCGCTCCAGCGGCCGTTCGTAGGTGGAGTAGTGGTAAGGCGTGCTGGAGGCGAATTCGGCCGCGCAGGTGTCCACCATCTTGAACACGGCGTTGATGCCCAGCCCCTGGCGCCGCGACCTTACCTCAAGTTCTCCCCGGCCGGTGGCCCAGCCGATCTGGCGGTCGGAGAATCCCAGTTGTTTGAGCTCCAGCAGCTCGCCTGCCCCGAGATCCTCAAGGCGGCGCCCGCTGAGCAGCCGCACCTCGGCCTCGATCAGGCCCCGCAGCTTGGCCAGGAACCAGGGGTCGATGGCGCTGAGCTTGTGGAGCTCGGCATCGGAGTAACCCCTCGCCATGGCGGTGCGCACCGCCAGGATCCGATCCGGTGAGGGGGTGCGCACCTGGCGCTCGAGGTCGGCCCGGTCCGGATCGGGATCCGGCCGATCGCAGCCCCAGCCCGCCAGACCGGTTTCGAGCGACCGCAGCGCCTTCTGGAACGATTCCTCGAAGCAGCGCCCGATCGCCATCGCCTCGCCCACCGATTTCATCGAGGTGGTGAGCACCGGTGGGCTGCCGCGGAACTTCTCGAACGCGAAGCGCGGAATCTTGGTCACCACGTAGTCGATCGTGGGCTCAAAGCAGGCCGGCGTGGCGCCGGTGATGTCGTTGATGATTTCGTCGAGGCTGTAGCCCACCGCCAGGCGGGCGGCGATCTTGGCAATCGGAAACCCGGTGGCCTTGGAGGCCAGGGCGGAGGAGCGGGAGACGCGGGGGTTCATCTCGATCACCACCACGTCCCCGTTGGCGGGATTGATGGCGAACTGAATGTTGGAGCCGCCGGTATCGACACCGATCTCGCGGATGATCGCGATCGATTGATCGCGCAGCCGCTGGTATTCGCGGTCGGTGAGGGTCTGGGCCGGGGCCACGGTGATCGAATCGCCCGTGTGCACCCCCATCGGATCGAGGTTTTCAATGCTGCACACGATCACCACGTTGTCGGCGGTGTCGCGCATCACCTCCAGCTCAAACTCCTTCCAGCCCAACAGCGACTGTTCCACCAGGATCTGGCTGACCGGACTGGCCTCCAGGCCGCTCTTGCAGATCGCCCGGAATTCCTCAGGGTTGTAGGCGATGCCGCCGCCGCTGCCCCCCAGGGTGAAAGCGGGCCGAATGATGCGGGGGTAGGTGCCAATGACCTCGCCCACCTGCTCGGCTTCCTCAAGGTTGTTGGCAATGCCGGAGGGGCACACCGCCACGCCGATGCGGGCCATGGCCTCCTTAAAGAGCAGGCGATCCTCCGCCTTGCGGATCGCTTCGAGGTTGGCCCCGATCAGTTCCACCCCGAAGCGCTCCAGAGTGCCGTTCTCGGCCAGGGCCACCGCCAGGTTGAGGGCCGTCTGGCCTCCCATGGTGGGCAGCAAGGCATCGGGCCGCTCGATCTCGATCACCCGCGCCACCACCTCGGGGGTGAGGGGCTCGATGTAGGTACGGTCGGCCAGATCCGGATCGGTCATGATCGAGGCCGGATTGCTGTTCACCAGCACCACCTCGTAGCCCTCGGCCCGCAGCGCCTTGCAGGCCTGGGTGCCGGAATAATCGAATTCGCAGGCCTGGCCGATCACGATCGGCCCCGAACCCAGCAGCAGGATGCGCCTGAGATCCGTGCGGCGGGGCATGGGTGTGATCTGGCCAAACGTGCCCAGCCTCTCATGGGCACCCCCCGGGACGGGCATCCCACCAGCGCAGGATCCATGCCTTCCCGCAACGATCGCTAATCTGAGGCGATTGCAGCCTTTGCCGCCGATGAGCGAACTCCAGCGCCTGAAGGGGCTGTTGCCCCCGGAGATGCAGAGCTGGGTGTTCGTGGAAGCCTCCGCCTCCGTGGATCCCCCCCTGATCACGATTGAGGAGATCGGCCGGGATGAGGTGGAGATCCAGGTCGACCTGGAGAAGTGGGATGCCCTGGCCCTCGACCACCGCAACCTGTTGTTCTGGCATGAGGTGGGGCGGATCCAGAACGACGCCGTTCCACGGGACGGCTGGGAGATGGCGGCCCTAGCGATCGGCCTCGGAGGGGCGATCGGTGAACTGTGGGTGCAGGACGCCATGCTCCTGTTCATGGCCTTAGGCCTTTCCGGCTTCGCCGGATATCGGCTTTATCTGAAAAACAACTCCGAGAAACGTCTTCAGGATGCGGTGATGGCCGATGAGCGGGCCATCGACCTGGCCTGTCGTTTCGGCTACAGCCTGCCGAACGCCTATAAGAGCCTCGGTGGGGCCCTCAAGGAACTTGTGGAGCAGACCCGCAAGAAAAAGCGGCGCTCCTTCTACGAAGATCGCCTCGAGGCCCTGCGGAAGAGTGCCGGCAAGGCCCGCGCTGAGATGGCCGAGCAGCAGGGATCACGCCAGTCCGTCACCAGTGAGAACGTCTATGGCTGAACCTGCCCCTTCGTCGGCCAAGGCGACGGCCATCACCCCAGCCCTCCGCGCCAGTGACAGCGACAGCCAAACCCTGGCCCGTCTCGCCGCTGAAGCCTGTGATGACCGCAAGGCCGTGGACATCCGCCTGATCCGGGTGGAAGAGATCTCCTCCTTGGCGGATTGGTTCGTGATCTGCAACGGCCTCACCGATGTGCAGGTGCGGGCTATCGCCCGCTCGGTGGAAGACACCCTTGAGCAGGAGGCCGGCCGGCTTCCGCTGCGCCGGGAGGGCCAGACCGAGGGGCGTTGGGTGGTGCTCGATTACGGCGAACTGATCGTGCATGTGCTCACACCTCATGAGCGCGCCTACTACGACCTCGAATCCTTCTGGGGCCATGGCGACCAGGAGCGCTACGTCAGTCCATTGGCTCCCCAGCCCCAGGCGCCGGGAGGCTGATCTCCGCCCATGGCCGACCCCGGTTTCCGCCTTCCCGTTCAGGACACCCCCTGTCCCGTTCCCCCCGAGCAACGGCCCCTGGAGGAATACGGCCAGATGCTGCGCTCCTGGTTCTTCGCCTGGCCCGCTGGCGGCTCCTTGCCCCTGATCCGCTCCCTTGCGCTGAGCTGGTTGTTGGTGCTGCCTGTGGCTCTGCTGGTGGCCGGCGGCAGCTTCACGCTCCGCCACGAGCCGCTGCGGCTCGCCATGGCGGCCGCCACCGCCGCCGGATTGCTGCCGCTTCTGTTGCTCTCTCGCCAGTGGCTGGGCTGGGCCTATGTGAGAAAGCGCCTCGTTGCTGAAACCGTGGAATACGAGGAATCGGGCTGGTATGACGGTCAGGTGTGGGAGAAACCAATCGCCTGGCGCCAGCAGGATCTGCTGGTGGCCCGCTTCCAGGTTGATCCGGTGATGCGACGCCTGCGCCTCGGCGCCGCCTTGGCCGCAGGCCTTCTCCTGGCAGGAGCAGGACTCTGTCAGGCTCTCTGATCTTCCCCACTCTGGGGACCCATCCCCACCGCCATGACCCTGTCCTCCGGCTTTTCGGGATCCCCCCGGCCTGGTGTGCCTTCCCTGGAGGTGCGGCTGCTCCGCAACGGCATCCCCGAATCCCATCATCGGGTCCATGCGGTGGTCTGCGATCAACGGGGCCGGGTGCTGATGCGGGCAGGGGATCCCCAACAGCTCAGCTTCATCCGTTCGGCCCTCAAGCCCTTCCAGGCCACCACCTTCGTGGCCAGTGGCGCCGCCGATCGCACCGCTTGCGGGGAGCGGGGGCTGGCGATCGCCTGCGCCTCCCATGACGGCACCGCCGCCCATGCCCGAGAGGCCTTCCGACTGCTCTGGGGGGCCGATCTGGATGCGGGTCGGCTGCAGTGTCCGGTTCCCCCCGGTGCCACCAGTGCCCTGGAGCACAACTGCTCGGGCAAGCATGCCGCCTTCCTGGCGACTTGCCGCCAGATGCACTGGCCCCTGGAGAGTTACCTCCAGACCGATCATCCCCTGCAGGTGGAGGTGGTGAAGCGGGTGGCCGAACTCCTCGGCATTCCGGCGGCGGAACTGGTGGTGGCCCGCGACGACTGCGGAGCCCCCACCCTGCAGCTGCAACTCGCCCAGATGGCCTTGCTCTTCGCCCACCTCGGGGCCGGCGAACATCCGGATCTCGAACGGCTGAGCCGGTCGATGCTCGCCCATCCAGAACTGGTGGCCGGGGAGGGCCGCTTCGATACGGCCCTGATGCGTCTGGCCCATGGCCAGGTGGTGAGCAAGGGAGGAGCCGAGGGCATTCAGTGTCTCAGCCGCGTTGGCGAGGGGATGGGAGTGGGGATCAAGGTGGAAGATGGCGCGTCCCGGGCCAAGCACGCCGTGGCCCTGCATGTGCTTGAGCAACTGGGGTGGTTGACGCCCGCCACCCTCGAGGAGCTGGGACAGAGCTTCCTCCAGCTCGGCCCGCAGCTCCAGCTGGAGGTGCGCGGCGAGCTCCGTTTCGACTGAATGCTGCCGCCATTGGGGGGAGGGTGGGCTGGTAGGATGCATCTGTTGGTTTCAACCGACACCTTTCAGGGGTGATCCACCACTCCCTTACTGGTTCCCTCCCTGTCGCGGGGTAGAGCAGCCTGGTAGCTCGTCGGGCTCATAACCCGAAGGTCGCGAGTTCAAATCTCGCCCCCGCCACCACTTTTGGGAATCTGTTCCTTGCTTGCGATCTAGCTTTTTGCTGATCCTTAGCTTTCAAGATCCGGCCGAAAAGGCCGGTTTTTTTTGGAATTGGCGTCGCGCCAGAGACTTTTGCTCCCTTCCCCGGTTTCCTGGACGTTGTGGCTCCCGCAGCACCCGCACCTGATCGAACCTGATCGATGGCGGCGAGAGTGACGAGGATGCAGGTGATGAACCCCAGCTTGCAGCGCTTCCCGATGGCCGCTCCCTACCAACCATCCCTGCTCCGGGTGTTGCATGGGGCCTCGGCTGTGCTGGTGGCCATCGGCTGGATCACCGGCCTGCTCCTGCTGGGAAGCTTCGATGGTCGCTGGGGGCGCCTTCCCTTCACGCTCGATGGCGAGTGGATCGACTGGCATGGTCGCGTTGGTCTGCTGCTGGCCCTGGTTCTGCTGCTGTTCGTGCCCTACGCCCTCACCCTCGGGGCCGGACGGCTGCGGCGCTTTGTCAACAGCCTGCCCCTGCTGGCTCTTCTTTTGGCGGTGGGCAGTGGCCTGCAGATGGAAAGCGAATTCCTGGTGAACCATGCCACCACCCCTCTGCCCTATGCCCTCCATCTCACGGCCTGGCTCCTGCTGGCCGTTTCCGTGCCGCTCCATCTGATCGGAGCCGTGCGTCGCGGTGGCTGGCCCCTGGCCACCTCAATGCTCAGTCTGCAGCTGCGGACCCACGATGGGCCGCTCCACTGGCCGGGCCAGCTGCTCAGCTACGTCCGGCGGGGTCGCTGAGCCATGGAGGCCGGCGGACAGCAATCGGATTGGCGCCAGAACAGCTCGGAGATGGGAGGCTCCGGCCCCGATGCCGTGGTGGTCGGCTCCGGGGCCACCGGCGGGGTGGCGGCCATGGTGCTGGCGGAAGCTGGTCTGAAGGTGCTTGTGCTCGAGGCGGGCCCGGAGCTCACCGCGGCACGGGCCTTGGGCAGCGAACCTCGCAACACCCTGCAGCGCCTGGCGAACCTCAGCAGCGGCCGCCAGCGGCGCCAGGCCCAGCATCCGGGGTTCTGGAAGCACAATCCCGACCTGTTCGTGGATGAGCGCAGCAATCCCTGGAGCACCCCGGCCGATGCGCCCTTTCTCTGGACCCGGGGGCGCCAAGTGGGGGGCCGCAGCCTCACCTGGGGAGGCATCACCCTGCGCCTCTCCGAGGCGGAGTTCCAGGCCGGCGCCCGGGATGGCCATGGGCCGGCCTGGCCGATCGGCACGGCCGACCTCGACCCTTACTACACCCGCCTGGAACGGCTGCTCGGGGTCCACGGCCAAGCCGATGGTTTGCCCCAGTTGCCCGATGGTCACTACCGCGACCCCCTGCCCTTCACGCCGGCTGAAGAACACCTGCGCCGCTCGATCGGCCGCGAGCTGGGGCTCCCCCTGATCCATTCCCGCGGTTTCGCTCTGCACCGCCCCACCGATGCGGCACCCTGGCCCCCCTCCAGTTCGCCGGGAAACACCCTGGCGCGGGCTATGGCCACCGGCCGCGTTCAGTTGCGCAGCCAGGCGGTGGTGAGCCATCTGGTGCTGGCGCCAGGCCAGCGCCGGGCGGAAGGAGTGGTGGTGGTGGATGGGGTGAGTGGCCGGCGGGACCTGGTGCGCGCCCCCCTGGTGGTGCTCTGCGCCTCCACGATCGAAACGGTGCGGATCCTGCTCCATTCCAGCCAGGAGCAAGGGGAGGACAGCTTCGCTGATCCCTCCGGAAGCCTCGGCCGGCACCTGATGGACCACATCTCCAGCGGCCGCTTCTTCTCCCTGCCCGATGTGGCTCCACCCTCGGGCCCCACCGAACTCTCCGGGGCTGGCAGCTGCTTCATCCCCAATACCGTGAACCTCACCCCCCAGGAGGGGCTGGGCTTCCGCCGGGGTTACGGCATCTGGACGGCCATCTCCCGCTTCGATCCCCCCACGCCCCTGCAGCGTCGCCCCGGCGAGGCCGTGGGTTTCCTGATCGGCCATGGCGAGGTGCTCAGCAACCCCGACAACCGGGTGTGTCTCGATCGCGGCAGGCTGGATTGCTGGGGACTGCCCATCCCCCACATCACCTGCCGCTGGGGGGCTAACGAGGGCGCCATGGTGAGCCACATGCAGGCCCGCATGGAGGCGGTGGTGGCGGCGGCCGGCGGCACGATCCGCCCCCTGGAGGACCTCTTCCTACTTCCCCTGCTGGAGCCCTTGATCCGGCGAGGAGCGGCGGTATCCCCCGGCGCCGCGCCACCGGGCTACTACATCCATGAACTGGGCGGGGCGAGGCTGTCACGCACGCCCGAGGAGGGGGTGCTCGATCCCTGGAACCGTTGCTGGCAGGCCAGCAACGTGCTGGTCACCGATGGGGCCAGCTGGCCCAGCGCCGGTTGGCAGAGTCCCACGCTCACCTCCATGGCGCTCACCTGGCGGGCCTGCGAGGCGGCGGTAGGGCGGATGCGGCGAGGCGAAAGCTGAAGGGAGATCCTGCGGCAGGGCTCCTTCCACGCTGCGCCTCCTCGATCAGGAGTCGCCCACCGGATCGCTCGGTCGGTGTCGGTTCCCACAGTTTGATCGGCCGAAGATCCGCACAATCGCTGGGCGACCTCCCAAGGGTCGGGCAAGGGAGAAAACATCAGGCGGAGGTTGGCACCTCCGCTTTTTTGTGGCCTCAGAAACAGGTCTATGGCCTGAGAAACAGGCCATCGAGGTAATGCTGGGTCACGAGAGCATTTTGGCAGCCGTTCTGGAACAGAAAGCCCGCCAGCGCCGAGGTGATCACGCTGTACTGGTCCCAATCGGGGTTGCTGTGGATGAAGCTGCGCATGCCTTCAAAGAGCACCTCCGGCACCTCCGCCTCCAGGCTGATATTCGAGGCCTCCTGGTGCAGGGTCCCGCCGGCGGAACGGATGGAGCGGCGGGGCAGGTGACTCTCAATCGTCATCGTGGGGTGCGTGGATCCTCGGTCGTTGCCAGTACGCCACAGGGAGTGGCATCGCGTCAAAGCGGGAGGTGCAGCCTGAAATCACCACGGATCCCGATGAGATCGCCTGCGGCCGCTGCCGTCCGGCAGGGGCAGAGCAGGGAGCTTGCTGGATTGGAGAGGCGGGCGTGTGTTGTCAAGGGCGGGATAAGCAAACCGTTGTTTTCCACAGCACCCAGCCGAGCGGGGATCCTGACGAGCAAGACTGGGGAAAAACCCCCTAAAAACGGGGGAAAACGGGCTCCGAATGGGGAAATCCTCCATTGATCAGCAGGGCTGATCTGGGCAGGTCCGATGGGATTCGCCCCTGGACGAGACAGCTGAATATGGCGAAACCCTCAGGATCCTCTCGGTTTGGGGAGTATTTGGTAGCGCTCAGCCCGTGGTCGGCGGTTGGCGCAGGGTGCGGGGGCCCAGGGGATGGTCGGCGTGGGGGTAGGGGGTGTGGTGGTGGTGATCCGGACCGTGGTGGTGATGGCCGTGGCCCGATTCGTGCTCATGGGCCCCGGAGTCCTCTCCCGCAGGCAGGGGCACACCATCCTCCTGGCAGGCTCCGGTGCATTCCCTCTCGCAGAGGGTGCAGCTCTCCACCAAGCCCTCCACGTGGTGGTGGTGGCTGTGCTGGGGAGCTCCCACCTCGGTTTCAAACCCCAGCACCTGGGCGCGGTACTTGCACAGCGAGCAGTTCATGTCCGTATCACCTCGCAGCACGTCCTCCACCCGCTCCCGGAAGGTGGCCAGCACTTCAGGATGGTCCCCCAGGTAGGAGGCCTGCAGGATCTGCAGCTCAGGATGGTCGTCGGCCACCCGCTGGCTGTGCTGCACGATCCGGCTGACCAGCACGCCGGAGAAGAGGAAATAGGGGAACACCACGATGCGGCGATAGCCCAGTTTCACCACGTGGCGCAGACCTGGTTCGACCAGGGGGAAGGTGACACCGGAGTAGAGGGTTTCGCCCCAGGCGAAGCCGAAGCCCTCCACCAGCAACCGCGTCACCTTGGCCACATTGCTGTTGGCGTCCGGATCGGAGGACCCCCGGCCCACCACCACCAGCAGGGTCCGCTCGACGGGCACGGGCTCCCGGCCGGCCGCCCGGTCCTGTTCCTCCGCCTGATCCAGGCTGGCGCGAATGCGGGCCCCTGCGGCCTGGATCATGCGCCGGTCGACCCCGAGCTCGCGGCCGTAGTCGATGCGCAGTCCCGTTTCAGCGGCGTAGGTGTTCAGCACGGAGGGAATGTCGTTCTTGGCATGCCCCGCGGCAAACAGCATCGCCGGTATGGCCAGCACATGGCTCACCCCACGCTGGCGCAGCGCATCGAGGCCATCGCGCAGGATCGGCCGGGCAAACTCCAGGTAGCCGTATTCCACGGGCACCGGGCCCATGTTGTGCTGCAGCTGGCTGGCGAGGGAGGCGAATTCTTCCACCGCCAGTCGGTTGCGGCTGCCGTGGCCGCAGACCAGCACCCCAATCGGACCATGGGGCCCCTTCAGCGGCGCGACGCCGCCCTCCATCGAGAAAGGAGCGGATGGGATCGTCATGGTCTGCAGCGCCTGATCACGACCCTATTCCGCGCCCCTCGGCCGGAGTATGCCCTCAGCGCTGGAGCCCTCGGCTGCAACATTGGCCCCGATGCACCTCGTCAAGGGTAAGGATGGCCGCATCGTTGGGCGAACCATGAGTCTGCGCCTTCCCCCCTACCAATCCCTTCCCCCACCCCACGGCCAGGACAGCCTGCTCGAGGTGGGCGTTGCCGCCCTGCAGCCCACCCAGATGTGCGTCGGTCTGGCGGAGGTGCGGAGCCGCCAGGTCGATTTCTCCCAGGAATCCAGCCGGGAGCGACGGCAATATCTGGGCGGCAAGCCTGTGCCCCTGGTGCGCAATGCCGCCGGCGAGCTCTGGATGGTCGACCGGCACCACCGGTTAAGGGCTCTGGTGGAGATGGATCCCCAAGCCGTCGCCTTCGGTTATGTGGTGCTTGAGGTGGCCAGTGAGCACCGCGACGTGGTGCTGGAGGCCCTGCAACAGCGCGGCTGGTTGTACCTCTATGACGGGCGGGGCCAAGGTCCCCTCGAACCTCAGGCCCTGCCTTCCCGCCTGGTGGGTCTTCAGGATGATCCCTACCGCAGCCTGGTCTGGAAGCTGAAGAAGGAGGGCCTGATTGAGCCCGCTCCCCTGATTCCCTTCCATGAATTCCGCTGGGGGGCCTGGTTGCGCAGCCGTTCCCTGCCTCCCTTCAGCTCCTCCCGCCTGGATCCGGCCCTGCCGGCGGCCCGCACCCTGGTGCGCTCCCAAGCCGCTTCCCATCTGGCGGGCTGGAAGGGAACCAAGTGATCAGCCAGGGCCCCGCCGAGCTCAGTCGCGGTTGCGGGGGGGATGGCCTTCGCCTTCCCGCAGATCCCGATCCCAACGATCCATCTGTTGGCCCAGCAGCAGGGCGAGGGCGGCCAGCGTCACCCCTGCCGCCACCCCCCCCGGCGAAGGCACCAGGGCGATCAGCAGCAGCCCGCCCCAGGGCAGGGCAGCCACCAAGGGCCTCCAGCGCCCGATCGCGGCGAGGGCTCCGGAGCAGGCCCGGCAGTGGTCGGTATGACTCTTGAGCCGGTCCATCAGGGCCCGGCGGTCCAGCCGTGGTGGCAGGGGCTGGCCCGGGAAGGGTTCGCCACCATGCCGGTTCACCCAGTCGTGGAGGGCGCTCACATAGCCATCGGCGGCGGTGGCCAGGAAGAAAGCCCGCGGCGAGGCGGCGCTGCCGCCCCGCTGCTCCAGCACCCGCTCCTGCCAGTGCAGAAAGACCTGGTCGTCCTCCAGCACCCGATGGTTGCCGAGATGCTGCAGCCAGAGGGGCCGCAGCCGCAGCAGCAGGGCCGGAAGCCTGGATTCAAACCGGAAGGGAAAGCGGGCGATTAGCCGGCATTCACCCCGCCGGATCGGCACCGCGTAGACCACCGTGAGGATGCGAGCGAAACCCTTGGCGGTGAGGTCGTGCCAGAGCAGCCCGGGTGCCCGGAAGGTTGTGTACTGGGAACCCAGCTTGCCTCGCCGCGGACCTTCCGGCCATTCCATGGTGAAGCCTTCCGGCCCGAAGCTGGTGCGGCGGGCCTGCACCGGCGCCGCGTTCTCCCGGCGCCCCACCGTGCGGTGGTGGGTGAAGGGCACGTGGCTCACATCGATCACGTTCTCCAGCAGGGTGAGGGCATCCATCGGCAGATCCCGGAAGGTGTCCTGCACCAGCCAGGTACCCTCCCCCTCCTGCAGGGCCGGCACCAGGGGCAGGGGAACCGCTCCGGCCAGCTCCGGATCCCCCGCGAACACAAACAGCAACCCCTGCCCCTCGGCAGTGGCATGGCGGCCACAGCTGGAGCGGCGGGGGCTGGGGGTGGCGCCCTCCAGGGCCTGAGGCAGGCTGGCGCACTGGCCGCTGCCATCGAAACTCCAGCCGTGGTAGGGGCACTCGAGATGCCCGGCGCCGTTGATGCGCCCCTCGGAAAGGGGCACCAGCCGGTGGGGGCAGACATCCTCGAAGGCCTGCCAGCTGTTGGCGGCACGGTCCCACCAGAGCACCAGGTCTTTCCCTAGGAGGGTGAAGGCCGTGGGCCGGGAGCGATCCAGGTCCCTCAGGAAAGCCACGGGATACCACTGGTCCGCCCAGGTGGCGGGAATGGCCAGGTCTGCGGCGTGCTGGAGAGGGAGAGCTGTCATGGCGCGATTCTGGCGGGGGGCCGCCGTGCCCGTGTCCGGGCACTAGCCCGCGGGGCGCCCCACGGCTTCAGCTGCCGCGGCTGGGGTGCCGTGCCCCGGAAGCGGGTCTAGACAGGGGGCCAGCGCAGTGGTGATCCATGCCCTACAGCCATCTGCTGGTTCCCACTGATGGATCCGAGCGCTCCCTGCGGGCGGTGCGGGAAGCGGTGGGGCTGGCGGCGGCCCTCGGGGCCCGGATCACCGTGCTCACGGTGGAACAGCAGCCCCGCATGCCGGTGCCTGGCATGGGGGAACGGCTCGATGCGGCCACCCTGGCCACCCTGGCCAGTGCCGCCCGCCAGGAGAGCGAGCGCGTGGTGAACGAGGCCCTGGCGATCGCCGCGGCGGCGGGGGTGGGGGCCACGGCGGAGCGGATCAGCGGCGAACGGCCCCATCGGGCGATCGTGGCCGCTACCGACCGGCTCGCCTGCGACCTGATCGTGATGGCCTCCCATGGGCGCCGGGGCTTCCAGCGCATGCTCCTCGGCAGTCAGACCCAGCGGGTGCTGGTGCAGGCCGGTGTGCCCGTGCTGGTGATCCGCTGAGCATTTCGCTGCGCCTGCCGAGGGGGCGGGGTGAACCTTTCGAGGGGTGGGGGGATCCCCACCACCCCCTGCGCTTGGCGACGGCTTCATTCCACGCGAGGATCATGTCGTCTGGCTGACGCCGCTCCATGACCCGCGAACGCGACCCCTTCCGGATTCCCCGGGCTGGCGTGGAGGTGGCTCCCCTGGCTGGAGTGGCCTCCCTCGATCTCGGCCTCACGGGCCAGGGTGGCGGCAAGTTCGTGGGCGAGTCCACCCTCGGCGCCATGGTGGTTTACGGCGTTTACCAGGCCCTGCTGACGGCCCTGCGGTGCGAAGCGATGGTGCGCCGAGGTGAGATCAGCCGGCGTGACCAGGCCAGCCTGGTCGTTCGCAGCGTCTGGAGTGCGATGCAGCAGGGGGCGGCGATGGGCCTGGTGCTGGGCTTGGTGCTGCTGGTCTTCCCCTGGTTGAGCCTGCCGATGACCCTGGCGGGACTCGTGGGGGCGGGCAAGGCATCGCTTGATCTCTTTCACGCCTTCTGGGATGGTCTCGACGCCACCCAGAGGGCCGAGCTCCATGACGCCGCCTATCGGGCCGGCATGAACCTCGGCCGTCTCGTGCAGCGCGCCGGCGAGGCCCTGCCGGAGGGGTGAGGGCTGCGGCCGCCGCCTCCTGCGCCCCAGCCCCGCCGCCAAATTAAGAAGCGGGAAGGGCCTGGAAGAATCCTTTCGAGCCCAGCCAAACCCCGATCAGCACCAGGGGCAGAGCCAGGGCCCCGAGGATCTGCAGTTTCACCACCAGGGCGGAGCGATCAGCTGGTGCCACCTCAGCTGGCCTCCCGCAGGGAAGCGGGGGCGGGGCGCTGGAGCATCCAGGCCTGCTGCAGGTCGGCCTTGGTGATGACATAGCCCAGCCGCCCTGCCGCCAGCAGGAGCTCGCGGCGGGAGCGGCAATGACGCAGGGCCCTTCGCATCACCGCATCGGTTTCGGCGTCTTCCACGAGACGTTCGAGTTCGCTCCAGCTCATCGCGATCTCCGCTTGGATGGATGCTCCACCCATGAATGGATTCTTCACCCAGCCTGGCCATGGGCGATCCCTTTGGCCATGGTTCCCGGGCTTCAGGAGGCTGAGCCGTAGGCGACCTGACAGGCCGCATTGAGCAGCTCCGCCTGGGCAGCACTGTTCGGGGCAACCCCATCGATCGTGCCGGCGTTGCAGTCGGCCGTGAGGTTGTAGGTGCTGCCGTCATCGGCTTGCACCAGGAAGGTCACCCCCTGGCTGCCAACCGGTTGCACCGTGCCGAACAGCAGTTGGTAATTGGTCTGGGGCACCACGATGTAGGTGGTGTTGCTGGACACCGCCGCATCCACCGCCGCATTGATCACCGCGGCCGAGGCCAGGGTGGAGATGCCCCAGAGGGCTGCATTAGCGCCCCACCAGCCCCAGCCGGGGGTAGCCCAGCCGCCGTACCAACCGGTGCCCCAGGGCCTGGCATAGCCCCAGCCGGGCCGGGCCCAACCGGGCGAGAGGTTCACGTTGTTGACATTCCAGTTCCGGCTCCAGTTGCTGTTCGCGTTGCCGGTGAACACCCGCTGACCGTTGACGTTGCGGTCCAGGTTGCCGCGGTTGAGGTTGCCGTCCAGGTTGCCCCTGTTGAGGGTGCCGTTGCGGTTGAAGGTGCCATCACCGCCGAGGGGGCGATCGCCGCTGCTCAGACCGGTGCGGTTGCCCAGGTTGGAGCGGTCGATGCTTCCTGGGGTGCGGTCGATACCGCTCAGGCTGCCCGGCGTGCGAGTGCCGCCAACGAGCCCGGCGGGGGTGCGGTTGCCCGCGCCGAGGGTGCGGTCCGCGCCATTGATGCCGCCGGATGGCCTTGAGGCTGGTCGACTTAAGCCAGGACTTGGCGCATTGCCACGCACCGACTGGCTCCATCCCCCGGTGGGACGGCTGGTGCCGCGGTTGAGGCCGGCGGCCCCTCCGGTGTTTTGAAACCCGCTACGACCCCCACCGAAGTCGCCACCCCCACGGGCACCGCCACCGCCCCCACGAGCGCCGCCACCGCCACGGGCACCGCCACCGCCGCCACCGCGGGCGATCAGGAGGAACGGGGAGGCGTCTTGAGACACTGCCAGGGCCGCCAGGGGCGAGGTGATCGAGGGCAGGGTGAGCACCAGGGCCAGCACCAGGCTGGTCCGACGACGCCAGGACGTCGTGCTGATCGGGGGGGCGCTCATCGCAGGTCGGCCTCGCAACCCGCGTCGTAGCAGGTGGCATTGACACGGCCGTCGGGGCCAAAGTGCACCTTCACCAGATCCCGGCCTTGCAGGCGCAGGTCCTGACGGTCTTCCCGCACGCTATTGAGGTAGTTGGGGTTCACCACGCAGAGCTCGCGTCCGTTAAAGCAGATGCTGTTGCTGGAAAACAGGGCACCGGCGCTGCGCAGCGGCACCCAGGTGGTGCTGGTGCCGCTCTGGATCGCCATCGTGACCGGGGAATCGGTGATCCTCACCGCAATCGTCTGAGCTCCGATCCGATGGCGGTAGATGGTGGTGCCTCCTTCATCGATCGCTTCAACAGTGCACGGCTGGGCAGGCCCCCCGGCCAGGCTGCATTGGGTGGCGAGGGTGTACAGCACCTTGCTGGCCGTGGCCTTGGACGGGGCCGGCTGGCCCTGGCTGTGGACAGCAGCGGGCACCAGGCACGATCCCAGCAGAGCGGCGGCGCAGACAAGGACGCCGCGAAGGAGCGGTGGGGGCATGGGAGAGAGGGCGAGAAGCACGGCAGTTGAAAGAAGTGTCTTTCGGAACCAGAAAGCCGGAGGGGAGCTTCCAGGAAGAGTTCCAGATCCAGGGGGCGTGCGGTGCCTGGGTGTCTGCCGTTCAATCGTTTCTAGGTCGCTCCGCCGCACTTGGCAGCGGAGCGAGGGCTCCCGAAACGGAACGGAAAGGTGTTGGGAAGGATCGGCTCAGCCGCCGCCGCTGGCCCCCTGAGCCATCTTCTCCATCACATCCTTGAGGGAGAAACTGGCGGCCTTCTGGCGGGGCGGGTACTGCTGGAAAGTAGCCAGGAATTCCGCCACCAATCGCTGGGCGGGCACCAGGGCAAAGGCGTGGTCCATCATCCAGTCCCAGTAGGTGTTGGAGGTGATGTCAGCCCGCTCGTAGGGATCGGTGAGCAGGTTGAAGATCTTGGGCAGCCGCAGCACGGTGTACGGCTCGGCCCAGATCTGACAGGTACCAGTGGCCCGCTGCTCCATGAACACGAACTTCCAGTTGTCGTACCGCAGGCCGGTGAGATCGCCGTCGTCGGAGAAGTAGAAGAACTCGGTGCGGGGGCTCTTGTCGCTCTGGCCGGTCCAGTAATCGAGCATGTTGTAGCCGTCGAGATGCACCTTGTAGTGGCGACTGCCCGCCTGGTGACCGCTCAGCAGCTTTTCCTTGATCTCCGGTTCGCCGGCCGCCGCTAGCAGGGTGGGAAGCCAGTCGAGGTGGCTGACGATGTCGGTGAACAGGGTGCCGGGCGCGATCCTGCCGGGCCAGCGCACCAGGGCGGGCACCCGGTAAGCCCCTTCCCAATTGGTGTTCTTTTCGCTGCGGAAGGGTGTCATGCCGGCATCGGGCCAGCTGTTCATGTGGGGCCCGTTGTCGGTGCTGTACATCACGATGGTGTCGTCCGTGACGCCCAGCTCATCGAGCAGGTTGAGCATCTCGCCGATGCACTCGTCGTGATAGATCATCACGTCGTGGTATTCCGACTGCCAACGGCCGGAGCGGCCCACGTCCTGGGGCCGGGCATGGGTGCGGAAGTGCATGTGGGTGGTGTTGAACCACACGAAGAACGGCTCGCCTGAGGCCACCGCGTCACGGATGAAGCGCTTGGCCTCCACCAGAAATTCGTCGTCGCAGGTCTCCTGGCGTTTCTTGGTCAGGGGCCCGGTGTTCTCGATCCGCTGGCTGCCATCGGGATTGGCCCAGCTATGGAGCACGCCGCGGGGGCCGTAGTTCTTCTTGAAATCAGGAAAATCGTGGGGGTTGGGATAATCCCGCAGTTCCGGCTCCTCCTCGGCGTTGAGGTGATAAAGGTTGCCGAAGAATTCATCGAAGCCCTGGTTGGTGGGCAGGTGCTCATCGCGATCGCCAAAATGGTTCTTGCCGAACTGGCCGGTGCGGTAGCCGAGGGGCTTGAGCAGGCCGGCGATGGTGGGATCTTCGGTGCGGTAGCCCAGCTCGGCCCCGGGCAGCCCCACCTTGCTGAGGCCGGTGCGGAACACGCTCTGCCCGGAGATGAAGGCCGCCCGGCCAGCGGTGCAACTCTGCTCGGCGTAATAGTGGATGAACTTGCCGCCCTCCTTGGCGACCCGGTCGATGTTGGGCGTTTGATACCCCATCAGCCCATCGCTGTAACAACTGAGGTTGCTCTGGCCGATGTCGTCGCCCCAGAGGATGAGGATGTTGGGTTTGCCGTTGGGCATGGCTTGTGGGTAGCGCACCTCAGCATGCTGGCCAAGGCCGCGGGCGGTGGCCACTCAGAAAGTGCAGCGATCACGCAGTCGATCGCTCACCGCTCTTGCCTGCGGATTCGCGGGATTCCACCGGCCCATGCCGTGCTGAGCATGGGCCGGTGTTCCGGACGCCGATCGGCAGGGAGAGGCCTCAGGCTGCGGTGAACCCCTCGATCGCCTCGGCGGGGACGGAGGCCTGCAGATGGAACTGGCCAGCCATCTCTGCCCTGAAGGCGCGAAGGGCGGCGCTGTCCCCCAGGCGATCCAGGCCGCTCCAGTTCCAGACGATGGGGGCCAGACCGCAGCGTTCCCGAATGGCCCGCTCCAGCAGGCGAGCAGCCGCCGCATCCTCGCCGAGGCTCACGGCCACCAGCCCCCAGAAGGTGGCCATCGCCAACGGCTCTGCCCCGCTGCTGCGCAGGGCCGCACCGAGCAGGCCAGCGGCCCGCTCTCCCTCACCGCTGAGAGCCAGCACGAGGGCCGCAGCCGCTAAGTGGCTGTCCTGTTGGGGTTCCGTCAGGCGGCACTGGGCCAGCTCCTGCAGCGCTTCCTTGCCGCGGTTGGCTTGGGCAAGGCTGAGGGCGAGCAGCCAGCGGGGGGCTGCCAAGGAAGCATCGAGCCGCAACGGTTGGCGCAGCGTGGCAATGGCCCCATCCAAGCGACCCATCTGGAGTTGGCAAAGCCCGGCCAGGAACCAGCCCGAGGGGTTTTCGCCGCTCAGTTCCGGCTCCACTAGGGCCAGGGCCTCTTCCGGTCGGCCGGTGGCCAGCAGATGCCGGATCCAGCCATGGCGGGAAGGCCCCGGCGGAAGCCGTTGGGGCAGCCAGGCGGCGAAGCTCTCCTGAGCCAGCAGCGGTTGCCAGTGCAGCATGGTGATCACCTCCATCCGCAGGGCCCTCGCCTCGTCGGTGACCGAGCCCGAAGCTTCCGCATGCCGCAGCAGGCGCTCCACTTCCGCCTCGATCGAAGCGGCTGAGGCCTGCCCCCATTGGTACTGGCTGAGCAGGGTGGCGGCCAACTGGACCTGGGCCGGTGCGAACCCCGGGGAGCTGATCAGGCAGCGGCGGAAATGCTCGGCCGCGTTCGGCAGTTGGCGAGGATCACGGTGGCGCACCTGCACCAGTCCTTCCACGAAATGTCCGAGGGTCTGGGCTGAAGGGAAGCCACCGGCTTCGGGTTCAGAGCCGGTAGCCGCCTTCGCGCTGATCTGACTGACCGGCCCATCGAAGCGGTAGCCGCTGCCGTAGATGGTGCGAATCACCCGAGACCCGAGGGGACCGTTGTCGAGGATGCGCCGCAGGCCGTGCACGGCGCGGGCCAGGCTCACGTCACTGACCTGGGTGTGACCCCACACCTCCTGCAGCAGGTTGTCCTTCTCCAGCACATGGCCCGCGTGACGCACGAGGGAGAGCAGCAGGCGCCGCTGCAGGGGAGAAAGGGGCACGGATGATGTCCCGAGGGAGAGATGGCCATCGGCATCCATCCAGTAGGGACCAATCGACCAGGAGCCTGTTTGCTGTTGCTGGGTCATCGATGCCGTCATGACTGGGCTGAGAACAGGGAGGTGTGCGGTGTGAATCCGCCGGCAGTGGGTGGCGGGGGGGGGGTGGCGGTAAGCGTGGCCGTATGGGTGACCGCTCGGGGAAGTCCACACCAGCTACAGCTATTGTGAATGCATAATTTCAGAAGGGTTGCTCAATAAACGCACAAAGTCCATGCAGGCCGCGTTTCCGGTGACCCAGATCCCCACTGCTCCTCCCGGCGGCTCTGGATCGGCCTCCTGGAGCCTGCAGAGCTGGTCGGGCGTGGAGGAGATGGAGGCGGTGATCCGCCGCCTGGCTTTGCCGC
The DNA here is from genome assembly GCA_044345855.1 of Cyanobium sp. Classification (GTDB taxonomy): domain Bacteria; phylum Cyanobacteriota; class Cyanobacteriia; order PCC-6307; family Cyanobiaceae; genus Cyanobium. The sequence continues at coordinate 8,473 of JBIJAG010000001.1, read as the reverse complement.
TGCAGTTGCTCCAGCTCGATGGGGGCCATCTCGCCGGCGGGGTGGTGGCGGTCAAGATCGGCCCGCTGCGGTTGTTGCGGTTGCGAATGGACCGGCGCATCCACAGCTGGGGGCCCAAGCCGCTGGGCGAGCTCACCATCGGCCTCGACCTCGAGCCTTCCGGGGTCCGGCCGCCGATGCGGGCCCATGGCTCCTGCCTGCCGGAATCCTGCCTATTCGGCCTGGACAGTGGCCGCGAGGTGCACCTCACCCTCCCCAAGGAGGTGGAGCTGGGGCTGGTGGTGATTCCCCGCGACACGCTGTGCAACTGGGCCGATCAGCTGGGTTGTGGAGGTTTCGATCTTCAGGGGGCCTGCAGCCGCAATCTGCTCCTGGTTGATCCCCTTCGCTGCGAGGGCCTGCGTGCCTATCTGCGACAGATCTTTGCCCTGGTGGCGAGCGATCCCGGGCGTCTGGAGCATCCCTCCAGCCAACGGCTGATCTTGGAGGATCTGCTTCCCCTGCTCCTGGAGGCCCTGATCCATAGCGCAGACCAGGCCGGCCGACTGCTGCGTCCACCGGCGCGCATCGAGATCGTGAAGGCAGCCCAGGCCTGGCTGCATGACCACCCCCAGCAGCCCATCACCCTGGCCGATCTCTGCCGTCAGGCCCATGCCAGCCGCCGCAGCCTGATCCAGGGCTTCCGCGACCACCTCGGCATGGGACCGATGGCCTACGTCAAGCTTCAACGCCTGCACAGCGTGCGCCGGCTGCTGCTGGGAGCCGATCACGATCAGGTGCGAATCGGATCGATCGCTGCGGAGTGGGGCTTCCTCAACGCCGGCCACTTCGCCCGGGATTACCGGCTCCTGTTCGGCGAAATGCCGCGGGACACCCTGCGCCAACGGACCCCTTCCTCCCGAACGGCTGCAGCGCTCCCTCCGTTGATCAGGATTCCAGGGCGCCCGCCACCAGCAGCCCCAGGGTCACCAGGCCGATCAGGGTGAGCAGCACCGCGGTGGCCAGGGCGATGGAGGGTTCTTCGAGATAGGTGTAGTCGTGGCGGCGCAGCCGCCGGATCACCCGCCGATGTTGCACGGTGGCCGCCACCATCGCCAGGATGCCGGTGAGCACGAAGGACACGGCCACCAGCCGGACCGAGAGTTGGGCATGGCCCGGTCCGGAGCTGGCGTTGCTGCGGATCGCGGCGATGATCTTGTCGAGGCCGAAGCCGAAGCTGATCAGCGAGAGGCAGGTGCGGATCCAGGCCATCAGGGTGCGCTCGGCGGCGGCGCGGTTGCGTTCCTTGGCCAGTTCATCGGTGATGCCCATGCCGTTGGAGGCCTCGAATGGCGTGCTCCCCAGAGCCTGATCGAGCGGAGCCTTGAAATTGCGGAACGGTGGCCATGTTCTGGGGTTCCACATCCGGCTGCAGCGATTCCGCACTTTCACGGTTTGTGGCGCCCGCCGGCCATCGCTAGCTTGAAAAGATGCTGTTTCCTGCCATGGCCGTGCTCAACCGCTGTGCGCTCGCCGTGGCGCCGAAGCCACCGATGCGGGAGTGGAGCCGTCCGTTCTGGACTCGGGAGGATCTGGAGGACGGACCGGCGGACGAGAGCCTTTATCTCATCCCGGCCTACGACGATGAAACGGCTGCCCTGGCTCTGCTCAGGGGCCTGCATGAGGAGATCTTCGCTGCCGAACTCGATCTCTGGTGTGTGGACCGGCAGCTCTGGCCATCCCCGCGCTGCTTTGATCTGTTCCTGCAGTGGTTTTCGCTGCGCTTCTTTCCCCTGGTTGAGGATCTGGGTGTGGAGCCGCTGATCACCTACGGGGTGGGGGAGCCGTTCCGGGGCATGGTGTCCGATGCCCTCGACTGGAACACCCCGCAGCGGGGCTGACATCCTGGTTGGCCAGTCCGCTCCGCGTGATCGCCATGCTCTTCCGGATCCGGCACAGCCTCCACTACCGCTATGACCGGCCGGTCTTCTTCGAGCCGCTCACGGTTCGCCTCACACCACGCCAAGACTCCTCCCAGAGGTTGCTGCACCACAACCTGGAGGTTGAGCGGCCTCCCAGCGGACGCAGCGACGGCCTTGATGCCGATGGCAATGCCAGCCAGGTGGTCTGGTTCGACGACCTGCGGGATCGGCTCGATCTGACCGTGACAATGGAAGTGGAGACCCTGCTGGACAACCCTTTCGACTGGATCATCACCGATCCGGCCGTCGCCAGCCTGCCGGCCCGTTATGACGACGCCACCGCCCTCTCCCTGAGCCCCTTCCTGGCCCGGGATCCGGTCGATCCGGAGGTGGCGACCTGGGCTGCGGAACTGGCGGCGGGCGTGGGCCAGACCACGGCCCCGTTCCTGATGGCCCTCGCCGATGGGATCCACCATGGCTTTCACCACGTGGGCCGGCCGGATGGTGATCCGATGCAGCCCGCCGAGACCCTGGAGGGCCGCAGCGGGGCCTGTCGCGATACGGCCATGCTGTTCGTGGCGGCCTGCCGCAGCCAGGGGCTGGCCGCTCGCTTCGTGAGCGGTTATTCGATGCACCATCCGCCGGAAGTCACCGAACAGGAACTGCATGCCTGGGCTGAGGTCTATCTGCCGGGGGCTGGGTGGCGGGCCTACGACCCCAGCCTCGGACTGGCGGTGGCCGATGGCCACGTGGCCCTGGCCACCGCTCCTGACCATCGCCGGGCTGCCCCAGTGAGCGGCAGCTACCGGGGCACGGGCGTGGGGTCCACGATGGACTACCGGGTGGCGCTGCAGGCGGTGAGCCGCTGAGGTTCGAGCATGGGCTCCACCCGGCGCCGCAGTTTATGGAAGGCCTGACGCTCCAGGCGCTGCACCTTCTCCTTGGTGAGCCCTAGGCAGTCGGCCGCCCGGGCCAGGGAGAGGGGGTTGTCTTCGCGAAACCGCAGATGCAACACATGTTGTTCAAGCTGCTCAAGCTGCTCCACCTCTCCGTGCAACCAGCCGTAATCCTCCTGGGAGGGGAGGGCTGAGGGCATCGGGATCAGGTCCCCCAGGCACACTTCCCCCTCCTCACCGCCCACCGGCTGATCCAGGGAGATGGCATGGGCTTCGTGGGTAACGCGGAGCACGAAGGCCACCCGTTTTTCCGTTTCCCCGAGCCGCGCCGCCAGCTCACCGAGTTTCAGGCCACGACCTTCCGAGCCCTGAAGAAAGCGGGCCTTCATCGCCAGCCCGGTGACCTGGGAAGGGAGGCGGATGGCGCCGGACTGCTCATGCAGGTGGCGGTTCACGGCCTGGCGGATCCACCAATACGCATAGGTGGAGAAGCGATAGCCACGGGTGGGTGAATAGCGCTCCACCGCCCGGATCAAGCCGAGGGTTCCTGCCTGAACCACATCGAGGGGGTCAAGATGTAGGTGGCGAATACGGGTCTGGTAGTGGCGTGTGACCGAGACAACAAGTCGAAGGTTCGCTGTCACCATGCGATTCAAGGCACGGCGGCCTCGGCGGGCCAGACCCGCATCGGAGTGGGGGGTGGATAGCCATTGTTGTACTACAGTACCAAGGTGAAGTTCTTCAGCAGGGGTGAGCAGAGGCAGCCTGCCGATACTGTGTAGGTAATCACCAAAGGCGTCAGACATGCAGCCCTGTGGAATCGGTTCAATAGCGATCATCGAACCTCGGTGATATAAAAAATCCACTTGAAGCTCTTGTGCATCGCATCCGCTGCAGTCTTTGTCAAGGCATATCGCTGACTTGTTGCTTAAACGATGTCCCTCACTTGTAGATGGGACTGGTTGTTGGGACTGGCTGTTGGGACAGGTTGTTGGGACAGGTGGTGGAACCAGGCAAGGGATGGCGCCCCAGGCCCGATGCAACCCAGCCCCCCGTTCACCCCCCCACCAAATTCCGGCGGCCCTCCCAGCGGGCCGCCAGCGGAGCGGCAGCGGCCCCCCGCCAACACCGAGGAGCGCCTGGTGGCCGACCTCATCGCCCTGATGGAGGCAGGCCAGGCGCCCTGGCGTCGCCCCTGGCGGGAGGGGTGCGGTGTGCACGTGAACCTGATCACCGGCAGGCCCTACCGGGGCAGCAATCCGGTGCTGCTCACCCTGGGTCTGCACCTGCGCGGATCAAGCCTTCCCTATTGGTGCGGCTGGGGGGAGGCCCGTCGGCTCGATCTGGCGCCCCGTCGGGGCAGCCGGGGGGTGATGATCCTGCGTCCGCTGCGCTTGGAGCGGGAACAGGCTGGGCTGTCCTCACCGGACGGAGCCTCGGCTGCCGAAGCGGAGGTGACGGCCGCAGATGGGGAGAGCGGAACCCCTGCCCGAGCCCCCCGCCAGGGGATCCGCTTCCGACCGATGGTGGTCTTCAATGCCGCGGATCTGGTGGGGGATGCCCAGGCCAGCCGTGGCCTGGCCGAGCGCATCGCCGGCTGCCAGGCCCAGGCCCAGGTCATGGGCCGCAGTGAATCGGAGCGGTTGGCGGCGGCGGCGGCGACCCTGGCTGCCTGGCCCGTGCCCATGCTCGAGGGGGGCGACCGGGCCTGCTATCGGCCCGATCTGGATCGCATCGAGATTCCCGATCGCAGCAGTTTTCATGCCGCCGCTGCCCGTCTGGCCACCTGGGCCCATGAGGCGATTCACTCCACCGGCCATCCCAGGCGTCTGGCCCGGAACCTTGCCGCTGGCTTCGGATCGGCGGCCTATGCCCGCGAGGAACTCGTGGCCGAGCTGGGGGCCGTGCTGCTCGGCGAGCGACTCGCCATCGGCAGCGACACGGCCAACCACGCCGCCTACCTTCGCCATTGGTGCGAGCTGCTCCGGCAGGATTCGCGGCTGCTGCTCCAGGTGCTCGGCGATGCCCGCCGGGCGGCTGATCTGATCGCACCCGAACCGGTTTCCCCATCTGCCGATCCGGGCGAGGTCCGTTCACAGGTCGGCTGTTGAGGGCGAACGGCCGCCGGATCCCGCTTCAGCCTGGTGATTCTCCCGGTCTGCTCAGCAGCCCGCAGGTACTCATCAGGCGGGCCTCGACCTCCCGCAGTTGGCGACGGTTGCCGATCTCCGGATTCAGTCGCCCCACCCGGAGGGCGAAGCTCATCAGGAAGCGGGCCGTATCGGCTTCGCTGAATCCATAGATCCGGCAGGTTTCCTGGAGCGCCTGGGTCATGCAGTCGAGCGTGGCATCCACCGGCTGGCGATGCTCCTCGGGCACGGTGCCGTTCGCCATCCGGTAGGCCGCCGTGATCAGGGCGTGTTCGATCTGGCCCATGGTGGGGGCACGGAAGCTTTTCCGCACCGTATGCAGCGGTGCCGCATCTGTCAGCCGCGCAGCAGAAAAGGAACGGCCATCACCGCCGTCCCCGCGAGCAGCAGGGGGAGGGGGGCCGAGATCAGGGCAGGCACCACCATCAGCAGCAGGCCGCAGATGGTGGCCAGCAGGTGGTTGTTGCGGCGCCCGTAAACCATGTAGCCGGCCCCGATCGATCCCAGCAACACGTTGAGCAGTCGAAGGTGGGGGGGGGTTGGCGATTCGCCCCGATCATGCCGCCGGCCTAACCGGCTGGTTCGGATCGGGACCCGGGGATCCTGGAACCGCTGGAACGCGGCTGAGCCCAGCCGACCAACTCTCACACCAGAATCGAAGCCACCGCCGCCGCGGCTGCTCCGATGCCCCTCCCCCAATCCCCTCCCTTCGTCGCCCTCGTCGAGCGGTTCGAGCGAAATCTCTCGCGAGTTCTGGCGCTGGTGCTGATCGTGGTGCTGGTGGCCGGCACCCTGCAGCTTGCCCTCGGCACCGCCCAGGCGCTGCTGCAACCGGGCCAGAACTGGCTGGATGGCGGCTTGATTCAGCTGCTGGATCGGCTGCTGCTGCTGCTGATCGGGCTGGAGGTGCTGCAGAACATCACCGCCTATCTCAAGGATCAGTCGATCCACACCGAAATGGTGCTGCTCACCGCCCTCACCGCCGTGGCGCGGAAGGTGATCGTGATGCCTCCGGGGCATGACAAGGACCCCATACTCCTGCTGGGCGTGGGTGCTGTGATCGTGTGCCTTGCCGCCGCTTACAACCTCCTGCGCGCCAACAGGCCGAGCCCCTGATCAGCGGGCTTCTTCGCCGTCAACCACGGGTCAGCCCGGCGGTTCAGGAAGCCGCCAGGCTCAGCAACAGCGCTGAATTGATCACCAGAATCGCCGCGGCTGTTATCCAGGCCAGAAGCAGCAGCCAGTTCGGTGCCCGCAGGTCGCCCATCAGCTTGCGACGGCTGCAGAACCACACCAGGGGCAGCACGGCGAAGGGCAGCTGCAGGCTCAGCACCACCTGGCTGAGGATCAGCAACTGGCCGGTGGCCCGATCCCCCAGCAGCAGCACGGTGAGCAGGGCCGGCACCAAGGCCAGGCTGCGGGTGAGCAGCCGGCGTTTCCACTGGGGCAGACGGATTTCGAGGAAGCCTTCCATCACGATCTGGCCAGCGAGGGTGGCGGTGAGGGTGGAGCTCTGGCCCGCCGCCAGCAGGGCGATGCCGAACAGCAGGCCGGCGGCGGTGGTGCCCAGCAGCGGGCTCAGCAGGCGATGGGCCTCACTCAGATCGGTGACGGGGGCACCGGGAAGGCCATAGAAGCTGCCGGCCGCCAGAACCAGGATCGAGGCGTTCACCAGAAAGGCCAGGGCCAAGGCGATCACCGTATCGAGAGTGGCAAAGCGGAGGGCCCGCTTGCGCATCTCCGGACCGGTGCTCCAGCGCCGGGTCTGCACCAGAGAGGAATGCAGATAAAGGTTGTGGGGCATCACGGTGGCGCCCAGGATCCCAGCGGCCAGATAGAGCTGGGAGCTGTTGCGCAGGGAATCCATCCTCGGCACCAGGCCTCCCAGCACGCTGGCCGCGTCGGGACGCAGCAGCAGCATCTCCACGGCGAAGCAGGCGCCGACCAGGGCCACCAGGCTGATCACGAGCGCTTCGAGCCGCCGGATGCCGAAGCGCTGCAACCCCAGCAGCACCAGGGTGTCGAAGGCGGTGACCAGCACGCCCACCGGCAGGGGCAGGCCGAAGAGCAGCTGCAGGGCCAGGGCGGTTCCCACCAGTTCGGCCAGGTCGCAGGCCACGATTGCCACCTCGGCCAGGAGCCAGAGGGGAATCACCCAGCCGCGGGGGAGATGGCGACGGCAGGCCTGGGCCAGATCCAGGCCCGTGGCGATGCCCAGCCGGCAGCAGAGGGACTGCAGCAGCACCGCCATCAGGCTGGAGAGGGCCACCACCCAGAGCAGGCTGTAGCCATAGGTGGAGCCCGCCGCCAGATCGGTGGCCCAGTTGCCTGGATCCATGTAGCCCACCGCCACCAGGTAGGCCGGACCAAGCACCCGCAGCAGGGTGGGCAGCCCCCGGGCGTCCGCAGGAATCGCCACGGTCTGGCCCTGGCCCCTGGGATCGGGTACGGCGGAGGGCGCCGCCGGATCGGTTTCGGACTGGGGTTCAGCCACGGGCTTCATGATGGTGGACGGATCGGCGGATTCCCTCAGGGGATCGGGCCCTCCGTGCTCCAGGGCAGCTTCCCGGCCGGCACCGGCCGCCCGAAGAACCAGCCCTGGCCTCCCTCACAGCCCATCGCCATCCACCGCCCGGCTTCGAAGGCCCACCCCCTCCCGGCCATCCGGCGCGGCTCGGCTGGAGCCGGTGGCTGCCGGAGCAGGTTCCTGATTCCTCTGGGGACTGTGGTTGCCAGTGTCTCATCCATCGCCCGGAGAACTGGACCCAGCGGCCTGAGCGCGCCCCTGAGAACGGACCTGCAGGTCCCGGCCGGCTCGCCGACCGGTTCAGCCAGCGATGGCCAGACCTAGCTGGTCGTCACTCTCTTCGGAATCGAGGTTCATCGCGGCGGTGACCTCCAAGGACTTTTGTTCATGCACGAGCAGATCGCTGGCGGGGAACGTTTCCACCAGTTCCGTGCCGCCGTTGCCGTGGCTCCAGATCTGCACGTCGCTGCTGGCTGGGCAGGAAAAGAGCCAGTCCTCAAAGGGGAAGATCACCTTTTCGTGAAAAAAGTGCTCCGGTCCGACGCAACGCAGGATGACCATCCGCTGATTGTGATTGCGGAATAGGCAGTAAGGGTGAACGGTGTCCATACGGACCTGATCGGGATCTGCTGTTCAGCCTCGTGGCCCGGGCCGCAACGCTCTGTGTCGAGAACGACCGTCGTGGCAAGCAGCCGCTGCAGCAGATCCGAGGCGCCAGGCTGGCTTTGCGCTCCCAGCTCCGGCTCTCTGCAGGCATTGTCTGCGCCGACCACCCTTCACAGAAGCCGCAATCTTCCGTTACAGTTCGAAGCGACGGAGCCGGCTGCCGGTTTTCCGGTCCTCCGCCCCAAGCCTTCAGGTTTGGGTCTTCAGGCCGGTTTTCCGTCCTTCCTTCCGTCCTGGTTCCTCTCGGGGAGCCCTGACACACCCCCCTCGATCTCATGACCGCCACTATCCAGCAGCGCTCCGGCGCTTCGGCGTGGAATCAGTTCTGCGATT
>JBIJAG010000036.1:0-36603 GCA_044345855.1 Cyanobium sp. | reverse complement strand
CCCCGATCCATCTCGAACTCGGGTGTGAAACGCAGCAGCGGCAACGATAGTTGGGGGGCAGCCCCCTGCGAAAATAGCGCGATGCCAGGTAAAACTTTCCCCACCATCTGCTGTCTTCAATAGCAGGTGCTGACGTGTCGAGAGGACACGATCAAAAAGCCACCCCTAGGGGTGGCTTTTTTGTGCTTGTCTATAGAAGGCTGGCTTTGGGGCATGGTTCGCCATGGGCGATCAAGTGATTGAAGCGATGATTCCTGATTGGCAGCGGATGACGTTTTGGTGGACGATTGCGGAGGTTCACGGGCCCAAGGGGAATGGAGCCTGAAACCTGCTTTTGTGGTTTGATTCTTTGCGGTTGCTTTGGTGCGCCTCTGGCAACGACACCTCACCCTAAGGGTTCTCTGGCATGCCTATCTACTTTGGCTGCGCACAGACTGCATTGATCTGAGCGCTGCATTCGCGTACCACACACTCCAGTCCTTTTTTCCAGCCCTCCTGATTGGTTTATCCATGGCCTCCCGTTGGCTGGGACGCGATAGTGACCTTCTGGAACAGCTCCTACACCTGATTGGTCAGATCATTCCGGCCTCATTCCAGCCTGTGGTAGAGGAAACGCTCACCCGCTTCCTCCGGCAGGGAGTCGGCGCTGGTCTGCTCGGCTTTCTGCTCTTGGCCTTCAGTGCTAACAACATCTATCTCTCCCTTCAGCGGGGGGCTGATCGACTTTGGTGGAACCGCCCCCTGGACATTGAGTCCCTGAACGCGCGGCAGGTGGTGGTTCGATTCATCACCCTGAGGTTGAAAGCCTTGTTGTTGCTCTTGTTTGTAGGACCTCTCATCGTTCTTGATCAATGGATCAGTAATATTCGTTTCCTTGGCTTTAGCTTTGTTCGGTCTTGGATCGATCCACTCCTGCCGGCCTTTCTGCGGGCCGGTGTTTCCGTTTCCCTCGGTCTCGATATCTCGATCTCCCTGGTCATCGCCATCCTGGTGAGCCTGGCGCTGCTCTGGTGGCTCCCTTCGCGCCGCATTCCCCTGGCTCCCCTTGTGCCGGCGGCGGCCCTCGCCGGATCGGGCATCACCCTTCTCAATCTCCTGTTAGGACGAAGCCTCTTCGCCCTCGGTCTCCGCTTTCAGGCCTATGGGGTTGTGGGCTGCATTCTTCTCTTCACCCTGTGGATTTGGTTTTTGGGTGCGATCATCTACTACGGCCATTGCTTTGCCGTTGTCCGCAGTCGCCGCTTGGACGGGAGGCGATCCACACTCTTGGCTTCCCCCTGACCTTGACCTGCCGGGTGAGGATGGAAACATCGCCCATCTCCAGACTGCTGTGCTTCCATCTCTTACTCAAATCCGGCCACTCCGGACCGGGGTACTCGCCGTCTGCACCGTCGTCGGCGCTCTAGTGATTACCGTCGCGGTGTCTTTGGCCTTAATTCCCTTAGTGGTCGGCGTCGCCGCCCTCGTGGTCTGGCTAGCCCTTGCCCTCATCCTCAGTTGGGCAGGCATCGAACTGATGGCGGCACTCGAACGGTGGTTTGAGAATGATCCTCGCTTCCAACGATGAACCGTTCCCTCCCGTGGGGTTGGATCCTCCTGGCAGGTCTCCTCCTCTTGATCCCCGGCCCAGCCGGTCGTCTGCTGCTGGACATCCTTGGCGGGCTCACCCTCACCCTGCTGCTTCTGCCCCTGCTTCTGGGTGCGGCCGCTCTGATCGGCTGGCGTCTGCTAAGTCGCCGGCTCGTGACCTGTCCGGCGTGCGGCGCCCCCAGCATCGGGATGCGCCAATGCCCTTCCTGTGGAGCACCGATGCCGGCTTCCGGCGCTTCAGATGTTGATGGCGATGTGGATGCCAGCTCGGCCACGATCACCGTCGATGCCGTGGCTGTGGACCGACCTCCCGCGACTGACCCCGACGGCAGAAGCTGAGGTCAATCAGCTGATACCCCCCAGCCCCTGACGCTCCAGTTCAGCCAGGCGACGCTCGCGCAGGTACAGGAACATGGGTGCCCCAAAGGCGAAGGCGATCGTGACGCAGCTGAGCAGAACCCAGCCCAGGCCCCGCAATCGCAGCTTCCGGCTCTCGCTCACCATCCAAATGGTGATCGCCGTGGCACCGATCGCGAGGTCCCGCGACAGGGACTGGGCGGCCGGGTTCCCATTCGCTAGTCGCACGAACAGGCCGATGTCAAAGGTCTGGCCGTAAGTGTGGATGAACTCAAGATTCGCCAGCCAGGGAAGCACTCCCCCGGCAATCGCCAGGGCCAAGTAAACCCAGCTGAGTGTGCTGGGCATCGGCGGCCCTCCGCCCTTGGTCGTCGTTGAATCACCAGCTTCAGTACGGGCCGGCTTGTCTGAGAGGGGTTCAGGGGACATGGAGGGGATTCCGGATCAAGTCACGGCGAGAAGGGTTCCGGTTCGTTGGCCGGTTCCTGGGGATTCCATTGCATCACCTCCTGCTCCACTTGCTCCAGTACCGCCTCGCAACGATCCGCGTAGCGCAGGGCACGCCGATAGAGATCCGCCATGGCCTCCACATCCAGTTCGCTGCTCTGAAGCTCGCTGAGCGTGAGATCCAGGGCGGTCTGGGCTTGGCGGAAACTCAGGTCGTCGATGCCATCGCCCGACTCATCCGGCAGTGCAGCAGAAGACGGCGGCTCGGCCTGGGGCTCTGGAGATCCCTGGCCAGCGCGCTGACCTGTGGCTCGGGGGCGGGGCATGGTGGGGTGTGCGGATCGGAAGACAGGAAACCGGGATTCAAGGGGCGGGCGATGGGGGTGGAAGTGATTTCTTCAGGGAGCCCCTCTTCGCTTGGAAGCGTTTGCGCCTGGGCTGTCCCGGGGTTCCAGCGCTTCGATCCGGGCTCGCAGGAATCCATCGGTCAGCTCGATCCTTAACAGCTCATTCGGGGCCACCGCGTCGATCGAGCGCACCACCGGTCCTCCTTCGCGCCGCACCAGGGCGAACCCTCGGCGCAGCAGCTGATCGGGCGACAGGGCGGCCAGCAGTTGCCGCTGGTGTAGTAGGGAAACTCGTTGCTGAACGATCCATAACGCGGGATGCAGTCGCTCCAGGCGTTCCCGCTGGCGACGAAGGGACTCAGCCAGGGCCTGCAGCCTGAGGCGGAGCAGTTGCTGCAGGTGATGGCGGCTGTGCCGCAGGGTCTGGGCGGCGCTCCGCCGGTCCGGCAGCAGGGCCACCAAGGCGGCGGTGGGGGTGGCGGCGCGGTAGTCCGCCACCAGATCGGCAATGGTGGTGTCGTCCTCATGGCCGAGCCCGCAGACCACGGGCACCGGAAAGGCGGCCAGGCTGCGGGCTAGGGCTTCTCCATCGAACACGCTGAGGTCTTCGCGGCTGCCGCCCCCCCGGGCCAGCACCAGGGCCTCGATCCCCAGGGTGTCGGTTCGGCTGGCCAGCCGCTCGAGCGTCTCCCGGATCGTTGCCTCCACCGACCCCTGGACAGGGATCGGCACCACGAGCAGAGCTGTCGCCGGCCAGCGTTCGTGGGCCGTGCGGAGCATGTCGGCCAGGGCTGAACTGGGCACGCTCGTGAGCAGGGCGATGCGGGTGGGGAAGCGGGGAAGGGGGCGTTTGCGCGAGGGCTCAAACAGACCCTCCGGCTCCAGCAAGCCGTGCACCCGCTCGAACTGGCGCAACACGGCCGTGAGGCTCGGCCTGAGGTCCAGCACCTGGACTGTGAGGGTGGCCCGGGCGATCCAGAAGTTGAGCCTGCCGACCACCACCACCCCATCGCCCTCCTCTGGCACGAAAGCCAGCTGGCGGAGCTGGGACGCCCAGACCACCGCATTGATCGACGCCTCCCCATCACTCAGGCTGAGCCAAAGATGGCCCTTCTTGAGCTGGGGGCGGCTGACCGTTCCCTCCACCAGGAAGCGGGGGGCAAAGCCACGCTCCAGCAGGTTGCCGATCGCCCCATTCAGTTCTCCAACCGTGTAACGGGGCAGGCCCCTGCTTCTTCTTTCCGGGCTCGGGGAAGGGGCCGCCATCGTCATTCGCTGAGCTGGCGATAAAGCGTCCACCAGTACAGCCCTAGCGGAATGGTGATCAGCAGCACCACCTGACCCAGCCCATGGTTGATCTGGGTGAGGGCGGCCCCGCCAATCAGCGTCACGATGCTCAGCTGGCGGGCACCATCGCGGCGATTGCCGGGGAAGCCGAGGCCGGGGGAGGGCATGGACGGGATCCGGGGGAAGGCAGGGGCGATTGATCACGCTAGACCCGCGTACTCCTCCACCCTCCTGTTTCGGGTACGCATCGCTTCCGCTGACTCCGGATCCCTGAGGCCTGCGAGAGAATGACCGAGCCCCACAAGCAGCCGAGCCCCATAAGCAGCCGTGGCCCTTCTGATCCCATCGCCCAGCCTCCCATCGCGGTCCTCCCAGGAAACCGCATCGCTGAGCGGCGTGATCCGCGGCTGGGGAGCGGGGATCCTGGAGATGCAAGGCCAGCTTCCCTTCGGCTGCGCTCGCCTTCCCGTCCATGCCTCCTGAGCGCAGCCCACGCGAGTTGCTCCAAGGCCAGTTGGCGGCGACCCTGCCCCATGCGCCCGATCTGGTGCTCGTGACCGATCTGGATGGCACCCTGCTGGGGGGCAGCGATCCCTGGCGCCGGCGCTTCTATGGCTGGCTCCAAGCCGAGCGACAGCGGGTGCTGCATGTGTTCTGCACGGGCCGTGATCTGGCTTCGGTGGCGCGGCTGCTGCGGGAGGAGCGGGAGCTGGGCCTCGGTTCTCCCCATCTGGTGATCGGGGATGTGGGCAGCACCGTGGCCTGCGGCCATACCCTCGAACCTCTGCCCCTGGCCACCGATCCGATCGAGGCCCGCTGGGCCGGACTGCCGGAGCGTCTGCTGCCCCTGCTGGCCCGCATACCCGGCATCGCGGCCCAGCCGGTGACGGCCCAGCGGCGTCTGGCCTACCTAATCGATCCGGCTGAACTCGATCACGATCAGCTCGCCGAGATCGAGGCCCACGGGGTGGATTGCCTGGTGTCTGACAACCGCTATCTCGATGTGCTGCCAGCCGGGGTGAACAAGGGCTCCACCCTGCTGGATCTGCTCGATTGGCTGGAGGTGGACCACGCCCGCGTGGTGACGGCCGGCGACACCCTCAATGACCTGGCCATGTTCGAAACCGGCCTGCAGAGCGTGATGGTGGGCAATGCCGAAGCGGGTCTGTTGGCGGCCCTGCCCCGCCTGCCCCGCACCTACCGGGCCCGCGGCCATGGCTGTGAGGGAATCGTGGAGGGCCTGCATCATTTCGGCTTTGGCCATCTGTTCGAAGCGGTCTTCTAACCGCTATCAGGCGGCCTGCCGCTGGGGGGCTCCCGTTCCAGCCTTGCCTTGGTGAAGGCGGTTGCCACCGCCTGGCGGGGATCCTCCGGCCATGGGTGCTTGGGGTAACGGCCGCGCAGCTCCCGACGCACCTCGGTGTAACCGCTGCTCCAGAAGCCGGCCAGGTCGCGGGTGAGCGCGGCGGGCCTTCCCGCCGGGGAGAGCAGCTGCACCGTGACCGGGAGCCGGCCATCCAGCAGGGTGGGGCTCACAGTGCAGCCAAACATCTCCTGCAGCTTCACCGCCAGCACAGGCTCTTCGCCGACGTAGTCGAGGGCCACCCGCCGCCCCGAGGGCACCGCGATGGTTTCTGGGAACCAGCGTTCTAGCTGCTGCCGCTCCGCCCAGTCCAGCTCGCCCCAGAGCGCCTCGAACAGGTCGAGCTGCCGCAGGTCCTGGCGGCTGCGCAGGCCGACCAGCCGCTCCCCGAGCCAGGCAGCCGGATCGTCCTCCAGGCGTTCGAGGCGACGGTCTGGCCAGGGGGGGCCCAGCCAGCGGTGGGCCAGGCCGAGGCGCTGCTGCAGGGATCGGCTGCGAGGGCACCAGGGCAACGCCGCTAGACCGAGCTGTCGCAGTCCCTCCGCCATGGCCGCCTGCACCTCCTCACCGCGCGCCTCGGGCCAGGGGGTGCGGGCCAGCACCAGAGCCCCCAGCCGCAGACTGCGCTCACAGCGCACCCGCTCGGCCTGGGGATCCCAGCGGGCCTCCAGTGCCTCCTGGCCTTGCGCCGCCGCCAGCTCCTCCAGATCGGCCCTCTCCAGCCGCACCGCCAGCCGGACCCTGGCTTCGGCCCCCTCCCCATCCGCCGTGGCGATGGCCAGGCCTTCCGCATCCGCCAGGGGATCGTCGGGGTGCAGCACGGCTCCGCGCCCGCCACGCATCAGGAAGCGGCCATCACCCCGGCCACGGCTCAGCGCGATCCGCTCGGGAAAGGCCCAGCCCAGCAGCCGGGCCGCCATGGCCTCCTCCGAAGTGGCGACGCCCTGAGCTTCCGTGGCGCCATCCCGGCGCGAAGCCGCCAGCACCTGCCGCTTCAGTTCGACCTGGAGTTTCTGCAGCTCCCGCCGCTGGGAGGAGCGTCCGGGGGCCAGGCGATCGGCCGGCTCGCCAGCTCGGGCCCGCAACCAGTCGAGGCGGCGCAGCAGATCACTGCCCGCATCGCGGGGATTGAGCGGGTCGCGCTCGCTGAGCAGCACGGCCAGCTCACAGCCAAGGTCGAGGCTGCCGCACGCCTGGGCCCGCAGCAGCAGGTGGGCTAGCCGGGGGGACAGCCCAAGCCCTGCCATCGTGCGGCCCGCCGTCGTGATCCGGCCACCGCGATCAAGGGCGCCGAGTTGCTCCAGCAGCTCCCGGGCCTCCTGCAGGGCCGTTCGGGGGGGAGGATCGATCCAGGGCAGATCCTCCCCAAGGGCATCGCCCCATTCGGCCAGCTGCAGCACGATCGGCAGGGGATCGCACACCAGCAGCTCCGGTGGATCGAAGCCAGGCCGCCGCTGTTCCTCGCCCGGTGACCAGAGCCGCAGGCAGCGACCCGGACCCAACCGGCCGGCCCGACCCCGGCGCTGTTCGGCGCTGGCCAGGCTGGCGGGGAGGGTGACCAGCCGGTCGAGGCCGGTGGCGGGATCGAAGCGGTTGCGGCGGCTCAGGCCCGCATCGATCACCAGCGTGACCCCGGCGATCGTGAGCGAGCTTTCGGCGATCGAAGTGGCCAGCACCACCTTGCCGCCCGCCGTGGGGGCTGGGGCGATCGCCTGGCCCTGGTGGGCCAGGGAGAGCTGGCCATGCAGCGGTGTGCAGGCCACCTGCTGGCCCCAGGCCGTGGCCTCGATCGCTCGCTGGGCGTCAGCGATCTCCCGTTGGCCCGGCAGAAACACCAGCACCGTTTCCGCTGGGCCGCGCTCCTCTAGCCAGTGGTTCTCGAGAGCCCGCACCACCTGCTGCTCGAGCCGTTCCCGCTCCCGCGGCCGCTGATGCTCCACCGCAACCGGAAAGCTGCGCCCCGGGCTGGTGATCACGGTGGCCCCATCCAGCCCGGCCGCCAGTGGGGCGAGATCAAGGGTGGCGGACATCACCAGGAGGCGCAGCTCCGGCCGCAGCAGGGTGCGGGCCTGGCGCACCAGGGCAAGCGCCAGATCCGCTTCGGCGCCCCGTTCGTGGAATTCGTCGAAGATCACGCAGGCCACCCCCTCCAGGGCGGGATCGGCCTGCAGGCGCCGCAGGAACAGGCCCCCGGTGAGGACCTCAAGGCGGGTGCGACTTGAGCTGCGCCTCTCCAGGCGCACGCTGTAGCCCACCTGTTCGCCTACCGCCTCGCCCAGACCGGCTGCGAGTCTCTCGGCGGCAGCTCGGGTCGCCAGGCGGCGGGGTTCGATCAGCAGGATGCGCCCTTGGTCACCGAATGCCTTCAGCAGCTCCAGGGGCACCCGGGTGGTCTTGCCGGCGCCCGGCGGGGCTTGCAGCACCACGGTGGCCCCGGGGGCGAGGGCCCCGCTGATGGACTCCAACTGGTCGTCGATGGGCAGACGATCGGCCAGGACCCCAGGGTTCAACGCACGTGGCGAATGCCATCGACTGG
Source organism: Cyanobium sp. (assembly GCA_044345855.1). Lineage (GTDB taxonomy): Bacteria > Cyanobacteriota > Cyanobacteriia > PCC-6307 > Cyanobiaceae > Cyanobium. The sequence continues at coordinate 28,676 of JBIJAG010000036.1, read as the reverse complement.
ATGGTAATCCTCGCCGGTAGTTTCCTCGTAGACGATCGCCGGCAGGCCGGTTTCGAACATCGTTTGCAGGGCCTCTTTGAGATAAGGGTTCCAGCCGCCGGTGCTGACTTTGCCGTGACGGACGGTCCAGTCCCAGGTGCCCTGAAGGTCGCGGGGAATCCTGCCTTCGCGGTCGCGGCGGGCCACTAGATCCTGGGACTCCACGATGCCCACCAGAATCGGCTCCTTGCCGTAGGCGGGGGTGATGCTGAGCTCCAGACGAACCGGATCATCCTTCACCAGTTTGAGCCGGAAACGGGGCGGCAGCTTCAGGCCCCCAAGCACGGCCGCGACGATTCTCGTCCTCTGGTCCACCTTCAGCCTCCGCCGGAAATCTGGGTCACGGTTCCGAGCCTATTCAGCGGCCGGCCATCCCCGATCTCGCGGGGATCGGATCCAGGGCCGGCAGAAGCGCTCAGGCCGGATCGCCTGGGAAAGGGGTGGGTTCGTTGTCGCCGCTGAAGCGCACTGTGAGGAGATCTTCCCGGGTGAGCTGGCCATCGGCATCAAGCAATTCAGGATGCACGGTGAGCTGACCGGTGCGGTCGCCCCGACCACCGGTTGGGAGGACAGCACCGGTCTGCCGCTCCAAAGGACCGGATGCGGCCTTGAACCCTCGGGACATGATCCGGAACGCCTGCCAGAGCAGAGCTAGGAAGCAGAGGGCGTAAAGGAATGGAAATAGATCGGCCAGGAGAGCGGGCATGGTCTCGAGAAGCCCCCGGATGCCGTGGAGCCTCTTATCATCGCTCCTTTGCGGCGGCGCCCGTGGTGGCGAGCATCCAGGCCCAGAGGGTGGTGCAAGCGGCGCCAAAGGCGAGAAAGGCAAGGAGCAGGCGACTGGTGTCCATGACTAGATAGAAAACTTCACGCATCATAAGGGGCGCGGGCGGTTTGCCTCCCTTCTCAGGCCGCGATGCCCTGCTTAACGTTTCGATTCACTGTTCCAGTCGCCCCGCGTGACCCGTCCAAACCGCGTCCTTCTTTCCGGTGCCTCCGGCCTCGCGGTGCTGGGGCTGGCTGGGCTGGCCAGCCTGCCGGTGCCCGTTGTCGCCAAGGGGGCGGCGGCCACCCTTTCTCGGCAGTCCTTCGTGGCCGCGGCGGTCCGCCGGACGGGCCCGGCGGTGGTCACGATCGACACGGTGCGCACCGTGGCAACGGCCCGCACCGCCGGGGGCCCGCTCAACGACCCACTCTTCCGGCAGTTCTTTGGACTGCCGCCCAACGCTTCGATAGCTCCCTCGCAGCGCACGGAGCGCAGCCAGGGCAGTGGGGTGATCTTCCAGGCTGACGGGCTGGTGCTCACCAATGCGCACGTGGTGGAGGGAACCGATCGACTCACCGTGGGGCTGCAAGGCGGGCAGCGCGTCGAGGGTCGGGTGGTGGGTGCCGATCCGGTGACTGATCTGGCGGTGGTGCGGCTGGTCGGACCGGGACCGTGGCCGGTGGCACCCCTGGGCAATTCCGACGCTCTTCAGGTGGGCGACTGGGCCATAGCGGTGGGCAATCCCTTCGGCCTGGATCACACCGTGACCCTGGGCATTGTGAGTAGCCTCAATCGCAACGCCAGCAAGTTGGGGATCACGGACAAACGCCTCGACCTGATCCAGACCGACGCTGCCATCAACCCCGGGAATTCTGGAGGGCCGCTTCTCAATGCCGATGGGGAGGTCGTGGGCATCAATGCCCTGGTAAGAACGGGTCCGGGAGCCGGTCTCGGGTTCGCGATCCCGATTAACAGGGCCCGGGGAATCGTGACTCAACTGCTGGCCACGGGACGGGCAAGTCACCCGGTGATCGGTGTTGGACTCGACAACTTGGCCCAGCCCAATCGACTCGGCTTGAGCTCCGGCGTGCAGGTGGCCTCCGTCAAGCCGGGCGGACCGGCCGCTCGGGCTGGCCTCCAAGTGGGCGATGTGATTGTGGCGGTTCGGGGCCGTCCCGTGGCAACCCCAGCTCAGATGGTCGCCTCGGTCGAGGGTGCTGTGGTGGGTGAACCCATGGCCGTACGGATCAACCGCAATGGGACTGACTTGCTGCTCAGTGTGGTGCCCGGCGAGATGGGGCGACCTGCTTCGCGTTGAGCGCAGCCTTCTCCCGGTGCCGGATCGCCCGGCTCAGCTTTCTCCGGCTTCCATCCCATCGGGGCCTGGAAGCGGGCCGTCGAAGCTGATCGTGTCCAGGCCGAGTTCGGTGGGCACTCGGACCGGGCTCCCCAACTGTTGACGCATGACCCACTGGGTGGCGGCCTTCTGGCTCTGCCAGGCCTGGAGCAACTGTTTGGCCAGTCCACGCAGAGCCTGCGGATCGGCCGTGGCGTCGATGGCCCGGTTCATCCGCTCGAGCTCGAATTTCTGGCCGAGGGTGAGGGCGAGAGGTTCGGACATGGCGAGCGGCGCGAGGGGTCGTTCGGTCGATGTAAAGCTACGAACTGTTTCGAGATCTCGCGTATCCGTTGCAACAGGGCTAGCTGGCTTGTCAGCGAATCCCAGCTTGTCAGGGAATCCCAGCTTGTCAGGAAGGCCAGTCAGGCCACGCACCGGTTCAACACGGGAGCCGCGCACGCTGATCGTCGGCCGTCGGACCACGTCCGCGGATGGGGCGGTCCGCAGTCGCCTAGGAGGCGCTCAGCTTCTGGTAGCGCAGAGGTCTGGTGGAGTGTCCCCTTCCCCTGCTGGGTGTGCCGCGTGGGCGACGGCTGGTCAGCCGCTTCCTGGGAGCTTCCTGGCCAGGGGCTCACCCGCTGCCATGGTCAGGATTCCCGCATCAGGGGTGCCGCTCAGGCCACCTTGCCCCGGCTGCGCCGGGTCGAAGGGCTCTCCTGTGGGGTCTCTCCCTCGCCCGCCCCCTCAGGATCCGAAGCCCCACGGCGAGCGCTCTTGCGTTGCTGCTGCTTGGTGCGGTTGGCCTCTCGTTTGTCGAGCCGCCGCTGCTCCTCTCGGCGGGCTTCGGCCTCCCCCGCCTCCTCTCGCTTCTTCTCCTGGTAGTAGGCGTAGTCGCCGCGGTAGAGCACCAACTCCCCATCGCGCAGCTCCACGATCCGGTTCGCCACGCGGGAGATGAAGTAACGGTCGTGGGACACGAGCAGGGCGGCGCCGTCGTAGGCCATCAGGGCGTCCTCGAGCATCTGCTTGGCCGGGATGTCCAGGTGGTTGGTGGGCTCATCCAGTACCAGCAGGTTGCAGGGGGTGAGCAGCATCAGGGCCAGGGCCAGCCGGGCCTTTTCCCCCCCGGACAACTGGCCCACCTCCTTGAACACGGAGTCGTTACTGAAGCCGAAGTTGCCCAGCAGGCTGCGCACCTGGGTCTGGGTCCAGTCGGGCACCGCCTCGAAGAGGGTGTCGACCACGCGGCGGGAGAGGTCGAGGGCCTCGGCCTGGTTCTGCTCGAAGTAGCCGGCCACCACGTGGTGTTCGCCCAGCCCCGCATGGCCCTCCTCAGGCTGCTCCAACCCCATGACCAGTCGCAGCAGGGTGGATTTGCCGGCCCCGTTCGGCCCCACGAAGGCGATGCGATCGCCGCGCTCCACCTCAAGGCTGGCCCCCACAAACAGGATCCTCTCCCCATAGCTGTGGGTGAGGTTGTCGATCATGGCCACCTGCCGGCCCGAGCGGGGCGCCGGGGGGAACTGGAACCGAGGGCCGCTCACACCCTCCATGGGCGCCTCGATCCGCTCCACCTTGTCGAGGAGCTTCTCGCGGCTCTTCGCCTGGGTGCTGCGGGTGGCACTCGCCCGGAAGCGGTCGATGTAGGCCTGCTGGCTGGCCAGCTCCTTCTGCTGACGCTCGAAGGCGGCCTGGCCGGCTTCCCGTTCGAGCGCCTTCTGCTCCAAGTGCTGGCTGTAATTCCCCAGATAGCTGCGCGAGACGCCCCGCTCGGTTTCGACGATCTGGTTGCAGACCCGATCCAGGAAGGCGCGGTCGTGGCTGATCACCACCAGCGGCACGGTCTGGCCGATCAGGTAGTCCTCCAGCCACTGGATCGTCTCCACATCGAGGTGGTTGGTGGGTTCGTCGAGGAGCAGCAGATCAGGTTCTTGCAGCAGGATCTTGCCCAGGGCAATGCGCATCTGCCAGCCGCCGGAGTAGTCGCCCACCCGGAGCTCCGCCCCTTCGGGAGTGAAGCCGATCGTGGGCAGCAGCTTGTCGATGCGGGCGTCGAGTTCGTAGCCGTGTAGGGCCTCAAAGCGGCTCTGCAGGTTGCCGAGCTCCTCGATCAGCCGATTCAGAAGTTCGGGATCGGCCGCGGCCGCCTCGCCGCCCATGGCCTCTTCCACCTCGCTCTGACGGTTGAGCACCTCGGCGGCCTCGCCGAAAGCCTGGAAGAGTTCCTGCCGCACCGTGCGGCGAGGGTCCACATCGAATTCCTGCTGCAGATAGACGATGCGGGGTGCCCCCTGCTTCACCACCTGGCCGCTGCTGGGTTCCTCCAGGCCGGCGATGATCCGCATCTGGGTGGACTTGCCGGCCCCGTTCACCCCCACCAGGCCGATGCGGTCGCCGGCTTTCACCTCCCAGGTGACATCGCGCAGCACCTCACCCGTGGGGTAGATCTTGCCGATCCTTTCGAGGCGCAGCACTGCGGGCGTTGGGGCGATGACGCTGCATCATCTCTCGTCGCGGCCCATGGACCGCTCGGGCAGACTGCACGATTCCCCACTGCCTCCGAACGCCATGATTCGACGGCTCGAGCAGGTGGCAGCCCTGGTGGTGGCGGCGGGCCTGGCCCTGGTGAGTTACTGGCTGTTCTTCAGCTGGGCCCGGGGGGGCGGCGCGGAGCATCGGCTGCCCGCCCGCCGTACGGGAATGGTGGGCATGCCGGCGGCGCCGCTGCAGGCCCCGGCCGACGGGTTCAGAGACCGCCGCGGGCCTTGAGCAGCCACTGCTTGGTGGCGCCATCGTCCAGGCTGGCAAGGTGGGCCTTCACATCGTCGGTGCTGACTGTCATACCTTGCTCGGCGCCGATGGCCACGATCCTGGCCAGGGCCCCGCTGGGGTCCTGCAGGGCCTGCCGGAACAGCGACTGGGTGAGGTCTGCGTTCTGGCTGATGCGGCCGTAGAGCTCCGCCGCTTGCCGGCTGCCCGGGGAAGGGTTGGTCTCCGCGCTCATCTCAGGGAATCGGTTGGACTGACCCTAGATCGTTCGGCGGAGCCGGTCGAGGAGCCCCGGTCGAGGAGCCCCGGTCGAGGAGCCAGTCGAGATGGCGGCATTCAGGCGGCGTTGCTGTGGCCGTCGTCCTCCATGCCGCTGGCAGAGGCATCCTCCATGGTGCGGGCATCTAGGCAGAGCACCTTGCGCAACTGGGCGTAGTTGGCGGCGAGGGCCTGGCGACCCTCCTGTTGGGCGCCGTACTCGGCCCGTTGCAGCACGTGGTGGAGATGGGTGAGCAGATAGGTGCTAATCACTGCGGAGACCAGCACGTCACTGGCGTCGGCGGCGGAGCGGCGGTGTTGGCTGGCTGCCCCTGCGGTGGCTGCTGCGGTGCCAGCGCCGCGGCTGCGGCCCGTCCTCGGGGCTGCTGCAGTCGCGGGGAGCTGGGGTTCGACGACGGGGGGCGGGGTCTGCCTGGTTCTGGCCATGGTTCGGTCGGGCCGTGGGGCCGGAGAGGGGAGTGATCCAGGAGGCATGGATCCCCGGGAGGGGGATCCGCTCCACAAGCCTACGGTTGGATACTACCCCTAGATACTACCCTTGCCAGCCTCAGTACACTTTTTCGTAACCCGCTGGCTTCCTGGGTCGTGCCCACCCGTCAGACCTCCTCGAGTGGCCGGCCCAAGTCACCCCGGATTCAGGTGGTGATGCCCGAGGACCTGTGCCAGCGCCTGGCCCTGCTGGCCGAGGACGAATCCCGCACCGTGAGCAACATGGCCAAGGTGCTCATCCAGCAGGGCGTGGAGCGCTTGGAACTGCTGCGCCTGCAGAACGGCGCGACCGCGGCAGCTTCAGGCGAAGGAGCCAGCCCGGCGCCCCCATCCCCCATTCCTGCGCTCAGCCCCCCCAGCCCTGGCCTGCCAGCTCCCGCAGCAACCCATCCCGCAGCCCTCGCTCAACCGCCAACGGCTTCAGCGCCGACCGTTCCACCAGCGAATGGTGCACCGCCGACTTCGGCGCCAGCGCCATCCTCCCCACCGGCAACCTCCGGGTCCGGGCTGGATGGTTCCGGATCGGGCCCGGTTCCCGGCTCCGATGCCGCTGCTGATCGCTTTCGGGCCGAACTGGAGAGGAACGAAGCCCAGGGACCCCGTCGTCTGCGGGGGGTGCCCCGTCGCCTGAGGTTGCGTCCCCCCGGGGCGTGAACACGCCGTTCGGAACCTCTGTGGATGGGGGGGGGGCGATCAGGCGCCGCTGCTTCCCCGGGATCGGCGGCCACCGGACGCTCCGCCGGCCGGCTCGACCCGCACGCCCAGAACCGCAGCCTGCCGTGCCCCGGTGACCGAGGGCAGGGAACCCGGATGGCGGCGGTGGTGCCACCAGGCCAACAGGGCGAAGGCCAGGGCCTCCCGCTGGCAGTCGGCGATGCCCAACTCCTGCAGGGGCCTCACCGCCAGACCGCGGCAACGGCGGCGAAGTTGCTCCATCAGCACGCCGTTGCGGCAGCCACCACCGGCCACCAGCACTTCCAGGGGCCGTGGCTGGAGGTTGAGATCCGCAGCCACCACCGCCGCCGCGAAGGAGCTGAGGGTGGCGAGGGCATCGGCGGCGAGGCGGTCGTCCGGAGTGAGGGCAGCCAACTCCCGCAGGCGCCGCTCCAGGTCCGGGCCCCCGAAGCTTTCCCGCCCCGTGGACTTCGGGGGGGCCTGCCGGAAGTATGGCTCCTGGAGCCATCGGGCGATCAGCGCCTCGTGGATTGTTCCCTGCCGGGCCCAGGCGCCGTCGGCATCGAAGCTGAGGCGGCCGCCGCTGAACTGGCTCACGGCCAGATCCAGCAGGGTGTTGGCCGGGCCGCAGTCCCAGCCGCGCACCGGTGCGTTCCGATCCGGGCCGCTGGCCGGTGGCAGCAGGGTGAGGTTGGCGATGCCCCCCAGGTTCAGCACCGCCCGCCAGCCACCGATGCCCCCCAGCAGGGCAGCGTCGGTGGCCGGCACGAGGGGAGCCCCCTGGCCGCCGAGGGCGAGATCGGCGCTGCGGAAATCGAAGACCACCGGCTTGGCGAGCAGCTCCGCGAGCAGGGGACCCTGCAGCAGTTGCCAGCTTGCTCCCCGCCGACCCGCAGCGGGGGGGCGGTGCCAGACGGTCTGGCCGTGGCAGCCCACCAGTTCCGCCTGCCCGTGAGGATCGCAGGCCCGGGCGGCTTCGGCCTGCTGTTCGGTGAGGGCCTCGGCCAGCTCGAGAATCTCGGCGGATGGCAGCGGATTTCCCTGGCCCAGGGCCACCAGGCGGCGGCGCAGGTCGGGTGGATAGACGACGGCCGCGCTGGCGAGGAGGTGCCAGCGGGGACGGTGGGGCGCACCGCTCAGCTCGGCCAGCACGGCATCGACCCCGTCGGCACTGGTGCCGCTCATCAGGCCGAGAACCCGCATTCTCAGCCGCTGGGGAGGGCTTCGAGGGCTTCGCAGCTGCCCATCACCACCAGGAGTTCGCCCGCTGCCAGGGTGTACGACGCCGGGGGGTTGAAGGTGAGCCTGTTGGCAGGACCGGCCGCCAGCACGGTGACGCTGCAGTTGCGGCGGAGGTTGAGATCCCGCAGGGACCGGCCCACGAAACTGCTGGGCACGGTGATTTCCTCGATGCTGTTGCGGTCGTCGAGGCGTAGCCGCTCCAGGAGATTGGGTCTCGCCAATTCGCGACCGAGGCGCAGGCCCTGCATGCGGGAGGGAAACACCACCCGGTCGGCTCCGACCCGCTGCAGCATTTTTTCGTGCAGGTCGCTGGTGGCCCTGGCGATCACCTGGCGCACCCGGCTGCCGTGGCTGTCCTTCACGATCAGGGTGGCGGTGATGCTGGCCTCAAGGGGTTCGCTGATGGCCACCACAACCGTGTCTACATCAAGGGCCCCGGAAGCCCTGAGGGCCTCCTCGTCGGTGCAGTCCACCACCCGGGCCTCCAGGGCGGGATCCAGTTGCCGGAGTTCATCGATGGCCCGCTGGCTGCTGTCGATGGCCAGGACCTCCGCCCCGGCCCGCAGTAACTCGCTACACACCGCTCCACCGAAGCGCCCCACCCCAATCACCGCGTAGCTACCCAGGCGCTCCTGGGGTTTCCAGGGCCACCAGGCTTTTACAGGGGCATCCATTGTGATGTTGGTGTGTTGTTGGCGGGAGGATCAGCGGTTGGGCTGGGGTGTGGTGCGCAGGTAGGGGCGGATCTCGGTCACGCCCTTGGGGAACTTGGCGCGGGCGTCCTCGGTGGAGATCGAGGGCACCACCACACAGTCCTGGCCGTCCTTCCAGTTCACCGGGGTAGCCACGGAGTGGTGGTCGGTGAGCTGCAGCGAATCGATCACGCGCAGGATCTCATCGAAGTTGCGGCCGGTGCTGGCGGGATAGGTGATCTGGAGGCGCAGTTTTTTGTTGGGGTCGATGATGAACACCGAACGCACCGTGAGGTTGTTGAGGGCGTTGGGGTGGATCATCCCGTAGAGATCGCTCACCTTTTTATCGGCGTCGGCGAGGATCGGGTAATCCACCGTGGTGTTCTGGGTCTCGTTGATGTCGCCGATCCAGCCCTTGTGGCTTTCGGCGCTGTCAACGCTCAGGGCGATGGTTTTGACGTTGCGCTTCTCCCATTCCGGGCGCAGGCGGGACACCTCGCCGAGCTCGGTGGTGCAGACGGGCGTGTAGTCGGCGGGGTGCGAGAAGAGCACCACCCAGCTATCGGCCCCGAAGTCGTAGAGATTGATGGGGCCGAGCTGGGAATCTTGGGTGAAATCGGGGACGGTATCGCCGAGTTGCAGCGCCATGGCAGGGATGGATCAACCCTTTGATGTTGGCACAGGCCCCCTCGGCCTGACGGCCGCGGTCCCGTCCGTGCTCCGGTCCGCCGGGGCGGCCGGGTCGACACCGGAGGCGGGCCAGTGGCTCAGATGGCGGCGCAGGTTCTGAAGGCCCAGATCCGCTGTGGCGGAGATGAACAGCATCTCCGCCACCAAGGCCTGGGCCCGATCCAGCTCGCCGGCGGGGCAGCGGTCGATCTGGTTGCCGATCACGAGGCGCGGCGGGGTCGCCCCGAGCCGGTCGAGCAGGGCGTTCACGCTCGTCAGCTGCTCCGGCCAGGCCGGATCGCTCAGGTCCACCACCAGCAGGAGGCCATCGGCCTCAAGGGCCTCCTCCAGGGTGGAGCGGAACGCCTCAACAAGCTGGGGCGGGAGGTCTTCGATGAAGCCCACCGTGTCGGTGAGCAGCAGGGGAAGCTCCGGACCGGCTTCTTCGTCACTGGAACCGTGGGGCCTGGCTCCTCCTTTGGCAGCCTCTTCGTTTGGATCGTTGGCGGCTGGAAAGGACCCGTCGTTCGGGCCACCCAGGCGCACCCGCCGGGTGGTGGGGTCGAGGGTGGCGAAGAGCCGGTTCTCCGCCAGCACCCCTTCACCCGCCCTGGCGCCGCTGAGGGCATTGAGCAGGGAGCTCTTGCCGGCGTTGGTATAGCCCACCAGGGCCAGGCGCCGCTGGCCGCGGCGGCTCTGGCGCAGCCGGGCCCGGTGTTCGCCGAGCTCGCGAACGTCGCGCTGGAGCCGTTCGATGCGCCGGGCGATGGCGCGGCGATCCTTCTCGAGCTGGGTTTCACCGGGTCCGCGGGTGCCGATGCCGCCCCCCTGCCGCGAGAGGCTCAGGCCGCGGCCGCTGAGGCGGGGCAGGCGGTAGCGCAGCTGGGCTAGTTCCACCTGCAGCCGGCCGGCGGCGCTGGCGGCCCGCTGGGCAAAGATGTCGAGGATGAGTTCGCTGCGGTCGTTCACGGGCAAATCGACGATCCGCTCCAGGTTGCGAGCCTGAACCGGCGTGAGTTCCCGGTCGGTGACCACCAGGGAGGCTCCAAGGCGGCGTGCCTCGAGGGCGGCCTCCCGCAGCTTCCCTTCGCCCCACAGCGTGGGTGCTGCGCCACTGGAGCGGCGCTGGCTGACCACCCCCACCGGCTCGCCGCCGGCGCTGCGCACCAGCCCCTCGAGCTCAGCTAAGCGACGACCATCCCGGCCCGCTTCGCCGCTGATGAGCACCAGCAGAAGCACCCGCTCGGCGCGGCCTGGTGCCGTGCTTCCCGCCCCCTTGTGGGGAGTGGCGGCGGCCCCGTCTCCGTGGAGCCCCGAGGCGCCCTGTCGGGATGGTGTCGCCGGACCTGAATCGCTCAGGAGAGCAGGATCCAGGCTGCAGAGCGCAGCCAGCTCCCCCTCCAGCTCCTGGTGCCAGGCCTCCTCCCCGCTGGGCTGCGGCGTGAGCAGGGAGGCCGGCCAGTGCCCCCCCGCCGCCGCTTGGCGTGAAAAACGCAGCCAGAGCCGGGGGGCCAGATCCAGCCCCACCACAGCTTCGCGGGCCCCCGGTCGGAGCGGGGGCTGGCGGGCCGAGCCCGCACAGGTCATGAGGCGCAGGTCGCTGCCCTGGCGGCGGCTGGATCCGGGAAGCTTCTCGAGCAGGCGGCCCGAGGTCTCCAGATCGCCGATCCACAGCAGGCGGCACAATCCCCGGCCGTCCACCACCAGGGTGAGGGGTTCTTCGAGCCGTTCCGCCTCAGACGCCAGACGCTGCAGGGTGAGAAGGTCGGCCACCGCATCGGCGGGATGGCGGCGGTGGCAGATCTGATCGAGCCGGCGCCGCTCAGCGGGCCGGAGGCCCGCCGTTCTGCCGGCTACCACAGCCTGTTTCATGCCGCACCGGCCGCGTGGGGGGTCATGGGCTCAGGGCCGCCAGCCAGCCGGCGGCCGCCTTGACCTGGAGGGAAAGCCTCGGCAGCCGGGCGAGATAGGCCAGGCGGCGCACCTGGAATGCTGCGGGCCCGGCCAGGGTGATGCCGGCTCCGGTGACGGCCGCCTCCCCCTTGCCCAGGCTCAGCATTTCGCCTAGGTCGTTCCAGCGAAAGTCCTGCAGGGGCTCTCCCCGCAGCGAACGGAGCAGGTTGGCCGCCACCACCGGTGCCTGCTGGAAGGCCACCTGGGCGGTGGTCGGCAGGGACACATTCGGGGTGGGATCGGCCTGGGGAACGGCGGCGAGATCGCCCACCACGAAGACGGAATCGTGGCCCCGCAGCCGCAGATCCGGCCCACAGGGCAGCCGGCCGCGAGCATCGGCGCTCACCTCCGGACTGATCTGGGGGGGGCGGCAGCGCTGCCCGGCGGTCCAGATCACCCCCTGCACGGGCACCAGCTCCTGCTCTCCCTCGGGCATCCGTCGCACCAACAGCCGGTCGCTGCCCACCTCCACCACCTGGGTGCGGGTGCGGACCCGCACATCGCGGCGTTGCAGGCTGAGCTGGGCCTGCTCACGGTTGAAGGAGCGGGAGCTGGGCAGGAGGGTGTCGCCCTGTTCGATCAGGTCCACCACCGCCTTGCCCGCCGTCAGGTCGGCGAGTTTGCAGGCCAGTTCCACCCCGCTCGGGCCGCCCCCCACCACCGCGAGGCGCTGCAGGGGACGGCCCGAGCCGGCGAGGTGGCGCACCAGATCCTGCAGCCGTTGCACATCGGCGAGGCTGCGGAAGCTGAGGCTATGGCTGTCCGCCCCGGGGATGCCGAACGTGTCGGTGCTTGCCCCGGTGGCCAGCACCAGGCGCTGCCAGGGAATACGCCGCCCCGCCTCGGTGTGGAGGCAACGGGCCGTCAGGTCGACCCGCAGCACCCGGTCCTGCAGCCAGGCAACCCCCCGGCCGGCGAGAAGGCTGTCGTAGCGGGGGGCGATTTCCCAGCTCCGCAGTTCACCGCTGAGTAGTTCGTAGAGGAGCGGCAGGAAGAGAAAATGTTCCTGGGGCTCCACCAGCAGCACCGGTGGGTGATCACGTTCGGCTGCTAGGGCCAGGGCGGTGTACAAACCCCCGAAGCCGCCGCCCACGATGACAACCCCAGCGGCCACCCCTGGATCGGCTTCCGTTGGCTCGACCGGACGGGCCGGACGGGCTCGATAGGAGCCGGGGCCGGCGAGCGATCCATCGGTGCCACCAGGAGCGCCGTCGGCAGGAGTGGGGCCAAGGGGATCCATGAGTGGAACCCTACCCAGGGTCAGCCCCCAAGGGTGATGATGGCCTCTATGCCGAGTCTCGTCTCCACGGGAAGGTTCCCCATCAACGCCTCAGCTTCAGCTGGTTTCGACGCCGTCGCGCCCGCGTCTGCCGCAGCACCGCCTGTCTCCCTGGCATCACCCCCTGAGTCGGGCGGTGTCGATGCGGGAGGGGTTGTTGTGGCCGGAGCGGCTGCTGCCCTGCCCCCCGACTTACGGGGTGGGGTGGTGGACGCGGCCGCAAGCTCTGCGCAGCTTGAGGCTCTCGATGCTCCAGCCCGGCTGGACTGGGCCTACCGCACCTTTGGGGGGGGCTTTGCCCTCACCACCAGCTTCGGCATCCAGTCGGCCGTGCTGCTGCACATGGTCAGCGAGCTCGCCCAGCGCAGTGGCGACCAGGTTCCGGTGATCTGGGTGGACACGGGCTACCTCCCGCCCGAGACCTATCGCTACGCCGAGCAACTGCAGACGTTGTTCGGCTTCGACCTGCGGGCGGTACAGGCCTCGATGAGTTCAGCCCGGATGGAGGCCCTGCACGGGCGGCTGTGGGAGAGCGGCACCTTGGAGGATCTCGAGTTCTACAACCGCTTGCGCAAGGTGGAACCCCTCGACCGGGCCTTCCAGGATCTGGGCGTGAGCTGCTGGGCCAGCGGCGTGCGCGGCAGCCAGACCGACCACCGCCGCGCCATGGCTCCCCTCCAGGCGGTGCGGGGCCTGTGGTCGCTGCGGCCGCTGCTCAGCTGGAGCCGCAAAGATGTCTTCTATTACATGGAGCAGCACGGCCTGCCCCAGCATCCGCTGTTCGAGCAGGGCTATTCCACCGTGGGCGACTGGCACACCAGCGCCCCCGACGATGGCACCACCAATGGCCGGGCCACCCGCTTTGCAGGGCTCAAGCAGGAGTGCGGCATCCACCTGCCCGGGCTGATGGGTGAGGGCATCTGAGGTTCAGGGGGAGCTGCCGGCGTCAGAGGCGCGCTGGCTGCTGATCGGCAACAGCCGCTGGCACTGGGCCGTTCCGCCGCTTGCCGCCGATAGCCCCCTGCGGGTGTGGCATGACCGGCCCTGGCACGGCGACCGATCAGAACGGGAGGGGAAGGGCACCGGAGCGCCGGTATCAGCGACCAGTGCCGCTGACGAGGACGGCATTCCTCCCCGTGTTGCATCCGCTCTTCTGCTCGGCTGGGCGGCCGTAGGTCCGGTATCGGCGGATCTGGTTTTGCCGCCCGGGGCCAGGGTCCAGCTGGCTGAGGTGCCCCTGCAGGCGGCCCCACCCTGGCTGGGGATCGATCGGGCCCTCGCGGGCTGGTGGGGTTGGCGGCTGGTGACTGGCCCGGTGCTGGTGGCGGACGCCGGCACGGTGTTGAGTTTCACCCGGGTGGACTGGGAGGGGCGGTTCGCCGGCGGACGCCTCCTGGCCGGAGCGGCCCTGCAGCTGCGGGCGATGGCTGGGGGAACGGCCCACCTGCCCGCCCTCGATGCACCCGCTGTGCCGGTGGAGGCCTCGGCGGTGGCTGCCCTGGCGGAGGATGCCGTGCCGGCGGATCCAGCACCGGCCGCCTGGCCCCACGACACCGCCGGCGCGATGCGCTCTGGGGTGCTGCGGGGCCTGGCGGCGGCGATCGCGGCGGCGATACAGGAGACGCGGCGGGAGGAGCCGGACTGTCGGCTGCTGCTCACCGGTGGGGATGGCCCCGCCCTGGCCGCCCTGCTGGAGCCTGCCCTGGCGGTGGAGCAGCGGCCCCACCTCTGCCTGGAGGCCCTGGCCGCGCTGCGGCCCGCCCGCGATCAGCCCAGCCCGAGGTCACTGAGGATCTGATCGGCCATGGTTTCGGCCTTCACCTTCTCGTACACGAGCTCGAGCTTGCCCTCGGCGTCGATCACAAAGGTCTGGCGGAGCATGCCCATGTACTCCTTGCCCATGAACGTCTTGAGGCCGTAGCTGTGGTAGGCCGTCGCTACCGGGCAGGGTTCGGCGTCGGTGAGCAAGGTGAAGGGCAGGGTGTATTTGGAGATGAATTTGCCGTGGCTGGCCGCGTTGTCTTTGCTGATGCCCAGCACCCGGATGCCCTGGCTTTCCAGGTCGCTCCAGCGGTCGCGGAAGTTGCAGGCCTCCTTGGTGCAGCCGGGGGTGTCATCCTTCGGATAGAAGTAGATCACCACCCGCTGGCCCCGCAGCGATGAGAGGGTCAGCGGCTTGCCGTCCTGATCGGGCAGGGTGAAGTCGGGGGCGGCATCGCCGATCGCAAGGCCCATGGCTCCATGGCTTTCAGGGACGCCGAGCTTAGGAGGAGCTCAGGCTGCCGATGGGAGCCGGATCGTGTCCCTGGGGGAGGGGAGGCCCGCAGGGCGGCAGATCGACTGCTCGCGAGCTTGCCGGGCGCTGGCGATGGAAGAGCGTGATCGGCGGTGCGACCGGTCAAGGCCTCGGAGGGACCTCAGCCTGCCGCTTCCGCTCCTTGAGTCTGCGGGGGGTGGCCTGTACAGCGCTGGCCGGCGCCTGGCACTAACCGGCTGCAGAGCAACCGATGGCCCATCGGTTGGGGCAGGACGATCCCGAGCTGCCCGCGAAACAGGCCTTCCAGATCTGAAGCGCGTTGAGGGTCCAGTCCCTCCTCCAGCTGCCGCCGATAGGTCGCCCCCGCCCCAAACCAGCGCTGCAGTAGCGCCGCATCGAGGCGCAGTTCCAGGGTCTCCTCCCAGGCGTTCTCGCCGACCTGCCAGCCCAGGTGTTCCAATTCTTGCCGCACTGCGGCGCTCCGCTCACCGCCTTCGACGTCGCCTCCCTTCCCCCCCGCTCCGCCGAGCCAGGCCTTTTCCAGGGGAACCGCCGCCTCAAGCAACCGGCGGGCCAGCTCGGGTGGCTGGGCCTGGCGCCCACCGGCCAGGGCGGCCAGCAGGCTGCCAGCCGGGCCGAGCCGCGGCTGGCTGAACAGCCATCGCCCGCGGGCGCCTGGTGCCGCAAGGCTTGTGAGCCGCTCCAGCCACGATTGCCGCTGATCGGTTCCGAGCCGGCGGAAGGGCTGGCGGGCGGCGATCCATTCGAATCGCAGTTCCTCCTCCAGGGCATGGGTCAGCCCGGCCGGATCCTCCGGGGCGACCTCCAGGAGCCGGGGGCGCTGCAGGGCATCGAGCACCTGTAGCTGGGCCTCCAGCCGCTGCCGCTCCTCGGCGGCCGCCACCGTGATCACCACCCCCCCCTCACCGGCGGCCTGAAGCGGATCGAGGGCCCAGAGCAGGGAGTGGGCCTCCAGCACCAGCACCCGGTCGAGCCGGCCGATCGGGGCATCCTTCCAGAAGCGGCGGCGCAACTGGTCGAGCCGTTCCCCTTCGGCGGCGGCCTGGCGCTGCAGCCAGCGCTCCAGCAGGGGATCCTCCGGTGAGCTGCTCAGCAGGTCGGGGCGATCGAGGGCCGTTTCGGCCGCGGCAGCCAGCTGGGCAGCGCGGCGCTGCTGCAGCCGCTCCCGCCGCTCCCCCTCCCAGCCCAGGGGGCCCGGCTGCCAGAACACCTGCCCCTGCAGCGAACCCGGCAGATACTGCTGGGCCACCCAGTGCTCGGCGTAGGCATGGGGGTAGCGGTAGCCCACCCCATCGCCAAAGGCGGCGCCATCACGGTTGGCATCGCGCAGGTGGGAGGGCACCTCCTGGCGCCGGGCCTGGCGCACCGTCTTCACCGCGTCGAAGAAGCCGAGGCTGCTGTTGCTCTTTTCGGTGCCGGCTAGATAGAGGGCGGCATGGGCGAGGGGGTAGAGGCCCTCCGGCAGCCCGATGCGGTCGAAGGCGGCGGCGCAGGCCTCCACCACCACCATCGCCTGGGGATCGGCCAGGCCCACGTCCTCGCCGGCGGCGATCAGCATGCGGCGGAAGATGAAGCGCGGGTTCTCGCCGGCCTCCACCATGCGTGCCAGCCAGAAGAGGGCGGCATCGGCGTCCGAGCCCCGCAGCGACTTGATGAAGGCGCTGATCGTGTCGAAGTGGGCATCGCCCTGCTTGTCGTAGAGCACGGCCCGCTGCTGGATGGATTCCTCGGCGATCGATAGGTCGATGTGGATCACTCCGGCGCCATCGGGCGGGGTGGTTTCCACCGCCAGCTCCAGGGCATTGAGCAGGCTGCGGGCATCGCCACCGGCCACATCGAGCAGGTGGTCGGCCGCCTCGGTGCTGATCACCACCTGCCGTGCGCCGTAGCCGTGTTCCGGGTCGGCGAGGGCCCGCTCCAGCAGGCGGCGTAGATCCTGCGGTTCGAGCGGCTGCAGGCGGAACAGTCGCGCCCGGCTCACCAGGGCCTTGTTCACCTCGAAGAAGGGGTTTTCGGTGGTGGCGCCGATCAGGCTCACGGTGCCGTTCTCCACCCAGGGCAGGAGGGCGTCTTGCTGGGCGGTGTTGAAGCGGTGCACCTCGTCGATGAACAGGATAGTGCGCAGGCCGTGGTGGGCCAGCCGCTCCCGGGCGGCTTCCACCTCCACACGCAGGTCCTTCACCCCCGCCAGCACGGCGTTGAGGCTGCTGAAGTGGGCGCGGGTGCTGCCGGCGATGATCCGCGCCAGGGTGGTCTTGCCGGTGCCCGGCGGGCCGTGCAGGATCAGGTTGCCGACCCGGTCGGCGGCGATGGCGCGCCGCAGCAGCCGGCCCGGGCCCAGGATTGCCTCCTGACCCACGAAATCATCGAGGCTGCGGGGCCGCATTCGATCCGCCAGGGGCGCGATCTGGCGCAGGGTTTCCTCGCGGCGGTGGCTGAACAGGTCGCTCACGGCGGGTCGCGCACAGCGTCATCCTGGCGCCGCGGGCATCCTCTGGCGTTGCGGCACGGCGGCGGACCAGGCGCGGCTGCCGCTCTGGTTGCTGCATCTTTGAGTTCCCCGGAGGCCTCGCGTATGGTTCGGCCCAGCCATCCCCGCCCCGTGCGCCTTCGTCGTTCTGCTTCTCTGGCGGTGGGCCTGGTGTTGGCGGCGGGCCTGGCGGGCTGCAGCGAGAGCCACACGCCGGCGCCCACGCCGCCCCAGGTGCAGCTGATCAATCCCCGCAGCTTCAACACCCTCGATTCCGCCGATTACCAGAGCACCCTCGAGGCGATCCGCGAGGTGCGGCTCTCCTCCGAGATCGCCGGCCGCATCACCGCCTTGCCGGTGTATGAGGGGCAGCCGGTGAAGCAGGGCCAGCTGCTTTTCACTCTGGATCAGGTGCAGCAGCGCGCCACGGTGAACGCTGACGCCGCCGAGGCCCGCAAGAACCGCCTCAATGCCGAGCGCTACATCTTCCTCAACCAGCAGGGCGCCGTTTCCAGCAAGGAACGGGATTACTACGTGACCCAGGCGATCCAGAGCCGCGACAAGCTGAATGCCTCGCTGGCCACCCTCGCCTACAAGAACGTGGTGGCGCCGATCGCCGGCTATGTGGGCAACCTCAACTTCAAGCTGGGCGATGTGATCAAGCCCGGCGAAGTGGTCACCAGCGTGATCGACAACAGCCGCCTCTGGGTTCGGATCGATGTGCCCGGTGAGTTGGGGGACCGGGTGCGGCCGGGTCTGCCGGTGATCCTCAAGGGCCCGGATCCACGCCGGCCCCGGGCGATGGGACGGGTGATCTTCGTGGCCCCGGCCCTCGATAAGGAACGCCAGACCCTGCTGGTGAAGGCAGAGTTCAGCAATCCCGATGGCTCGTTGCGCAACAACGAGCGAGTGAGCGCCACCCTCATTTTTGCCCAGCAGCAGGTGCTGGCGATCCCGCAGCAGGCGGTGCTGCTCCAGGCCGGCAAGACCTTCGTGTTCCTGGCGGTGAGCGTGGAGGAGGCGAAGAAGCGTCTGGGCCGGGCGATCGAGCCCGAACCCCTGCCCAACCTGCCGGTGGCGATCCAGGTGCCGGTGACCCTCGGCACCCTCCAGAACGGCGCCTTTCCCGTGAAGGAGGGCCTCACCGCTGCCGACACCGTGGTGGTGGGCAACCTGGCCCAGCTGCGCAGCGGCCTCTCGGTGCAGCCGGCCGCGGCGATGCTGCAGCCGGCGGCCGGTATGCGGGCTCCGGCCGCGGCGCCGACCCCTGGGGCAATGCAGGCCCCATGAGTCTTTCCGATACCTTCATCCGCCGCCCCGTGCTCAGCACGGTGTGCAGCATCTTGATCCTGATGGCCGGCCTGATCTGCCTGCCGCTGCTGCCGATTGAGAACCTGCCCAACATCGCGCCGCCCACGGTGCAGGTGAGCGCCAACCTGCCCGGCGCCGATGCCCTCACGGTGGAGAGCGCCGTGACCGGCCCGCTGGAATCCCAGATCAATGGGGCGCCGGGGATGGATTACATCACCTCCACCAGCACCGGCGAAGGCAACAGCCAGATCAATGTGTATTTCAAGGCGGGCACCAATCCCGATATCGATCAGGTGAACGTGCTCAACCGGGTGCAGACCGCCACCTCGCAGTTACCGCCCCAGGTGAATGCCCAGGGGGTGACGGTGCAGCAGACGGCCAGCAGCTATCTGCTCGTCTACAACCTCACCTCCACCCAGGGGCAGTTCGACCGCAATTATCTCAACGGCCTGCTGCAGCTGAACCTCATCTATCCGATCACCCGGGCCGAGGGGGTGGGCCAGGTGAATGTGTTCGGCGCCAGTGATCCCGCCTTCCGGGTGTGGGTGGATCCCCTCAAGCTAGCCCGCTTCAATCTCAGCGTGGACGCGGTGGAGCAGGCGATCAAATCGCAGAACATGGTGGTGATCGCGGGCAGCATCGGCGGTCCGCCGTCGACCCCCAGCAACCGCACCACCTTCCCGCTGCTGGTGAACGGCAACCTCAAGACCGTGCAGGAATTCGAGGCTGTGGTGATCAGCAAGGGCCCCGATGGGGGCCTGATTCGCATTGGCGATGTGGGCCGGGCCGAATATGCCTTCCAGAACTTCAACCAGTCGGCGATCAATGCCCGCACCGGCTACCCATGCGTGGGCTTTGGTGTGATCCAGCTGCCGGGCAGCAACGCGATCAGCACTGCCCAGGCGGTGGATAACGTGCTCAGCCAGTTCCGCAGCACCCTGCCGCCCGGGGTGGTGCTGGAGAAGGTGTTCGACCAGACCGACTTCATCAATGCCTCGATCGCCGGCGCCCTCGATGCCCTGCGCGATGCGGTGGTGCTGGTGCTGCTGATCATCTTCCTGTTCCTGCAGGACTGGAAGGCCACCGCCGTGCCGGCCCTGGCGTTGCCGATCGCCCTGCTGGGGGCCCTGGTGTTTGTGAAGACCTTCGGCTTCTCGATCAACGAGCTCACCCTGCTCGGCATCATCCTGGCCACCGGCCTGGTGGTGGATGACGCCATCGTGGTGGTGGAGGCGGTGTCGGCCCGGATCGAGGCGGGCGACCGGCCGTTCCAGGCGGCCTCCAACGCGATGAAGGAACTCACCGGCGCGATCCTGGCGACGGCTCTGGTGCTGCTGGCGGTGTTCATTCCCGTCACCTTCTTCCCGGGGGCCACGGGCGTGATCTATCGCCAGTTCGCGCTCACGATTGTGTTCTCGATCATCGTGTCCACCTTCAATGCGATCAGCGGTAAGCCGTTGCAGTCGGCGTTGCTGTTGGGGGGTGGCAAGACCGAGCCCCGCGGCATGCTCTGGACGGTGATCGGCGGGGTGTTCGGCGGGTTGTACGGCGCCCTGGCCGGCGGCTGGGTGGCTTCGCTCTTGCTGGGCCTGCTCGGGGCGGTGGTGGGCACCTTCTTGATGCCGATCTTCACCGCCTTCAATGCCGGTTTCGAGCGCCTCGCCCGCGCCTACGGCCGGATCCTGAAGCAGGCGATCCGGCTGCGGCGGCTGGTGGCCTTTGTGTTGCTCGGCGGCGTGGCGCTCACCGGCGTGGCCTTCGCCGCCATCCCCACCGGCTTTGTGCCCACCGAAGACCAGGGCTATGGCCTGGGCATCATCCAGCTGCCGCCCCAATCCTCGATCGAGGCCACGATGGAGGTGGCTGCCAAGGCCCAGGCGATCCTGGCCAAGGAAGCGGAGATCATCTCCGGCGAGATCGTGGGTGGCGCCGGCTTCAATGGCGGGGCGCTCAACCAGGGCCTGTTTTTCTTCGGGCTGAAGCCGATCGATGAGCGGAGCGGCAGGGGCCAGTCGGCCAAGGAGATCATCGCCCGGCTCAACAAGCAATTCCACGAGATTCCCGGCGCCCTGGTGATGGCCCAGTCGCCGGCGGCGGTGCCCGGCTTCAGCGCCCAGGGCGGCCTCTCCTTCCAGTTCAACGACCTCAGCAATGGCGGCTATAGCCCCACCGATCTCGATCAGATGGCGGGCAAGCTGATCGGCACGGCCAAGGCCACCGGCAACTTTTACAACCTCTACACCCAGTTCGTGAGCGATGCGCCGGTGTGGCGGCTCGATGTGGACCGCGACCGGATGGCTTCCCTCAACATCGACTTCAGCCAGGCGATGCAGGTGCTGGGCACGCTCAATGGTGGCAGCTTCATCAACCAGACCTACGAACAGCAGCAGTACCGGCAGGTGTACCTGCAGGCCGATGGTGCCAGCCGCGATGTGGTGCAATCGCTCAACAATCTCTACGTGCCCGATCGCAGCGGCAAGCTGATTCCGCTTTCGAACGTGGTGAAGGCCCAGCTCGATAGCGCGCCGCCGATCGTGAGCCACTTCAATCTCTACCGCTCTGTGCTGATTCAGGGGGTGGAGAACTTCGGGCGCAGCAGCGGCCAGGCGATCGACAGCCTGATGGCCACCTTCCGCCAGATGGGCTTCAGCAACATCGGCTCCGATTGGTCGGCCCTGACGCGCTCGGAGGTGCAGGCGGGATCGCTGGCGGCTCTGGTGTTCGCCCTGGGGATTGTGGTGGTGTATCTGGTGCTCTCGGCCCAGTACGGCAGCTACATCGACCCGCTGATCATCCTGATGACCGTGCCCCTGGCGATGCTCGGGGCATTGAGCTTCCTGGTGATGCTGGGCCAGGTGAACAATGTCTATGCCCAGGTGGGCCTGGTGACCCTGATCGGGCTGGCGGCCAAGAACGGCATCCTGATCGTGGATTTGGCCAACCAGCGGATGGAGCGCGGCATGAGCGCCAGCGAGGCGGCGATCGGCGCCGCCAGCTCCCGCCTGCGGCCGATCCTGATGACCGCCATGGCGGCCCTGGCCGGTTTCTTCCCCCTGATGGTGGCCACCGGTGCAGGGGCCCTCAGCCAGCGCTCCCTTGGCGCTGTGATCTTCGGCGGCCTGCTGGTGGCCACGGTGCTCAGCCTGTTCGTGGTGCCGTCTTTTTATGTTCTGATGAAGCAGCTTGAGGCCTCCTGGTTCCCTGTCAGTGGCGAAAAGGAGGTGCTGCCTGCTGATGCCTCCAGCGAATGAATCCGGCTGCTGATCCCCCCGCTGATCCCCCCGCTGATCCGAGAGATCCCTCCGCGATCAGCGACCCCCATCCCTGAAGCGCCAAGGCCCCGATGCCCCTTCCTCCTCACCCCGTTTTTACACCCCGCCGCCAGCTGCGGGTCGACCGCCGCCGCATCCTGTTCGCCGCCAGCCTGGCCGCCGTTGCCGGCACCGTGCTGATGCTGCTGGTCCACCGGGCGGCCCACACGCCGGGCCAGCCGATCAAGCCGATCCCCCTGCTGGGGGCCGTGCTGGTGGTGGCTGGTGCAGCCAGCTGCGGGGCCTGGGGCGAAACCATGCGCCAGCTGGCCCTCACCCAGCTGGGGGAGCCGGACGGGCCGGAGGAGATCTGAGGGGGGAGGTGAGGATGTTGCCGGCTGGCCTGGCAAATTTGATTTGTATCAGTTAAATCGTTTCAGCTAAATCGGCCGACCAAAATAATAGGAATTAAATTTATCACTCGCAGGGCTATACGCAAAGCCTCGGCAATGCTTGATCACTGCCCGGCTGCTTCGACGGCCCGCAGAGCAGGCGGTAGTAACGGCTACAGGTGGATAACGGGTCCGATAACCGCTGTTCGCAACGAACACTTCTGCAGTGAACTGGCTGCGGTAGCTAGGGTTGGCTTGGTAACAAGGAGGTGGTTATCGGACATGAACAGGAGCGCTGCCGTGGTTCTCGGAAACCATCCAATAAGCGTTCGAAGGACTGCAGATAGAACCAAGATAGAATTCTAGCTTGGTATCTTTATGCAGCCTCGCTCACTTGCCGGGGTTATCAGTAGGGTGGGTTAGACTTCTGTTCAGCTAACGCATTGAATGAACTTCCTCGATCTCAGATGACTGCACCGCCACATCCCGTCTCCAAACCGCATGGAGAACCAATACGAGAGAGTAAGTATGATGCGTTTATCAGCTATTCCAGAAAGAATGAGACTTTCGCTGCAAAGCTAGAGCAGGCACTAGAGAGTTATAGCCCGCCCAATGGCCTTGATGTGCCGCAGAGACGCCTCAATATCTTTCGAGACAAGCATGACTTCAAAGTAGGTGATTACCATCGGAATCTGGAGGCTTCTCTGATAGCTTCGACTAAGCTGATCGTAATCTGTTCGCCGGAAGCTTGCAAGAGCCAATTCGTGAATGACGAGATTACGCAATTTGCAACACTAAACGGAACCGAGAATATTATCCCTATTCTCCATTCGGGCATTCCCAACAACGAAGCCGGCCCCGAGCAGGCCGAAAGCATGGCCTTTCCAGCTGCGCTGTGCGAACTGATGGAGATGCCACTGGCCGCAAACTTCCTTAGGTTCGACAGCCAGAAAGACAAAGTCAATAGAGAGCCATATTCTGATGCCTGGTACACCATCTTGGCTCATATCTATGACGTAAGCCGTGATGAAATCGAGCAACGTGATCGCAAGCGGCGCAACCGAACTCTCCGAATGGTCCTTGTTGGTCTCACCGGAGCCATCGGCGTCCTGTCGTTGTTGCTTGTTTTTGCGCTGATCTCGCGCCAGCAGGCCGACGCTGAAAGGAAGAATGCGGTGATTCAAGCAAACGAAGCCACGAGGCAGCGTCGCATCGCCGAGGGCAAGACCCGCGAAGCCGAAAGAGAACGGAATAATGCCATCAAGGCCCAAAAAGCCGAGAAGCAACAACGCCAGGAGGCCGAACGTCAGCGTATCAACGCTGAACAACAAAGCCTCATCGCCACCTATCAGAAAAACAAGGCCATCCGTGCGCAGGCGGCTGAGAAGCGGCAGCGCCAAGCTGCGGAGCATCAGACCCAGGTGGCCCAGCTCCGCGAACAGTCTGCTCTAGTTTTGAGTGAGTTGGCGTCTGCACCAGTGGAGGCACTGATCAGGGCGATTGCCCTCATCCCGCAGACCCAGCGATCAGGGTTTAGGGAGGTGGCCAATTCGGGACTTGACGTATTGATGTGGGCAGTGGGGTCGCGAGAGCCAGAGACATGGGTAGAAACAAATCGTCTACAGGTTCAACACAGTGGGTTTACTTCGGTAATGATTGCTCGAGACGGAACAATAGTCTCTGGTTCTCAAGATGGAGCACTTCAACAATGGGATGTAAACACTGGCAAGCTCCTCCGCATTTTCCGGCAGGAACATAGACATTTTACTGGACGCGAGCAAGTAACCGCACTTGCTGCCACTCCTGATGGCAGCCACATTGTCTCAGCCGATGGCTTTCTCAGAATGTGGAAAGTGTCCAATGGGGCAATGATCAGACATTCCTTTGAGGGACAGGCTGGCGAGGTGTATTCCGCCGCCATCAGTCCTGATGGTAGCCGTGTTGTTTCAGGATCAGTTGGTAAACTGCAGCTCTGGGATGCAAAAACCACTAGACCAATTGATCTTGTGATAAAGGGACATGCAATCGGCTATGTCAATTCAATTGCATACAGTCCCAATGGGCGCCTGATTGTCTCTGGTGGCGACGATGAAACTGTGCGCCTTTGGGATGCCTTCAGCGCTGTAGCCATTGGTACATTCAAGGGCCACGAAGGCTATGTAAAAGCCGTCGCGTTTAGCAGAGATGGCCGCTTGATTGCCTCTGCTGGCACTGATAGAACCCTTAGGCTCTGGGACGTTCCCACCAGAAGCTCTATTGGCATAACTCTGGTGGGACATAGGGATACCGTAAGCTCTGTTGCATTTAGCCCCGACGGGCATCAGCTTGTTTCAGCTTCATGGGACAAAACCATGCGCTTTTGGGATGCCATCAAAGGTAATTCTATTGGTCCACCACTTATAGGGCATGCTAGTTCGATTAGCTCTGTTCTGTATAGCAGTGATGGCCGGCGAATTGTCTCTGCATCCCTGGATGGTACTCTCCGGATTTGGGAGCCAGTTCGCCCCATCAATCTCTTTAAGCCACTGGAACGCGACTTAGCCTCTGCCAATAGCGTTGCGGCGTTTAGCCCAAATGGACGCTTCATCGTTTCTGGCTTTAACGACAGAGTCTTACGGATGTGGGATGCCTCAAACGGCAAGGCACTCAACCCAGAAATTGGCAGCTTTGGGCCTCACGATACTGTTACTTTTAGCCCAAGCGGCAGTCTGATCGTCTCAGCTTCAGACAAATATGGCTTGCGCCTCTGGGATGTGAACACCCGCAGATCGATCGGCACTTTCTCAGGAGGGCATAGTTCTCAGGTCACTTCAGTCGCCTACAGTCCTGATGGCCAAAAAATCGTATCTGGCTCCATTGACAAATCATTGCGGATCTGGGACGTAGTTACCCGTCAGCCTGTCGGATCTCCACTTCGTAAACATAATAAGATGGTGACTTCTGTTGCGTGGAGCCCAACCGGCAAAATCATCGTCTCCGCCTCCCGAGACAATACTCTTCAACGCTGGACTACCTCTTCAAGAAGACCCGTTGGATCTCCATTGAGAGGGCACACTTCATGGATTAATGCAGTGGCTTTCAGCCCCGACGGGCATCGCATTATCTCTGCTTCATCTGACAAGACCCTTCGGTTATGGAACACAACCACTGGGCTTCAAATCGGTTCTCCACTGCAGGGCCATAACGGTAGCGTAACTTCTGTGGCTTTCAGCCATGATGGGCGCCTAATTGTTTCTGCTTCTGAAGACAAAACTCTACGACTCTGGGATGCCGCAAGTGGCAAGCCCATTGGCGCTCCATTAGAAGGTCATGAATCACCTGTTACCTCCGTAAGTTTCAGTCCTGATGACCGTCGCATCGTTTCAGCTGCTCCAATGGATGGCCTGCTGGTCTGGGATGTAACTCCTGCAAGTTTGGTAAGGCTCGCATGCCAGCGCCTGCGCGGTCACAACTTGCTAATGAATCCAGAAGCCTTCGGCGTTGGCAAAGATTTCGCAGCTATTACCCACCGCGCCCACCAGGTGTGCGCAAACCCACCTATGCCACCACCTCTCACCATAGCTGGGGCACCTTCCCACCAATATGCCTCCCCCCTAGCCCTGAAGCGATCGCCTTGGCAGCAGCTTGCGAGGCCTATCTACCGTCTTTGGCGCACCCTTCGTAGCACCTGATGGACCAATCCTTCTTCGCGCTGGCGTGTAGTAGCTTTGAGCATGGCTGCCGGTAGAGACGGAGAAACGCAGAACGGCGAGACAGATCGGGAGACAACCAGTTCATCTGAGTACCATTCTCTGTCTGCTGCTTTACGACGAGTAACGTGGCTGACGGCAGCATCTTTGCACGATGTTGCATGAGTGTAGCTCTTGATGAGGTGGACTCATGTCAATGAAATCTGCGAGCTGAGACCTTCGAACAAGCCCCTCGAGTGGACAGGCCACCACGTGCCTTCTTCTGCGCCACCCCAGGCTCCCTGCCTGCCACTCAGGGCCAGCGTTCGAAGGATCGGAAGCCAGGGCAAGGATCCTTAACATAAGATTAGTGGAATTGAAATTGATAAGTCAGGGATCTTTTCTGTGCCAATTGACGGCCGTGCATAGCAGATAAGAGTTAACATTCAAGAGTTCGTGATGAGTCGATCAAAATGGATGACGATTCTCTGAGAATATCACCGCCGATTTATATGGTCGGAATGAAGATCGGATGTTGGAGGTGCGGGGAAAGAATGCCGGTGGTAGCATTCTTAGCACCGTCGGTTGAGGGCGCAGATGATCAAGTTTGTGTCCTGTCAGATGTGGTTGCTCTTCCTAAAGACGTACTTGGATACGTGCAGAAACGAGTGCCAACTTATCAGCTTAGCCACTCGAAAACAGTTCAAGGCAAATACTATACGAATGTCTGCCCCAAGTGCAAAATGTTGTCCGGTGACTTCTTCCTGTATTCAGAACCAGGGGCACCGTTTTTTCCTACGTGCGCAGAGGAAGCTGCTCTGCTTTATCTCGCGGAAATCCCTGTGCAGGGTCCGGTGCGCATTCGGGCTGGTTTTCACGTGGGAACGGGCAGGTTGATCCTGAAGCATGCGAAACGAATCCCATAAACAGGCTCTGAACACGTACGGCAAACTTGCACGCACCTTAGGGCAAAAGCTGAACGTCAGTTTAGGCGGTCGCTCGAAGGATCGGCAAGCCAAAACCACAGCCAATCACTTTCAAGCTGTTGCAAGTGTGCAAGCTTGCATTTGCAATCAACAAATCAACCATGAAGGGGCGCAAAGATTTCAAATAGCCGCAGTCTGCCAAATGTGTATAGTCCTAAAATGAAGACATCCCGATTTTATTAGCTTATGTCAAGTGGCTGGGCTCGGGACGCAGGAACAGGCTTTTGTATCAGGGCGAACGGTTATAGGCGGATCCGTCCATGGCGACAGGGTCTTTCCAGGTTATTATGAAATCCATTGCCACAACAGGGATCTGGCCATGGCTCCAGCTTGCAGCAGTTGTGATAGGAGGCAAAAACGGGGCCGAGATACTTCATACGAGGATCCGTCCATTTGGCGTTCGGAGAAATAAGATCCTGTCCAAAGCATTGTATGAGATTGCGTGGCAGAAGTTGCAAATTGTGATTCTTTCGATTTACATTCTCTGGCTCCCTCTCTCACCCTATCGTTTGGCGGCATCTGTAGGGAGTAACTCCAATCCGCAGGCTAATTCCGCCATAGTACAGTTTAAACTCAGGTGGTGATAGTTATTATGTCACTATGGCTTTAGCCAAAACCCTATGCCGATTTTTGTCTTCACAGGCTCTGCCCTAGGAGGCACTCTGCGGAGCGGCCGGCAAGGTTTTTGGCTGCAGCAGCCATGAGATAGCAAATATTCAGTGCTTTCTCATGTTCAAAAGCAGAGTCTAATGTTTGCGAACTTAGTCATGCACTGCTGGCAGCGTCTGTCGATATCAGCCATGCTTTAATTGAATCTAAGCTGGCGGCCTGAAGAAGGGCATTTTGACATTATCAGCCCCAAAAAATCGTTTGCCAAGGGAACAATGGCTTCATATTTCTTTGCACGCGGCTGCTCAAGCGTTCCGCATGCTATTATAAACATTAAAAATTTACTTGTGATCTCATGCTAACAGATCCCTGGCCCGATTATTCTCTTCTCGCCAATCAGCTATCGGCCTTCGCCAGATCCAAGCAATTCTGGTGGGCTTGGCAGACTGCATTTGGCCAAAATTATGATCATGCTAAATCCGAGAAATTACGGCAGCAGTGGCTGAATCATGATTTTGGAGAGTTACCCAAAATCCAAACACTCAGCAGACAGACTATCGGCCAAGCTAATGGGGCCTATGCTTATAGCACGAATACCATTTATCTTTCAAAAGCGTTCCTGCAAACGGCATCAAAAGCCGTAGTTATTAATGTCCTCTTAGAAGAATTAGGTCATTACGTTGATGCAGCTGTCAATTCTGCTGAGAGCCCAGGCGATGAAGGGGCGATTTTTGCTGCGTTGGTTCAGAAAGAAACACTTTCGCCAGCTCAGCTGCAGGCCCTGAAAGCCGAAAACGATTGGGCAACCCTGTGGATTAATGGCCAATCAGTAGCGGTTGAACAGGCCAATCTCACGGGCACATCCGGTAACGATACCCTGGTTGGTACGGCGGTAGATGATCAGATTTCGGGCTTCGCTGGGAATGATTCCCTTCTAGGAGGCATGGGTAATGATCAGTTATTTGGTGGCTCTGGCAGCGACACCTTGGTTGGCGGTGGCGGCAATGATCTATTTGTTCTCGAGTCATTTAGGGAATACTACGCCACTGATCTTGATGTCGTTACAGATTTTGTTAAAGGCACTGATCGTGTCGATTTACGCACCATAGGCATTGGTGATCTCAACACACTCTTGACACTCACCAGTAATGATTTGGCAGGCAATGCTGTCATCGCTACGCGCTATTACAACGGCACGTTTCAAATGCGACTGAATGGAGTAAGCAAAGCAACTCTACTCGCCAGTGATTTTAGCTTCAATACAGCAGAGGTAGATGCTTCCGTCGTTGGAACAGAATACGTTGACGACTTGTTTGGTGCCCTTGGTAACGATACTCTTCAGGGCGGTGCTGGCAATGATCGCCTCTTTGGCGAAGAGGGCAATGATCAATTTTTTGGTGGCTCTGGCAGCGACACCTTGGTTGGCGGTGGCGGCAATGATCTATTTGTTCTCGAGTCATTTAGGGAATACTACGCCACTGATCTTGATGTCGTTACAGATTTTGTTAAAGGCACTGATC
>JBIJAG010000035.1:0-40721 GCA_044345855.1 Cyanobium sp. | reverse complement strand
GCCGCCTCCTCGCTCAGTAGGTCCGGCGATTCGAGGTAGGGGGGCAGCAGCACGCTCTCCATGTTGTCGATCACCAGCAGGGTGGGCTGCTCCCGCAAGGCCCGCTCGATCGGCAGCAACGCCTGCTAGGGGCTTTCGTATTTGGCGGCGGAATAATCCGATCCCACCAGCTGGCGGCCGAGGGCATCGAGCACGGCATCCTTGTGGCTGCAAAGCTCCACACTCACGAACGCCGCCCGCCGCACCTGCTGGGAGCGCACCAGCCAGCGGGCCAATTCCGCCGCCAACGCCGTTTTGCCCTCGCCCCCCTGGCCGCGCACCACCGCCCAGCGCTCCTGGCGCAGCAGTCGCTCCAGCGCCAGAAGATCGCGGCTGCGGCCCACAAAGCCCGTATCCACCGGCTCTGGCGGCACCGCCCCCAGCCTGGCCCGCAGGCGGGCCCCCAGGTCTTCCTTGGTCTGGGGAGCGGGGGTGGCCGTGAACAGCTGGGGGTCGTCCTTCTCCTGATACAGCACAGGCACAAACCAGTCGTCCAGCTTCAGCTCACCGATGCCATAGCGCTGGCCCCGGCGGCGGTCGCTGTGCAGGGCGCGCTGGCCGGCGAGCATCGCCTGGCCCACCCGCTGGCCTTTGGCCAGTTCCGCATAGAAGGCAGCCACAAAACGCCGCGCCGTTTCCACCAGCACGCTGTGGCTCATCGCTACCACCGAGGCCACCCCCCGCTGCAGCAAGTCGCTGGCCACCGATTCGGCGCCCGCTTCTGCCTGGGCGCTCTGGCAGGCCTCCAGCAGCACCAGCGGGATGCGGTAGTTGTTCAGCAGCGGCCCCAGCTGGTTGGTGAACACCGTCTGGTGGCGGCGCCCGGTGAGCTGGTGGCTGTCGCTGGGATCCTCAAAGCAGAGGCCCCCCAAGCCCACGCGGCGGTCGTAGACGCCGTGGCCATCGAAATGCACCACGTGATAGGGCTTGCCGGCCTGCTGGGCCCGCGCCAGCTCCGCCTCCAGGGCGGGGTAGGTGGCGGGGTGGAGCAGGGTGAGCCGCAAGACATCTCCCAGCTCCTCGGTGGCGGCCACCAGGGGCAGGGCGCTGGCGCGATGGTCGAGGTAGCCGCAGGCTGCGTCTTCCGGGCGGGCGGTGATCAGCAGCACCCGGATCGGTGGCGCCACCGCCGGCACCGCGCGATCCCGCTTGTTGGGCAGCCGGCGGCGTACGCGGCTGGGCCGGGCGCCCTGAAACAGAAAGCCATCGCCGTTGTGCAGCAGCTCCCAGGGCAGGGCGAGCAGGGCGGTGGCGGCCTCCTGGGCGGTGGCGTTTTCCGCCTCACTGGAGCCGAGCAGCAGGGAATCGTCGACGGAAACGGAGAAGCGACGGCTCGCCCCGGCCTCCACCCCCGCCCAGGCCTGGAGCACGTTCGCCGTGGGCTGCGGCGGCAGGGCGGCGCCGTGGAGGGCCTGGCCCCAGGCGATCAGGTTCGCCTCCACCTGCTTGGCGCGATCGGCCACCAGCGGGTTGGGCCACACCGGCCAGCGCTCCAGATACCAGCCCAGCTCCTCCGCCTCGATCGGCCCGAGCGGGGCGATCAGCCGCCAGCTCTGCTCGCTCACCACCTCCGGCTGGCCGGCGGTGGCGGGCTCGTAGACCAGGCGGGCGCGGGCGGCGGGGCGGCGCACGCCGTCCTGCTCCTGGAAAGCGAGGTCGCTGAGTTCGAGCACCAGCTCCGCCACCGGCTCCGGCCGCGGCTGGAGCACCGGCGGCCGGTCGGTGGGGAGACGGAGGCCGAGGGCCACCAGGATCGCGTCGATGGCGGCCGTGGCGCCGCCAGGGGCGCTGCTCACCGAGATGTAGGTGGGCTCCTCATCAAAGAAGTCCTCCAGCACCCCGAGCCGGGTGCCGTTGAGGGAGAGAGGGATCACAGGGAAGGCGGTCCGGCCCCGCTCGGCCTGCAGCTTCAGCCCATGGCGCAGCTCCTTGCCCACCCACCGCGACTGCAGGGACGCAGGACTGACCAGCACCGCCAAACCAGCCGCAGCCTCAATCGCCGCCTGGATCTCACTCTCCAGCGGATCACCCCCCTTCAGCTGCCGCGAATCGATCCACACCTCCTGCCCCAAGTCCGCCAGGGCCTGCCGCAGCTCTCGCACGAAGCCATCGTCGGGGCTGCTGTGGGAGAGGAAGAGCTGGGCCATCGGCGGGGACTGCCGGGTTGGGGCAAGGGTAATGGGGCTGGGCGCTTAGAGCAGATCACGAACAGCTTGGGCAGCATCTTCTCCAGCCTGTAGGGCACCATGGATGTAGCCAGGCCAGGCCGTGCTTACTTCAGTCCCCGCCCAGAAAATTCTGCCGATTGGCTGACGCAGAGAAGCACCGAATTGGGTCCAGGTGCCTGGGGTGTAGAAGCTGGAATAAGCGCCACCAATCCAGGGATTCTCAGGCCAGTTACCTTCGTGATATTCCAGAACTGCATCTCGCGCTGCCGATCCAAGTAGCGTTGCAAGGTCTTGTAGTACAGCAGCACGACGCTCTGACAAGGGCAGGCTGCCATAGCTTGTGGCTGCTTCGCCTGTTAAGAAAGTGGCCAAGATACCTGGGCTACCAGGTTTTGGATTGGTGGAGTCTGCAACGAGTTCAACTGCTTCGAGCTTGCCGATCGCATTGCCAGACAAACCTTGCTGACGCCACCAGGGCGTGTCATAAACAACAAGCACCTTGATCAGGGCGCCCATAGGTGAGCGCTGGGTTAACTGATCGCGGGCTGGAGGCAGGGGTGGTGAGTAATGAATACGTCCTGTCAGGTGCGGTGGCATGGCAACAATCACAGCCTTAGCGCGGTAAACGGCCTTGGGTGTTGTAACTGCCACACCTGAACTGGCATGCTCAATGAACAGTGCAGGCTCATTCGTATGAATGCTTCCCTGCGGCAACTCAGCAGCAAGGCGCCCTGGGAATTGTCCGGCCGCACCATCAAACAGCATCGCCTCTGGGGTTTCACTCTGCGGCGACACACGCTGCGCCCAGGCGAAGTGCAGCATCGACGCCGAGCCGGATTCAAAGGCGCCATTGCCGCCCCAGTTGCGTGCGATCACATCGGTCCACCAGGCAGCAATCGGCGTACGCGCATTGCGTTCCAGCCAAGTGGCGATGGTGATCGTGTCCAAGGCTCTTGCTTCGGGGTGATTCCAAGGCGCTGCCGGATCAACACTCTTGGCCAGCGCTTCGATTTTGAGCCAAGTTGCAACAACATCATCACGCTCGTCGTTTGAAACAGCCAACTCTGGCCAGTCTTTCGCTAGCTCAGCTATGTTGTAGGGCGTGGATGGCCAGGCGTGATTATGACGACTGAGCTGTCCCCCATAGTAAAAAGTGTCTTTGCCACCAACGGGCACCGGAAAGCTGGAGATATTCAGCTTTTGCGCATACTCCAATGTTTTGGTCTGCGTGTGGCCGGCCCACTGACCGCCAAGATCAACCCAACCAGGCACTGCACCACTGGTGCTTCGATTCGACAAGCCAACCTGCAGCCGCTGCAGCCGCCCACCAATCTGGGGCTGAGCCTCCAGCACCACTGTTGTACAACCGGCCTGGTTCAGTTGCCGCGCCGCTGCCAGTCCCGACACGCCAGCGCCGACGATGACAACATCAACAACAGCATCGCTAGGCGCGCTGCCACCTTCCCAGCCAAAGCGCCGAACATCATTGCCAATCTGATCAAAGCTTCTCAACGATTCATCTGGAGCCTAATGTTTTCAGGATGGGAGCAGCGCCCGGGACAAGCAGGTACTTTGTTCGCGGTGATGGACATCGGTGCCTCGGGCTAGATGCGTTTTGGCAGTAGTTAAGGTAGTCGCGCAGTGATACCGCAAGGTCAACGGCGTTCAGGTTAAGGCAACCCTCAGAAGTCTTGCCATGGACGCGCTGCTCATTTATGGTCGTTCACCGAGGGGCTGGCCGAATCGGCCGATGAGATCAGGGGGGGGACTGGCCTTGCTCGGCTGGCGAGAACCCCATGAAGCACTAGCAACTGGATAACGGTTAATGAGCCCTTACGTGCATACCAGTCTACGCAGCTGAATCGGCGCCCGAGGAGCGAACTGGGTAATCAGTTAGTTTTATGCATCACAACCTAGCCTTGCCAAAGCCTAGGCCCCTAGTGTCAATAGCGGATCACCCCCCTTCAGCTGCCGCGAATCGATCCACACCTCCTGCCCCAGATCCGCCAGTGCCTGCCGCAGCTCCCGCACGAAGCCATCGTCGGCGCTGCTGTGGGAGAGGAAGAGCTGGGCCATCGGCGGGGACTGCCGGGTTGGGGCAAGGGTAATGGGGCTGGGTACGAAAAGAGAGCCACAGTTCGGAGCTGGCCTATGTTTTGCTCCGATGACTTTGACGTGATGCGGCTTACAACTCCTTGCTGAGACGGTGGTTGAGGTAGAGATCCTCGATGTTGATCGATTCGGGGTGATGGGATTGGGTTGTGGCGCACCTGAGCAGAAATGGTGAAGGACACCTGGATGTCTGCACCAGGGTCACCGTTTCGCCGGCCGTGAAGCTGCTCACCACGTCATCGTCGAAGCAGAGGTAGGAAGCAGAGGCAGTAGGAGAGCAGGCCGGCCGCCGGCCAAGCGGGCCTTGAGGGTGAGAGCCGCTTAGCTCAGGCAGCAGAGGCTGTGGGAGAGCAGCAGGGTGAGGGGCCCCGCGGCAGGTTGAGCCCCACGAAGAGGTTGAGCAGGCCGGTGGCGAGCACGATCTCCGGGTTGGTGAGCGGCAGCGCCAGCAACAGGGCGAGGCTGGTGAGGAAGGCCTCGCTGAGGGCGGCGTCCCGCAGCGGATGGCGCCAGTTCGGGGGCCGCGGCGCCACGGCCATGGTTCGTGGCAGGCTTCAGTAGCAAGAGCGGAGCGCTGGTTCGCCTCCCTCCAGCCGCTCCCTGAGTCCTCCGATGTTCATCCATGGCGGATTCCACGGTTGATGGCTGGGTCGATGAGTTGGCTGATGTGGTGGTGGTGGGCGCCGGCCTCTCCGGGCTGGTCTGCGCCCGGGAGCTGAGGCGCCAGGGGCTGGCGGTGCAGGTGCTGGAGGCGCGCGAGAGCGCGGGGGGGCGGATGCGGGGCCACAACAGCGGCCTGGGTCTGCGGCTTGATCTGGGCGGCCAGTGGGTGGGTGCCACCCACCACCGCCTGCTGGCTCTGCTGGAGGAGTTCGGCCTGCGCCGCTTTCCCACCCACTACGACGGCGAGGGGGTGTTCCACTGGAATGGAGCGGCGCAGCGGGCCGGCGTGGAGCACGACTTCGGCTCGAGCCTGCTGTTCTTCCGCCCCGCGGAACTGGCCCTGCCTGCCGTTGAGGTGGCCGCCACGCTGGAGCTGCAGCGGCGCTTTCAGGAGCTGGTGGCCCGGGTGCCGCCCCAGGCGCCCTGGAC
This sequence comes from Cyanobium sp., assembly GCA_044345855.1. Classification (GTDB taxonomy): domain Bacteria; phylum Cyanobacteriota; class Cyanobacteriia; order PCC-6307; family Cyanobiaceae; genus Cyanobium. The sequence continues at coordinate 35,310 of JBIJAG010000035.1, read as the reverse complement.
CGCCCCGGATGCCGAGGAGCTGGATCGACTGAGCATCGCGGGCTGGCTGGAGCGGCAGGGGGCGGGTGAACTGGCCCGTTACCCCTTCGCCTGGCTCACGCGCATGGGCGGCTCCGGGGGCTTCGAGCCCCATGAGAGCTCCCTGCTTCACCTGGCCTGGACCCAGGCCGTGGCCCCCCAGCACGAAACCCCCGAGGCCTGGCTGGTGGAGGGGGGGGCCGCCCAGCTGGCGGAGCGGCTGGCCGCCGAGTTGGGGGAGGCGCTGCGGCTGAGGGCGCCGGTGCGGGCGATTGAGCAGGGCGGCGGCGGGGTCCGCGTGAGCCATGGCGCCAGCGAGGCGGTGCGGGCGGCGGCGGCGGTGGTGGCCATTCCCCCGCCCATGCGGCTGGGCATCCAGTTCGATCCGTGTTTGCCGCCGGAATGGCTGGGGCTGCTGCAGCGCTCGCCGATGGGCTCGATGGTGAAGGTGCTGGCGCTCTATCCGCGCCCGTTCTGGCGGGAGCGGGGGCTCAATGGCCTGGGCATCGGCAACCTGCCCACCCTGGAGCTCACGGTGGATAGCTCACCACCCGGCGGGCCGGGCGTCCTGGCCGGCTTCATCGCCGGGGAGCGAGCCGTGCGCTGGCAGCGCCTGGGCGAGGCGGAGCGCCGCAGGGCCGTATTGCAGGACCTGGTGTGCTGGTGGGGAGCCGAGGCGGCCGAGCCCGCCGATCTGGTGCTTCACAACTGGAATGCCGAGGGCTGGAGCGGCGGTGCCTTCACCTCCTTCCTCACCCCAGGCGCCTGGACCACCTACGGCGCGATTGGGCAGGAGCCCCATGGCCGGGTGGTGTGGGCCGGCACCGAGGCCGCCAGCCGCTGGCCCGGCTACTTCGAGGGGGCGATCGAGGCGGGCCTGGCCGCCGCCGACCGCGTGCGGGAGCTGCTCGGGGATGCCGGCGCCGGGGAGAGCCTCGAGGGCCTACAGCGCTCTGGGGATGCGGGAGTCTGATCGATCAGAAGCGGTCAGATGGCCAAAACATTCACCAGGCGATTTTGGCCCGGCCGCTGGATCTTGATGCTCGGCATCTTGATGTTCGGGGTTGCTTTTACTCGCCAACTGGCGTACAGAGTTCAATGAGACACCCATCCGGCGCTCGGACATACGAGACGATCTGCCCCCAAGGTTTGGAGACAGGTGCGCTCCATTCAATGGCGCCTTCCTTCAATGCATGAGCATGAGCAGAAGCGACGTCAACAGTCACCAAACCGATTTCCATCCCCAGGGGTATCTCTGATTCACTGGCACGGATATAGCCACCTGGGAAATTCGCATCTCCAAGATCGTGTGCAGCAAATGAAAGCGTTGTTTCGCCGGTCTCAAGTTCTCCATATGTTCCTGATTCATGGAGAAAACGCCGCTTAAACCCAAATGCCCGCTCGTAGAAACTCAGGGATGAAGCCACATCGGCGACGTACAGAATCGTGTAACCGAGCTTCATGGTCAAAAACTAAGAAATCTATCCATCATCTTAACCCACATATCAGTCGGAGGCCAGAGCCTCCGCTTGGATATACGTTAAACGGTCAAAATCGCCGGACATAGATCATCTTTGCTAAATCCTACAAAACCTCAAAGATCCGGTGCATTGCGCTTGTTAGCCTGTGCTGCCAGCCAGCAGTGTGACAACTTGGTTTGCAGTGGATTTGTTTCCGCTCGCAATAGAGGTGGGTAGGTAAAGTGGTTTGCCCTACCCACCCTATTGCGAGATTCGTTAACGTAGTGTGGTAAGGAGTTCCAAGTCTCGACGATAGCGCATCTCCCGATATTTGATTCCTTCTGCAAGCCCCTTCGCTACAATTTCGCCAAGCAGCTTGGCACCGGAATCATGCAGACGCTCAGCGCTCTTAGGAAGCTCTTCCGGGTAATCGGGCAATTGCGCCTTCAGTGCGAGAAAGACGCGCCCGATTAATCCAAGCTTAAGCTCTTCGATTCCAACTGGATCATCATATTGCTTTAAGCTTCGCTCTTTGTTTTGCGACGTGAGTAGACGCAAGTTATTGTTGATCGCGAATCTCACTCCTTCGCCTGTTTGCGCGACGTCGAGCACATCCTCAATCAGTCCGTCAAAAGCCCCGTTGCCAAATTTTTCACTCAGAGAAGCCTTTACAAGCTTACCAAGTTCAATAGCACGAGGCCATTCTGGGAAATCTGGAAAAGGACGAGGTGGTTCTGGTAACACCACAATCTCTTCCCAAATGGGGTAGTCGAAGAGTTCACCCACAATGATGTCAATGATCCGGCACCACTTACGGTTCTTTGGTGTCAAGTAGTCTGCGATATTGGCGTAGTAGCGCTGAATTTGTTTGTAGGCCGCATTTGCTGCGAGCGGTGTTCCTTCGCGCAGACCGTCTCCGGGATAACCTGCACCATTCAGATTCATATTGACGAAGTGATGCCAGGTCGAATCACAGACAACACGCCCTTTGTTGGCAAGATGCCCATCATACGCGGAAATAGCGCCAAAGCAGCGCGGGGTGACTGGCAACTTATCGGCGTTTAAGCTTGCCGACATGGAGATGGCAACAAGCTGCGGGCCGTGTTCTAACCCACCGACAGTTGGAAACTCTGTAAACGGCGCGAGTCCAGCGACTGAAAAATTACCGGTGAGATTTGTACCACGCGGCGCATAGCATTCACTTTCGTGAGGATGGTCGGGAAGAACGTTTATAGCTCCAGTTGGACTACGCAGCAATGGATGAGGTGCACTGCTCGCGTCCAGTAATGGATACATCGTTTGTGGGAAGTGATCAGCCTGATCAACGTCGCGCGCAATGCCATCGATTCCAGGATTGTTGATCGTATCAATTCGTGTTGGCCCACTCATTGGGACGGCTGCCCACTCGCGCATTTTACGGATGCGAGGCAGTGCACCGCATAGTGGCCGACCGATAGTGCTGTGATCGCCTGTTGCAAATACACCGCCACCACTCTCCATAAACTGTGCGAGCACACGAATTTCGTTGGCGTCGGAAGATGGCACACCCGAATTGAATCCAAACAGCCAGACTTGATCATAGTTGGCCGTAGTAACGGCAGGAGATGCTGTGGAAAAGTTAAATCCCGATGCTTTCGATACCTCTGTCACAGTTGCAGGCACGGCAGCTTGCACATCTCCACTGCCTTTCAAAACGCGGATTAGCTCGGTGAGGCCCGTGTCTCTTCCTGGGTCAAACGATCCCGAAGTGTCGGTTACAATGAGAATGCGTTGGGTGCAACGCTTCTCCAAAAACTTATACCAATCTCGTTTCCAGGCAGGGATAAGTACATCTTGTCTGTTCCAAATTGGCATTGTTATTCTCCAGAAGGAAGTGGGGGTGAGAGCTGTGCAGAGGAAATCCTCCATGTTCATGATCATGTTCGCAGTATTCCTATGGTGTGTCTGGGCTCAAACATTTCAGTGATCTTTATCACATGCCTGCATTCCACTCCGTAGTCATTGGTAGAGGCATTGGATTCCCCCCGCGTTCAGGAAAGATGTCACCCCTCTCAATCGCACACGCGGGGGCTTGATGGAGCAGAGCAATGCGTCGTTATAGCGAGGCGATCAAGGCTGATGTCAGGAGGCAGATGAGACCGCCGAACCGGCAGAGCGTGGCCCGGATTCAGAGGAGTTGGGCATCCATGTGATCACCCTCTACAAATGGAGGAAGACTTGGCGATTGCAGATGCTACCCTTTACTCTCTGAACAAGAAAGCCAGCACCCTTGAGTGCCGAAATCAAGTCTTTTCCTGTAACTGCTGAGTAGCTCGACACTTCTATACCGTAACCCTCTATACGCCATCCCATGTGTTCAGAGCCAAATGGTTTGAGGCCATGCGTTTGGCGGGCCTCCACTGCGAGGAAAGCCTGCCCGATCAGTGGGTGGTTCATTGCATGAAAGTGGGGCGGGGCAAGCTGGCGCTGATCTATCTAGGCCGCTATCTCTATCGTGGCGTGTTGCCGGAGAACAAGATCATCGCCGACCGTGATGGCATGGTCAGCTTCTGCTATCAGGACAACAAGGGAAAACGCCAAGTCCGAACCCTACCGGGTGGAGAGTTTCTCTGGCTGCTGCTTAAGCACGTGCTGCCCCGCCGCTTCCGGCGGGTGAGGGATTTTGGCATCCTCCATGCGAATGCCAAACGTTTGATCCAGCTTCTGCAGCTGGCCTTGCACATGCGTGTGCCACCACCTGAGCCCCTGCCACCGCGCCCGCCGGTTCACTGTGATCGCTGCGGGGAGGTGATGACCATCCTGGCCCGAATGGTTCAGGTCAACCAACTTAGCCAAGTCAACCCGCCCAGGTTGTGCTGACTAGACGGGCGAGTCAATTATACCGATAATCCCTAACAAGAAGCCATCCTCAACGAACCGCAATAACGCTGCATAAATTACAGCAGTGTTGAGGCTGACCTTGCCATGCGATAAATTAAGAGCCCCTCAACAGAGGCATCCTTGACTAGGCCCGAAGGCCTGTTGAACTCAGCCGAGATTCGAAAGAGAAACCGAACTTCGGGCCGAGGTATCTACCATAATGTACTGATCAATAGCGATAAGGGGCTAGTCCAACCACCGGATAGATCGTGGCTTCGCACGATCTATCCTTGTTCGTTAGCCATGCTCTATGCATCATGATGCATTGCACGTAGAATCATCTTCATCACTTCTTTATTGGCATGAAGATGTTGCAAGGCAATATTGGGATGGGCAAGGGGAAAAACTCGGAAGATCTCGTCAGCGAATGCTTGACCGATAGACCTAACCCCTTCAAAATCCAATACCACTACTTTAAATTTATCAACTCTAGCAAGCAATCTTTTGGCTTGAGATCTTGAGACAAGATTGTTATCACCGTACTGAGCCAACTCTACTGGAACAACTGTCTTTGTAAATCCGTAGTCTTCACCAGTGGAAAAACGGTCAAACACCTTTTTGGTGGTTCGCGATGTGTGGTTATTCAGTTTCATTGTTACGAATGTTCCTGCACCGTCTCGCTTTGCCTGAAAGATCCAGTCTTCCTTTTTTCCAAAATGATGCGAGAAGATGACTTCTCCTGATAGAATTGCAAAATCATCAAACATTCTAGAGCTAAAAAAGATTCCTTCTCCCGAGTGGCGCGATGGATCTGTTGTCAGCTTTCCCTTGGCGAGCTCAAGAACTGCATGTCGCTCGTCGAGAAGCCCTAGGGCGTGCTGAATCTTCTTAAAGATTCCAACGCCATTATCGAGTATTGCGATCTCTGTTTCGGCAGCGGTCTTTGAGATATGCACACTAATATGTGTGCCGCTGGAATGGTCGATGGCGTTGTTAAAAATCTCGGTGAAGCCGTAATACCAGATTGATTTCACATTTTCAGCCATAGGCCCAAGCTTCGGAGCAACTTCCCTATCCCAGACGATATCCTCAGCTAGCTGTGGGACTATTTCGAAGCTCAAGTCACATTCTACAAGTGGCGCAAGTGCATAGCGCTTGTTACGAGTGGTTCCACTTTCAGTAACTGCACCTTCCTCAATTAAATGCTGAATGTGCTTATGGATAGCTTGGCGAGAGCATTCAAACTTTGCCATCGCAATCTTTACGATGTCACTTGGATGCTCCTTTACGTTGGCAAGGATGAAGTTTCTTACCGCTTCCCCGCGGCCGCGGATTTTCGACACGAACCTTTGTCAACCAGCTCAAAGTCTATTGTCAACCTCGGCACGCCCTTTGTCAACCCTGCGATCTGGCTAACGCTCAAGATCAGAAGCGGGCAGGCGACCATGGGGATTGCCGATTTCCCCCGCTCCCGTCTTCTGTATCTTGATGTTAGAAGGTCCATTCATCGATAGACATCTCTTCTGTGTCCGACCTTAACAACGTCGACCACACGCGACTGATCATCGACTGAGTAGATGACCCGATAGTTGCCTTGGCGGACACGATAAAGGTTCTGCCTTCCTGCGAGCTTTTCAGCCCCTGATGGACGTGGCTGAGTTACCAGTAATTGAATCTTCTCAATCAATCGAGCCAACGTCGCCTTGTCCGATACGTCTTCCAATTCCTTGGCAGCCGATGGCTTAATCGTGAGGCTATAACCGGCCACTATTTCTTAGGCTTACGACAAACTCTTCGAAGCCAGAACTTTGCTCGGCTTCCCTTTGATCAACGTCTCTTAAATCATCAGCATCTTCCGCCAATGTCATGCGAACAGCTTCATTGACCATGTCTGATATCGACCGGTTACACGCAGCAGCTCTTAAGCGCAGTGCTCGATGTACATCCGTGTCGAAGTAAATCGTAGCTCGTTTGGTTTCATCCATCCCTCGACCCTAGCGCTTTGACGTTAGGACGTCAAGACGTGGCTTCCGGCTTTTCCCTGATCCTTCTAACGCTGCCCCTGAGTGGCAGGCAAGATTAGACGAACGACAGCAGTGCCTCAAGGGAGGCCTGCCCACTCAAAGGGCTTGTTAGATGTTCGAATATGCGATAAGATCTCAATGCGTGACCGGCCCGTCTTTAGTGGCGGCAAACCGGCCGCGCTCGGGCCGCTTCGGCGGCCCTTAAACTTTTTTAGACGCGCTCAGCTAATTACGTACAATCCCAAGCGGATCATTTCGAGAAGCAGGTCTGAAGCAAATGTGCGAGACAGTATCGTCAAACATCCGATTTACGCCATATCTCTTAACATTACTGGTTGGTGCCACCTCTTTCTTCAATAGAGAGAATGCGATGCAGTCTACCAGTTGAAGAAAATATGATCTATGAGATTCCTTGAAAAAAGGATCTTCAATAATTCTTTCAACCCGAATATTTGTTGTCCTAGTGCCACCAGCCCAAGCTCCGAATGCAGATGGAATCGGATTATAGACCTGCATCTTCCGGAGGGCCTTGGTTATCTCATACTCATGTCCTTCGTCAGCAATAAAGACTGCTCGTGGTGCATAAACCATTAAACGCCGCTCAATTTGCTCCCGGTCTTCATTAGAAACGTGGTCGCTTATGATCTGAATTAATGCTTTTCTCCTGATCACCTCCTGCTTCTCATATTCAACTAGGGTTCTCTCTATGCGATTTACCAGACGATCCCAGGCAGTGAGTTGAACATCTCTTCTGCCTTTGATGTCAAGACAAACGTTGAATAGGCTTGCCTCTGGCAAGCTTCCTGCTAATTGCAGGAGATCATAAAAGATCCGACTTCGTTGCCATTTCCCGATGTCCTGTGGGCCGAGTCTCCCACGTCCAGCGACAAGATCTCTGGCGTGAATCTCCTTCCGCAGCAGTACTCCATGACTACGCTTGAGCGCAACACGATGGTTTCTAATTTCATTGAAGCAATTTCGCCAGAGTCTATCCTTTATCGCTAAGGCTGATAAGCAGAACTTTTCTGAATCATATGACTCATCTACGTAGATCATCCAACATGTCATGGTTACGGGTTGCCATCTAGCCAACCATACACGAAGCTCGCTCAGGTTTCATCTCTGCATCTAACGCTGTTTTAACCTGCGTTTTGGGTGGCGCGAGCCTTGCTTTGCAAGGGTCGTGACGCCCAAATAAGTCAGGTTGAAAACTTTGTTAGCCGCCTATTTCCACTTAAAATCCTCGTTCTTGACGTAGTATACCACGTCAGCCTCTCGAGACAAACAATAGGCAGAAGCGAGCACAATTGCGTATTCGAACTTCATTCGCTCACCTTTCAGTAGAAATTCTTGTTTGTCAGATACCAAACCAATCCGATTATGGGAGATCATAGCAATGTCGTTAACCCTGTCAATTCCAATCTCGTTAACCTGAACTAGTATGTAGTTTAGACTAATCGGTCTATCAGGGAACTCAAGTATTCTATCAACCGTTCTTTTAATGTCTTCCTGGAACTTTGGTAAAGCGAGTTGAGTTAAGTCATCGAAAGTAAAATTAGGTGCAAGTGTCTGAAGATCAACTAAGTTCAATGGCGTCAATACAATAGGATGTAACTTGTCTGAAGATGTTCGCTTCGTTTGTTCAGCCCACGCCAAATATTCCCTAAGGGAGTTTTTGAGCATATGGTCATCGTAGATATTTTCTTTGGCGTGGCTGTAGCTTTCAATGTCAAAAATCGGAAGTACGGTAGCGACCGGTGGGCAGATGTCCATTCCGGTTGAGTCCTCTCTCGGACGACCTGTCTTCCCGAAGAACTCGGACGGCTTTCCCCACTGGATTGGAGGTTTCACGTACCTTATGCCATTTAGTTCAAAGAAAAGGTCTCGAATAGGCCCCTTTCTCCTTTCAAGATTAATTGCAACGATTTGCCTTGTCATATAGTCATCGATCACTATGTTCCAAGCGTTCCGGAGTCTTTCAACAATTCCTATGTCTTTGGAGTCTCGAATGGAATGATCTGAGAACTCGGTTATCACATAGCCATCAAATGTATCTGAGTAGTAGTAGATTCCGCCCACAATCAAAACGTCGATGCCAGATGTATCATTCTTTGCCCTTGCAATCGCCAGGTCCTTGAATTCTTCTGGCGTCGTCATCGTTAGTCCATTGTTGATGATTATCGCGATCTTCTGAGACGCGCCAACTTCCTTTGCAGAAGTCGAAAGTTGCTTTGATGCGTGTTTCAGAGCCGTTTTTATCGGAGTGGCCAACTCCTGGTAGTATCTTTGCCTACCGTCAATGTCGAGATCAAGGGGATTCAGTATGACGGTCTTTATGTCGGAACGAAATAGACTCGCTAGTTTCTGCTGCTTGGTCGACTTTGCAATCGGTTCTTCCTCAATGATTTTCAGTTCGATGACAGAGTCCGCAACGACGTAGTCACAATTCTGTTCCCTCACATGTGGATCGTCCGTATATCGCCTTCCACCTGCTAACCAGATAACTTCGTCGAAATCCTGCTCAGTGAAATGGGAGATATAAAGATATTCCATCGGCAATCCTACTCCACAAGGCCCATATTGATCCCGTCTATTTCCTCTGCCCGAAGGGTCCGGCTAACGCTGTATGGGCGGGTCCGGTATCCGCTCTGCGGTGGGTGCCGTTGTCGGCCTATGCAGCCGATGGGAGGCCTGCAGCTTGCTCTAAAGGGCAAGCGTTGCAATGGGTCTGGGGGATTGTACGGTGGGGACGTGGGGATTTTATACGGACCCGGTATCGCCGGAAGCTCTTTTCGACTTCTTTACAGGAAATCTGCCGGGCTGGCGACACCCATTGGCCCGCGATTGAGAACATGCGTATAGATCATTGTTGTTTTTAGGTCCTTGTGGCCCATTAATTCCTGAATCGTGCGAATGTCCTGTCCTCTCTCGAGCAGGTGGGTAGCAAACGAATGGCGCAAGCTATGGCAACTGGCTGGCTTGCTGATGCCAGCTGCCAGCACTGCGCTCCGCACCGATTTCTGAATTAAACTCGGATCGAGATGATGGCGTCCCTGTTGTTCTGAAGTTGGATCCTGCCAGCGCCGATGCTGAGGAAACACCCATTGCCAGCCCCACTCCGTTGCGGCATTCCGATACTTTCGAGCCAAGGCATAGGGAAGTCGTACCTGACCCCATCCATCCATCAAATCCCGTTTGTGTATACTCCTAACCTCTTCAAGATGGTTTCGCAGCTTCTTCGATATCCGTTTCGGAAGCATTGTACGTCTGTCACTTCCGCCCTTTCCGTTACGTACGGTCAGTTCCTGCCGGTTGAAATCCAGGTCATGCACCCTCAGCCGCAGGGCCTCCATCAATCGCAGCCCACTTCCATACAGCAGTCCAGCTACCAACGCTTCGCTCCCTTCGAGCCGCTGCAATACCGAACGCACCTCCTCTTCTGTCAGTACCACCGGCAAGCGTCGAGGCTTGCGGGCTCGCACCACCCCCTCCAGATCCAGATCCCGCTCCAGCAGCACCCGATACAGAAACAGCAGCGCCGCCAGGGCCTGGTTCTGGGTAGAGGCACTCACCTGACCCTCCACGGCCAGGTGCGTGAGAAAGGCGTTCACCTCCGCGCTGCCCATCTCCCGCGGATGGCGTAGCTGGTGAAACCGCAGAAACCGCCGCAGCCATTGCTCATAGGTTTTAACTGTGCGACGGGCGTAGTGACGGGCCTGCAGTTCCTCTCTATAACTCTGTATCAGACCTGGCGGACGGACGCCAACAGTTGGCGGGCCTGGTGGGGGTTCAGGTGTGGCCATAGTCATCCTTTCGGATCTTTCCCCTCAGCATTCCCTGCCGCGACCGCGCCGCCATGCTGAGAGCACCCATCAGTCACCGCCGCTAAGGGCACCCACCACCCATGGACCAACCCTTTGCCCACACCCTGAGTTTTGACGACCTTGAGGTGCTCGTGCTGGTGGAAGACGGCGGCGCCACGCCCCGCGAGGTGGCGGACTCCCTCGGCATGGACCTGGAGGAGTCAAAAGCCCTGTTTTACGACCTGTTGCGGCGCGGTCTGCTGGCTTGCCAGGAGGAATCCACCACCTTCCAGCTCACCCCCATGGCCCGCAGCCTGAGACGGGATGAAGCCTTCACCACCGCAGCCTTCGCCGCTTCGCTTGGTGTGGCGGCGCCGAACACCATGGGCTGAGAGCAGCTGGGGCTGCGCGCAGCAAACGGCTCTGCCCACAGGCCACTCCCACTCCCCACACCCGTCCCTGCCATGTGCTCCCACTGCTCCTGCGGCCAGCCCACCTCCACCCTCTCCCCGGTTGCCGCCCCCAGCGTTCGGCGCACCCTTGAGCTGCACCACAACCTCCTGCACCGGAACGACACCCTGGCGGCGGCCAACCGCGAGCGCTTCGCCGCCGCCGGGCTTTTGGTGCTCAACGTGCTCTCGGCGCCCGGGGCCGGCAAGACCGCCCTGCTGGAACAGCTCGCCCGCCAGTGGAGCGACGGCCCGGTGGGGGTGATCGTGGGCGATCTCGCCACCGACAACGACGCCCGCCGCCTGCAGGCCGCCGGCGCCCGGGCCGTGCAGATCCAGACCGGCGATCTCTGCCATCTGGAGGCCTCCCTGGTGGGACGGGCCTTTGATCAGCTCGATACAACCGGCATGGCGCTGCTGCTGATCGAGAACGTGGGCAACCTGGTGTGCCCCACCGCCTTTGATCTGGGCGAGAGGCTGCGGTTGGTGCTGCTCTCGGTGACCGAGGGAGAAGACAAGCCGCTGAAATACCCGGCCATGTTCCACTCGGCCGATGCGGTGGTGATCAACAAAACAGACCTGGCCGAGGCCGTGGGCTTTGATCGCCGCGCCGCCCTGGCCGCCCTGGCCGCCGTCGCGCCCCAGGCGCGGATCTTTGAGGTGTCGGCCCGCACAGGGGAAGGGGTGGACGCCCTGCTGCATTGGTTCAGCCACCACCGCCAGCCCCTGCCCGCATGAGCACCGCCGGGCACCGGCGGCTGCGGCTCCACATCGAGGGGCTGGTGCAGGGGGTGGGCTTTCGTCCCTTCGTGCACCGCCTGGCGTCGGCCCTGGAGCTGGCGGGCTGGGTGGAGAACACCGCCGCTGGCGTCTGCCTGGAGCTGGAGGGTCCAGCCGCCGCGCTTGAGGCCTTCCTGGCGCGCCTGCCCCGCGAGCGGCCGCCCCACAGCCGCCTCGATCGGCTCCAGCCGCAGTGGCTGCCCCCCCAGGCCAGCGCCGGCTTCCGCATCCTCACGCGCGTCGACCAAAGCGACCCCGGCCGCCCCCCGGCCGCCGCCACCGCCCTCCAGTTGCCCGATCTGGCCCCCTGCGCTTCCTGCGTGGCGGAGCTCACCGATCCCGCCAGCCGCCGCTGCGGCTACGCCTTCACCAGCTGCGCCCACTGCGGGCCACGCTTCAGCATCCTGCGGGCCCTGCCCTTCGAGCGACGCCACACCGCGCTGGCCTCCTTTCGCCTCTGCGCCGCCTGCGCCTCTGAATACGCCGACCCCAGCAACCGCCGCTTCCACGCCCAGACCACCTGCTGCCCCGCCTGCGGGCCGCGGCTGAGCTGGTTCACCCCCGGCGGCCCCCGCCTCTGGGATCCAGCGCGTCCGAGCGGCCCGATCAGCACCTGCCTGGCCGCGGCGGCCGCAGCCCTGCGGGCCGGGCGGATCGTTGCCCTGCAGAGCGTTGGGGGCTTCCAGCTGCTCTGCCTGGCCCGTTCGGAGGCGGCCGTGGCCGAGTTGCGGCGGCGTAAGGGGCGGCCCGAGAAGCCCTTCGCCCTGCTGGCGCCTGATCTTGCCTGGGTGCGGCGCCACTGCCTGCTGGGCCCCGCCGAGGAAAGGCTGCTCACCGCCCCGGCCGCCCCGATCGTGCTGCTGCGCCGGCGGCCGCCGGAGCTTGTCGGGCCGGACCCCGAAGCCAGCGCCACCAGCCCTATTGCCCCAAACGACGCCCTGGGCGTCGCCTTGGGCGTCGCATTGGGCGTTGCCCCGCACAACCCCTGGCTGGGGGTGATGCTGGCGGCCAGCCCCCTGCACGCCCTGCTGCTGCGGGAGCTGGGCGAACCGCTGCTGGCCACCAGCGGCAACCGCTCCGGCGAACCCCTCTGCGCCGATCCGGAGCGGGTGGAGGAGGAACTGGGCGCCATCGCCGACGGCTTTCTTTGCCATAACCGCCCGATCGCCAATCCCGTCGATGACGGCCTCATCCAGCTGGCGGCCGGCGCCCCGATGCTGCTACGCCACGCCCGCGGCCAGGCCCCCAGCGTGCATGCGCTCACCCCCCTGCTCCCCCACCCCGACCGGCTCGCCGGTGTGGTGGCATTGGGCGGCCAGCTCAAGGGCAGCCTGGCGATCGGCGTCGCCGGCGGCCGCGCCTGGCTGGGCCCCCACCTGGGGGATCTCGACAGCCTCGGCGCCGAGCAGCGCCTGCGCCAGGTCCTCAGCGATGCCCTGGAGCGCTTCGGCCTCCGTCCCCGCTGTTTCGTGGTGGACGGCCATCCCGCCTACGCCTCGCGCCGCATCGGCGCCGAGCTGGCGGCGGCGGCCGGGGTGCCACTGCTGGAGGTGCAGCACCACCAGGCCCACCTGCTGGCCTGCATGGCCGAGCACGGCCTGCCCCCGCCCGCCGTGGGCGTTGCCTGGGACGGAGCCGGCCATGGCAGCGATGGCACCCTCTGGGGTGGCGAGTGCCTGCGGCTCGAAGAGCCCGGGGGAGCCGCCGCCTTCACCCGCCTCGCCCGGCTTAGGCCCTTCCCTCTGCCCGGCGGGGAGCGGGCGATGCGGGAGCCGCGCCGCGCCGCCCTCGGCCTGCTCTATGCCGGCTTCGGCCCGGCCGCCTTCGACGGCGTATCCCGGCTGCTGCCTTCCCTGGCGGCCTTCGGGGCCGACGAGCGGCCGGTGCTCGCCCGCATGCTCCAGCAGCGCCTGCAGTCTCCCCTGTGCTCATCGGTTGGTCGCCTGTTCGATGCGATCGCCTCGCTGCTGGGATTGGCGCAGCGCTGCAGCTTCGAGGGTCAGGCGGCCCTGCGGCTGGAGGCCGCCGCCAGGGCGGCCCTGCCCGCAGTGCCGGGGCGGCTGGCGCCGGCGGCGGCGCCTTACACCGTGGCGATCCGCCCAGGGGCCCACGGTGAGCCCTGGCTGCTCGACTGGCAGCCCCTGCTGGAGGCCCTGCTCCACGACCTTGCCGCCGATCGGCCGGTGGAGGTGATCGCCCTGGCCTTCCATCAGGCCCTGGCCCAGCTGCTGCCCGCCCTGGCCGGTCAGCTGGGGGTGAAGCGCCTGCTGCTCGCCGGTGGCTGTTTCCAGAACCGCCTGCTGCTGGAGCTGGCGGTGGACTATCTGGCCGATGCCGGTATCGAGGCGCTCTGGCCCCAGCGGATCCCCTGCAACGACGGTGCTCTGGCCCTCGGCCAGTTGCTGGCGGCCGGCTGGCGGCTGGGTCCAGTGGCGGGACCAGCGACGGGACCAGTGGCGGCACTAGCGGCGAGCCCAGCGGCGAGCCCGGATGAAGTCCAGTAACAGTCCGCTCGGTTGGTGTCGCGCTGCCCCTCCGTGCCCCTAAGACGGAAACAGGGCCGGGGCGGGTTCTGCAGCCGGGTCCGGACAGTTTCTTCCATGTGTCTGGCCATCACGGGTGAACTGATCGCCATCGAAGAGCGCCCGCCTGCCGGGGCGCCGGCGGATGACGCGGCGCTCTGGCGGGTGGGGCTGGTGAGCTTTGCCGGGGTGCAGCGCGAGGTGAGCCTGGCCTGCGTGCCCGCAGCCCGCCTCGGCGATCAGCTGCTGGTGCATGTGGGCTTTGCCCTCGGCGTGGTTGAAGACACCGCCGCTGACGACGCGACAGACGCCGCGACTGACGACCCTGCTGACGCCGCCGTTCAGGACACCGCTGGAGTTGGCCGATGAGCCGCGCCTGCCTGGATGGCAACGAGGCGGTGGCCCGGGTCGCCTACCGGCTCAATGAGGTGATGGCGATCTACCCGATCACCCCCGCCACGCCGATGGGCGAATGGGCCGACAGCTGGGCGGCGGCCGGACGGCCCAACCTCTGGGGCACGGTGCCGACCGTGGTGGAGATGCAGAGCGAAGCCGGTGTGGCGGGTGTGGTGCACGGTGCCCTGCAGGCGGGGGCGCTGTCCACCACCTTCACGGCGTCGCAGGGGTTGCTGTTGATGATCCCCAACCTTTACAAAATCGCCGGTGAACTCACCGCCACGGTGATCCATGTGGCCTCTCGCGCCCTCGCCACGGGGGCACTGTCGATCTTCGGCGACCACAGCGATGTGATGGCCACCCGCGGCAGCGGCTGCGCCCTGCTCTGCTCGGCCTCGGTGCAGGAGGCCGGCGATTTTGCCGCCATCGCCAGCCTGGCCACGCTGCGCTCGCGCCTGCCCTTTCTGCATTTCTTCGATGGCTTCCGCACCTCCCACGAAATCCAGGCGGTCGAACTGATCGCCGATGACGACCTGCGGGCCTTGATCCCGGAGTCGCTGCTGGAGGCCCATCGGTGCCGCGGCCTCAGCCCCGATCAACCGGTGATCCGGGGCACCAGCCAGAACCAGGATGTGGCGTTCCAGGCGCGGGAAGCGGTGAACGGCTTCTACGCCGCCGCCCCGGAGCTGGTGCAGCAGGCGATGGACGCCTTCGCCGCCCTCACCGGCCGCGCCTACCACCTGTTCGATTACCACGGCGATCCCGCCGCCGAGCGGGTGGTGGTGCTGATGGGATCGGGCTGTGAAACCGCCCATGAAGCGGTGGATGCCCTCTGCGCCGCTGGCGAGCGGGTGGGGGTGCTCAAGGTGCGGCTGTTTCGGCCCTTCAGCGCCGAGCGCTTGGTGGCCGCCCTGCCGGCCAGCGTGCGGGCGATCGCCGTTCTCGACCGCTGCAAGGAGCCGGGCAGCGGCGGCGAACCGCTCTACCTCGATCTGGTGAACGCGGTGCAGGAGGCCTGGCCGGCTCGAACCGCGGCGGCGGCAGCTCAGCCGCGGCTGATCGGTGGGCGCTTCGGGCTGGCCTCCAAGGAGTTCACCCCGGCGATGGTGAAGGCCGTGCTCGATGAACTGCGCCAGGCGAAGCCGCGCAACCATTTCACGGTCGGCATCAACGACGACCTCAGCCACAGCTCCCTCGAGATCGACGAGGCCTTCTGCACCGAGCCGGACGACGACTTCCGCGCGATCGTCTACGGACTCGGCTCCGATGGCACCGTCGGGGCCAACAAGAACGCCATCCACATCATCGGTGAAAGCACGGCCCTGCATGCCCAGGGCTACTTCGTCTACGACTCGAAGAAATCGGGCTCTGTCACCGTCTCACATCTGCGCTTCGGCCCTAGGCCGATCCGCTCCACCTACCAGGTGCAGCGGGCCCACCTCGTGGCCTGCCACCAGTGGGACTTCATCGGCCGCTTCGATCTGCTTGAGGCGGTCCTGCCCGGCGGCACCCTGCTGCTGAACAGTCCATGGGAGGCCGCCGAGATCTGGGAGCGCCTGCCCGAGGCGATGCGGCGGCAGATCGAGGCGAAGCAGCTGCGGGTCTTTGCCATCAATGCCTCAGCCCTGGCCCGGGAGCTGGGGCTGGGGGGCCGGATCAACACGATCATGCAGACCTGCTTCTTCTCCCTGGCGGCGGTGCTGCCTCTGGAGCAGGCCCTCGCTGCCATCCGCAACGCCATCCGCCACAGCTATGCCAACAAAGGCGAACGGGTGGTGGCGTTGAACCTGCAGGCGGTGGATGCCGCCCTGGCCCGGCTGGCCCCCATTACCGCGAGCACCGTCACCGCCGGCACCGTCACGGCCGGCCCGGTCACGGCCGGCCCGGTCACGGTCGGCGGCGTCGATTCCGCGGGCATGGCTGCGGCCGTGGCGGATCCGCTCGCCACCGCACCCGCCTTCGTCCGTCAGGTGATCGCTCCCCAGCTGGCCCGTCAGGGTGATCGGCTGCCGGTCAGTGCCCTGCCGGTGGATGGCACCTTTCCCTGCAGCACGGCCCGCTGGGAGAAGCGCAACATCGCCGAGGCCATCCCGGTCTGGGATCCAGACGTGTGCGTGCAGTGCGGCAAGTGCGTGATGGTCTGCCCCCATGCCGTGATCCGCGCCAAGGTGGTGGAGCCCCAGGAGCTGCAGGCTGCCCCCTCCGGCTTCCTCAGCGCCCCGGCGCGGGATCAGCACTGGGCCGGCCAGAGCTTCACCCTCCAGGTGGCCGCCGAAGACTGCACTGGCTGCAGCCTCTGCGTTGAGATCTGCCCGGTGCGCCACCGGGGCGAACCCCGCCGCAAGGCCATCAACATGGAGCCACAGCGGCCCCTGCGCGACCAGCAGCGGCGCAACTGGGACTTTTTCCTCGACCTGCCGAATCCCGATCGGCTTTCCCTCAACGCCCACCACATCAACCAGCAGCAGCTGCAGCAGCCCCTGTTCGAGTTCTCCGGCGCCTGCGCCGGCTGCGGCGAAACGCCTTATATCAAGCTCGCCAGCCAGCTCTTCGGTGATCGGATGGTGGTGGCCAATGCAACCGGCTGCTCCTCGATCTACGGCGGCAGCTTGCCGACCACCCCCTGGAGCGCCAACGACGAGGGCCGTGGCCCCGCCTGGTCCAATTCCCTGTTCGAGGACAACGCCGAATTCGGCCTCGGCTTTCGCCTCGCCTACGACCAGCGCCACCACCAGGCCGAGCGCTTGGTGCGGCAGCTCTCCAGCCGGGCCGATCCGGCCGGGCCCATTCCCCTCGCCCTGGCCGAGGCCCTGGTGGGTGCCGATCAAGGCGATGAGGCGGGCATCTACGAGCAGCGCCAGCGCGTCGCGGCCTTGAAGGCAACGCTCCAGGCCGCTAGCGGCGACGCGGATCGGATCAGCGCGGCGGCCCGCAGCTTGCTCAGCCTGGCCGACGACCTGGTGAAACGCAGCGTCTGGATGATCGGCGGCGATGGCTGGGCCTACGACATCGGCTTCGGCGGCATCGATCACCTCTTCGCCAGCCATCACAACGTCAACATCCTGGTGCTGGATACGGAGGTGTACTCCAACACCGGCGGCCAGATGTCGAAGGCCACGCCCCTGGGAGCGGTGGCGAAGTTCGCCAGCGAAGGCAAGGCCAGCGCCAAGAAAGACCTCGGCATGATCGCGATGACCTACGGCAACGTCTATGTGGCCAGCGTGGCGATGGGTGCCCGCGATGAGCACACCCTGCGGGCGTTCATCGAAGCCGAGTCCTACGACGGCCCCTCCCTGATCCTGGCCTATTCCCACTGCATCGCCCACGGCATCGACATGGCCAAGGGGATGCAGCATCAACGCCAGGCGGTGGACTCCGGCCGCTGGCTGCTCTACCGCCACGACCCGCGCCGGGCCGCCCGTGGGGAGAACCCCCTGGTGGTTGATTCGCACGCCCCCACCATGCCCGTCGCCGAGGCGATGGCCGCCGAGAACCGCTTTCGCATGCTCAGCTACAGCCAGCCCGACCAGGCCCGCCTTCTGTCGCGGCTGGCCCAGGGCGGCGTCGACGAGCGCTGGGCGCACTACCAGCGGCTGGCTGCTCCCCTGGCCCCACCAGCCAAGCCTGGTCCGAGCCCGGCTCCACAGCCATGAGTAGCGTCGACCTCCGCAGCACCTATCTCGGGCTACCGCTGGCTTCGCCCCTGGTGGTGGGAGCCGCGGCACCGCTCAGCGCCGACCCCGACCACATCCCCCGGCTGGCGGATGCGGGGGCGGCGGCCGTTGTGCTCCATTCCCTGTTTCTGGAGCAGGTCGAGAGGGACTGGCAGGAATGGAATCACCACCAGGAGCACGGCAGCGAGAGCGTGGCGGAATCCCTCAGCTACCTGCCCCGCACCGCTCCGGGCCACCTCGGCGCCCAGGGGTACCTGCGGGAAATTGAAGCCGCCCGCCGCAGGGTGGAGATCCCGATCATCGCCAGTCTCAATGGCAGCCAGGCCGGGCCCTGGGCCGCCACCGCCCGGGCCCTGGAGCAGGCCGGCGCCAGCGCCATCGAGCTGAACCTCTATGCGGTGCCCACCGACCAGAGCCTCAGCGGCGCCGAGCTGGAAAACGGTCAGGTGGATGTTGTGCGCGAGGTCTGCGCGGCGGTGACCCTGCCCGTGTCCGTGAAGCTCAGCCCCTATTACACCAACCTCACCCACCTGGCCCATCGCCTCCAGGCTGCCGGGGCTCGCGGACTGGTGCTTTTCAACCGCTTCTATCAGCCCGACATCGACATCGAAACCCTGGAGCACCGGCCCAACCTCCTGCTCAGCACGGCGGCGGACCAGCGGCTGCCGCTGCGTTGGATTGCCCTGCTCCATGGCCGGGTTGGGCTCGATTTCGCCGCCAGCGGTGGTGTCAGCCACGGCACCGATGTGGTGCGGATGCTGATGGTGGGCGCCAGCGTCACGATGGTGGTGGCGGCCCTGCTGCGCCATGGGCCCGACCATCTGCGCAGCCTGGAGTCGGAGCTGCGCCAATGGCTTGAGCAGCACGACTACAGCTCCCTCGACGAGTTGCGGGGTTGCCTCTGCCAGCAGCGCGGCCCCGACCCCGGCGCCTTTGAGCGGGCCCAGTACATGCGGGCCCTCTCCAGCTATCCCACCCCGGTGTGGGAGCAGCCCCAGGAGGCGCCAAGCCGATGAGCCGGCCCAGCCGCTTCCGCAGGCCGGAGCTGGTGCATCAGCTGGCAGCTGAACTGAGGCGGGAGATCACCAGGCCCTGGACGCTGATGGAGATCTGCGGCGGCCAGACCCATGCGATCCTGCGCCATGGCCTCGATCAGTTGTTGCCGGAGCAGCTGGAGCTGATCCATGGGCCAGGCTGCCCCGTGTGCATCACGGCTGAGGCGGCGATCGATCGGGCCCAGGAGCTGGCCGGGCGGCCGGAGGTGATCCTCTGCTCCTACGGCGACATGCTGCGGGTGCCGGGTTCCAGCGCCCGCACCCTGCTGGATGTGCGCGCCGCCGGGGGTGATGTGCGGATCGTCACCTCACCGTCCGACGTCCTGGCCATCACCCAGGCCCACCCGGCGCGAACGGTGGTGTTCTTCGCGGTGGGCTTTGAAACCACCGCACCCGCCACGGCCCTGCTGGCCCATCAGGCCCTGGGCCTGGGTCTTGGGAACCTTGCCCTGCTGGTTTGCCATGGGCGGGTGCCGCCGGCGATGGAGGCGATCCTCGCCGCACCGGAGTGCCGCGTGCAGGGGTTTCTGGCGGCGGGCCATGTCTGCACGGTGATGGGGGTGGAGGAATACCGGCCGATCGCCCAGCGCCATGGCGTGCCGATCGTGGTCACCGGCTTTGAACCGGTGGATCTGCTCGAGGGTCTGCTCCAGGGCGTTCGCCAATTGGAGCGAGGCGAGAGCCGGGTGATCAACGCCTACCCACGGGCCAGCCAGGCCGCCGGTAATGGTGCGGCGCGGGCGCTGATGGAGCGCGTGTTCACGCCGGTCGACCAGCACTGGCGCGGTCTCGGGGTGCTCAGCGGCAGTGGCTTGCAGCTCCGCCCGCCCTACGACGCCCTCGACGTCGAGCGCCACTTTGGGGCGACCATGGCCCGCTCGGCCGCTGGCAACGGGACCGCTCCGGGCGAACCAGCCAGCCCCTGCATCAGCGGGCGGGTGTTGCAGGGGCTGGCGCGTCCCACCGATTGTCCGGCCTTCGGCGGTCGCTGCACGCCGGAGCGGCCCCTCGGTGCGCCGATGGTTTCTGCGGAGGGGGCCTGCGCCGCTTATCACCGCTACCGCGCCTGAGCCATGGACTCCTTTGCCTGTCCCCTGCCCCCTGCTGGGGATGCCATGGTGCTGCTGGGCCACGGCGGTGGCGGCAGCCTCAGCCAACGGTTGATCGACCAGCTGCTGGTGCCGGCCTTCGGCCCTGCCGATGGGGTGCTCCTCGATGCGGCCCTGTTGCCCGCCGAAGCTGGGCCGCTCGCCTTCACCACCGACTCCTATGTGGTGCGCCCGCTGTTCTTTCCCGGCGGCGACATCGGCAGCCTGGCGGTGTTTGGCACCGTCAACGATCTGGCCATGGTGGGGGCCAACGCGATTGCCCTCAGCCTCAGCCTGATCCTGGAGGAGGGCTTGCCGATGCCCCTGCTGCAGCAGGTGGTGGCCTCGATCCGCCTTGCCGCCCAACGCTGCGGTGTGCCGGTGGTGACCGGTGACACCAAGGTGGTGGAGCGGGGCAAGGGGGATGGGATTTACATCAACACCGCCGGGATCGGCCGCGTCGACCATGGGCTGCAGATCGGCCCCAAGGCGGTGCGAAGCGGTGACGCCATCCTGGTGAGCGGCGACCTGGGCCGCCATGGCGTGGCGATCCTGGCGGCCCGCCAGGAGCTGGGTTTCCGCACGGAGCTCCGCAGCGATCTGGCGCCCCTGCAGGAGCCGGTGCGGGCCCTGCTGGCGGCCGACCTGGAGTTGCACTGCCTGCGGGATCTCACCCGAGGCGGCCTGGCCAGTGCCCTGCATGAGATTTCCAGGGGCGCCGGTTTGGGTGTTCTGGTGCGGGAGAACGCCATTCCGATCGCCCCCGAGGTGGATGCCGCCTGCGAACTGTTGGGCCTCGATCCCCTGGCGATGGCCAACGAGGGCCGCTTCGTGCTGTTCTTGCCTGCCCACCAGGCGGATCGGGCCCTGGCGGTGCTGCAACGCTTCCAGCCCTCGGCCGCCAGCATCGGCAGCGTGCGGGGTGAGGCCGTGCTGCTCGAAACCAGCCTGGGACTGCAGCGCCGGCTGGAACTGGGGCGGGGTGAGTCATTGCCGCGCATCTGCTGAACGCCTACGGCGGCGCTGGCTCCTGTTTGCTCAGTTCTGAAGCGCGATGTTCAGGGTCATCGGCACCGCTGCGGGCCGATTGCGGGGCACCGGGCTGTGCTGCATCCGCTGCCGCATGGCACCGATCGCTTGATCAGAGGCGCGAGCCCCTGCCTCGGGCGAGGCGTCTGGATCCAGCCGCAGCTGGAAACCGGCCACCACGGCCTCCAGATCCCAGCTGTTGGATACGGTCACGCTCAGATCAGCCAGCACCTGCTGCAGGGGGATCTGCCGTTCGCGGGCCTCGCTGACCAGATGGACGTGCAGACACAGCAGCAGAGCGATCAGATGGAGACGAAACGGCGGTGTGCTGAGGCTGGGGTTCTGGGGTTGCCACTCCCCCTCCTCGCTCAGTCGCTCCAGCTCGACGGACTGGTTGGTGAGATCGGGGCCAGCGTGGTTGCTGCGCAGCCGGAAATGGAAGGTGCGTGAGGTCATGGGGTGAACGACCCTGTCAGGGAGCGGAGCATGGAACGGGCAGACGGAACAGACAGACGAAACGAACCAACGGGGACAGAACGGCACAGGCCGGAGACCACTTGCCCTGTGATTCAGGACCTTGAGGAGACACGGCGGCTCGTCGTGGGGAAGGGCCGCAACTGTGCTGAGCCGGTTGCCTTGAAGTCGTGGTCACCCTCAACCGGGCGCCCCGCCTGGCGGGTGCTGTTGCCGTGCGTGTTGGCGCCAGTCGGTAGATCGATCTGGCGCCTGAGGGCCTCAGAGCCCGACAACAGGGCCGAGCCGATCAACAGGGCGGCAAAGCCCTGGCGCAGGCGCCGGTCACTCAGGCGGGGCGCCAGGCGTTGCCCTACCGCGGCGCCCACAGCCCCGCCCAGCAGCAAGGGCAGCATCAGGGGCAGGCTGTGCTGCGGCCAGTGGCCCAGAGCCACCAGGGCCACCAGGGCATTGACGACGATCAGCAGCAGGCTGGTGCCGCAGGCCAGTTGCATCGGCAGGCCGGCCAGCAGCACCAGGGCCGGCACGATTGCAAAGCCACCACCCACGCCAGCGATGCCGGTGAGCAATCCCACCAGCACCCCCTGGATCGCCAGCGGCAAGATCGAGCCAGGGCGTGAACCAATCGGCATTTGGGTCGGTGCGGCATGGCTGGCGCTGCGACGGGTGAGCAACCAGGAGGCAACCAGGGCCGCCGCGGCGAACACGCCCAGCTCCACGGGTTCACTCAGGTAGCCGGCCCTCACCCAGCTGCCACCGATCCAGCTGCCCGCCAGAGCCGGCATTCCCAGGATGATCGCGGGAATTACAGCGAACTGGCCCCGCCGCAGATAGGGGCCCAGGTTGCCCAGGGCCAGCAGCATCACCACGAGCAGCGAAAGGGGCACGGCTTCCCGTGTGCTCAGGCCGGCACCCGACACCAGCAGGGGCAGCAACAGGATCGAGCCACCGGCGCCGAGCACCGAGAGCAGGAAACCGATCAGCCCACCGCCAGCGGTGAGCACCAACATGGTTGCGGGTTCCATCAGCGGTTCACCCGGTTCCAGGGCATCAGCGCCAGCAGCCGGGCCATGCCGCAGAAGCCGCTCACACCCGCGAACACCAAGCCGGCGCCGACGAACCAGCTGAGCAGGATCCAGGCCGGTGCCACGGTGCTGCTGAGGATCAGGCCGAGCAGCACCAGCGAACCGGCGGCGATCTGCACCTGACGCATCAATGGCAGGGGCGCGTTCTTGAGCTTGTGCACTGGCAGGCCGGCCTGCTGCCAACTGGGAATCCCGCCCTGCAGATCGCTGATGGGGTGGGGATGGCTCTGCCGCAGCAGGGTCTGCACCCCCTTGGCGCTGCGGTTGCCGCTCTGGCAGACGAGCACCAGCGGGCCCTGGGGCAGGTCGGCCTGGTGCAGGCGCGCCAGGGGCACGTTGAGGCTGCCGGCGATGTGGCCGGAGGCGTATTCCATCGGTTCACGCACGTCGATCACGGTGACGCGCTTGCTTTCGAGCTGTTCGGCCAGGTCCTGGGCGCTGATGCATTCAGAACTGGTGGTGCTCGTGCTGTGGAGGCTGGGACGATTCAGGGAGCGATTGGCCATGGTGAGAACGGAAGGAAATGACGTTGGCTGGGCGGTGATCAGCGGGCGGTCGCGCTCTCGAGCGGATAGCCCTCGTCGCCCCAGCGGCTGAGGCCGCCGCGCAGGTTGGCCACCTGGCCGTGGCCGGCCTTGAGCAGCTGCTGGGTGGCGAGCGCCGAGCGGCTGCCGGAATGGCAGACCACCACCAGCGGCCGGTCCGGGGGGATTTCGCCGCTGCGCTGCTCCAGCTCCGCCAGGGGCAGCAGCAAACTGCCGGACACGCGGCCATCGGGGCCGTTGAATTCCTCGGCCGAGCGCACATCGAGGATGGTGAGGGCTCCAAGGTGTTCGGCCACCCAGTCGGGCAGCAGTTCGGGCAGGCCGGCGTAGCTGCGGCTCAACGGCGCCCAGGCTTCCTCGGCAGCCTCCTGGCGGGGTTTGCCGGAGCGCAGGTTGCCGGGCAGGGCCTCGGCGATCCGGCCCGGGTGGGGCAGCTTCATGTTCTCCATGTGCCCCACGAAGTCGCGCTCGCTGGCGCTGCCGCCGAGGCGGGCGTTGAAGGCCTTCTCTTCCGCCACCGAGGTGACCGTGCGACCGGTGTAGTCGTGGCCGGGATAGAGCAGGCAAGAGTCCGGCAGCGAGAAGATCTGCTCGGTGATCGAGCGCCAGAGGGTGTGGGCATTGCCCTGCTGGAAGTCGCAACGGCCGCAACCGCGCACCAGCAGGGCGTCGCCGCTGAAGGCCATCGATTGGTCGTCGAGCACGAAGCTCACGCAGCCATCGGTGTGGCCGGGAGTGCTGCGCACCTCCAGTTGGCGACCACCGAAGCCGAGGAGGTCGCCGTGCTCTAGCGGCTGGGTGACGTTCTCGGCGCGGGCGGCGGCGGCCAGAGCAATGGCACAGCCGGTGGCCTCGTGCATCAGCCAGCTGCCTGTCACATGGTCGGCGTGGGCATGGGTGTCGATTGATGCCACCAACACGATGCCCAGCTCGCGGATCAGCGAGAGATCGCGCTCGTGCTGCTCGAACACCGGATCGATCAGCACCCCCTCGCCGGAGGGCACATCGGCGAGCAGGTAGGTGAAGGTGCCGGTGGGGGCGTCGAACAGCTGGCGGAAAAGCAGGGCGCCGCCCCCGGCGGCCGCCAGCAACAGAGGGGAAGCGGAAGTGGCGACCATGGGCGTGCCTGTGCAGCTTTTATGAGTGTATGCGCATATCAGCGGAATAGCAAGCGGCGGGTCCTGGCCGCGGCGACAGCCCGCCCCCTGCGATCGAGCGCGCGTTGATGGGCTGCCCGCCGGCCTGCTCGGTCAGCGCGTGGCGCGTCCCGTCAAGGGCGCAGAGAACGCATAATGCTTCCATCGTCATACACCACTCAGCATGGGTGCCGCAGGTTCGATGCCCAGTCCGCAGCTGCTGGAGGAATTCAGTCAGTTCTTCCGCCTACTGAGTGAGCCGGCGCGCCTGCAGCTGCTCTGTCAGCTCAAGCACAGCGGCTCCATGGATGTCGTCGGCTTGATCGAGGCCACCGGGTTCTCCCAGTCCCACATCAGCCGTCAGCTGGGCCAGCTGCAGCGTGCCGGCCTGGTGAGCTGTGAGCGCGATGGCGTGCGCACCATCTGGAGCGCCGACAACGATCTCGTCGATGATCTCTGCAACCTGGTGCAGAACCGGCTTCAGCAGCGCCTGGAGGCGCAGCTGCGGCAGTTGCAGGGCGTCTGATCGTCTGATTAAGGCTCCTTCCGTGCCAGCCCCAGAGCCCGGACCAGTGGCTTGAACGGTTTCAGGAAGCGACTGTCGTAGAGGTCGCCCGCGATCAGCACCGCATCGACGGCGTATTCGCGGGCAAGTTCGGCGATCCTCTCGATCGCCGCCGCCTGCTCCGCCTGCAGTGAGGCCCCATGGAAGCTGCGGCCCAGGTGCCAGCCGGAGGTGTGCAGCAGGCGCATGGGAACAAGGTACCGAGGCCTGCGGCGCTCCCACGCGGTCTTCAGTTCTTGCAGGCCTCCGTCAGGGAGTGGAGGGTCTGGACCTGGCCCGGCGAGAGGGCAAAGCTCAGATCTCCGGCGGAACTCGGCACCGTGATCTTCAGGGGCAGGCCATCGGCAGGGGTCGGATCGAGGCAGCCGGCGTCGAACTGGGAGGATGTGGCCGGGACCGCACCACCGGCAGAGGCCGTGAGCTCAGCGCTGCGGTTGGCGAGACTCCAGTCCTGATCCTTGCCATCACTGAGCAGCAGGGGACGGGCATGGTCCAGCGTCAACTTGGGGGACTTGGCATTGAGGCGTAGACGCAGGCCTTTGGCGGCATTGATGTCTGACCCTTCGAAGAGCATGACGCCGAGGCGGTGCCCCTCCCCGTCATCAAGATTCCAGTTGCCATTGGTTTCGGCGGCTGTGGCGGCGGGTGGCGACAGGAGCGAGGTCAGCAGGAACAGCCCGACAGCCACGATCCCGGCACAGCTGATGCCGAGAAGGCGGCGCCAAGGCGTCTTCACCATGGATGCGAAAAAAGCAAGAATTCTTTTCATTGTTCTGAGGTGCTCTGCGGGGACATTGTCAACCTAATCAGATCGCTCGATGCGACGCAGACGGATATCCAAAGCTTGCGCAGGTGCGCACCTTGATTAGCGTGGATAGAAAAACTCCATGGTTCGCCTGGCGTGGCACTCTTTCAGGGAACCGCTGTCAGTGAGCCTCGATCTGTGCCGGTAGCCCCGATGCTGCAGATCGAGACACACGTGCAGCACGATCACCGATCCTCAATGAGGCCACTCAGGAGGATGCCAAGCGGGTGGCGCTTGATCGGATCGTGCAGGTCATCGACAACGGCTTGGATGCCCCGGCAACCATCCTGCCGGACTGCAGCCAGGACCTGCGCGATCGCTTTGTTGCCGCCGATCTGATCATCGCCAAGGGGGAGGGAAACTATGGATTCCTGAGTGACGAGCCAGGCCAGCTCTTTATTCTCTTTAAGGCGAAATGTCGCGAGATCGCTGAACTTGTCGGCCAGCCCATCGGCACCCAGATGCTGCTCAAGTCTCGCGGCGCGCCAGCCCCAGAGCACGCACCAGGGGCCCGAACGGCTTGAGGAAGCGGCTCTCGTGCAGGCGCCCCTTGAGCACCCGGTGCCAGTACACCCACGGGAACACCCGTGTTTCCACCAGAAACATGCTCCAGCGCTCCTGGGTGGGATCCACCAGGAAGGAGCTGACCGGCTGCAGGTCGTAGTCGAACTCCGCCATCACCACGCTGTGGAAGCTGGTGATCAGCGGGCAGGCGGTGTAGCCGTCGTAGTGGGCCGCAAGCGGGCGTCCATCGAGCTGAGCCAGCAGGTTGGCCACCAGCACCGGCGCCTGACCCCGGATGGCGGCCAGGCTTTTCGAGGTGGGCAGGGAGCTCACATCGCCGAGGGCGAACACATCGGCAAAGCGCTTGTGCTGGCAGGTGTCCTTGTTCACCTCCACCCAGCCGCCCGGTCCCTCGATCGCCAGGGGGCTGTGGGCCACCACATCCGGCGCCGCCATCGGTGGCACCACATGCAGCAGGTCGAAACGGATCTCCTCCCGGAAGGGTTCCCGGCCTTCCTCGCGAACTTCAAACACCGCCACCTGCTCCTCAGGGCTCACCTCGATCAGGTTGTGCTGCAGACGGGTTTCGATGCCCCGGCGCGCCACGACGCGCTCGACCGTGGCGTTGTAGGCCTTGACCGGATAAAGCAGCGCCAGGGCGCTGCAGAAGATCACGTGGGTGTTCACCCCCACGCCGCTGGTGGCCTGAAAGATGTCATCGGCCAGGTACATCACCTTCTGGGGGGCGCCGCCGCACTTGATCGGCGTGGCCGGATGAGTGAACAGGGCGGTTCCCCCCTGGAAACCGCGGATCGTCTCCCAGGTGGTGGCGATGTGGGCGTGGGAATAATTGCTGACGATGCCATGGTGACCGAGGCCCTCCGGGAGGCCCTTGATGGCGCTCCAATTGAGCTGGAGGCCCATGGCCACCACCAGCTCGTCGTAGCTGATGGATTCACCGGCTGCGGTGATCACCCGCTGGGCCTCCGGCTCGAAGGTGGCCGCGCTGCCCTGGATCCAGACGGCGCCCGCCGGGATCACGGCGGACTCAGGGCGGTGGGTTTCCTCGTAGGAGAGCAGACCGGCGCCGGCCAGGATCCAGCCCGACTGGTACTCGTGAACGCAGGAGGGCTCCAGGATCGCCACATCCAGCTCCGGCCGGGCCCGCAGCAACTGGCTGGCGACGGTGAGGCCGCCGGAACCACCGCCCACGATCAACACCTGGTGATGGCGGTGGCCTACGGAGCCTGGTTCAGCCATCGGTTACCCCTGATCCACCTTTGCTCTAGAAAGGCCATCGCGAAAGGGTGGCATTCCATACATAAGTTCATGCGTTAGCACGCATAGGAGGATAGTGTGTGCCGATGTCCTGGGGGCGGCCGATGGCGCCATGGCAACAGTCTTCAGCCCAGGGCGCCCCAGCACCTTCGGTGCGGCTCCAGAAGCATGGAGGCATCTTCACATCGGTGAATCCAGCCGACTGGATCCGCCACTGGCGCTATCCAAATCACCTGATGCTGGCCGTGCCGTGGCCAGTCTTCTTTGCGTTGATCGCCTTGGGATACCTGCTTCTCCACCTGATGTTCGCGTGCCTCTACTGGCTTGATGCCCATGGGATCTCGGGGGTGGCAGGGCCTGCAACCAGTTTCATCGAAGCGTTCTTCTTCAGTGTGCACACCCTGGGGGCGATCGGGTATGGAGCGCTCTATCCCAGCACTCTCTTCACGAATCTTGTTGTTACTCTCGAGTCATTTGTGGGGTTGATTTTAATCGCGCTGATCACAGGATCGACCTTCAGCCGCTACTCCAAGTCCACAGCGCGGATCCTGTTCTCGGAGGTGGTCACGGTGCATGACTACGACGGGGTGCTCACCTTGATGTTCCGCGTGGCCAACGAACGCCGCAAGACGATTCTCGAGGCCAGGATCCAGGCTTATCTCGCCATGGATGAGTGCACTTCGGAGGGGCACCGGATGCGGCGCCTGCACCTGCTGACGTTGAGCCGTGAGCGTTCGCCGCTGTTTCTGCTCACCTGGACGGTGATGCATCCGATCGATCAGCACAGCCCCCTGTATGGACGCACTCCCCGGGAGCTGGCCGCCAGCGGTGCCGACATCGTGGTGTCGTTCAGCGGGATCGACGAAACTCTGGAGCGGCCGATCCATGCACATCACAACTATCCCGTCTCCCAGGTGTTATTCGGTCAGGGCTTCGTGGACATGATGCAGGAGGAGAGTGGGGAGGGCCAGAGCTTCGACTTCGCCAATTTCAACCGGACCTATAGCTGCCCATCCGTTGAACCGTCCTGAGTGGCTGGAACCAACTTCCTGAAGCTCGGCTCAGCTCCACCAGGGCTTCTCGCCGGTGCGGGGATCGCTCTCGCTCCAGGTGCTGAGCAGCACCCGTTCGCCCTCCACAGCCACATGGGCCAAGGCCAGGGGCAGCGGGGCGGGACCGCGGACCACGGCCCCCTCCGGGTCGTACTGGCCCTGTAGATCCATCCTTACGTTGGCGTGGCTCAGCCCGCGGCGGCGGCGAGAGCCGCCTGAAACTCCGGCAGGTACACGGCATACATGCCGCTCAGCTCACCAACGGCCAGGTCGAACGCCTTGTCGTCGGGGTAGTTGTCTTTGATGAACGCCGGCCGACTGGCCTTGGTGCCGTGGCAGGCCAGGCAGCTCGGCTCGACGTTGATGCGGCGGTAGTAGTTCAGGCCCGCGCCTTGTTCCGCCACGGCCGGCTCCCAGTGAAGCGGATGGGTTCAATGGGCATAGCCATCGGGTTCAGAAGAGTTCAAGGCTGCAGATCATTCACGGTGGAACTTCGAGGTCGCCGCCTGTGCCTCGCCATCCCAAGGCCAGGCTGACAACCATCAGTTGGGACGGAGCACCTAGGCCGGCTGGATCTCGCTCAAGGCGTCAGCAGGGATGGAGGCTGGAGGTGGCATGAACTGCCCATGCACTTCAACAACAACAGGCGGCCGCCGCGCTCGCCCAAGGAGGCCTGGCTCAGCGACGGCCGCCAGGTGTCCCACTTCCGGCCCAGCCGGCTGGAAGTGCTGAGGCTATGGAGTGAGAATCGCAGGCAGGGTAGGCAGACCGCAACAGACCAGTGGCAGCTCCCCAAGGCGCCTCCACGCTGAAAAAACGCTGACCCCCTGTTCAGTGGCGATGGCGGTGATGGGCGTCGCTCACATGCGGGTGGGCATGCTCCAGCTCCCGGTGGCGGTGCTCATGGGCATGCCAGAAGGGGTGATCGCTGGGCAGACCCAGCAGCTCTTCAGGGGCGTGGTCGTGCTCGTGATGGGGATCGTCACCGCGGGGATCGTGGCGGTGGCGATGGGCATGGCGCAGGGGATCGTGGCGATGCCAGTGGCTGTGCTGCTCCAGCAACAGCAGCACCATCCCAGAACCCATCAGCCCCATCGCCAGCAGCAGGGGCGTTGAGAGAGAGTCGCGCAGAACGACGACCGAAAACAGCGCTCCCACGAACGGAGCGGTGGAGAACAGCACGGCCTCACGGGCGGCTCCTAGGTCGCGCAGGGCCCGAAGATCCAGCCAGATCGAGATGCCGTAGCCCAGGGCTCCGATGCCGAGCAGTGCCAGGGCGACCGTCACGGGCGGAAAGGGATGTCCCAGCAGGAGCGCCAGGGCAAGCATCGGCACTGACGCCCCGGCCGCCTTGGCGGTGGCGATCTGGATCGGATCGCGCAGGCTCAGGCGCTGGCTGAGGTTGTTGTCGATGCCCCAGGCCAGGGTGGCCAGGGCGATCAGGACACCGCCGAGGGCATTGGCGCCGCTGAGTGATCCCTGCGAAAGCACCACAGCACCAACGATCGTGAGCAGGGCCGAGACCAGGCCCCTTCGGCCTAGGTGCTCACGCCCCAGCAGCACGGCGATCGCCAGGGTGAACACCGCCTCAAGGTTGAGCAGCAGCGAACTGGTGGCAGCCGGCAAGCGGGCCAGCCCCAGCACGAGCGCAACCGGAGCCACCACGCCGCCGAGCAGGGTGAGGGCACCCAACGCCGGCCAGTCCTCACGGCGGATCGGGGTTTCCGCCCGGGTCCCGCGAACCAGCCGCACCACCAGCAAGGCCAGGGTGGCGCCGGCATAGAGCAGGCCCGCGATGCTCAGGGCTGAGCCCGAGCCGGTGAGGGTGCTGACCAGAGGCGCGCTGCAGCCGAACAGCACCGCAGCACCGAGGCCGGCGAACTGCCCTTGGCGAGCTGTGTTCATGCCTCAGCGGTGGCCCTGGGCAGCAACCAGCGGCCGAAACGGGCATAGAGCGCAGGGAGAACCAACAGGGTCAGCAGGGTGGAGGTGATCAGACCGCCCAGCACCACGATCGCCAGCGGCTGCAGGATCTCGTTTCCGGCCCCGAAGGCCAAAGCCAGGGGCAGCGTGCCGAGGGCAGAGGTGAGGGCCGTCATCAGGATCGCATTGAGGCGCTGCAGACTGCCGGCGCGGATCACCTCCTTGAGCTCCATGCCTTCCGCATGGCGGCGGTTGTAGTTATCCACCAGCAGCAGGCCATTGCGGACCGCCACCCCGAACAGGGTGATGAAACCGATCAAGGAGGCCACCGAAAGAACCCCTCCGGTGAGCAGGATGGCCACCAGACCCCCGACCAGGGCCAGCGGCAGATTGATCAGGATCGCGAGCGTGGCCGGTAGTGATTTCACGGACACGAACATCAACACGGTGATCACCACCAAGGCCAACAGGCTGTAGAGGAGCAGGTTGGCGGTGGCCCGCTCCTCCGATTCAAACTGGCCGCCGTAGCGGACCAGATAGCCGCTGGGCAGTTTGATCTTGCTGTCGATGGTGTTCTGAATGTCGGCGACAACCGTGCCCAGCGGCCGACCACTGACATTGGTGGACACCACGATCAAGCGCGACACATCTTCCCGGTTCACCACATTGGCGCCCAGGCCGTAGTCGATGCGGGCCAGGCTTCCCAGCGGCAGCATGGTGCCGGCGGGGGTGGCGATTGGAATGGCACGTAGCGCATCGAGGCTGTTACGGGAGTCCTCGGGCAGCATCACCACCACAGCGGTGCGATCGGTGCCGTCGCTCATCACCTGGCCCACCGTCTTGCCGTTGAGAGCGATCTCAACCGACTCGGCGAGTTGCTGCATCGTCAGCCCGTTGCCAGTGGCGGCCCGGCGATCGAAGGCAATCTGCACCTGCTGGATCGGCAACTGGGGTTCGAGCTGCAGATCCACCACCCCCGGGATCGGCTCGATCGCATCGCGCACCCGCTCGCCGATTCGGCGCAGCTCTGCCAGGTCGGGCCCGTAGATCTTGATGGCGATCGCACTGCGGACCCCTGATAGCACCTCATCCATGCGGTGGGAGATGAAGCCGCCGATGTTCGGAGCCACCCCGGGCAGCTTCAGGAAGGCCTCTCGTAGCTGGGCGATGGCGGCAGGGCGATTCTTCATCGCTGCATCGCTCAATTCCACATCCACATGGGCCAGGTTGACGCCTGCCCCATCGGCATCGCCCGGGGCCCGGCCACTTCGCACCTGCACCCACTCGAACAGAGGGCTTGCCTTGAGGGTCTTGGCGAGAGCCAGGCCGGCGCGATTGGTCATCTCCAATGACACGCCGGGATAGAGCACCATCGAGTTCACCAGGGATTTCTCGCGGAACTCAGGCAGAAACACCCGCCCGAGGCTGGGGAGGATGGCACAGGCCATCACAACGAATGCCAGAGCAGCGGCCAGCACCCGCTGGGGCGACAGCAGCGAGAACTCCAGCAAGGGCCTGTAGGCCCGCTCCGCCCAGGTGGCCACCCAGGTGTTCTCGGCTGGCAGGCGTGTGTTCGCCAGCAGGATGGCGCAGAGCGCTGGCGTGAGCGTGAGCGCCACCAGGCTGGAGGCCGCGATCGAGAACAGGTAGGCCAGGCCCATGGGCGCAAAGATCCGCCCTTCCACCCCCGTGAGGCTGAAGATCGGGGCGAACACCACCACGATGATCACGGAGGAAAGGAGCACCGGCTGGCGCACCTCCACGGAGGTTTCGAACACCACCTGCAGGGGATTCCTGGGCTGGGCGGCCACCTGGTTGCGTCGCAGCCCGGAGTAGCAGTTCTCCATGTCGACGATGGCGTCGTCCACCACCGAGCCGATCGCTACCACCAGACCACCGAGGGTCATGGTGTTGATCTCCAGCCCGAAGGCGCGCATCAGCATCAGGCCGATCACGAGCGACAGGGGGATGGCGCTGAGGGTGATCACGGCGGTGCGCCAGTTCATCAGAAACAGCACCATCACCACGGACACGATCAGGATGCCTTCGATTAAGGAAGTACTGACGTTCTTGATCGCCGTGTCAATGAAATTGGCCTGCCGGAAGGTGCGTTTTACCTCAATGTCACCCGGCAGAGTTTTGCTGATGGCGGCGATCCGCGCCTCCACCTCGCGGGTCACCCTTGGCGTGTCGATGTCGGGCTGTTTGTTAATCATCAGCACCACCGCCGGCTTGCCGTTGAAGCTGCCATCGCCGCGCTTCAGGGCGCTCGCCAGCCGCACCACGGCGACATCACCGAGGCGCAGCGTCTGGCCTTGGCTGTTGGTCACCACGGAATCCGCAAGATCCTCACTGCTGCTCGCCTGGCCGCTGGCGCGGATCAGCTTCTCCTGCCCGCCCGCGATCAGAAAGCCGCCCGGGGCATTGGCACTGGCGGCCGCTGCCGCCACGGCCACGGCCTGCAACGACACCTGGCGGGCTTGAAGGCGCTGGGGATCGATCTGGATCTGCTGCTGGGCCTCCTCACCGCCGTAGAGGGTCACCTGGGAAACACCGGGAACTTCCAGGATCTGGTTGTTGAACGTGGTGGCGACGATCCGGCGCAACTGCATCGGCGTGGTGGGGCCGCCGCCCTTCAAGGTGAAGGCGACCTGCAGGATCGTGCCCAGGGGGGACACGAGGGGTGAGATCGCCGGGGCGCTGGCATTGGCGGGCAGCTCCGCCTCGATCTGCTGCAGACGTTCCGCCACCGATTGCCGCGCCCGGTTGACGTCGGCGTTCTGATCGAACACCACCTGCACCATCGAGAGCCCCACCTTTGAGGAAGAGCGCACCGTTTCCACTCCTGGCAGGCCATGGACGGCCGATTCGATCGGCACGGTGATGCGCTGTTCCACCTCTTCCGGTGCCAGACCATCGGCGGTGGTCTGCACATCCACCTGGGGAGGGGCGAACTGGGGGAACACATCCAGGGGCATCCGGCTGAGGATCGACAGGCCCCAGAGGGTGATCAGCACGGCGGCCACAACCACCAGCCAGCGCCTGGCGATGGAGGTGCGCAGCGTCTGGTTGAGCAGGCGTTCCAGCATGGGAATGGGTTGGGAGGCGGGAGAGCGCGATAGGTCCGGAGGTCAGTTCTTCTTGCCCAGCCCCGAGACCACGACCCCAGCGCCAACCACGAGCACCGCAGCACCGGCCCCGATCACCAGGGGGTTGAGGCCTGGGGCGGCCGTTGGCGTGGCTTGAGACGCAGCGGCGTCAGCGGCAGCGGTGGAGGCGGAAGCGGCGGGGGCAGCCTCACTGGCTGCAACGGCGCTCTGGCTCTTCTTCGATTCGGCGTAGAGCGAGAGGGCCCCCTGGGTCACCACGTCGTCTCCAGGCGAGATGCTGCCGTCGGTAATGGCGATCTGATCGCCTTGGCTGGCGCCGGTCTTGAGGAACACCGGGTCGTAGGTGGTGCCGCTTTTCACGAAGGCCAGGGGCTTGCCATCCGCATCCACCACCGCAGCGACAGGAATGGAGACCACGCTTCCGGTTTCCGTGGCAGGAGCGGTGGTGATCCCGAGCATGGAATCGATCTCGCCGCTGGCCTTCACCTGGCGCACGTTCCCCTGCTGCTGGAATTCATCACCATGGCCCACGTGGGCCATGGCCGGGCTGAACCCACCCAGGGCCAGAGTTCCGAGGCTGAGGCCGCCGGCCAGAAGAAGAGCGCGCATGCTGCTGCTGCCGCAGGGGCAGGACAAGAACCCGCGAAGGATGCCGGAGTCGCGATGAAAAACAGGTGAAATCGCCTTGCCCACTAGCATCCGCCGGTTTCAGCTTCCACCTGATGCCGCTGCGGATCCTGCTGGTGGAAGACGAGCAGGAACTGGCCGGCGCCGTGCAGACCGTGCTGCAGCGCCAGGGCCACGTGGTGGACCATTGCGCCGATGGACTGCAGGGTTGGATGCTGCTCTGCAGCGCGCTGGCCCGCTATGAGCTGGCGATCGTGGACTGGATGCTGCCGGGACTGAGCGGCCCTGAGCTCTGCCGCCGGGCCCGTACAGCCGGCCTTCAGCTACCGCTGCTGCTGCTCACCGCCCGCGCCGAGACAGCCGATCGGGTCGAGGGTCTCGATGCCGGCGCCGATGACTATCTGAGCAAGCCCTTCGCGATGGAGGAGCTGCTGGCTCGGGTTCGGGCGTTACAGCGCCGCCAGCCCAGCTATTGCGAGCCCGTGCTGGAGGTGGGTGCCTATCGGTTCGATTCCCAAAGCGGGTTGCTGGAGATCAGCACACCGACTGGCGTCGTGGCGATCCCGCTGGCGGGGAAGGAGCAGAAGTTGATGACCTACTTCCTGGAGAATCCTGAGCGAATCATCCCCGGTTCCCAGCTGCGCAACCAGCTCTGGGATCTGCATCAGGATCCGGTGAGCAATGTGGTGGCGGCCCAGATCCGACTGCTGCGGCGCAAACTGGCGGCCCATGGCCTGCCTTCCCCGATCGAGACGGTGCCGAGCCGCGGCTATCGCTTCCATGCCCGGCTGCCTGGAGAGCCATGAGCGCCAACCGCTCACCGGCTCCGGCCCTGCTGTGGCGAGCTCGGCTGCGACTGGCTGCCCTCTCGCTGCTGGTGATGGGCGCGATTCTGTATAGCGCCGGTTTCGCCATGGCGCGCCTGTCAGCCGACATCGAATACTGAGCCAGCGCCGACACCAAAAGTGAGCCACCCGGAAGCGATGGGGGAGCCGTTGCCGGCCGCGTCAGCGGCGGGTAACGGCTCGGTATTTCAACGGTCATCGGCG
>JBIJAG010000009.1:0-125624 GCA_044345855.1 Cyanobium sp. | reverse complement strand
AATCGCAGAACTGATTCCACGCCGAAGCGCCGGAGCGCTGCTGGATAGTGGCGGTCATGAGATCGAGGGGGGTGTGTCAGGGCTCCCCGAGAGGAACCAGGACGGAAGGAAGGACGGAAAACCGGCCAGAAGACCCAAACCCGAAGGCTTGGGGCGGAGGACCGGAAAACCGGCAGCCGGCTCCGTCGTTTTGAACTGTAACGGAAGATTGCGGCTTCTGTGAAGGGGATTTCATGAAGAAGCCCCCCTGCCGCCAGGGACCTGCCATCTCCCATGAAAAAAGCCGCCCGGAGGGCGGCTCGAAGGGGAGGAGCTAGCAGTCGTCAGACCACCGTGAAGTCGGTTCTCGCGAGTCGATAGCCATTGGTGGTGCTGAGGATCTGCTGGATTGACTGAGTGCCGGTGCCATCGGGATCGTGGAAGAGGTTGCCCGTATCCCGATCGAAGATCAGCCGCGTGGCGGCCGTGGCCGACACCACGGGATCCCGCGTGGAGCGCACCTCGATGAATTGGGTGGCGGTCACGGCGCCGAGGGTGAGGCCGGTGTAAGCGCTCCCGCTGATCAAGAGCCGATCACCCAGGGCGAAGTCGGTGATCCGGTCGATGTTGGTGGCACCCGGTGCATCGGCCAGCAGGAAGCTGTCGGTGCCGATGCCACCGGTGAGTAGATCGCTGCCGGAGCCGCCGTTAAGGGTGTCGTTGCCCGCCGCACCATTGAGCGTGTCGTTGCCGGCCAGGCCATTGAGGGTTTCGTTGCCTGCGCCGCCCACTAGGTTGTCGGCCCCGGCGGTGCCATTGATCACCCCCGGGGTCGGCGGCGGCGGCGGCGGCGGGGTTGCCCCTCCAGTGAGCTGGAATACGGCGGCGCTGATCGGTGCCCCCACCGCCACGCTGGCGAATTGGAGCGCTAGGCCGGTGCCGTTGCCATCGGCGTCGTACAGCAGGGCTCCGCTGGTGGTGTTGTGGAGGATTCGTTGCTGGGCGTTGGTGGCGGTCGCCACGCCAGCACCCGCGAGGAACTCGGCCGCGGTGAGGGTGGTCCCGGCACTGAGGGCGGTGAAGATGGTGCGGTCGAGTTGGAAGAGATCGCCGGCGGCGAAATCGCTGATCGTGTCCACATTGCTCGCTAGCAGGCTGTTGAACACGAACAGATCAAGGCCGGCACCACCGCTGAGCAGGTCATTGCCGATGCCGCCGTTGAGGGTGTCATTACCGAGGCCACCGTTGAGGGTGTCGTTGCCGCCCAGGCCCGCGAGCAGGTTGTTGGCGGCGTTGCCGGTGATCTGGTTGGCTTCGGCGCTGCCAGTGCCGTTGAGGGCGGCGCCGATCAGGTTCAGCACCTCCAGATTGGCCCCCAGGGTGTAGTTCACGCTGCTGTTCACCGTGTCGCTGCCCCCGGTGGCGCCCTCCACGATCACATCGAGGAGGGAATCCACGGTGTAGATGTCGTTGCCAAGGCCACCGATCAAGGTGTCATCGCCGGCGCCGCCATCGAGGGTGTTATTGCCCGCGTTGGCGGTGATCACATTCCCCACCGCGTTGCCGGTGCCGGAAAGGGCGGCCGCGGTAAGGGTGAGGTTCTCGAAGTTGGCGCCCAGGATCCAATTCAAGGGGCTGAACACGGTGTCGATGCCTTCGCCGGCGGCCTCCACCAGCACATCGGCAGCGGCGTCCACGATGTAGCTGTCGTTGCCCAGGCCGCCCACCAGGCTGTCCACGCCAGCGCCGCCATCGAGGGTGTCGTCGCCCGCCAGGCCCAATAGGGTGTCATTCCCCTCCAGGCCGGCGAGCAGGTTGCTGGCGGCATTGCCGCTGATCCCGTTGGCCACGGCGGTGCCGGTGCCGTTGAGGGCTGCACCGACCAGGGTGAGGTTTTCCAGCTCGGTCCCCAGGGTGTAGGTGGTGCTGCTGATCACGGTGTCAGTGCCGCCAGCAGCGGCCTCCACCAGCACATCCAGGGTGGAATCCACCACGTAGGTGTCGTTGCCCGCTCCGCCATTGAGGGTGTCGTTGCCCCCGCCGCCATCGAGGGTGTTGTTGCCGGCGTTGCCAGTGAGGACATTGGCATCGGCGTTGCCAGTGCCGGAAAGGGCGCTGCCGGTGAGGGTGAGGTTCTCCACGTTGGCGGACAGCACATAGTCCACCGAGCTGCTCACCGTGTCGATGCCGGAGGCAGCGGCCTCCACGATCACATCCAGGCTGGAATCCACGAAGTAGGTGTCATTGCCCGCGCCGCCGATCAGCGAATCGATGCCGGCTCCGCCGTTGAGGGTGTCGTTGCCAATGCCGCCATCGAGGGTGTCGCTGCCCAGGCCGCCAATCAGGTTGTCGTTGCCCGCCAGGCCCAGGGCCCGGTCATCCCCGGCGGTGCCGGTGAAAAGGTTGGCGGCGGCGGTGCCGGTGAACAGATCCCCCACCACCGACGTGGGCTGGGAGATCAGGTTTTCACTGTTGCCGGCACCATCGGTGAACGAAATCATCACCCGCAGGATGCGGCCCACCTGGACCTGGGTGGGGGTGAAAGTGGGGCTGTTGGCGCCCACCACGGTCCAGGTGGCGCCATTGTTGGCTGAGGCTTCCCAGGTGTAGGAAAACACCCCCAGGCCGTTGGTATCGGTGATGGCCGCGGTGTTGACCGTGATCGGAACCCCTTCGGTGGGGGTGGTGTCGCTGATCACCGGCGTGCCGGTGGCGGCTCCGATCGGGGCGGGGGCGGTCATATCCCCGTCGGCGAAGCGCAGGATCTCGATGCCCCAGAGGGTGTCCACCCCGTCGTTGGCCAGCAGGCCCCCCACAGCCGTTCGGTTATCGGTCACCGTGATACTGCCGTCGGCGTTGCGCAGCACCGTGTAGTCGGCGCCGGCGCCGCTGAATACCGCGATGTCCACCCCGGCCGATCCCTGCCGGATCTCCCGCACGATGCTCAGCTGGGAGGGACGGATCGCCCCGCTCACCAGCCGACTCTGGAAAGCGTTAATGGTGCTGGCAAACTCCACCGTGCCATTGGAGTTGAGCAGTCGGATGCGGGCATCGAGGTACACATCCCCGTGGAGGATGTCATTGCCGCCGCGGCCCTCAATGATGTCGGAGCCGCCTCCGCCCAGGAGGATATCGCCGCCCGAGAAGCTGGTGGCTCCCCGCAGCAGCGGTGCCAGGCCGGCGATCATGGCGATGCCGCCGGCATCGAGTACATGGTTGATTTCCGTGAGGGGATCGGGGAGCACGCGGCCCTTGAGGATGTCGTTGCCGTTCCAGCCGGAGAGACCCTCCACCTCCATGAAGCGATCGAGAAGATCGATGGCCAGGTTGGGCGGCAGGAAGACATTGATGTCTAGATCCGCATTCACGATTTCCGTGGAGTTGGCGTAGGTCACCCAGTCGAAGCCCCAGGCGCCCCAGCTCTTGTTCACCCCCGGGGTGCCGAACATGGTGTCGTTCCCGGATTCGGCGTCGTAGTCGTCGTTGCCATCGCCGATCAGCACGTCGTGACCGATCAGCGTGCTGGTGCCGAAGGGATCACCGTTGTCGCCCTGCAGGAGGTCGGCCCCCTGGCCGCCCTCGATCCAATCGTCGCCGGCATTGCCGAAGACGGTGTTGATGCCGGTGCCGGCGTACACGAAATCGTTGCCCAGGCCCGCGAAGCTTTCGGCATCGCCGATCCCGCCGAAGATGGCATCGGATCCATCGCCACCGAAGAGCAGGTCGAGGCCGCCGGCATTCACGATCACGTCATGGCCATCGCCGCCCTTGAGGTTGTCGTCACCAAAGGCGTCGGTGATCACGTCATCGCCGGCGCCGCCGAAGATGAAGTCGTTGCCGCCACCCCCTTCGAGGGGTCGTTGCCCTCATCACCATGGATGGTGTCGTCCCCTTCGCCGGTGGCGAGGCTGTTGGCAGCGGCGGTGCCCCCGAGCATCACATGTTCAATGCCGCCATAGCGGATCGTGCCATTCGCCAGGCGGGTGAGCAGGGTGGCTTCGTTGTAGGCGGTGAGGGGATCATCCAGGATCGCTCCGGTGGTGCCCACCCGACCGGCTTCAAAGCGATAGGCCGGCGTGGAAAACACATCGCCCGGCAGATGCACGGCCGTGGAGTTGCGGCTCACGATGTCGCCGAAGCTCTGCTCCTCCAGCTGGGTGAGGATGTTCAGGCCGGCGGTGCGGGATAGGTAGTAGAAGCGGTCGTGGTTCTGCAGGCGCAGCATCTGCGTGCCGAACACATAGGCGAAGCTGGAGCCGAGCATGCCGCCGAAGGGCTGCAGCTTCTCCGCCAGGCCGCCGATCCAGAAGTCCACATTCTCCAGCCCGCCCAGGGAGCCGCCGGCGTAGATGCCGGTGGCGTTGAGGAAGTCCTGGGCGTCAAGGTTTCCAGCTGAGGCGCCATTCACCAGGGCCTCGGCCGCCGCTCGGCGGGCCGCATCGGTGGTAGCCGCCACGATCGTGGCGTGGGTGCCGTAGGCGGCGATGAAGTTGGCGAACGACTCGCTGTGCTTGATGTTCAAGCCGAAGTCGTTCCAGCTGGTGTAGGGCTGAAGGGCCGGGTTGCCGGTATCGGCGAAGAAAAGGCGGCGGGCGCCGTTCAGCCCAGGGATGCCGGTGTCACGCCCCCGGGCCAGGTTGAGGGCACCCAAATCGAGGGGCAACCCCACCAGGTTGTTGCGCAGCGATTCGGTGAGGAATTCATCGATCTCGTTGCCCACCTGTTGCACCATGCCGTTGGCAATCGTGCCTACCGCAGCCTTGGTGCCGGCGCCGCTCTGCTGGAAGGCCACCGGATTGAGGAAGGCATCGATCAGCCGCATCGGCAAGGAGACGCCGGTGCCCGGATCGATGCGATCCACGGTGTCGTTGAGCATCGAGTGGCCGAAGCGATAGACAACATTGGCAAATTCCGACATAATCGCCGGATCCACCGTGCTGTTGTAGCCGCTGAAGATTTCAAGCGATGGCAACAGTTTGCGGCCGAATTCCTCAAACACAAGATGCTGATATTGCATCTCGTTGGGCAGGCGTGCCGCCTGGAATAGGCGTTCGCCATTCCACTGCAGGGCGGCGATCGCCGCAGGCGTGGTGGGCAGGGCCGTGATCGGCGTGATCAGCCACTGGTTGAGGAACGCCAGATCGGCGCTATCGAGCACCACTTGCTTGACCTGGTCCACCAGGCGGTTGTGCTCCGAGTGGAACACGCTGTGGATGGCGGTGAGGGCGATGTTTTCATTGCCCCGACCGTCGCCGGTGATGTAGTGGAGGTCGAGTAGTTCGTTGTCGTAAGTGCCGGCCGGTTGGGGCGTGGCGGCGGTGCTCACGGTGGTGTCGGCATCGGCCACCTTGCCGGCCCCCGGGGCGGCAAGGTGGGCGATGTCATCGAGGAAGGCGTGAGCGGTGCGCAGCGCGCCTGCGGTGCTCACCGGGGCCAGCAGGTTCCCCTCCAGCAGCGAACCGTCCAGCATCACCAGCTGGGGAAGGCCGTTGGCACCGGGGATGAAGTTGCCGTACAGATCGGTGTAGATCAACGGCACGTCGGACACATCGGCATCCACCAGGTTGATCCCCATCAGGGTGCGCGCCTGCGCTTTCACTTCCCCCCAGTTGGCGATCGAACCCGCCAAGGCCCCATCCAGCAGATAACCGGTGCTGCGCAGGCGGCCGGCCTCCACGGCATAGGCCCGCAGGAACACCTGGTGGGAGGGGTGGGAGGTGTAGGTCTGGTTCTGGTCGATCCAGGGGGTGGTGACGTTGTTGTAGGTGCGAATGTCGTCGGCCGTGCCGCTCACTCCGTCGGGCCCGGGGTCCAGGGTCGAAACCGCCGCCCGGGTAAGCACCATGAAATTGGTGCTGCTGCCCACGACGAAGCGGGGATCATCGGGTGCCAAGGGGATGATCACACTGCCGCCGCCGCCCTTGGTGATCAGATCCAGGCCGTGATCGAAGAACTGGCCGAAAATGGTGAACCAGGAGTTGTACGGAGCCGATAAGCCGGCATCGGGCGCCACGTTGGGGATGAACAAGGTGCCGTCGGAGGACACCTCCGGCGCCAGCCCGGCGACCGCCACCGCCGCTGAGTTCCGAACGGTTTGATCCGAGATCAGGTTGCTGATGGTGCGAACCTGGCCATCGAAGACCAGACCGGAGGTCTGGGTGTAGCTCGTCGGGCTGCCTGCCGTAAGGGGCCCCGGGCCATCCGGATCGAAAGCCGCCCCCTGGGCCGGTCGCCACACCTGGGGCAGGGCGTTGGGCATATCCCGGTCGGCGGCACCGAATTGCTCCTGACCTGGCACCAAGTTGTTGTAGGTGCCCCCCCACGGTGCGCAGGCCGTAAGGCAGCAGTGGGTTGCCGTTCAGCAGGGCGAGGGGGTCGGCGCCATTGGAGTGAGCTTCCGACAGCAGGATCTGCTGCAGGATGAATTCAAGATCGTGCTTAACGAGTTTCATGGCAGGGAGGGATTTGACAATCCCCAACGATGTGGTGACCGGTTCGTATGGGCTGGGGCGGACGGCCAAAGGGCCTGCTGAAGGCATCGATCGGCGCTGGAGGGCCAAACCTCCGACGCCATGGCCAAAACCCCTGCACACCGGTCACCCTAGACCTACATTGCATGTACCGCGTACAAACCACATACATGTCCGCAGAGTTGCTGTGACACGACCCCCTTTGTCGGTCCAGGCCGGTCGCCGTCGATGGGATGGCGTTGTTAGGGTCAAACTTGATAGCAAGACCCTGTGACAGACCAGCGGGTGCTTTTGGTGCGATTGCCCTGCAACCCGATCTTCCCGATCGGCCCCATCTATCTGGCTGATCACCTCCACAAGCAGTTTCCAGGGTTGCCTCAGCGAATCCTGGATCTGGCCGCCCTGCCTCTGCTCGATGTGGAACGGGTGCTTCTCGCCACCGTGGCGGCCTTCCGTCCCACCCTGCTGGTGTTCTCTTGGCGGGACATTCAGATCTACGCACCCGTGGATGGCCGTGGCGGCAACCCGCTGCAGCACTCCTTCGAGGTGTTCTACGCCCGAAACCCTTTGCGCCGTCTGCGAGGAGCCCTCGGGGGACTGGGCTTGATGCGCACCCATTACGGCGAACTCTGGCGCAACCTCAGGCTCGTGCGCCGCGGCCTGCGGCGGGCCCGCCGGTTCCAGCCGGAGGCCCGCGCTGTGCTGGGCGGCGGTGCGGTGAGCGTGTTCTACGAACAATTGGGCCGCGGCCTGCCCCAAGGCACGGTGGTGTCGGTGGGTGAAGGGGAGGTGCTGCTCGAAAAACTGCTCCGGGGTGACTCCCTAAGCGGCGAACGCTGCTATCTGGCCGGCGAGCAACCAAGGCCCGGCCTGATCCATGAGCAGCCGGCAGCGATCGAGAAAAAGGCCTGTGACTATGGCTATATCGAATCGATCTGGCCCCAGCTCTCCTGGTATCTCGAGGCTGGCGATTTTTATGTGGGCGTTCAGACCAAGCGCGGTTGCCCCCACAACTGCTGTTACTGCGTCTACACGGTGATTGAGGGCAAGGCGGTGCGCATCAATCCGGTGCAGGAGGTGGTGCGGGAGATGCGCCAGCTCTACGACCGGGGCGTGCGCGGCTTCTGGTTCACCGATGCCCAGTTCATCCCGGCTCGCCGCCAGATCGAGGATGCCAAGGAGCTGCTGCGGGCCATCCTGGCCGATGGCATGCATGACATCCGCTGGGCCGCCTACATCCGTGCCGACAACATCGATGCCGAACTGGCAGAGCTGATGGTAGCCACCGGCATGAACTACTTCGAGATCGGTATCACCTCCGGCTCCCAGGAGCTGGTGCGCAAGATGCGCATGGGCTACAACTTGCGCACCGTTTTGGAGAACTGCCGCCTGCTGGTTCAGGCAGGCTTCCGTGAGCACGTGTCCGTGAACTATTCGTTCAATGTGATCGATGAGCGCCCGGAAACGATCCGCCAGACCGTGGCCTACCACCGGGAACTGGAGCGGATCTTCGGCGCTAATAATGTGGAGCCGGCCATCTTCTTCATCGGCCTTCAGCCCCACACCCATTTGGAGCAGTACGGCTTCGATCAGGGCCTGATCCGCCCCGGCTACGACCCGATGAGCATGATGCCCTGGACGGCCCGCAAGCTGCTTTGGAACCCCGAACCGATGGGCAGCACCTTCGGCCGCCTCTGCCTCGAGGCCTTTGAGCGCAACCCCGGCGATTTCGGACGCACCGTGATCGACCTGCTGGAGCGGGATTTTGGCTGCGCTCCCTTGGCGGAGTCCCTGCGGGCGCCGCTGGAAGGCCGGCCGGCCCTGGCCACAGCGGTAGCTTGAGGCTGTATTGGCTTACATGGCAGGAAATGAGCGAGGAGCCGAATCCCAGCGGCAAGGAACAAATGTCTTGGATTGAAAACGCTTTTGCTTTCTATTGTCAAATTAATGCGGAGGGGGATAAACTCCTTAAGTCTCTTAGGATCTCTCCCTATGGCCAACGCCGCTACCAACGCCCAACTCAGGACACTCATCCAAAACGCAAATTCATCAGACATAATAAATCTAACCACTCCAGCACCTTTTGCTTACAGCATTACCACACTAGCAAAAAAATCAAGCAATACTCCTGAGCAGCCAACTCCTTTCAGTGGCTATACAATTCAAAGCAGCCAGGCGTTAACCCCACCCTCACAGGGGGCTAGTACATCTGCCGCATTAACAAGAGAATTTTCCAACACCCGCATCTACCAACAGAATATAGATGGCGCCTATTCCCCCGGACTTATCAAAGATGTTGAGTTTATCTATACATCAGGCAATGACGCTCTGCTTAGTGCCACAAAGGGTGATTTCACCCTAAGCAATGTTAGATTTACCGGAACACACACTGGCTGGGCCGGGAATGGGAATGGAAATAAATATTTTTCCCTGATTTCTTCTAGTGCGGCAGTTCCCATAAACGTCCCTCTTACGCTCACCAATGTCACGGTTGGCATCACTGGCCAAGGGAACGGTTTCAACGGAACCACAGGCGGTTCGGCCTTCCTGCACAGCTGGAACAACAATGGTCCTGTATCGATTACAAACAGCATCTTTGATGAATCCGGTTTTGCAAGTACCTTGAACCTTCTCGGCACCGGTGCAACTCCCACAGGCTCTTACACAATAACCAATAATCTCTTCAACCGTAATACTATTGCCGCCAACCGCACCGTGCGCCCTGAGGGCAACAGGTTGGGAAATGTTAATGCTGTTCTGAGTAGTAACACATTCAGCCAAGGCGCTTACCTTGACCTTTACGGAAATATCTCGGGGATCACGCTGGGGGCCACGTCCACCACTAACACATTTAACACCATCGCCAATGGATACGGTATTCGTGTCACCTCTCCCAACACCGGTGCGGCACCAACACTTTCAGGAACCAATGCCTTCACTGGGACCGGTCTGCCATTAAAGTACGTTAATGGAACTTCGAATACGGGTTATACGCTCACGGGCGGTACCATTACCGTTGGCGGAACCACCTTCGCCAACC
The DNA here is from genome assembly GCA_044345855.1 of Cyanobium sp. Classification (GTDB taxonomy): domain Bacteria; phylum Cyanobacteriota; class Cyanobacteriia; order PCC-6307; family Cyanobiaceae; genus Cyanobium. The sequence continues at coordinate 116,135 of JBIJAG010000009.1, read as the reverse complement.
TCATCGCAGGTGGTCAGGCGAATGACTCAATATCAGGTACTGCCAACGCCGATTGGATCAATGGCGATGATGGCGCTGACAGCATCAGCGGCGGCGCCGGCAACGATTCCATTCTAGGTGGGTTGGGCTCCGATACCATTGATGGCGGCCTTGGCGATGATACTATCTTGGGTGGAGCGGTAGGTGATAGGCTATTGGGTTATGATGGTAATGACTCCATTGATGGTGGAACTGGGAATGACACAATCTTTGGTGGGAATGGTAACGACACTATCTTAGGAGGAAACAACAATGACACTATTGTTGGTGGAATGGGTATTGACATACTCTCTGGAGGCGGTCAAAACGATAGTTTCGTGTACAATTTAACAACTGAAGGCCAAGATGTTATCACTGATTTCGTTGCTGTTAACGATGAATTTAGATTTCAAAGCCCAGCTTTTAACCTTCCAACTGGTGTCCTTAATGCTGCCAACTTCAACACTGCTAGCCTCAACCCAACTTTTCTTTATAGCGGGGGTGTGCTGAGTTACGATGCCGATGGCACTTTTGGATCTGGTGCTGCGGTAAATATCGCCACACTCACAGGTTCACCAACTCTTACTGCCGCCGACATTATAATTTTCTGACATCTTGCCCCCAAGCACGCCACAAATAAAGTGGCGTGCCCAGTCGGAAGCCCCCAGCTTCTCGCCAGGCCATCAAGCAGTCAAAACAATTCAGCAATCCGGGGGTCCTAGACCCCCTTTTTTATGCCGGCCCTTCAGCCTGGTACCTCCTTAGGCATACCGGCAAGCTGGTTCTTCAAGCGCTTTCAAACCCACCAACGGCGCCGCAGCAAAGCTAATCCCCCCAGGGCCAACCAACCAATCACCCCGCCAATCGGGTTGGCACCGCCAGCCCCTGCCGCTCCTACAAACCACTCCGGCCCAGAGGCCGCAAAAACCAGCGGACCCACCTGCAGCGCAAACCAACCGCCCACCAAACCACCGTGCAAACCCATGGCACCCCAAAGGGCGCCGCCATCGGCCCGCCGCTGCAGGCCCAGCACGAGGCCCAACAGGATTAACCCTGCCAATAAACCAGCACCCGCCAGCCCCGGCAGTCGCCACCAGGGGTGCACCAAACCAAACAACAGCGCCTGGCCCCATAGGGCCTGGCGCTGGCCCAGCCGCTCGCCTAGTTCACCCCAAAGCCAGCCCCTAAACACCAGTTCTTCGGCAAAGCCCACGCCCAGGGCCAGGGCCAGGGCATTGAGGATTTCAGCGCCAGTCAGCCCCTGCTGACCGCGCCATTGGGCCGCCCCCGCTAGCGATAGTCCCACCACCACCACCGCCAGCAAGGCCGCTGCCTTCAGGGTTCCCCGCAGCCAGGTGGCCCCAATCCGGCCCGGCGGCCCCACCAGGCCCACATACCTCCATGGCTCATCCACACCCAAACCGGTCCGCAGCCGCCACGGCAGGCTCACCAGCAGCAAGAGCAACGCCAGCAAGGCCCCAATTAAATCCACCTGATCGCCCCGCAACGAGGGCACGAGTAATGCCAAAGGGCGACTGAGCAGCCACCCCCCTCCATAAAGAACGGGCACATAAAGCAAGGCCCCCAGCCAGTGGGAGTGGGGGCCCCTTGGCGCTGGCGCCTTGCCGGAATCCTGCACTCAGCTCTCCGGTTCGATCGTGCTGCTCAGGCCCTTGGCCTTGAGGGTTTCGCAGTAAAACTCAGCCGGCTCTATGTCACAGACAATCACCAGGCCAATGCCGGTGTTGTGGGCCTCCAACATCACCGCAATCGCATCCTGTTCGCTCAGGCTTGGCACCACCTGCCGCAGGGTGGACACCACATACTCCATGCTGTTGACCGGATCGTTGTGCAGCAACACCTTGTATCGGGGCGAGGGCTTGCGCACCCGCTCCGGCGCCTTCTCCATCACCGCCGCACCACCACTTTCCCGATCGGGAGTCACGCTCCCCACAGGTGGCACTGCCACCTGTGGCGGTGCCACCCTGACTCCCACTTCCAGCATGGGGTTCGAGCCGGCGTGGCTAAGGACCGGATGACCCATTACAGCAACCACAGCGGCCCCAACTTTAGGTTGCAAGGGCCCGCAGCCGGGCCATGGCTTCATTGACATTGGCACGACTGCTGAAAGCCGAAAGACGGAAATAACCCTCCCCCGCCGCACCGAAACCGCTGCCGGGTGTCCCCACCACGTGGGCACGGCCCAAAAGCAGATCAAAGAACCCCCAGGAATCCAAGCCCGCTGGCGTTCTAAGCCAAACGTAAGGAGCCTGTTGGCCCCCATAAACCTCAAAACCGACCGCCGTCAATTCGCGGCGAATAATAGCGGCATTCTCCATATAAAAATCAATCAATGCCTTCACCTGGCGCTGGCCATCGGCGGAATACACGGCTTCCGCACCCCGCTGAACAATATAACTAACACCATTAAACTTAGTGCTCTGACGACGATTCCATAGACCCCACAGTTCCACCTGCTCTCCCGTGGGAGTTTGGCCCATCAAGCCCCTGGGCACCACGGTAAAGGCACAGCGCGTACCCGTGAAACCAGCGTTTTTGGAAAACGAGCGAAATTCAATCGCACATTCCCTGGCCCCTTCGATTTCATAAATCGAATGGGGCAAATCAGCATCTTGAATAAATGCCTCATAAGCCGCATCAAACAAGATCAAAGCCCTATGGGCTCGCGCATAGTCAACCCACTGGCGTAAATGGTCCCGCGTGGCCACGGCTCCAGTGGGATTATTGGGAAAACAAAGATAAATCAAATCCACCGGCGTTTCCGGCAGTGGGGCCACAAAACCATTGGCCGCCGTGATCGGCAGATAGGTGAGTCCGCCGTAGCGGCCGCTGGCATCGGCCTCGCCGGTGCGGCCCGCCATCACGTTGGTATCCACATACACTGGATAAACGGGATCGGTGACGGCGATGCGATTTCCCTCCCCCAGAATATCAAGAATATTGCTGCTATCGCATTTAGAGCCGTCCGAAACAAAGATCTCCTCAGCGCTGATCTCGCACCCAAGATCCTGGAAATCATGGCGGGCAATCGCTTCCCGCAACCAGCCATAGCCCTGCTCAGGGCCATAGCCATGGAAATCTTCGTGCCGACCCAGGTCATCGATGGCGGCCTTCATCGCCAATCGGCAAGCCTCGGGCAGGGGCTCGGTGACATCACCGATGCCGAGGCGAATCAAGGGAGCCCCGGGATTGCTCTCTTGAAAGGCCTTGACCCGCCGGGCGATCTCCGGGAACAAATAGCCCGCCTTGAGCTTGAGATAGTTGCCGTTGACCTGGACCATGGCGAAGAGGGCGGCTTGCGCGTTGTCGGATCGCCGGATTGTCCTATGGCGCCGGTGCCGCCTGGGAGCCCCAACCGCTCAGATCCTCTCGGCGTTGCTGGCCTGCAGGGGCGGGCGCACCCAGATGCCCGGCCGGGCTTCGAAGGCCTGATCCACCGGCGCGATCAGCTCGGCTCGCTCCGGTTGCAGCTGCCCCACCAGCTCATGGAAGCCCCGGGACACCCTCGGCGCTTTGGACAGCTTGATCTCGAAGACCCGCCACCGCTGGCCTCGCTCCAGCACCAGGTCGAGCTCGGCACCGTTGCTGGTGCGCAGGAAGTGGGGCCGCCAGCGCGGATGGGCGGCGATCAGCTGCTCGATCACGAAGCCCTCCCAGCTTTCGCCGGCCTGGGGATGGGCCAGCAGGTCGTCGTAGGTCTCGATGCCCAGCAGGTTGTGCAGCAGGCCGCTGTCGCGCAGGTAAAGCTTGGGGGAGCGCACCAGACGCTTGCTGAGGTTGGCCTCCAGCGGTGGCAGCAGCCGCAGCATGAAGGTCTGCTCCAACACTGCCAGCAGTTGTTTGAGGCGGGTGCTGCGCAGATCCAGCAGCCCCGCCAGCCGGCTGGCGTTGAGGGTCTGGCCCTGGCTGTGGGCCAGGAGTCGCCACAGGCGCTCCATCAGCGGCAGGGGCAGTCCAAGCTCCAGCGAGGCGATGTCTCTGCCCAGAAAGGTGCGGATGAAGTCCTCGCGCCAGTCGAGGCTGTCCTCGTCGGCTGCCGCCAGCAGGCTCTCCGGGAACCCCCCGCGCAACCACAGCTGCTGCCAGCTGGCGGCCTGCGCCACCTCCTTAAGCAGGAAGGGGGTGAGCTCCAGCTGAGCGATGCGGCCAGCCAGGCTTTCGTGGCTCTGGCGCAGCAGGGGGCCGGAAGCCGATCCCAGCAGCAGAAAGCGGCCGGGCCGGCGATCGCGGTCGATCTCGGCGCGCAGCAGGCTGAAGAATTCCGGCAGCAGCTGGATCTCATCGAGGCAGACCAGCTGGTGACGATGGGCTTCAAAGAACAGCTCCGGCTCCTGCAGGCGGGCGCGATCGGCCCGGTCCTGCAGATCGAGGATCACGGCATCGCCCCGCTGGGCCAGCAGTTGCCTGGCCAGGGTGGATTTGCCGCACTGACGCGGCCCCAGCAGCAGGGCCGCAGGCGCCCTGCCCAGGGCCATCAGAAGTGCCGTGCCCGCATCCCTGCAGAGGTAACCATGCATTCCTTCAGCTTAATCGCAAATTTGCATGGTTACTTGGCCTCCTGTCTGGTCGGTCTGCCTGGCCTGCACCTGCCCGGCCTGAACCTGCTCGGCCTGCATACGATCAGTACCTCGCCCTGCCGCGGTCCCCGTGCTCCTCGCAGCCAGCCAGTCCCGCGAGCCCATCGACTTCGCGGCCCTGATCAGCCCCGACATCACCAAACCCGGCCGCTATCTCGGCAATGAGCTCGGCGTCATCGACCGCGATTGGCAGCAGGCCTGGGATGCCGCCAGCGTGCGCTGGGCCCTCACCTACCCCGAGGTCTACGAGGTGGGGGCCAGCAACCTGGGCCACATCATTCTCTATTCGATTCTCAACAGCGTTCCCGGCCAGCTCTGCGACCGTTCCTACCTGCCGGCGCCCGACCTCAGTCAGCGCCTGCGCCAGCAAGGCCTGCCCCTTTTTGCTGTCGAAAGCCGCCGCCCCCTGCACGCCTTCGACATTCTTGGCTTCAGCCTCAGCTACGAATTAGGCGCCACCAACATCCTGGAGATGCTGGATCTGGCCAGCATTCCCCTAAGAGCCGCCGACCGGGGCGACCTGCCCTTGGCCGACCCGGCGGCGCCGCCGCTGATCTTCGCCGGCGGGCCCACCGCCACCAGCAACCCCGAACCCTTCGCTGCCTTCTTCGATTTCATGGCCCTCGGCGATGGCGAGGAGCTCCTACCCGAGATCGGCCTGGTGGTGGCCGAAGCCCGCGCTGCCGGCCTCAGCCGCCGCGAGCTGCTGCGGGATCTGGCCCAGGTGCCGGGGGTCTACGTGCCCTCGCTCTATGCCCCCGGCGCCGATGGGGTGGCCGTGGAGCCGCTGGAGCCGGGTCTGCCCCGCCGCATCCTGCGCCGCACCGCCACCCCGATGCCCCACTACGCCATGGGGCTGGTGCCGCACATCGAAACGGTGCACGACCGCCTCACCGTGGAGATCCGCCGCGGCTGCACCCGCGGCTGCCGCTTCTGCCAGCCCGGCATGCTCACCCGCCCCGCCCGCGACGTGGAACCCGAGGCGGTGATTGAGGCGATCGAAACCGGCATGGAGCGCACCGGCTACAGCGATTTCTCGCTGCTCTCGCTCAGCTGTAGCGATTACCTAGCCCTGCCGGCGGTGGGGGTGGAGCTGCGCAACCGCCTGGCCGATCAAAACGTGACCCTCACCCTGCCCAGCCAGCGGGTGGACCGCTTCGACGCCGACATCGCCCACGTGCTCGGCGGCGCCCGCCAGGCAGGGCTCACCTTCGCGCCGGAGGCCGGCAGCCAGCGCCTGCGCGACATCGTGAACAAGGGCCTCACCGACGCCGAACTGCTGCGCGGCATCCGCACCGCCATGGAGCACGGCTACCGGCGGGTGAAGCTTTATTTCATGATCGGCCTGCCCGGAGAAACCGACACCGACGTGGTCGGCATCGCTGACACCTGCCGCTCCCTGCAGCAGCAATGCCGCGATCTGGCCCGGCTGGAGCTCAACCTCACGATCAGCAACTTCACGCCCAAGCCGCACACGCCGTTCCAGTGGCACAGCGTGAGCACCGCCGAATTCCGGCGCCGCCAGGAGCTGCTGCGCAGCGCCCTGCGAGGACTGCGGGGGATCAAGGTCAACATGACCGATCCCCGCCTTTCGGCCGTGGAGGACTTCGTGGGACGGAGCGACCGGCGGCTGGCCCCGGTGATCGAGGCCGCCTGGCGGGCCGGCGCCGGCCTCGATGCCTGGTTCGAATCGGCGCAGCGCACCCACGCCGCCTGGACCGGCGCCATCGAAGCGGCGGGACTAGGGGGCCGCTACCGCGCCTTGGAAATGGGCGGCTGGAGCGCCGCCGAGTCCATGCAGGCTGCGGATCTGGAGCACTTCTGCCGCCAGAGCCTGCCCTGGGACCACATCGACAGCGGGGTGGACAAGCGCTGGCTGGCCGAGGATCTGCAGCGGGCCCTGGCCGCCGCCGTGGTGCCCGACTGCTCCTTTGAGGGCTGCAGCAGCTGCGGCGTCTGCGGCCCCGAACTGGGCCACAACGTGGTGATTCCGCCGCCGCCCGTGCCCGCCGCCCTGCCCCGCCGCGCACCCCCCAGCGAGCGGGCGGCCCGGCTGCGCTTCGGCTTCGCCAAGGGGGGCACCCTGGCCCTGATCAGCCACCTCGACACCCTGCGGATGCTGGAGCGGGCCCTGCGCCGCAGCGGCCTGCCGGTGAGCTTCACCGGCGGTTTCCACCCCCTGCCCCGGCTCCAGCTCGCCCTGCCGCTGCCCCTGGGGGTGGAGGGGGAAGGGGAATGGCTCGATCTGGAGTTCACGGCGCCGATCGATCCCGAGGCGGCCCGCCAGGCGCTGGCGGCGGTGCTGCCGGCGGAGTTCCGTCTGCTCTCGGCCACCGAGGTGCCGGTGGCGGCCCCGAGCCTCTCCCAGGAGCTGGAGGCGGCTCAGTGGCGCTTCAGCCTGCGACCGGCCGCAACGAACGAGGGACAGGGCGCCAAAGATGCCGGGCCAAGGATGCCTCGAACCCTTCCGGAGGGTGTTGGATCCTGGCCGCCGGCCGAAGCCTGGGATCGGGCGATCAACGCCGTGCTGAATGCGCCGACGCTGCCCTGGCGGGACCAGGACAAGAAAGGCCGACCCCGGGAACGGGATTGCCGGCCCTATCTGCTGGTCCTGCGCACCACCCCGCCCAAAGTCGCTGCAGCCTCAAGGGCCTGGGAGCCGCTGCGGCTGGATCTGGAGCTGGAAGCAGCCATCGACCCCCAGGGCCGAAGCCTGCGACCCGACCAGGTGGCCTACTGGCTTGCGGAAGCGCTAGCCATTCCCCTGGCTGTGGACTCGGTACGGCGCCAACGGCTGCGTTTAAGGCCGTGCTAACGTAACTTGAGGTGGTGGATCCGGGGTTATCCCTGAATTGCCTCCTACAGACGTTTTCCTATCCGTTCCCTCTCACGAACGTGAGCGGAAATCGCAATCTCTGAGCACCGATGCAGGTATCGGTCCCATTGCTTTCCCCGGGTCGGGTGATTCCCTTCCCCATACAGCGCTGACCGACCGCCAGTCCAACCAGCGGTGAACCTCCCGGTTTTTCGCCTAGAGAGCTACAGGCACCCCGCCCCATTCCGGCAGCTCCGTGCTTCGCGTCACGGCTGCCTAGCAGACGCGTTCACCCCTGAACCCCAGCTGCGTTCTTTCTTCCTTCTCCTGCCCACCCGGGCAGGGCTCCCCTGAGCCCATAAATTTTCCATGCCCCAGCAGATCGTCATCGCTGAGCACCTGCGGATCGCGGCGGTGCTCAGCGACGAACGGGTCGACGAACTGATCGTCGCCCAAGGTCGCTACCAAATCGGTGATGTCTATCTCGGCACCGTCGAGAACGTGCTCCCCGGTATCGACGCCGCTTTTGTCAACATCGGCGAAAGCGAAAAGAACGGCTTCATTCACATCACCGATCTCGGCCCCCTCCGGCTGCGCAAGGGAGGTGCCGGCATCACCGAGCTGCTTGAACCTCGCCAGAAGGTTCTGGTGCAGGTGATGAAGGAACCAACCGGCACGAAGGGTCCCCGGCTCACTGGCAACCTCTCCTTGCCGGGCCGCTTCCTGGTGCTTCAGCCCCATGGCCAGGGGGTGAGCATCTCCCGGCGCATCGATAGCGAGAACGAGCGCAACCGACTGCGGGCTCTGGGGGTGCTGATCAAGCCCCCTGGCTCCGGCCTCCTGGTCCGCACCGAGGCCGAAGGGGTCAGCGAGGATCTCCTGATCGACGACCTTGAATCGCTGCTGCGCCAGTGGGAGGCGATCCAGCAAGCGGCCGAGACCGCCAGCCCCCCCGTGCTGCTCAACCGGGATGAGGACTTCATCCACCGGGTACTACGCGACTTCTACAGCCCGGAGGTCGTGCGGGTCGTGGTGGACACTCCCGACGCGGTGGCCCGGGTGAACGCCTTCCTCGGCGCCGATCAGACCACCCTCTCGGTGGAGCACCATGAAGAGTCCGGCGAGATTCTTGAGCACTACAAGGTCAACGCTGCCATCCGCGACGCCCTCAAGCCCCGGGTCGACCTGCCCTCGGGGGGCTACGTGATCATCGAGCCCACCGAGGCGCTCACCGTGATTGATGTGAACTCGGGCTCCTTCACCCGCTCGGCCAACGCCCGCGAGACAGTGCTGTGGACCAACTGCGAGGCGGCGGTGGAGATCGCCCGGCAACTGAGGCTGCGCAACATCGGCGGCGTGGTGATCGTCGATTTCATCGACATGGATTCCCGCCGCGACCAGCTGCAGCTGCTGGAACATTTCACCCAGGCCACCCGCCACGATTCGGCACGACCTCAGGTCGCCCAGCTCACCGAACTGGGTTTGGTGGAACTCACCCGCAAACGCCAGGGCCAAAACATCTACGAGCTCTTCGGCCGGGCCTGCCCGAGCTGCGGAGGCCTGGGCCATGTGGCCGTGCTGCCCGGCCGAGACACCCTGCAACCCCTGGCCACCGTGTCGGGGCTGGTCCGCTCCGCCGCCTCCGCCCGGGCCGAGGTGAGCAGTCCAGTGGCGTTGGAGGGAAGCGGCGGCAGCCGGCGCCGACGAGGCGGCCGGGGCGGTCGCGGTGGCGATGGCAGCGAAGCGGGCACCCTGAGCGAATCCTTGGCATCAGCCGAGGAGAGCCTCATCTCCCCAGGTGAGGAAAGCGGCCCCGACCAGGGCCCCCGTCGTCAGGAGCCCGAGGTGGTAGCGGTTCCCATGGATGACACCCAGGAACTGGTGTACGGCTGGATGGGCCTGAGTCCTGCCCTCCTGCTCGAATCCTCTCCCGCAGCCGACAATCTGGTGGTGAGGATCGTGCGGCCGGGATCCGATCCGGAAGCGGTGCTGGAGGAAGCGCGGCAGCAACTCGCGGCCAGCGGCTCCCGTCGTCGTCGCCGGGGTCGGGGAAGCGGCGAAGGCCGCCAGGGATCCGCGGAACCGGCAACAGATCATGGCGCCGACCTTGACACCTTGATGGAGATCCCCCTGGTGGAGATCACCCCCCTGCCCCTGGTGCTGGAGGAATCCACCAGGTCCTTCGAAGTCCACAGCGTCGATGTTCCCGTGCATCGGAGCGCAGGCGACGGCCGCAGCCAGCGTGCGGTGGCGGAGTCTGCGCCGGCCCACCGCCAGGCCGCCGAAGCCGAACACCAGAACGGCGAGACCTCCGCAGAATCCGATGCCTCCGGTGAGCCCCGCCGCCGTCGCCGCCGTTCCTCCGCCTCCGTCTGAGGGGGATCCCTGGGCAGGCCACGATCCTTGCTGCTGTGCCGGGGTCGATGAGGTGGGGCGGGGCTGTCTGTTCGGCCCCGTGTTCGCAGCGGCGGTGGTGCTGCCGGCGGCATCACTCCCGCCGCTGGTGAGCGCCGGCCTCACCGACAGCAAGAAGCTCTCCGCCCGGCGCCGGGAGGAGCTGGTGCCCCTGATCCGCCATCGGGCGATGCACTGGTCCCTCGGCCAGGCCAGTGCGGCCGAGATCGATCGCTGGGGCATTCGGGCGGCCACCGAGAGGGCGATGCTGCGGGCCCTGCAGCGTCTGCCTTCGCCACCACGGATGCTGCTCGTGGATGGGTCCCTCCCCCTGAGGGGCTGGAGCGGAGCCCAGCGCAGCCTGATCAGCGGTGACAGCCGTTGCGCCGCCATCGCCGCGGCGAGTGTGCTGGCCAAGGTGGAACGGGATGCGCTGCTCGAAAGGCTGGCGACCCATTTTCCGGGCTACGGCCTGGAGCGCCATCGGGGCTATGGCACGGCCCAGCACCAGGAAGCCCTCCGGCAGCTGGGGCCCACCCCCCTTCACCGCCAGTGCTTTCTGGGTTTTCTCAGGACAGCTGCGGCGATCGACAGGGATGCCCCACCCCATGAGCGCGAGGTCCCAACCATCACTGCGGGCGGCCAGCAAGGGGTCAAGGATCCGGAAATCCATTCGCGCGGCCATGGCACCAGGCCTGAAAGTCGCCCGCCAGTTGCTGGCCCACCCGGCGACGGATGCCCAGCAGGATCCCGCTCAGCAACGAGCGGCCGGTGGCCTCGAGAACCCGGGCAGGGATGAGCCGCAGCAGGGGCGGCTGACTCACCTGCACGGCCAGCCGGGCCTCGCCCTCAAGGCCTGAGGCCGTGGCCTGCAGCCAGGAATGGAGCTGAAGCTGGAAGTCATCCACCAAGCCGAGACCCTCAAGCTGGCAGTCCACGGCCTCCAGTTCCAGGCGTCCCTGCTGGTGACGGGCCTGCAGCTCCACGATGGGCTGCACCTGGAGCTGAAACACCTGCACCTGGGTCACGGTGTAGAGGTAATGGCCGGGGCCGAGGGGCACCAGCTGGCGAGAATCAAGCAGGGCCGCCATCACGCGAGCCTCGTCGTCGAGGTAATCCGGCAACAAATCGGCCGGTTCGATCGTGGGAAGACTCAGCTGCTGACTGGCGCTGAAGGCCAGGGGCATGGCCTGGGGGCCGACAGGTCATGATCCTATCGGCCTCCCTGTCCCCGCCTCATGCGCCTCGCCTTCCTCGGCCCCGTCGGTACCTACGGCGAACAGGCAGCCCAGCGACTGGCAGCCCTGGAGGGGATCTCGGCGGAACTCGTGCCTCGAGCCGGCATCCGGGCAGTGATCGAAGCCGTGGCCAAGGGCGACTGCGACGCCGCCGTGGTGCCGGTGGAGAACTCCGTGGAGGGAGGTGTGACCGCCTGCCTGGATGCCCTCTGGGAACAGCCGGAGCTCAGTGTGGCGCGGGCGCTGGTGCTACCGATCCGCCACGCCCTGCTGGGTAGCGGCCCCCTAGAGGGCGTCAGCGAAGTGCTCTCCCATCCCCAGGCCCTGGCGCAGTGCAGCCAGTGGCTGGCTCAGCACCTCGGCTCCGCCCTGCAGCTGCCCACAAGCTCCACCGCCGAGGCGGCCCGCCTGGTGCGGGGCAGCCGGTTCCGGGCCGCCGTGGCCTCGCTGGAGGCGGGCAAGGAGCACGAACTGGAGGTGCTGGCCTACCCGGTGAACGATGTGCCGGGGAACTGCACCCGCTTTCTGCTGCTGCGGCGCGGTGGCCGACAGCAGGAGGGTCCCCTGGCCAGCCTGGCCTTTTCGATGCGGGCCAACCGCCCGGGTGCGCTGCTAGAGGCGCTGGGCTGCTTCTCCCGGCAAGGACTCAACATGACCCGGATCGAATCCCGGCCATCGAAGCGAGAACTGGGGGAATACATCTTCTTTGTGGACTTGGAGTTGTCCTCTGGATCCAACCCGCTGGAACAAGCGCTGGAGGAGCTCACCCCCCTGTGTGAACACCTCATCCTGTTCGGCGCCTATCCCCTGACCAACCTTGCGCTTGCAGAGGGATCGGCGGAAGGTTGAGGCGGCCTCAGCCCCCCTTGCGGCCCCGGAACACCCCGAACTGCATCAAGCCCCGGCGAAAGGCCCAGTCCATGAGGAGCAGGGTGGGGATCTCCCGCACACCCTGCAGCACCGCGGCCGGACCCAGCCCCAGCACAGCACCAGGGCGACGCACCCCTTCGGCGATCGAATCGAGCCAGGAGGGCAGGGTGGCCCTGGTCCAGTCGTCGGTCTCCACCCGCAGGCCCGCCGCATATGGGCTGGCTTGGAGGTTGGCCCTGAGGGAACGGATGCTGGAGAAGGCGGGGTGGGCCCATTGGTTGAGCAGCTGCCGCACCACCCAACGCTCTAGTGGAGTGGGGGCTCCATCGGCAGCATCCCGCTGATTCCAGTCGGCCACGGCCAGGCAGCCACCGGGCCTGAGCACCCGCAACAGTTCGTCGGCGTAGCGCTGCTTATCGGGCATATGGGGGCCGGCCTCCACGCTCCACACCCCATCGAAGCCGCCATCCGGCAGTTCCAGGGCGAGGGCATCCATCACGGCGAAGCGGCACTGCCCCGCCAGATCTGGAGGCGTGAGGGCCGTGGCGCGGGCCACTTGGGCCGCGCTGATGCTGATGCCAAGCACGGTGAAGCCGTAATCCCGGGCCAGGATCCTGGCACTGCCGCCGATTCCGCAACCCACATCGAGAACGCGGCTGCCGGGGGGCAGGGCATCGAGATGGCTCCAAGCCACGAGGGCATGAACCAGATCCACCTTGGCGGCCCGGAAGTCACGGGGCCTGGGGGGAGAGCCGTAATGCCCCAGGTGCACATGGTCGCCCCAGAGGTTTTCAAGGAGAGCGTCTTCCGTCCAGCGGTCGTAGGCGCGAGCCACGCTGGCGGCGTCCTGATAGGCCCGATCGCGGCGCTGCCAGAGGCGAAACAAAGCAGCCGCACTGGTCAATCCAGCCAGGCCGAGGACCCACGGGGTCAGCGACATGGTCAACGATCACCGAGGATGTCGCGTTGCCCCTCATCGGGATCAAGCCCTTCGAAGCCGGCTGGATCATCCCCGAGGCCTTCGAAGGTGTCTTTCAACACGGTGCGGGCGGCCAGCTGACGACGGGTCTGATCGAGGAGGGTGAATTCCTGTCGCAGGCGCTCACCCGTGTCAGTGATTTCCAGTAGGGCCTGCTGGTGGTCGGCCACCGGTCCACCCAAATGGGCGCCAATCCAGAAGGAAAGCTCCCGGGGTAGGTCCGGCAGATCGGCAGGAAGGGCGGAGGGCTTGCCGATCAGCTTGCCGGTGAGTTCCACCACATCCCGGAGCGCCCCGGTCACCTGGGAGGCCAGGCCTTCGAGGTCGCCGTGGTTCTCGCTGACGCTGTCCTCGATCCAGCTCACCATGCCGACTCGGAACGGCGCCTCGCGCACGATGTCGAGGATGCGGAACCGCTGCTGGCCGAGGGTCACGATGTTGCTCCGGTCATCGTCCTGGGTCTGGCAGTGCAAGATCTCGGCACAGCAGCCCACATCGGCCATGCGCTGCTCCTGGGGATCCCAGCGCACCACACCGAAGCGGCGATCCTCCGCCATCACGGTGCGAAGCATCATGCGGTAGCGGGGTTCGAAGATGTGAAGCGGCAGCACCTCCTGAGGGAAGAGCACCACATCCGGGAGGGGGAACAGGGGCAGTTCCCTAACGGCCAGGTCGCTCACGCCACCCATCCAGCAAGGAGAACCAGGACCCTGCTCGGGCACGGGGTGGCCGGGCGTGGGGTGGGCAAGGGCAAGCACGAATCACTGGGGTGATCCTAGAAAGAAGCCCCTGCCGCCGGGATGGCGACAGGGGTGATAGATGAGCGGCCAGGGTTGCCTCGTCAGTCAAGCGTGAACCGATCGGGACCAGCCGATCGACCGGGAGCACCGGCAGCCAGGTTGAGACCCAGCCGGAGGCAGCCACCCAGGTCAGAGCTTCACTTCGATATCCACGCCACTGGGAAGGTCGAGCTTCATCAGGGCATCGATGGTCTTGGAGCTGGGGCTATAGATGTCGATGATGCGGCGATGGGTGCGGGTTTCGAAGTGCTCACGGGAGTCCTTGTCCACGTGGGGCGAGCGCAGTACGCAATAGATCTTGCGTTTCGTGGGCAGAGGGATTGGCCCGATCGCCGTGGCTGCCGTGTGATCGGCGGTTTCAATGATTTTTTCGCAAGAGAGATCGAGCATGCGGCGGTCAAACGCCTTGAGACGGATGCGGATCTTCTGCTGGGCAAGGGCTGAGGCCATGGGAATCGGGCAGAGGGAAGAACCAGAACGGGTGGCCGCAGGAGCGACGGTCAGCCCTGCAGGTCGGTTGTCGAGGTGCGAAAAACGGAAGCAACGATCGGAGCGGAAAGGAATCAGGTGCCCAGCTGATGGCAGGCGGTGATTCTTCGCGTGATCCGAGCGGATGTAGCAAACGCGAACTGGAGCGTGATCCGGAGAGAGCCGGGAGGGCCCGAAGGCTCCTCCCGCAAAGGCGCTGATCAGGACTCACGCCACGATCTTGGAAACCACTCCAGCACCGATGGTACGACCGCCTTCGCGGATGGCGAAGCGCATCCCTTGCTCAATGGCAACCGGGCAGATCAGCTCGGCGCTCATCTTGATGCGGTCGCCGGGCATCACCATCTCTACGTTGCTGCCGTCGTCAGCAGTGAAGGCGGTGATCTGACCGGTCACATCCGTGGTGCGGATGTAGAATTGAGGCCGGTAACCGGCAAAGAAAGGAGTGTGGCGACCGCCCTCTTCCTTCTTCAGCACATACACCTCACCTTCGAACTTGGTGTGGGGCTTGATCGAGTTGGGCTTCACCAGCACCATGCCGCGCTCGATATCTTCCTTCTGGATACCGCGCAGCAGCAGGCCCACGTTGTCACCAGCCATGCCCTCGTCGAGCAGCTTGCGGAACATCTCCACACCGGTCACGGTGGTTTCACGGGTGTCCCTGATGCCTACGATCTGCACGGTTTCACCCACCTTCACCTTGCCGCGCTCAATCCGGCCGGTGGCCACGGTGCCGCGGCCGGTGATCGAGAACACGTCTTCGATCGCCATCAGGAAGGGCTTGTCAATCTCGCGCTCGGGCTCGGGAATCGACTCATCCACCGCATCCATCAGGTCGAGAATCTTGTCGACCCATTCGTTTTCACCACGGATGCCCTTGCCGCCGCCCTGGATGTGCTCAAGTGCCTTCAAAGCGGAGCCGGCCACCACAGGGATGTCGTCACCAGGGAAGTCGTAGCTGCTCAGCAGTTCACGCATTTCCAGTTCAACGAGTTCGAGGATTTCCTCGTCGTCGACCATATCTTTCTTATTGAGGAACACCACCAGGGCGGGCACGCCTACCTGCTTAGCCAGGAGGATGTGCTCCTTGGTCTGGGCCATCGGACCGTCAGTGGCGGCCACCACGAGGATGGCGCCGTCCATCTGGGCGGCACCGGTGATCATGTTCTTCACGTAGTCGGCGTGGCCGGGACAATCCACGTGAGCGTAGTGACGATTGCCGGTCTCGTACTCGACGTGGGCCGTGTTAATCGTGATCCCTCGCTCCTTCTCTTCGGGGGCACCGTCGATGTCGTCGTAGGCCTGGGCCTTAGCCTGACCGAGCGATGCCAGCACGTTGGTGATGGCGGCGGTGAGGGTGGTCTTGCCGTGGTCAACGTGGCCGATGGTACCGATGTTGACGTGGGGTTTGTTCCTCTCGAACTTCTCGCGAGCCATGATGAAAAAGAATCGGGGTGGGTGGGTTGGAGTGGGGGTGAAAGATCAGGAATTGCCCTGATTCTTGGAGATGATGGCTTCAGCGACGTTGCGAGGAACTTCCTCGTAGTGGCTGAACTCCATCGAGAAGATACCCCGACCCTGGGTCATGGATCGGAGCTGGGTGGCATAGCCGAACATCTCGGCCAGAGGCACTTTGGCCTGGACCTTGGAAAGCCCGTCGTCGACGGACTGTCCTTCAACCTGACCGCGACGGGAAGAGAGGTCGCCGATGATCGATCCGAGGAAATCCTCAGGGATCTCGACCTCCACCTTCATCATCGGCTCAAGAAGCACAGGATTGCACTTCTTGACGCCGTCCTTGAAGGCCATGGAACCAGCGATCTTGAACGCCATCTCCGATGAGTCGACGTCGTGATAAGAGCCGTCCACCATGGTGACTTTCACATCGATCATCGGGAAACCAGCAATCACGCCGGATTGACAGGTTTCCTTCATGCCGGCTTCCGCCGGACCGATGTATTCCTTGGGAACGATGCCGCCAACGATCTTGTTGACGAATTCGAAACCGGAACCCGGCTCTCCAGGTTGCATTTCGATCACCACGTGGCCGTACTGGCCCTTGCCGCCGGTCTGCCGAGCGAACTTGCCCTCACCTTTGGCGCTGCCCCGGATGGTTTCGCGGTAAGAAACCTGGGGAGCACCGATGTTGGCCTCCACCTTGAATTCCCGGAGCATGCGGTCCACCAGGATTTCCAGATGCAGTTCGCCCATGCCGGCGATCACGGTCTGGTTGGTTTCCGGATCGGTGCGAACCCGGAAGGTGGGATCTTCCTCCGAGAGCGACTGAAGCGCCTTGCCTAGCTTCTCCATGTCCCCCTTGGTTTTGGGTTCCACGGCCACCGAAATCACCGGTTCAGGGATGAACAGGGATTCCAGGATGATCGGGGAGCTCTCAACGCAGAGTGTGTCGCCGGTGGTGGTGTCCTTGAGGCCGAGCACAGCACCAAGGTCGCCGGCTCGCAGCTCATCCACTTCTTCCCGATCGTCTGCCTTGAGCAGAATCAGGCGGGAGATGCGCTCCTTTTTGTCCTTGGTGGCATTCAGCACATAGCTGCCCTTCTGGAGCACACCGGAGTAGATCCGCACAAAGGTGAGCTTGCCGAAGGGATCGGCCATCACCTTGAACGCCAGGGCGCTGAAGGGAGCGCTGTCGTCAGCAGGACGCACCGCTTCGGTTCCATCGGCCAGGACACCCTGGATCGGAGGAACGTCCACAGGCGCCGGCAGGTAGTCGACCACCGCATCGAGCAGCAGTTGCACACCCTTGTTCTTGAAGGCCGAACCGCACAGCATCGGCACCAAACCGTGCTTCAGCACACCGACCCGGATACCCTTGCGCAGCTGCGCTTCATTGAGTTCGCCGCTTTCTAGGAAGATCTCCAGCAGTTCCTCATCGGTTTCGGCCACGCTCTCCATCAGCGCGGCACGCCACTGGGCGGCCTCCTCAACCATCGACGCCGGAATGTCGGTCTCCTCAATGTCCTGACCGAGGTCATCCTTGTAGATGAAGGCGCGATTCTTGACCAGATCAACGATGCCGATCAGCTCACCTTCAGCACCGATCGGTAGCTGGATCGGCGCGGCGTTGGCGCGCAGACGATCTTTGATCTGGCCGTAAACCTTAAGGAAGTCGGCGCCGGTGCGATCCATCTTGTTGACGAACACCATCCGGGGCACGCTGTAGCGATCAGCCTGCCGCCAGACGGTTTCCGACTGGGGTTGCACGCCACCGACGGCGCAGAACACGGCGATCACCCCATCCAGCACCCGCATCGAGCGCTCCACCTCGATGGTGAAGTCCACGTGGCCAGGGGTATCGATGATGTTGATGCGGTGATCCTTCCAACTGGTGGAAATGGCCGCCGCCGTGATCGTGATACCGCGCTCGCGTTCCTGCTCCATCCAGTCGGTGACGGCCGCACCATCGTGGACCTCACCCATCTTGTGGACCACACCCGAATAGAAGAGGATGCGCTCGGTGGTTGTGGTCTTGCCAGCGTCGATGTGAGCGGCGATACCGATATTTCTGACGCGTTCAAGCGGAAAGGCGCGGGCCACGGGGATAGTGCTCCGAAGAGGGTCGACAAAAAGCGGGCATAACTCTACCGACCGGCCGGTTGCCGGTGGCAGGGAGCCGGATCAGCCCAGGCATCCGGCTCCTGGGAACTCAGTAGCGGTAGTGGGCAAAGGCCTTGTTCGCCTCGGCCATCTTGTGGGTCTCCTCCCGCTTGCGAACGGCGCTGCCGGCCTCGTTGGCGGCATCCATCAGTTCGCCGGCGAGCTTCTGGGACATGCTGCGGCCATTGCGGGCCCGGGAGAAGTTCACCAGCCAGCGCAGGGCCATCGCGGTACCCCGCTCCTGGCGCACCTCCATCGGCACTTGGTAGGTTGCACCGCCCACCCGGCGAGCCCGCACCTCCACCAAAGGAGTGGCGTTGCGAACGGCGGTTTCGAACAGCTCCAGAGGATCGGCACCGGTGCGCTCGTTGATCAGGGTGAAGGCATCGGAGAGGATCCGCTGAGCCGTGGACTTCTTGCCGTGCTTCATCAGGCGAGCCACGATCATCGAGGCGAGCCGGCTGTTGAACTGCGGATCAGGCAGAACCGGGCGCTTCTCGGCGGCGTTACGGCGGGACATGGAAACGAAGGAAAGGGACGGACGAAGTGGGGATGTTGGTTGCGGAGGCGGATGGCTCAGGCCTTCGGCGTCTTGGCGCCGTATTTGGAGCGGGCCTGACGGCGATCCTTCACACCGGCGGTGTCCAGGGTTCCCCGGATGATGTGATAGCGGACCCCAGGGAGGTCCTTGACCCGGCCACCCCGGATCAGCACCACGGAGTGCTCCTGAAGGTTGTGGCCGATGCCTGGGATGTAGGCGGTCACCTCAAAGCCGGAGGTGAGGCGCACCCTGGCCACCTTGCGGAGGGCTGAGTTCGGCTTCTTCGGGGTGGAGGTGTACACACGGGTGCACACCCCACGCCGCTCAGGACAGGCCCGCAGGGCGGGGGATTTGGTCTTGCGGGTGAG
Organism: Cyanobium sp.; assembly: GCA_044345855.1. Taxonomy (GTDB): domain Bacteria; phylum Cyanobacteriota; class Cyanobacteriia; order PCC-6307; family Cyanobiaceae; genus Cyanobium. The sequence goes on along the minus strand of JBIJAG010000009.1, from coordinate 97,407 downwards.
GCGCTGACGCTCGGTGCGGATCAGCTGCTGAATGGTGGGCATCGAGGGCCGTGGCGCTAGTCGGAGGGACTCGTCGTGTCACCCGTGTCGGTCGGACTGCCCGGGGACAGGTCCTGTCGGAGTGACTGGTCGGACGGTCCGACCGATTTCGACAATCCGTCACCTTACTGCCCGGCCGTCCCCCGTCCAGGGTCCCGACGGAAAGCGGCCCCGCAGGCGCATGTAAGGACTCCCTCCACCGGCCTAATCAGAAAGGCGCCGCCACTGAGATCACCCCGGTAATCGAGCAACAGACCGGTGAGCAGAGGCAGCTGGGCGGCCGGAGCATGGAGGGTCACGCCGTCGGCCCGGGCCACCGGGAAGCCGGCGAGGTGGCCGGGCCGCAGGCGGATCGTCCAGGGTTCGCACCCCCCCTCCAGCAAATCGATGTGCATCAGACCGGGGGTGCCGGCCACCGCCGCCTGGCGGCAGAGCTCCGCAGCAGCGGCGGCGGTCAAACGCAGGCTGTGGCCCCTGGGCACGGCGGGGATTCAAAGGCAGCTTCCACTGTCGCAGCCCGACTCGATCGCAGCCCGACTCGATCACCGCCCGGACCTCAGCTGCCGGCCCTGATCAGCGGTGCCGCGGCGCTCCGGGGCACCAGCCCCAATCCGTTGTGCACAGCACCCACCACGCCGCGGCCCTTCACGGTGTGGAGCCCCCCCATCACGAGGCCAGTCGAGCTGCCCCCATCCAGGTTCAGGGCATCCCGCAGGCCCAGGCCGGCCAGCAACTGCGTAGCCTCCAGCAGAGTGGGGCCCTCGTCGTTGACGCCCTCCAGGGTGAGCAGCCAGAGCTGACGTCCGTCGCTGCCGATCACGGTGCGGGGGGCCCCCTGACTCAGGAAAGCGGCGCTGAAGCCCTCCGCGGCGCCATCCAGCACCGGTCGCCCACACAGCAGCAGCAACGGCCCGCCACCCACCACGTTGGTGGCCATTCCCACCGCCGTGCTGGGGCGGCTCTCCAGGCGGAGGGTCCCCCCCTCAGGCCAGGGCAGGCTGAAGCCAGCGCGGCCCACCAGCAGGGTGTCGCCCGCCACCAGCGGCAAGCCGGCGGCCAGAAGGTCGGGTCCGTAGCGGGCCCGCACCACCCCATCGCGGACCAGTACCGCGGTCTCCCCGTCGACCAGGCTGCGGTAGGTGGGGCCCCAGTCGGCCGTGTAGCGACTCAGCCCGCGCTGCACATAGCCGCTGTTGAGCACCGACACCGGCCAGCGGTTGCCGCCGGCATCGAGCACCGATTCCTCGAGGCGGAGGCGGCCGAAACGAGGTAGCCCCCCTGGATCCCAGCCGACGGCCCCCCGGTTCAGGATCGGGCCCGACAGCCAGCGCCCCTGGTCCCGCAGGGCGCCGAGCGGCAGCCGCCGCACCCGGTTGAAGAAGCCGCCGTTGATCGCCACCAGGGCGTCCTGGCGGTTCGCCAGGCGCACCAGGGAGCTCAGCCCCTCCATGCCATCGCCGCGGCTGAGGGGGCGAAGTTCAAGGTCGGAGTTCAGCAGATCGATCCGCACCGCATTGATCCGCACCCGACGGCCAGCCACCTCCCGCACCAGCCGTTCCCAGAGGATCTGACGGCCCAGGCGAGACTGGAGCCGGGGATCGATCCGGCCGGGACTGGCGGTGTCCACCGCCGCGGTCGGGTCGCCGGGCAGATCCAGCACCAGGCGATGGGGACCCCCCAGTGTGAAGACTCGGGTCGGGGCGGCACCGCCACGGTCTGTGATCCGCAGCAGCGCACCTGTTCCGGCCCCCCTCAGGCCCTGGCCCTGCAGGGCGGCGCGCTGGTCGGCGCTGTGGGCCACAGCCAACACCACCCCCCCCGGCTCGCTGCTGCGCACGATCGCCGGACCGCTGAGGTCGAGCACCACCCGCCTCAGTCCCGGAGGGGAGGTGCTGGGGCGGATGCCCAACAGCTGCGGGGTGGGCATCTCCAGCAGCAGGGTGCTCCCGGAGGCGCGGGCCGTCAGGCCGTTGGCGGCCAGCAGGGGGGCGAGGTCGATGGCCACCTCGTCGCCCAGGGGCCGCTGGCGATCGGCTCCCACCACCAGCCGGGCACCAAACCACTCGAGCTCCAGCTCTCCGCCACCACCACGGCTGCGACTACTCACCCCCAGCTGGCCCTGGGCCACCTCCAGGGGCAGCCACAGCTCCCGTGGGGCAGCGTCTAGACGGCCGATCCAGCGCCAGGCTCCCCGTTGGGCCAGCCCAAGGATCACCAGCCGGGTGCCCTCAGTGGAGTGTGCGGCGGCGGCGTGTGCGGCGGCGGCGACGGGAGCCGCTAGCGGGCTTTCCGGGGAAGTGGGCAGTTCGGGCAGGGGTGGGGGCGGCGGCGGCGCAGCCTTCACCACAGTGGCAGGAGCCGCCAGTAGGGCTGTGACCAGCAGGATCGTGGCGGGGAGCGCCGCAGGCTGCGCCATCGGGTCCGGGGTCGGGGGCATGAAAGTTAGACCTGGCTAGAAGTGCGTGGTGAACGGGCTGGCGATGACCAATCCCTAGGATCAAATGCTCTGCCCGGCTGCGGCGCCCCTCCCTGCCGCGGATCCCCGATCCCCCACACCGATCCAGGCTCCCGTCCACCTCTTCAGGGTGCCCGGATCGTGGATCAATCCGCTGGATCAACTCTGCTTGATCCAACCATGCTGGATCCCCAGAACCACCGATCAGACGTTCCGCTTCCGCTAGCACCACGACGGGTTATGCCTTCCTTCTCCGCCCCCCTCTGGCCCCACTGCGACAGTCCGGCGCCGGCGGCGGTGGCAGGCGAGAAGGATGCCTGCGGCGTCGGATTTCTGGCCCACCTCGATGGCACCCCCAACCACTGGGTGCTGCTGCAGGCGCTGCGGGGCCTGCGCTGCATGGAGCACCGGGGGGGATGCGGTGGTGACGGCGATTCCGGCGATGGCGCCGGGATCCTCTGCGGCATTCCCTGGAGCTACCTAGAAGCGGTGTGGCCGGCGGCCGCCAGCGGCGAGGCGGGCGTACGGGGGCTGGCGATGGTATTTCTCCCCGCCGATGCCAGCCGCCGCCAGGAGGCCCGCCGCTTCTGCGAAGAGGAAGCCGCCGGTCTGGGGCTCCGCAGCCTGGGCTGGAGGCCCGTGCCGGTGGACCCCGCCGTGCTCGGTCCGATGGCCCGGGACACCGCCCCGGTGATCGAGCAATGGCTGCTGCTGGCCCCGGGGGCGTCCCCCTCCCTACCCGCGGATGTGGATGGCCTTGAGGCGCTGCTGTTCCGCCTGCGGCGCCGCGCAGTGGACCGCACCCGCGAGACATGGGGCAGCGACATCGGCAACCTTTATTTCGCCTCGATCAGCGCCCGCACGGTTGTGTACAAGGGCATGGTGCGTTCCGAGGTGCTGGATCGCTTCTACGCCGACCTGCGCGACGAACGCTTCACGGTGAGCTTCGCGGTGTACCACCGCCGCTTCAGCACCAACACCCTGCCCCGCTGGCCCCTGGCCCAGCCGATGCGGCTGCTCGGCCACAACGGCGAGATCAACACCCTGCTGGGCAACATCAACTGGGCCAGTGCCGCCGAGGCCAATCTCGAGGCCGTCTGGGGCGATGCCGCCTCCGACCTGCGACCCCTGGTGAATGCCGCCTTCAGCGATTCGGCCAACCTCGATGCCACCCTCGAGTTGATGGTGCGCAGCGGCCGGCCGATCACCGACAGCCTGCTCACCCTGGTGCCGGAAGCCTTCCGCGACCAGCCTGAGCTCGATAGCCGCCCGGCGATCAAAGATTTTTACGAATACAACGCCTGCTTGCAGGAGCCCTGGGATGGCCCGGCCCTGCTGGTGTTCAGCGATGGCCGCATGGTGGGAGCCACCCTGGATCGCAATGGTCTGCGGCCTGCCCGCTACTGCATCACCAGCGATGGCTATGTGGTGATGGGCTCGGAAACCGGCGTGGTGGAACTGGAGGAAAGCCGCATCATCGAAAAGGGCCGCCTCGGTCCTGGCCAGATGCTGGCGATCGACCTGGAGCAGGGGCGGGTACTGCGCAACTGGGAGGTAAAGGAGCAGAGCGCCTCCCGCCACCCCTATGGCGCCTGGCTCGCCGCCTATCGCCGCAACCTTGCCCCCGGTGCCTGGGCGCAGGAACGCCGCCTCGCCGACCTCGAACTGCTCCAGCAACAGAGCGCTTTTGGCTTCACCGCTGAAGACCTGGATCTGGTGATCGAGGACATGGCCGGGGCCGGCAAGGAGCCCACCTACTGCATGGGCGACGACATTCCCCTGGCGGTGCTCTCCTCCAAGCCCCACCTCCTCTACGACTACTTCAAGCAGCGCTTCGCCCAGGTCACCAATCCGCCGATCGACCCGCTGCGCGAAAAGCTGGTGATGAGCCTGGAGATGCACCTGGGCCAGCGCGGGTCGGCCCTCCGCCCCGAGCCCACCGGCGCCGGGGTACTGCACCTCGACAGCCCGGTGCTCAATGAGGCCGAGCTGGCCGATCTGTCCGGCCATGGCCTGCCCCTTGCCACCCTCTCCACCTTGCTACCGGTGACCGATGGTCCGGCTGGTCTGGAGCAGGCGGTGGCCCGGTTATGTGCCGGGGCCGAAGCCGCAGTGCGCGGCGGCAGTTGCATCCTGGTGCTCTCCGACCGCAGCGGTGGCGGGATCAGCGCTGGCACCACCTACATCCCCCCCCTCTTGGCGGTCGGGGCGGTTCACCATCACCTGCTGCGCCTAGGCCTGCGGCTGCAGAGCTCGATCGTGGTCGATACCGCCCAATGCTGGAGCACCCATCACCTGGCCTGCCTGATCGGTTACGGGGCAAGCGCCGTCTGCCCCTGGCTGGCATGGGAAACCACCCGCCATTGGTTGGCCCACCCCAAGACCCGCTCTCTGATCGAGCGGGGCAAACTTCCTGATCTCACGCCTGATGCGGCCCAGGCCAACGTTCGCAAGGCCCTGGAAGATGGCCTGCGCAAGATCCTCTCCAAGATTGGCATCTCGCTGCTGGCCAGCTACCACGGCGCCCAGATCTTCGAGGCGATCGGCATCGGCGCCGATCTGATCGCCCTGGCCTTTACCGGCACCACCAGCCGGGTGGCGGGCCTGAGCCTGTCCGATCTCGCCAGCGAAACGCTCGCGTTCCACGCCAAGGCCTACCCCGAACTCAACCGCACCAAGCTCGAGTTCATGGGCTTCGTGCAGTACCGCACCGGCGGTGAATATCACCTCAACAGCCCGGAGATGGCGAAGGCCCTCCATGCCGCCGTGGCGGCAGGCCCCGGCTACGACCATTTCACCACCTACCAAACGCTGCTCGAAAACCGGCCGGCCACGTCCCTGCGTGATCTGCTCCAGCTGCGAAAGGCCGCCGCGCCGTTGCCGATTGATCAAGTGGAGAGCATCGAGAGCATCTGCAGGCGCTTCTGCACCGGCGGCATGAGCCTTGGCGCCCTCTCGCGCGAGGCCCACGAGGTGCTGGCGGTGGCGATGAATCGCATCGGCGGCAAGAGCAACAGCGGCGAAGGCGGCGAGGATCCGGCCCGCTTCCACCTGCTCAACGACGTGGACGGCGAAGGCCATTCCGCCACCCTTCCGACCATCAAAGGGCTTCGCAACGGCGACACCGCCTGCTCCGCGATCAAGCAGATCGCCTCTGGCCGCTTCGGGGTCACCCCGGAATACCTGCGCAGTGGCCGCCAGCTGGAGATCAAGGTGGCCCAGGGGGCCAAGCCCGGGGAGGGCGGTCAGCTGCCCGGTCCGAAGGTGGACGACTACATCGCCTGGCTGCGCAACAGCAAGGCTGGCGTGGCCCTCATCTCACCGCCGCCCCACCACGACATCTATTCGATCGAAGACCTGGCCCAGCTGATCCACGATCTGCACCAAGTGCATCCCGCCGCCAAGGTGAGCGTGAAGCTGGTGGCGGAGATCGGCATCGGCACCATCGCCGCCGGGGTGGCCAAGGCCAACGCTGATGTAATCCAGATCTCCGGCCACGATGGCGGCACCGGTGCCTCGCCCCTGAGCTCGATCAAACATGCCGGCAGCCCCTGGGAGCTGGGCCTCACCGAGGTCCACCGCAGCCTCCTGGAGAACGGCCTGCGTGATCGAGTGCTGCTGCGGGCCGACGGCGGCCTTAAGACCGGCTGGGATGTGGTGATCGCCGCGCTGCTGGGCGCCGAGGAGTATGGCTTCGGCTCGGTGTCGATGATTGCCGAGGGCTGCATCATGGCCCGCGTTTGCCACACCAACAATTGCCCCGTGGGGGTGGCTACCCAGAAGGAGGCCCTGCGCAGGCGCTTCACCGGCCTGCCCGAGCACGTGGTGAACTTCTTCCTGTTTGTGGCCGAGGAGGTGCGCCAGTTGCTCAGCGTGCTCGGGGTGGCCAGCCTCGAGGAGCTGATCGGCCGCACCGAACTGCTGGCGCCCCGTGCCGTGGCCCTGGCCAAGACCACGGCCCTCGATCTCTCCTGCCTGCTCGATCCCATCCCCCAAGCCGCCGATCGCGCCTGGCTCCGCCACGACGCCGAAGCCCACGGCAATGGACCGATCCTCGAGGACACCCTGCTGGCCGATCCCGCCCTGATGGCGGCGATCGAGGGCCAGGGGCACCTGGAGCGCAACCTGGCGATCGTGAACACCGACCGCAGCGTGGGCGCCCGCATCGCCGGAGAGATCGCCGCGCGCCACGGCAACACCGGCTTCACCGGCCGACTGGATCTCACCTTCACGGGGGCCGCAGGTCAGAGCTTCGGGGCCTTCCTGCTGCAGGGCATGAATGTGCGCCTGGTGGGTGAGGCGAACGACTACGTCGGCAAGGGCATCAATGGCGGCCGCATCACCGTGGTGCCGCCCCCCGGCGGCAGCGATCCCGGCAGCAAGGTGATCCTCGGCAACACCTGCCTCTACGGCGCCACCGGCGGTGAGCTCTTCGCCCTAGGCCGGGCCGGCGAGCGCTTCGGGGTCCGCAACAGCGGCGCCCGCACCGTGGTGGAAGGTGCCGGCGACCATTGCTGCGAATACATGACCGGAGGGGTGGTGGTGGTGCTCGGTTCCACCGGCCGCAACGTGGCCGCCGGCATGACCGGCGGGGTGGCCTTCCTGCTGGATGAGGAAGGCGATCTGGAGCGACGGGTCAACCGGGAAACCGTGGCCATCGAGCCGCTCAGCACCACGGAGCAGGAGGCGGTGCTCAAAGCTCTGTTGGAGGCCCATCTCGAGGCCACCGGCAGCGCCAAGGCAGCCCAGGTGCTGGCCGACTGGCCCAGCTGGCGGTCCCGCTTCAAGCTGCTGGTGCCACCGAGCGAGAAGGTGGCCATGGGACTGGCTCCCCGGGAAGCCGTGGCGGCCTAAGGACCGGCTTCAAAGGATCCCACCCAGCGAGCTGTCGTTGGCGAGCAGGGCAGAGAAATCGCGCCCCGCCCTTAGCGTGGATACTCGGCCATTAGGCGCTGCACCTCGCCGGCGTGGTAGCTGCTGCGGGTAAGGGGGCTGCTCACCACCTGCAGGAAGCCCTGCTCCTGCTCCCCATGCCTCCGGAAGCGCTCGAACTGCTCCGGGGTCACGAAGCGATCCACCGGCAGATGTTTGGGGCCAGGGGAGAGGTACTGGCCGATGGTCACGATGTCGACCTGGTGGCGGCGCAGATCGGCCAGCACCTCCAGCACTTCGTCGTCCGTTTCGCCCAGGCCCACCATCAACCCCGATTTGCTGTAGGTCCGGGGCCAGCGCTTCCGCACCTGCGCCAGGAGCTCCAGGGAGCGTTCGTACACCCCCTGGGGCCGGGCTTTGCGGTAGAGGCGCGGCACGGTTTCGATGTTGTGATTAAGCACGTCTGGGGCTGCTTCCATCACCGCCGCCAGGGCGTCCCAGTCGCCGCAGAAATCGGGGATCAGCAGCTCGATCGTGGTCAGGGGGGCGCGAAGGCGCACCTGCTGGATACAGGCCACGAACTGGCTGGCGCCCCCATCGTCCAGGTCGTCGCGATTCACCGAGGTGATCACCACGTGGCTCAGGCCCAATCGCGCCACTGCCTCGCCGAGCCGCTCCGGTTCGCTGGGATCGAGGGCCCGCACGCTCTTGTCGAAGTCGATGTCGCAGTAGGGGCAGGCGCGGGTGCAGCCCGGCCCCATGATCAGGAAGGTGGCGGTGCCGCCGGCGAAGCACTCGCCGATGTTGGGGCAGCTGGCCTCCTGGCAGACGGTGTTGAGCTTGAGATCGAGGAGTAGGTCGGCCACGGCTCCGATCCGCTCGCGCTGGGGCGCCTTCACCCGCAGCCAGTCGGGTTTAGCTGCCGGAGCAGGAGCCGCGGCTCCGACCTGGGCACCTAGTGCGTCGGGCATGGCGGTGGAGGGAGAGATGTCACCCGGGCCAGCGGCAGCAGGGGCCAGCTGAAGATCACGGAGGGCCAATGGAAGAACCGGATTCAGGCCAGCGGCAGCCGAGGACCACCTTGTCAACGAGTGTAGGAACAGGCGCGGGGCACTATCCGAACGCCCCCCGCTTTGCTCCGGCCCCACATCGGCCGCATCGCCCTCAAAGGCCCTGGCGCAGCGAAGGCCCCTGAAGGAGGGATGGCCCGGAGCCCGGACCATCCCCTACAGTTGAGTCATCGGGATGTAGCGCAGCTTGGTAGCGCACTTCGTTCGGGACGAAGGGGCCGCAGGTTCGAATCCTGTCATCCCGATTTTTCTTGGGGCCCTCACTCCAGGCTGGCTCCCGGATAGCCCCGGGGTGTCACCATGCGGCCGTCCTGAAGCCGGCTGGTGCTGTTGCCGATCAGCACCAGGGTGAGCATGTCCACCTCCTCCACGGGTAGATCCTCCAGGGTGTAGAGCCGCACACTCTCGCCGGGTCGTCCCAGCTGGCGCGCCAGAGCCACCGGCGTGGCGGCCGACCGTGCCTCGAGCAGCAGGGTTCGGGCCCGCTCCAACTGCCAATCGCGGCCGAGCGAGCGCGGGTTGTAGAGGGCCACCACGAAGTCGCCGGCCGCGGCCGCCCGCAGTCGGCGCTCGATCACCGCCCACGGGGTGAGACGATCGCTGAGGCTGATGGTGCAGAAATCGTGCATCAGCGGGGCACCGGCCCGGGCCGCCGCCAGCTGCAGGGCCGAAATGCCCGGGTGAACTTGAAAGCCCGGACGATCGAACACGTCGCGGGCCAGCCACTGCTCCAGGGCCAGGCCAGCCATGCCGTAGATGCCGCTGTCTCCGGAGGACACCAAGGCCACCCGCAGCCCTTGAGTCGCCAGCTCAAGGGCCTCGGCGCAGCGGGCTCGCTCCTCGGTGAGGCGGCCGTCGCGGCGCAGCTGATCGGGACGCCGCAGCGGCTCCAGCAGATCCAGATAGGGCCCATAGCCCACCCACACCGTGGCCCGGGCCAGGGCGGCGCGGGCATCACCGCTGAGCAGGTCGAGCTGGCCGGGGCCGCTGCCCACCAGGTGCAGTTCACCCCGCTGGGGCGCCCATTGCCGACTCGCCAGGGCCACCGCCAAGGTGGCGGCGCCGCGCTCGCCGGGGGCGGCGCGTTCGATGGTCTTGGGCACAACCAGTGCAGCGGCGGCGGCACTGGTCCCCCCGGTGTTGCCCTCGGATATGCCGGTGAAACCGGCGGCCTTCGGGGCGGCGGCGCGGGCAGCGCTCAAGGCCGCAGCCTCGGCCACGCTGGCGGTTCCCATGGCTTCGGCCACCGCCTCGGAGGGGTTGGGCACCGGCACCGCCGCGAGGCTGGCGGCGTCGAAGAGCCGCAGGGGCCAGCCATGGCGCTGGCTGAGCGCCAGCAGGGCCGCTTCATCGCCCTTGCGGTCGATGCTGGCCAAGCCCGCCACGGCCTCCGGGGCCAACCCCGCCAGCGACAGGCTGCGCTCCACCAGCCGCTCCAGCAAGGCGGGACTGGTGTCGCGCTCACAACCCACCCCCAGCCAGAGGCAGGGGGGATGCCAGTGGCATTCCGGGCCGGTGGCCGGGCCGATCACCAGCCGGGGCCCTGGCACGCCAGCCGCCCCCTCCTCCACGTCGCCGCTGCCGGCCCCCTGGACGGCCGGCAGGTCGCGCCAGAGCTCCAGGCCCCCGGTCTGCTCCAGAGGAGGCAGGGCTCCGGAACGGGAGGCGGCCTGCATCAGGGCGTTCCAGTCGCCGCAGCCACGGGTCCAGCCCCAGGCACGGCCGAAGGCATCAAGGGGAAGCCGACCCATGGCGGCCGAGCTGCCGGTGGGAACCACCTCGGCCCCGAGCAGGGCAGCCAGCCGGGCAGCCAGGGCTTCCCCACCGCCGGCATGCCCCCCCAGCAGGGGAATGGCATACCGCCCGGCCGGATCCAGCACCACCACCGCGGGATCGCTTTGTTTGTGCTCCAGGAGTGGGGCGATCAGGCGAACGATCAGCCCGCAGGCTCCCACCGCCACCACCGCCTCGGCCTGGTCCCAGTGCTGCCGCAGCCAGTCCGCCGGCGATGGCGCTGCACCCGGCCAGCGGATCGCGGCCACCAGCCCGGTGGCCTCCAAGCTCTGCAGCAGAACCCTGGCCTCAGGACTGAAGCCCAGGGCCACGATCGACCGCGGACCCGGGCCACCAGGCTCGGGTGTCCACACCGTCTCCGGGGATCGGGGCGGGGAGCTGGGGTGGAGGCTCATCGTGCAAACCTCTCCCGCAGCGCCTGGAGAGGACTCCGGCGGGCGGGACGGATCAGCGTGCCATCATCATTGACCTCGTCCCGGGCGGAGGGAATCATCCCAGTGGTGCCGGCCGGAACGGAGCCTTCTCCAGACTGGCTGGGCAAAGCAGCCCGATCTCCCTCGCTGGAGGCGGCCCCCGGCCCGCCGGGATCGAAGGGATGCACAGATAGGGATGGGGAAGGAGGGGTCAGGGGAGCGTCCGGGCGGGGAAGGGAAGGGGTCTGAAGAGGAGAAGCGGCCTCGATCTCCCTAGAGCGGTTGGCGTCCTGCTCGGGCCGATCCAGTTCTGAAGGGGTCAAAGGGAGGGTGGCCGCCGAAGGGAGCGGCCGCGGCGTTGGAGGAACCGCCTCCAGCGCGGCTTGCCCGGATGAGCCGGGATCCTGAGCCAGATCCGGGGCCATTCGGACTGGCTCCGGGCTTTCCAAAGCCCGAGAAGGGACCGACTGCTCTGGCTCCGGCAAGGGCGAGGAAACGGCAACGCTGCTCTGAGATGGCGCCTGCTGGGATGGCGGCTGTTGGGATGGGGCTTCTGGCTCGGCTGATGGCAGCTCCCCCAGCAGCCGGGCCAGGGTCGGCCCATCAAGGCTGGGGCCCAGCCAGGGAGGACGCGGGGATCCGGGGTCGAGGCGGACCTCCCGCACCACACTGTTAAAAGGTGGATTGAGCGGTTCCCCCCGGCCATCCACCAATTCGAGGAGCACGGCATTGCTTCCCGACTTCCAGCCCTTAAGCCAGAGAGGGGTCTGCTGGTTCACCAGAAAGCTGTCACCGTTCACCGTCACCCTCAGCCGCCAGCGGGCGTCATCGGCCCGTAGGTTCTGCAGGGGGGCATCGATCAGGAGCCAGTCGAGCAGCACGGGCTCCCCCGCACTGGGCTGCAAGGGACTCACCGCCAGCAGCTGGGGACTCCCTTCGGCGGGAAGCTCGAGCGGATTGAGCGCGACCCGATGCAGCCGGATCTGGCGGAAGGCTCCGGGTGCCTTCACCACTTCGCCCCAGGGGCGTGCCGCGTAAACCGTGAGCCGGTGGCTGCCCGGGGTGAGGGGGGGCATCAGGGCGGTGGGTTCGAGCAGGGGCTGGGGAAGGCCATCATCGAGCTGCACCATGAGATGGGGTCCCAGACCCAGGGGTCCCGCGTCCACCAGAGGCCAGTCATCCACCCCCAGTCGCAGGGTCCAGGGAGCCTCCGGCAGCAGGGCTCCGTCCCGGGGTTCGAGGATCGTGATCCTGGGCTGCCTTTGGGCCAGCGCCTCCGCCAACTGCACCACGGCGGTGGGAGGCGCCACCTCCTGCAGCCCCCATGGGGGAGGTGGCGCGCCCACAGGAGGGCTCGCCGCCGATCGCCCCGGCAGGTTCCAGGCGTGGGCTGGCAGGGGGAGTGCCACCCAGGCGCCAATCACCAACGCCAGGGTAAGCAACATCGCCAGGGCAGCTGGGCCTGGACTGGGCAGCCCCCGGCACGGGAGTCCTAGGTGAAACTGGATTCCGCCCGCCAAGGCCCTTCTCCTGGAAATCATGGGGTTGCCGCGCATTCTGCTGTGGCGACAGTCGCCGGCAGAAGGCGATGGAAGCGTCGTGACGATCAGAGAGAAATGAGAAGAATTTAACTATTCAAATCAGCGCATAAGCGGAGCAGCCTGATGTGATCAATCCCTCTCCAGACCCCAGTCCCAGCCTGAAAAGGAGCGGGATTGAACCTTTGTAACTAGCAGCCGAATCGGCCTGTTTTTGGCCCTTATACTTTCGCCAGCGGTCCCCTTTCGGGGCCCAAAGCTCCAGTCACGGCAAGGGTTTAACCCGCGTCGGACTGGCGTCGGCGACCGTCGGCGGGGGCCTTGCTCCCCCAGCGGCGCCCGGTCCCACCGGCAGCCATGGCCCCAAGCCCTGGTTTCCACAGGGGTGGACCTCCACCTCGATTCCGTCCCTCGAGGAACCTCTCGATGACCATCAGCCCACCAGAGCGTGGGAACAAGGCGAAGGATCTGGTCGACCGGAACCCCGTTCCGGCAACGTTCGAGCTTTTTGAAAAGCCCGGCCATTTCGACCGCACCCTCGCCAAGGGTCCCAAAACCACCACCTGGATTTGGAACCTCCACGCCAACGCCCACGACTTCGACAGCCACACGAGCGATCTTGAAGAGGTCTCACGCAAGATCTTCAGCGCTCACTTCGGCCACTTGGCCGTCATTTTCATCTGGCTGAGCGGCGCCTTCTATCACGGCGCCCGCTTCTCCAACTACTCCGGCTGGCTTGCCGACCCCCTGCACGTCAAACCGAGTGCCCAGGTGGTCTGGCCGATCTTCGGCCAGGAGATCCTCAACGGCGATATGGGTGCCGGCTTCCACGGCATTCAAATCACCTCCGGTGTCTTCCACGTGTGGAGAGGCTGGGGCATCACCAACGAAACCCAGCTGCTGGCCCTGGCCATCGGCGCACTGGTGATGGCCGGCCTGATGCTCAACGCCGGTGTCTTCCACTACCACAAGGCAGCTCCGAAGCTTGAGTGGTTCCAGAACGTTGAGTCGATGCTCAACCACCATTTGGCCGGCCTGCTCGGACTCGGTTCCCTCTCGTGGACAGGTCACCTCCTGCATGTGTCGCTTCCCACCAACGCGCTGATGGAAGCCATCGACGCCGGCCAGCCGCTGGTGCTCAATGGCAAAACCATCGCCACGTATGCAGACATTCCCCTGCCCCACGAGTTCCTTAATCAGGACTTGATCGCCCAGATCTTCCCCGGTTTCGGGGCGGGCATCTCAGCCTTCTTCACGGGCAACTGGGCCGCTTACAGCGATTTCCTCACTTTTAAAGGTGGGCTGAATCCCGTAACCGGCAGCCTTTGGATGACCGACATCGCCCACCACCACCTGGCGATTGCGGTGCTGTTCATCGTGGCTGGCCACATGTACCGCACCAACTGGGGCATTGGTCACAGCATCAAGGAGATCCTCGAGGGTCAGAAGGGTGATCCCCTGCTGTTCCCAGCTTCCAATGGTCATGACGGACTCTTCGAGTTCCTGACCACCAGCTGGCATGCCCAACTGGCTGTGAACCTGGCGATGCTTGGCTCGCTGACCATCATCGTGGCCCACCACATGTATGCGATGCCTCCCTATCCCTACATCGGGATTGACTACCCAACCCAGCTGTCGATCTTCACCCATCACATGTGGATTGGCGGCTTCCTCATTGTGGGCGCAGGTGCTCACGCAGCCATCGCGATGATTCGCGATTACGACCCCGCCAAGCACGTCGATAACGTGCTCGACCGGGTGCTCAAGGCCCGCGATGCTCTGATCAGCCATCTCAACTGGGTGTCGATCTGGCTTGGTTTCCACAGCTTCGGCCTTTATATCCACAACGACACCATGCGTGCCTTGGGCCGTCCCCAGGACATGTTCAGTGATTCGGCCATCCAGCTGAAGCCGGTGTTCGCCCAGTGGATTCAGGGCCTCCATGCCGCCGCTGCCGGCACCACCGCTCCCAACGCCCTTGCTGGCGTCAGCGAAGTGTTCAATGGCGCCGTCGTGGCCGTGGGTGGCAAGGTTGCCGCCGGGCCGATTCCCTTGGGAACGGCCGACTTCATGGTCCATCACATCCACGCCTTCACGATCCACGTCACCGTGCTGATCCTGCTGAAGGGTGTGTTGTACAGCCGCAGCTCCCGTCTTGTCCCCGATAAGGCGAACCTCGGCTTCCGCTTCCCCTGCGACGGCCCCGGCCGTGGCGGCACCTGCCAAGTGTCGGCCTGGGACCACGTGTTCCTCGGCCTGTTCTGGATGTACAACTCCCTGTCGATCGTCATTTTCCACTTCTCTTGGAAGATGCAGAGCGACGTGTGGGGCACCGTCAACGCTGATGGCAGCGTCCAGCACATCACGAATGGCAACTTCGCCCAGAGCGCCATCACCATTAATGGCTGGCTGCGCGACTTCCTCTGGGCCCAGGCCGCACAGGTTATCAACAGCTACGGCTCGAGCTCCAGTGCTTACGGTCTGATGTTCCTGGGAGCCCACTTCATCTGGGCCTTCAGCCTGATGTTCCTGTTCAGCGGCCGCGGCTACTGGCAGGAGCTGATTGAGTCCATCGTCTGGGCTCACAACAAGCTGAGGGTTGCTCCGGCTATACAGCCGCGGGCGCTCTCCATCACCCAGGGTCGTGCCGTGGGTGTGGCCCATTACCTCCTTGGTGGCATTGCGACCACCTGGGCATTTTTCCTGGCCCGCATCGTCGCGGTCGGCTGACCTCCACCTGACCTTTCCCAATGGCAACGAAATTTCCTTCGTTCAGCCAGGGTCTGGCACAGGACCCGACAACCCGTCGTATTTGGTACGGCATCGCCACGGCTCACGACTTCGAGAGCCATGACGGAATGACGGAGGAGCGGCTTTATCAGAAGCTGTTCTCCACCCACTTCGGTCACCTGGCGATCATCGGCCTCTGGGTTTCGGGCAACCTGTTCCATATCGCCTGGCAGGGCAACTTTGAGCAGTGGGTCGCCGATCCGCTGCACGTCCGTCCCATCGCTCACGCGATCTGGGATCCTCACTTCGGCCAGGGCGCCATCACCGCCTTCACCCAGGCGGGCGCCACCTCCCCGGTGAACATCGCCTATTCCGGTCTGTACCACTGGTGGTACACGATCGGCATGACCACCAACGCCGAGCTTTACCAGGGTTCCATCTTCATGATGATCCTGTCGGCATGGGCCCTGTTCGCTGGCTGGCTTCACCTTCAGCCCAAGTTCCTGCCTTCGCTGGCCTGGTTCAAGAACGCTGAATCCCGCCTCAACCACCACCTCGCCGTTCTGTTCGGTTTCAGCTCCATCGCCTGGACCGGTCACCTGGTTCACGTGGCGATCCCTGAATCCCGCGGTGTGCACGTGGGTTGGGACAATTTCCTCTCGGTGTCTCCACACCCTGCGGGTCTGGCTCCCTTCTTCACCGGCAACTGGGGCGTCTACGCCCAGAACCCCGACACCGCCAATCAGATCTTCGGCACCGCCACCGGTTCCGGCACCGCGATCCTGACCTTCCTGGGTGGTTTTCACCCCCAGACCGAAGCCCTATGGCTCACGGACATCGCCCATCACCACCTGGCGATTGGCTGCCTGTTTGTGATTGCTGGTCACATGTACCGGACCAACTTCGGTATTGGTCACTCGATCCGCGAGATCCTCGAAGCCCACAACCCGCCCAAGGGCACTCCTTTCGGAGGCGCTCTCGGTGCCGGTCACAAGGGCCTCTACGACACCATCAACAACTCCCTGCACTTCCAGCTGGGTCTTGCTCTGGCGTCCCTCGGCGTGGTCACCAGCCTGGTGGCACAGCACATGTATGCGTTGCCCTCCTACGCATTCATCGCGAAGGACTACACCACCCAGGCAGCCCTCTATACCCACCACCAGTACATCGCCATCTTCCTGATGTGCGGTGCCTTCGCCCACGGTGCGATCTTCTTCATCCGTGATTACGACCCCGAAGCCAACAAGAACAACGTGTTGGCCCGGATGCTCGAGCACAAAGAAGCGATCATCAGCCACCTGAGCTGGGTGTCCCTGTTCCTCGGCTTCCACACCCTGGGCCTCTACGTCCACAACGATGTGGTCGTGGCCTTCGGCACCCCCGAGAAGCAGATCCTGGTGGAGCCAGTGTTTGCCCAGTTCGTCCAGGCCGCCAGTGGCAAAGCCATGTACGGCATGGATGTGCTGCTGGCCAATTCCGGAAGTCTGGCCAGCACATCTGGTGCCGCCTATCTTCCAGGTTGGATGGATGCCATCAACGCCGGCAACAACTCCCTGTTCCTCCAGATCGGTCCTGGTGACTTCTTGGTGCACCACGCCATTGCGCTGGGTCTCCACACCACCACCCTGATCCTGGTGAAGGGCGCCCTCGATGCTCGGGGTTCGAAGCTGATGCCCGATAAAAAGGACTTCGGCTATTCCTTCCCCTGCGACGGGCCCGGCCGTGGAGGCACCTGTGATATCTCGGCTTGGGATGCCTTCTACCTGGCAGTCTTCTGGGCCCTGAACACCATCGGTTGGGTCACCTTCTATTGGCACTGGAAGCACCTCGCCATCTGGCAGGGTAATGTGGCCCAGTTCAACGAATCCAGCACCTACATCATGGGCTGGTTCCGCGACTACCTGTGGCTGAATAGCTCCCAGCTGATCAACGGGTACAACCCCTTCGGCTCGAACAACCTGGCCGTCTGGTCCTGGATGTTCCTGTTCGGTCACCTGGTTTGGGCTACCGGCTTCATGTTCCTGATCTCCTGGCGTGGTTATTGGCAGGAACTGATTGAAACGATTGTCTGGGCGCACCAGCGCACCCCGCTCGCCAACTTGGTTGGCTGGCGAGATAAGCCAGTGGCCCTCTCAATCGTTCAGGCACGTGTCGTGGGTCTCGCTCACTTCACCATTGGCTACATCCTCACCTACGGGGCCTTCCTAATCGCTTCCACGTCAGGCAAGTTCGGATAAGCCAGCCGTTCAAACTCTGTCTCCTGAGGGACGTTATCAGCCTCCGGCCTCCATGCCGGGGGCTTTTTTGTCAGAAGTTTAAGAAACTACTCATAAACGACAGGCTGAGTGTCGATGACCAAGGCTGACGCTTGCCTCATAAATATGAGATAGTAAGCGTCGAACAATGTGGCCAATGGTCGTTTGACGGAATTCAGCGCCAAACCATAAAGGACACTGATAACCGCATAATGGGCAAAGTCAGACTTGGGATGATGTCCTCACTTCCCCATGCCATTTGCAGCGCATGTTGCCGGCCTCTCAAGGCGATGCCCGATTGCCGAATGCGCCGCGGGATCCATTTCCCGCAGTGGTGGATGCTGCTTATCGCAATCCTTTCCATAGTCAGCTAGCAGGGCTCACTGATGGGCATGGAGCGTTTTGTCTAGCGCGAAGGTGCGATCGCTTATCGCTGAGCTGGCACATCGGCTACGGGCAGATGATGCGCTCGTCTATTGTCCCCAAAACGAATGATGAGCAATAAAATTCATTAGACTTGAGATTACGCAGGCCACTCCGATAAAAGGCCTGAATAGGTAATCACGAACAAAATATCCCCAATCTCCTCACTCAGGAAGTGTTTTTTAACTTCTTCGGTATTGGGTAGGGTTAACTCCCACTCGCCTATAGGAGCTTTACCGATCATTGCTGTCCAACTTCCAGCGTTGCCACGACGGGTGCTGATGATGCCATCGATTGGGGCGGCGCTGCCGCCAACGGTGCCCTGGTTACCCTGTTCAGTGAATCGTAGTGAAGTAATGGGAAGCTCAATGGTTTTTTGACTGACACAGACGAAATAGAGCAAGACTTGTTGAATTTTGAGAGTCTCAACGTTGGGCGGAAAGTCTTCCCGGAAGATCTGGAATTTGATTTTCATCGGGGTCTTGGTCTGGTCGGGATTGTTCAGGTCGTACCACTGATCGGCAAACTGGTTGCGGAAGCTGAAGGGACGATCGCCACTCAAGTTAGGTTTTAGGGTTTGGATCACCTGTTGACGGTAGTCAAAGCTGTTGAGGGCAGTGTATTCGATCGTGATTAGGACATCGGCGATCGACCGATAATCAAACTGATTAGAAGCTTTGGGCATCCGGAATTCCCAGGTGCTATCAACGCCGTTGCCCTCAAAGGGAAGCAGCATGTCGGTTTGCTGGGGTTCTAGTTCCAATATTCCGGTGGAGCTGAGAGGAGAGGTGAGAGCAACCAATTCTGGGTCGCGGCGAATGGAGACGGTCTGAAAAATATCGGGGCCTATGACGGTGCGGGACAGCCCTGTGGTAGTTAGAGTGGCATGAATACCTTGGGTGGGTGGAATTAGGGCAATGACGGAGGTGCGGATGCGACGGATTAGGCGCAAGTAGTGACCAGGGAAATCGCGATCAAACATCTCCATTGAGGTAGCAAAGATCATCACTCCGGTTTCGCGAAAGCGTTGGAATTCGGCTGGCGCGAGTATTGCCAAGGAAAGAGTCTTAGAAAGCTGGAGCTTGCGTTTGTTGGTATTAAACGCATATTGGTCGAGTTGAAAAATATCTTGCAGCAGGCGGGCAGAGCCGGTTAGACCTTTGCGATCGAGTGCTGGAGCATTCAAACTGGAACTGCCTGTACCACCTGAGGGCGCTATCCAGTAGTCTGACTGGATATAGGCGGGAGGAACTTCCTGACGCTCGAAAGCGAGTTGATTCTCAGAGAGTTTTGCCGTGGAAGTGGCTTGCTGGAGGAAAAAGCGGTAAACCTCTTCTAGAATGCCACTTATCCAATCGTAGAGGTTGACGTTGGTGAATTTGGTGGATAGAAACTCAATTGTATCTTTGGCATTGGTGGCTTGCAATTCAGAAATTACTTTTTCTTGGGTGACGATTTCGACGTGATCGCTTGCTAAGACAATTTCCTGGTCGCTAATGATGATATCCTGATTTGACAACTCTAATTGGAATTGCCACTCTTGTTTTCGATTCTCTAGATTTGCATAGAGAGAAGCGGTTTGCAATCCTTTTTCGGCTTTAGACTGATTTTGCTGATAACTATATTTAGTTAAAAGAGCTATGCCCATTCCAGTGGCGGCAAATCCTGCTGCTGCTGCACCAAATCCTGCTCCAGCAACACCAATAGCTGCTTGATATACTTGAATAGCCCCATCAACTTGCGCAATACTGTTCCTATTTTCCTCTACAACTTTATAGGCGGAAATCATTTGTTGCTCATATTCATTTAGACCAGCCTGAATCCATTCACCATAAGTTTGCATTTGTATTTCAGTTCGTTTTTTTCTCAGTTCGGCAAGCTTTGTCCCGTCATTCGCCTCTTTAATGCGGAGGCTTTGCAGCCGAATACCGGCTTGAGCCAAGCCCAACTCTTGGCGTGCTTTGAGGAGAGTGAAGGCTTCATTGTCTCGTTTTTCAAGGCTGGCAAGTAAGGCTGATTCAATTTGTCCTGCCAGTTGAACTAATTGCTTAGCTCTTTCAATCAAAACTTGGTAACGATAGAGGGTAGGCTGTAAACGCACAACACCGGGCAAGAGGAGTTGACCACCAGCGCCGATGCTTGGCAACCCAGTCGTGGTATCCGTCGGGGCTGCGTAGGGTTCTAATTGCCGCTTCATGCCTGCAATATTGCGACAGGTTTGCAGCTTATATAAGTTCAAATCTGCCCGCAAACGCAGAGATTTGAGCAGGGGGTTGGGGGGAATGCAGAAGCTACTGATTAATTGAGGAATGTGGATTATCGGCACTTGAGCAGCCTGATTAATGGCCGTCATGGGCTGGCTAGCCGCAACTTGAGCAAGGGTTGCTGTATAGGTTGGAGCCAAGACATCTAATCGAGCTGCGTCGCGTCGGGCACTGGTGAGTTTTATGGCTGCTTGCGATTGTTCAGGGTTTACTAAACGGGGAATCGGTTCGCGCAGCCAGGGAAGACTGATGGCTCGCATTGCCAACCGTGAAGTTGAAATTTCTGTGACCATTGAGACAGTGCGCTGAAAGTCTTCTGTGGCAATGGTGCTAACGGATTCGAGTGTTGCTGTCAGAGCCTCATCGGAAAGCATGGAACGCTGAACGGCATGGCTGAAGCTTTCGTTTTTTTGGATGATGCTGGTCAGGTTGGAGTCTGTGGGCAAAGCCGCGATCGCCTGGACTAGAATCGATTTGGCACTGGCAAAGCGTTGCTCAAAAGGTACGTCGGTAATCAAAACTTGTTGGATTTGATTGACGATGGGTTGCAGCCTTTGTGCATCGGGAATTGCCTTAAGCTCGCCTTTGATTTGATTGATATTGAGCTGCCAGCGATCGTCAGCAACCTGGATGTCATCGAGAACACCAATAATTTCTTCGCATTGATTGCGGCTTTGCTGGAGTTCTCTGTTCTTGAGCAGTTCTTGGGCAATTAGGTAGAGCCGTCGGGCACGAGGATTGGATTCAGATGTGTCTTGAGTAAACTCGGCATCGGCGTAGTCTAGTAAGCAGCGAATGATAATGAGGAGTGTGAATCGGGTGTAGGTATTCTGGCGTGTAGCTGCGATGGCGTGGGGATTTAAGGGGTCGAGTAGCCAATAGGGGCTGCGCTTATAGGTATTGGCAATAGATTCTTCAGCGATCAAGCCATAGTAGATCTTGCGTTTGCCAACATCGGTGGTGTAGTCATAAACCGTGCGGAGTAAATCTAATGCAGCGAGATATTCGCCACTACGATACAGGGCAAGGGCAAGATGAATGGGAACAAAGTAGTAGGCTTCTTCGAGATAAGTGTAAGCCACAACTCCAAGTGGGAAATTTCCCTGGTAAGCAGTTTGCACCAAGCCCCGTCGGATTTGCAACTCGCTTTCAGATAATCGACTGGGAATTTCAATTGGCCCGGACAAAAGAGGTGTAACTGATTGCCGAGTTATCAGGGTAAATCTTAGAGGACTGTCGTTTTCTAAAAGCTGAAAAATTTCTGTTGGCGCATTGTCAGGGCGAAATACTAGCCTTTTTTTCTGGTCATTTCCATACTCTGCTATTCCCCATGTTGGGATAAGAGAAGCCGAAGCTGGTTCTAGTCTTACGCCGACAAAAGTAATAGGTAAAGGAAATGGGGAAGTTATCTTAGTTGTACTGGAAGGAAAAGGGTGAATCGCATAAAGCTCATACTGAGGAATTCGTGTAGTAATCTTAAATGGCAGTATTAGAAGGAAAGGACTAAATTGCCCTAGACAAAATACACCAATATACTTTCCGTAAAATTCTTGTCTTAATGTGTTAGTTGTAAAGCGATCACGATCCTCATCCTTAATCGTAACTCCCGAGTAAGAATAATAAAAACTCGTTCCAGGGGAAAAGGGAATCATATCAATATTCCCCTGATTATTCTCCTGAAATATACGAAATAAATTTCGATCATTCTTGTCACCAACCATACTCAATAATTTGCGTGCCTGAGGAGCATAAAAGGGCTTGAAGTCTTCGCTTTCCCAGTCGTCACCTGAGGCATTAATCTTTCGTTCTTTATGGTTTGCAGTGAGTGTGCTAATAGCAGAAATTCTTACTGTACGTGGATTGTAAATGCGAAATACTAAGTGAGGTGGCTCATTCTCAAATTCAGTTTGCTTTACAACCGCTTCAAATCGTGTTTCTTTATCATCTGGAACATCTAGCATTAGCAGTTCACTACACCAAGTCAGTGGATGCTCCAAGTCGTACTTTGCACAAACTAGACGCTCAACTTTCCCATCTTGTTTTTTTCCGAACAGGAAGATGTATCTCTGTTTTGGATTAATCTGGTAGGGAACCGCACCCAAAATGCCGATGATATTGTCAAAGTTTTTAACTTCAACTTCGCGCCAGAAAGTTTGAGTATAGTTTTCTGGGTTTAGCAGGTCATAGGCAGACCAGTAAATCTTCCCCGTTAAGCCTCCTCGCCCAAACATATAGAAGAGGCAACGATAGCCATCATCGGTTTTACTACATCCATCGCCCTTGGTGAGTCGAGTTCGACTGGTACAAGAAGCTTCTACCCGCAATGTCGCAATATCCTGCAAGTATTCTGAATACTTCTTGGTATGGAAACAGGCATCGGCAGGGGTAAGTTTGCGATTTCCACCTGTGTCCTTAAGCAGGGATTGAAAGGCAGGAGTCTGCCATTTCCGCAGGCTGGGTTGCAGAATGTTTTCGGGATAGAGGAACACAAACATGGCGGCTCGCCAGGAAGCATAGGAGCCGAGCCATTTCCATTTCTCATCAAAGCCATCTAGATTAAGCTGAAAAGTGCGGTAGAGATCCTCTACTTGTCCAGTGCGTAATGCCAGGATGAGGCTTTGAAGGGTTTCGATCACCTGCGCGACACGGGTTGTCAGCGAGCAACCACTCATTTTCGCGTCAATCAGCAAATTTTCAGTCACCCATTTTGCTTTGGCTTCCATATCTCCAGAGAGTGAAATGGCAAGGATTAGAGCATCTCGCAACAGGGGCAGCGTAGCTTCTTCAGCAGAACTTACTGCGTTTCTCAGTGCTTGAATGGTTGTTTGCTCCTGATCGAGGCGAGACTGTAGATTGTCTTGCCAGTCTTGATAGGCAACTTTGGGGGATCGCCAAATATCAACCACCGTTCGCTCTTTGGGTGGAAATTGCAGCGGAGCAGGGGGCGGAATCTGGAAGAAATCTGAACTGAGCAAAATTGTTTGAGTTTTTTCTGCCGATCGCCACTGGGCAGCCTGTCGCCGTTTCCAAACTTGAACCAAAATTGAGTAGAGGTTTTCCCATTCCAAATTGAGGATGGGTTGTGCCTGATTTGCTAATTTGGCGATGCGAAGCAGATAGTTAAATTCTGCCGTTTCCAAAGACAGTTGAGCAAGGCGATCACTAATGATATTGCCCTTCTCTTGCTCGGCTGCAATTGCAATTAACTGAGCAATCGATATGCCGAGGATGGCTTGGAAGTTGGTATCGAGTCCTGTTGGGGTTTGAGGTTCTGCTGCCAGTTGAGCCAGTTGTGTACTAATTTCACCTGATTGGGCTTGCCAGAGGTCAAAAGCGGGGTTGCCTGGAACTGGATTTTTCAGATCGCTTGGCCCAATAAGATCTGGATCAATGATTGCCGATTTGCTGCGATCGCGCAGTGCCCGCTGCCAAAGTTGACGTGTTTCCCCGGAGGATCGCCAGCGAGGGAGTTTGGCTTTTAATGCGTTCCAATAGGCTACGCCTGTCAAGGGATCTTCTTCTGCTATCCAGATAGGAAATTCGTGTTTAATCTTACGAGCAGAAGTCAGGATGGTGTTGAGTTCAGCCCATTCGGCGGCAGTGGGCTTTTTCGCTGGGTCAGGATCATCGTTTTTGGCTTTAATTGCCAGCAGACGCTTGAAGCTCTCTGCCCGCAAATGCAGATCGTTGGTGATTTTGTCGGTGGCACTGGCAACAACGGCTGGATCGGGATCACTCAATTCGGCCTTAAGGGCAATAAGGTCATGCTGCAAAGCATCACCAGGATTGAAATGTCCAAGCGCAAGGCGTAACAACGCATCAAAACCATTATTTTGCCGCTCAGTTGCCAAATCCTTGGGAATTTGCTCTAGTCTGATTTGACGGGTTTGCCAAAGGGCGATCGCCCGTTCACCAACAACGGGTTCTGCTAAATCCTTAAGTTTGATTGTCGCTGGGTCAATCAGGGGCAGTTGGGCAGAGCGCAGGGGTGGCCATTCTCCCTCTAGGGGCTGCCGTAGGGATATCCAGAAGGTTTGTGGATCGAATTGAATCCCCGCGTCGCTTTCTTCTTTGCGCCAATCGGCAAACAGCTTTACCTTCTGAGCCTGGATCAGTATGGAATACACCTCGCGCCATTCGTCATCCTTGACTGGTTCGCTGCGGAGGTCGGTTTCCCACGCTTTGGCTTTGGCCGCGATCGCCATTAAATGAGTGAAGCTCTCGACCGTCAAATTCAGATCGTCTTGCAGCCTGAACTGGTTGGCAGTCACATCAATGCCTTGGGTCAGTCGGTTGCGAAGGTTCTCAAACTCTGTGTCGGGGGTGGTCGTTGCCCAGGCGATCGCACTTATGGCACCGTAAGTCACTGGTTGGTACATCACGGCAAACATCGCGGCGATGTCAGGGACTGGCTGAGCTTGCCCCGGAACCAGTTTGGTCAACCCAGAAAACACCTGGAGGCGATCGTCCACCCAGTCTCGACGGTTTTTCCAGAGATCGAACGCTTGATCGGCATCGCCTGGGTTGACCTTAAGGAAGGGGCGGCGAAAATCATCGGGACCAATCAGGTCAGGGTCAATGATGGGCAGACGCTGAGAGCTTTGGAATAACTGCTTGACTGCCTGTTGATAGGTTAGATCGGCGGGGTCAAGTGCTAGTAAGTTGCTGCGCTCATCGGGTGTCATTACCCCTTGACAGACTAGCTGCTGTCGTTCGGCGTCGTAGGCAAATTTGGCATCTAGAGGTGGGGCAAAGACAACACCCAAAGATAGTTGCTTGAGGGCGATCGCATTTTGCCCGTCTTCATACTGATCAGCGGGGAAATCTTGGGATTTCCAGAGGGTGCGTAGATGCTCTAGTCGCCAAGTTTGGAGTTCGGAGATGGGAACAGAGGTAAACGGGGCGCGGGTGGTATCGGCTAAGCCGAACACTTGCTCTAGGCTTGCTTCTGTAAGTGAAGCTGCATTTGGATCAAGAAAAAAGGCATTGAGGTGACTCACATCAATGCCTAAGCGTTCGGCTAGGGATTGACGTAAAGAGGGTTCACTGGTGCGGGATAGACGCAACTCAGCATAATTTGTACCGATTTTGGTTAAGACTGTGGTGTAAGCCGCGAGGAGATAATTTTTTTCAGCCTTGACTAGTGCAGTCTCTTGATCAGCATCGGCTAACGGTCTGACTCCCAAAAAGCCGCGCAGCACCTCCACACAGAGACGTACCTGCCGAATTTGAACATCCACAGCTTCACAGGATGCAGGCAGATCAAAGGGTTGCTGAAAAATCGCCGCCAGGTTGGCTGCCGAGATCGGAACATTAATGTTTTTGATGTTCTCAGTGGCGTATTTGAGCAAATCGGCTAGATAAGCTAGGGGGCTGACCGCCGCTTCACAATCTTGGCATTGGCAGCGCATCTGCTCTGCCAGCAGAGGATTGTGCTCTACCCCATTGACGTGGTTAGCGAGCTTCTGGAACATGAGGTTGTTCAAGAAGTGGGTTTGGGCACGGGCAGAAACCTGGAGTTGAGCCGCTTTGAAGTCACCAACGCGATCGCGAATAGTCCCCACAAAATCGGGACGAGAGGCTTGGGCGATCGCGGTAACGCTGTCGTAACGGTTTTGGATCATCAACCCGTTCACCTCTACATCGGGGGAAATGCGGCTGAGGTCGGCGTGAGCTTCGAGAAGTGGAATAACCTGGTCGTCTGCGGCAACGGGCAATCCTTCTAGCTGACGGATGCCTCCAGCTTTGCGGATATCGGCAAGGGTGTTGATATTTTTGTCGGCTAGGAAAGGTAGCAAGTCTGGCGAGAGTTCTAGCGGTAGAACTTGCGCCAGATTAGTAAGTTGGTGAGATTCTGGCTCTGGGGTAATCGGGATGGATATTGGAATATCCAAGATATCTTGGTCGCCAGCCGCATGGACTTCGATTTCAATTTGTGTCTGGGTTGTTGGGTTAATTAAGACCTGCAACCGGAGTCTGCGTCTCACTTGGTTGGGGTCTGCCCCGGCTGGAGTGGGCGGGGTGATGTAATTTAAGCTAAATATGCCTTCGTGATTACTGACATTCTGACCCAGATTTCTGGGCTCTTGCCCTGCATCTAGATCGAACCCTTGAACGGTCAAACTCACAAGAGGTTCACTGCTGCGATCGTTCAAAAGTTTGCCAATGAACCGACGCACCAATAACAAACCTTGGTCGATTTTGAGCTGCTCAATTTGTGCCAGAATTTCGTCAAGCCGATCACGGAAGCTATCCGGAATGATGTTTTCTTCGATCGCCATTAACAGGGTTTGACGCAGTACGGCATCTTCTCTGGAAAGTAATTTCTTCACTATCGAGGGCAGTTTTTCTACGTCAGATCCGGCCAGTTCGGCAAAGTCGGTGGGCTGGTTTTTGCGACCCCAACCGTAGAATGCTTCGATCGGCACACCGGTCTGACGCGATAGCAGAGCACTGCGGCGTAGCCATTGGATCTGTTGCTGGGTTTCAAGCTGTTGTTCAAACCCCAGTTCATTGATCAAGAAAACCACATCGTCTTCTGTCAGATCTGCTAGGGGAAGGTCTTCTAAAACAGGAGCGATCGCGGCTACCAGTCTTTCGTATTCAGAATCGCCTAACTCTGGGGCTAATTCAACCCTGATTTCGATATCTTCTAGGTTAGGGGGAACGTTGAAAATAATTTGATCGGGACGGTATTCACGCTGTTGGGCAATGATGCTGGTAATGGTTAAGGCTTGCCCTGTTGCGTCAATGACCCGGAAGCTCAGATCAGGTCGAATTTTACTGGTGCGACGTAAGCGGCGTTGACTGGTTTCACCCTCACCTCTGCGGAATTGCTCATCGGTGAACTCGATTCTGAATCTGAAGTTGCTGTCGATCGGGGACTGACCGAGGAGTTGAGGCGTTGCCCCACGTTGTTCGAGGCTGGGTAGATCGCGATCGTAGGCTTCAACTCGCCCTTCTAGCAAATCATTGCCTGCGAATACTATATTTCCGATGATGACAAAGGGTTGGGACATTCTGCTTCTCTTGGTTTTATTTTGAAAGTTTAATTTAGTTGTTTAGGTAGCGCCCCTTCGAGTGGTGTAACTCAGGAGGCCCTGTGACCCTTTCTGGAGGGTGATCAGGAACAGCAAGGGGATGGCTGCTTGGAAGCTGAATGCTCAGCTCCGTTTCTCCATTATGAACCGTGATCACTGAATACGCAACTCAGCAATCACGGATTCTTGTTCATCAACGACTGGCTCGGGTTCGATCAGCTGCTGGCTAGCGCCACGGCTCCGGCTCGATCGTTCTCAGAGAACCCCAGCGGCTCCTCCGGATCGGGGATCTTGGCCATGGTGGCCTCGGAGAAGACACGGCTGCGCTCCAGCTGCCATTCTTCCTGCTGCTCCTGCAACTGGCTGCCAACCAATCGCACGATCGCCGCGGGTAGCGCCCCTTCGAGTGGTGTAACTCAGGAGGTCCTGTGACCCTCTCTGGGGGGTGAACAGGGGCAGTCAGGGATGACTGCATGGAAGCTGATTGCGCAGCTCCATTGGTCCATTATGAACCCTGATCGCTGAATGCGCAACACAGCGATCGAGGGGATTTGCGTAGATCGAGCAAGGAGCTGGTCCGATTCAGCAGATGGCTACTGCCGCCTGCTCGGCCGGATCACCATCGGTGAGCCCCAGTAGCTTCTCGGGCTGGGGGATTTTGGCCATGGTGGCCTCGGAGAAGAAGCGGCGGCGCTCCAGCTGCCATTCCTCCTGCTGCTCCAGCAGTTGGCTGCCTACCAGACGGATGATGGCGGGGTCATTGGGGAAGATGCCTACGACGTTGGTGCGGCGTTTGATCTCCTTGTTCAAGCGCTCCAGCGGGTTGGTGCTCCAGATCTTGCGCCAGTGCTCCTGCGGGAAGTGGAGGAACGCCAGCACGTCATCACGGGCGGCCTCCATGACATGCACGGCGGCGGGGAACTGTTTGCGCAGCATCGCGGTGACCCGCTGCCAGTGCGAGCGCACCTGATCCGGGGCCTGGATAACGAACACCGCTTTCATG
This sequence comes from Cyanobium sp., assembly GCA_044345855.1. Lineage (GTDB taxonomy): Bacteria > Cyanobacteriota > Cyanobacteriia > PCC-6307 > Cyanobiaceae > Cyanobium. The sequence goes on along the minus strand of JBIJAG010000009.1, from coordinate 69,511 downwards.
GCCGCTGCCACCATGTCCTGGCCGGCCTTGGGCACGTGGCTCAGCAGGTTGCGCAGGAAGTGCACCCGGCACAAGCTGCGCAATTCAGCGCACCTCTCGGTGCGACGCCAGGAGCAGCCCTGGAACATCCGCTTGATCGCCGCCGTCAGCCCCAGGTGGGCATCGGAGATCACCAGCCGAGTGCCAGTGAGGCCACGCTCCTTGAGCGAGCCAAGGAACTGACGCCAGAAGCCTTCGGCCTCGCTGTCGCCCACGGCGATGCCCAGCACCTCGCGGTAGCCGAGGGCATTGATACCGATCGCCACCACCACCGCCCTTGACACCACCTGCAGGTTGCGGCCGAGCCGGCCGTGGAGGTAGGTGGCGTCGAGGTAGACGTAGGGGAAATGGACGTTCTCCAAAGGCCGGCCCAGAAAGGCTTTGACTTGCTCATCGAGGCCCTGGCAGATACGGCTCACCTCCGATTTCGAGATGCCGCTGGCCCCGCCCAAGGCCTCCACCAGAGCGTCCACCTTGCGGGTGGAGATGCCGCCGGTGTAGGCCTCGATCACGACGGCATAGAGGGCCTTGTCGACCCGGCGGCGCGGCTCGAGCCAGTCGGGGAAGAAGCTGCCCTGCCTCAGTTTGGGGATAGCCAGCGTGAGATCGCCCACCTGGGTGGTTAGCAGCCGCTGGCGGTAGCCGTTGCTATGGGTGGAGCGCTCATCAGGGCAGCGTTCATGCCGTGTGGCGCCAATGGCAGCCGAGACCTCGGCCTCCAGCAGTGCCTGGAAACCACGGGGCACGATCTCAGGGATCAGGGCGCCAGCGGTTGTGCCCTCCATGAGCTGGTTCAGCTCGGAGGCGCCACTATGGGAGAGGGTCATGGTCTGTGTTCGGTTTGGTGGTAGTGCTCCGAACAGGGTCACAGACCGGCCCACCCTTTGCCACAGCTGAGATCTGAGGGAGGTGAACCGTCAGCCCCGGCTACGCCAGGGCTGATCCTCCCGAGTTACACCACTCCATGGGACGCCGCTGTTTCTCGGATTGACTTTGCTCTCCCCAGCATAGTTTGTTCAAGATGATGTCTTCCTATGAAGCTAGGTACAATGTGCCTCTGCCAGGGATGTCGATCGCTCGTCGTCGGTTAAATTGTGCTTGGTCGAAGGCGCTGGTACCCGCTAACATCAGGTCGGCACGGGCAATGGTTTCTTGATGGGTAATGCCTAATGTTTTCAACTGTCCAGAACGGATGTCTTCAACTCCAGGCACATAGAATCCTTCGTTCTCTAAGCGTTGAACCATTCGATCTAGTTGGGTTAGGGAAAGTGCAATGACAACATCTAAATCGCGGGTGGTTCTGGGTTCGCCATAGGTGGCAGCGGCAACTCCACCAGTAATGTAATGGGCAATCTCTAAATCAGCAAAAATAGCTTGGAGTTGAATGGCAAGTGAGATTGAGTCTTGAATCCAGGTCATTTCGGTTCCAGTGGGAATGAATCCTTGCGGATAATTATCACCCAGAAAGGCTTGGGCGATCGCTTGGGCTAATGCTGTTTCTGAGAGGAAGGGATGGGTTTGACGCAATCCGCATGAGCCAAGCTGTCTGGCTCCTTTGGTAAGGGCTGCGCTCATTTGGAGGCGATCGCTATTGGATCTTTGTCGCAAAAGGGTAAATTTAAAGACATCTGTTTCAATGCTAGTGTCTGAAGCTTGGGGAAGGTATCCCGATTTTACAGTGGGTAGATTTAGTTGCTGTAGGGTCATAATGTCAGCATCTGTCCAGAATCAGAAAACTTCAAGTGATGGATACAAGCATTGGTGTCAAGCAGGTAAATCATAAGGATTCACGCACTTCATAGGCGCCTTGAGAAGGTCGCTCTAGATTTGGTATTTTGCCTGCTGTTTTCTGAAGAACAGAGAGCCATTCTGTTTGTTCAGGGCGAATGATGACGGTAACGTTTTGATTCTTAAGTTCGTTAGGAAGTTGTAATTGTAAAATTCCATCTGAACCAATGTGGGAGTGCAATGTGATAAGTTGCACGAGAATTATCCTCCTTAATCTTTTAAATAACCTAGACTATTCTACTGTTCGTTCTATTGTTAGGACATCACCTACCTAAACTTGACTGCTAGTGCGATCGCCTGTAACTCAACCGAAAAATTGGGCGATCGTTCTTCTACTGTGAGTGCGATCGCAGATTGATACCACAGGTTAAATAGAAGGGGCGATCGTAGGCTTCGACTCGCCCTTCTCGGAGGAGATCGCGATCGCCTACAAATTCTATGTTTCCAATCAAGATAAATTGCTGGGTCATGGCTTATTCACAGGTTGTCTTTTGAGATTTGAGATCAAGTTATTTAACTTAAATCCAATGCTTTCTAACGACTAATAACGAATTTATTGCCAGCTCCTATATCAAAATAGGTTAATGTATGTGGGCCTTGAGCTCGATAACTCTCAGCTTGCTGCAACCCTTTGAGCATATCTTCTCCACTTACTACTCCCCACGGATTTTTTGTCTTAACTTCCTCATACGTGCCGAAGATGATTCTATCAATTCCACGACGGGGTAGACCTAGTGCATCATGAAAGGCTGTTCCGGCTTTTCCGAACTGACCACGGTTTTCCTGCAATACTTGAAGATATACCTTTGATGCGTTCATCTCCTCGACTGTAGCAGCTTCAAATGCGATCTTGAGACCAACACGATTTGCTTCAGCCATTGCATGTCTGGCCCAAAATATTTGGTTTGCTTGTTGGATACCGGGCAAATTAGCTATAGATGCAGGAGGGGCAGGAGTAGATGGCGAACCAGCTATAGATCCAGCATCAAGAGGATCAGCCGCAACAGCTGCAGGAGTAGCAGCAGGAGCCAATAGAGCAGTTCCACCTGCTGCTGTATCGGGAGAATGAACTATTACTGCTGCCATCACTAAGAATGCAAGACCACCAGCTAATGTACGCCATCCTAAACCAGTCGTCCGTGGAAATGGCCCGTCAACAATCTTCGGTTTGACATTTTCTGGAGGCACAGTGTCTATTGAAGGAGGATTTCGCTCTGGTCTTGTGGCTTCAATTGGTGCAGTATTATGTTCGATTTGTTGGTGTGTTCGATCTTTTAATACTGGATTACTTTCGGATTTTGGCTCGGATTTAGTTATTGGTGGAGAATGGGACGAGGAATTACCTCCCTTCGGAACTTGAGTTGTCGCTATATCTTGAGGTGAATCACTTTTGTTGGCTGATGAAGAAACTGCCCGATGAGGTGATGTGCAGATGTTGTCACTTTCAGGGGCAAGTCCCGTGGAATCCAGTAGCCGCACCGGGTTTCCCCTTACGTAGTCATAGAGATTGAGACCGCTGGCTAAACCAATGGGATCGCAACTTATCCATCGCCCCAACCACGGCGCATAGTATCTCGCTCCGTGATAATTCAGTCCACTCTCTTCATCTCGCTCTTTACCCGTAAACCGATACCGCTTCCTCGCAAAGCTGCCAAAACTGGTTTCCCCATAGGGCGTGTATTCCTCTCGGTTAACCCAATTCCCTGCTTCATCTATCACTACATTGCTACTGCCTAAATGATCGCCCAAGTGAAATTTCACCGCAGGCGTCGTGTCATCGGGCGGATTCCCCACCCGCACCAGAGCAATCCGACTCTGGTCATCCATCACATGCAGCGTATTATTCTCCCGCGTTACCCCACCCTGCACAATCCGCTGATACTCAAAAACTCCATCAATATAAACCGTCACCTCCACCTGTCCACCCTGCTTCCGCACCAGCTTCTTCACCCGCTGACCGCTAGCATCGTAAAGGTAGTGAGCATAAACAGAGGGTTCAGCATTCCCAGTTTGGGTTCTAAACACCCGCATCCGATCGCCATAATCCCACTCAAAATGCCGCGCCCCATTCTCTTGAATCAGATTACCGTTGACATCGTAGGTGTATCGATAAACAGTTTGTCCGATCGTTACGGTATCTAAACGGTTATTACCATTCACTAGAGCAAAGTTGCGGTTGCGATTAGTGCCATTGACCTGATGCTGTAACTGCCGAATATTACCCATCGAATCGTACTGATAGTTTTCGGTGTAGGCACGAGTTCTAGTCAAGTCAGTACAACGAGGTTCGTCAACCCAAGGTGGAGATTCTGGCGGCAGATCGCACTCTCGCCCTGTTGCAGAAAGTAATCGATAAATTGGGTCATAGCTAAAACTGCGATCGAGGGCATTAGTTCCCAGTGCTGAGTTAGGAATACCACCTTCAGGAGTGCGATCGCAAATCTTAGTAATATTACCCACCAGATCGTACTCGAAGGCAAACTCTTGCAGCGGTGCGCCCTTCGGTTGATAGGTCAGCAGATTGGGATGGTCGTAGGGCTGAGAACTCAACCGCACTAAGCGAAACGTTTGCGGATCGTAAGCATGGCGAGTCATCAGCCCATTGCCATAGGCGATCAACACCCGTTGCCCCTTGGCGTTATAGGCAATCCGTTCCACATAGGGCTTGCCATCGAGATCCACCTGCTCCAACGCCCCCGCCCGGTTGTAACGGGGAATCAATTCCTTACGAGTGCCATCAACCGTTTGGGGATAGCGCATGACCTTAATCCGGTTCAGCGCATCGTAGGTCATCGAGGTTGTGTAAGCCGTGGCATCCAACAGCGCATTGGCAAGGGTTTGCAGGGTAGCTCCAGCCGTTGGCTGCCAATCGACCCGAAACGCCGCCACCTGCCAGTTATTCGCCGGGGCATTGCTAAACACACTCAGAATCTGCTCATCCCGAATCACCTGCTGCACTTTCCCCAGCACATTGCCCTTAAAGTCGCAGGCCGCGAGAGTGATTAATCCAGCTTCGTCATAGTGACGATAGAGTTTACCCAACAGGTTATTCGCCTGAGCATCCGCCAGCCCTGCCTCCGGGCTATCGCCATAAATCAATCGTTCTCGCAGCGTCATCGCCAGCCCCGCCCCATCCCGCGCCCACAGTCGAATCGGTCGATTTAAGCGATCGTAGGCATGGAGCGTCAGGGCGCCCTTACCGTCCCGTTGTTCCAGCGGATTTCCCATCACATCCAACACGCTCCGCCGCACCCCGGCATCTATACTGTCAATTCGCAATTTGCGATTCGCCAGATCATAGACATGCCGAAAAGCAACCCGACTCAGCGCATCTATTATTGTCATCAGATTGCCGCGAATATCGTAAGTCGAACGGGTCGTGTACCAATCCTTAGCTGGGTCAGTTCCATTCCGTTCCACGGCTTTAACCGTGCGACCCAAAGCATCGATCTCAATACTGGCAGGCGTGAAATGGTGAGTTGTCGGTGCCGCGTTGGTCAGAGAGTTTCCCAGTAGACTACGGCTTAAACTTGCCAGGTCGTTGGCATCGTAGGTATAGGCTTCCCAAGGGGTCGGCTTAAAGCGATCGGGTTGGCTCAAGTCCTCCGGGATACCGTAAATCACCCGTTGCTCCGATCCATCCGGGTTCAGCGTCCGAATCACCTGACCACGCGGATCGTAGAACATCGCCACCTTCTGTCCCCTTTGGGCATCGGTCGGCGCAATGAAACTCCACCCCGCCGAGAAGAACGGCTCATACTTCTCCACCACCCGTCCCTTGTTATCGTAGATCTGCCAACCACTCACCACCACATTGGGATTATTTAGGTCGGCATTTGTCTGTCCAATTACATCCCGGCGTGTCCCCGCCTCGTCAGTTTGCTCAAGGGACAGAATCCCACCGCCAAAGGTGCGATCGCCAAACAGCACTTCCTCTGCCTGCGTGCGAGTTTGCAGCAACCGCCCAAACCCATCTGAATATTCCACCGTTGTTATGGTTTCATCCCGCTTGGGCAGCGCCACATCTGTTTCCGTATCGTGGTGGATCTGGCGAATCGAACGGACAAAAATCGGCTGGCGATTCCCGGCAGGGCTTTGCTCAAAGGCTGAAAACCCATACTCCATGCGAACACTGGGGCTAATCTGGTCGCCCTGATTGCCTTTCCCTTTGACAAAGGTACTAGACAACAACCCCAAGGGTGTAAACGTAACCGTCGCGCGGTTATTGTTTGGGTCAATGACTTCTTTGGGTTGCATCACCCGATAGTCATATTTCGCCTGAGTCGTCAGACCGATCGGATCGATTACCCTCGTCGGCAATAAGCGGTAAGGGTGACCTGGTTCGTCATAGTCGATCGTAGTGTCGCGCCCCAACGGATCACGCATCACTCTGACTAGCCCCCGTTTCTCCGTGCCTTCATCCTGGAAGTCATAGCTGCGTCGTTCGGCAACGACAAAGTAACCCGTTGCAAACGGTGACCCGGCTCCACCTACCTGAAAAACATAACCCGATAACGCTGGTAATCGATCACGAAATTCCTGGGGATACTCCCCTGTCCAGTTCACCGGATTGGTTAGATAGGGGGGACGATTCGCTCCATAAGCCGCCTGGAGATCTTCTTCTGTCATGACTAGGGTGAGCGATCGCACCAGCGCCCCAAACTCCCCAATCTGCCCAAAGCCCAACCCCTGAAAGGCTGTCCCATCGTAGAAATTCAGCGTTTGACCGATAATCTTGCGGGAAGCCGGATCTACCTTCACCTGATCCCAAAGTTGAAAAACCGTCGAGCGACCGTCATTGAGAACTTCGTACGTCGTGGTCTGAGCAACGCGATCAACGATGAATATTTGGGCATCATCCCGCTCAGCATATTTTGTCTCGCTGTAAGTACTCAGGTAGGGCGATTGCGGCGCTGGCGCTTCCACCCGGAAATCTCGGCTTCTGGGAACGGCAATCCCAATCTGGGAAAGCAGTTGACCGTAGCGATCGTAATCGCCCATGAACTTAAACTGCGTCATGGGTTCCTGTCCGCGTTCCCACTGGGTCGTGCGCTCTGCCAGCGCAAAGGAGAAGAAGATGGGCTGGCGATTAGTCTCTGGAGATGGGAACTCCTCCCGCACCCCGTGAATTGATTCCGTGACGGTGTAGGGGCGCTCTTGAAAATCAGTATCATCCAGGGCGTATAGTTCAGTGCGTAAAATACTCCCCCGCAAAGCCCGAATCGCATCACGTTTCGCCCGCCGATTTTCAATGTTCTTAAGAATATCCGTCATAGACTGTGGACGGGACAATACCTGAGGGTCCCCTAACCAAAACTCATCCCGATAATCAAGTTCGTACCAATCTCCAAACTCATCGCCCACGGGTCCCTGATGAAACCAGGTACGGGTTTCCATCGGCGGAGAGAACACTTTGGGGACGATCGGCTCAAAGGGACGTTCCGGATGCAGCCCTTCGGCATGAAACTCCTCAAAAATCTCGGTGTCCCGCTGATCGACCCGACCAAATCCCCGAAATTCTCGTTCGCCCCCATCCCAGTACCCATGATGGTAGCGATACGCAGTCGTTAATTTACCGTTGGAAATCTGGTCAATCACCTCAACCTTCGCTACCACCTGTACTGGAAATGGCAGCGGCGTTTTCCAGCGCGTCTCCGGTCGTTTTTCATCTTCTAAATAGAACTGAATTGAAGGTCGATAGCCCACCCGCGTCAGCGACCCCATATGGTTATCCATCTCATTCAACAGATAGGGCTTCACCCCACCCGTGAAATCGAGGAAGAACATACTCTGGCGCGATAGCCCAACTGCATCCGCACTCCACAACACCCCAGCCACCCCAGTGCCAAGCATGTCCACCAGACGCACCGCATCCATATCCGAAACCGGGGGTGTCCCCTTAACTTCGATCGGGTCGCTCCAGCCGTTGCCACTCTGGTTAATCCAGAGAATGACCTTGTTGTTATCTACGTAAACAATGTCTGCCAGTCCATCGCCATCCACATCCCCAACCAGAATCCGCTTCGGGTCATAGCCATAGGCAAAGCGGGGGCTGTTGTGCATTGAAATGCGATCGCCCCAGTTGCCATAACCCAGATTCGGCCAGTACTCAACATGACCGTCGTGGATCAGCAGAATATCTTGCAGTCCGTCCCCAGTCATATCCCCCCACTTCACCCGTGGGTCAGAAAAGCTGACATTGGGAAACTTCTCTAAAGCCTGACGCTCGACCCAGCGGGTCTCCTTCCAACCCTGTTTCGGGTCATTAAAGAAACACTCCATTCGGCTGCCAGAGCGAATCGCGTCTGTTACCCCATCCCCCGTCAGATCGACCAGCTTCACCTCCGGGTCTTCCAGATTAAAACTGGGAGCCACGTCATACCGTTGAAATGACTTGCGATCCCACAAGCCACCAAATCGCAGCGGAAAATAACCCGACAGTCCCGGTGTCGTCACCAGCAGGTCAATTCGACCGTCCCCATCGGCATCAATCATCTGCACACCGGGATCAGCAAGCTGTAACCCTGCTGGAGCATCTTTCATCTCACGGGGGCGATCAAACTGACCATTGCCCAAGTTGCGCCAATACCGCACCGTGCCGTTCATTTCCAGAACATCCGGCAGTCCATTGCCGAATAGATCCGCCAGCTCATACTCCGGTCGTGCCAGCGATCCCGGCGGCATATCTGGCCCAGTGATGGGAAAAAAGTCCCGCCCCTCTGGTTTGAATTGCGTGTAACTAAACTCTAAGGGTGGCAGAAGCTCTTTTCTCTGACTAGAGTCGGGATTTGCCTCATCATGCCCCTCCACTTGCACCTGACTAAGGAGTGAGGCATTGTTGAGGGGTAGGTGATCGGTTGGCAAGTCCCGCTGATCCAGATAAATCAAACGATAGGTGCGGGTTAGAATTTCCCCTCCTGGCTGGGTAAACACCTCAATGCGGGTGCAGCGTCTGATGGTGCGAATCTCAAATCCGGCTCGGTAGTCGGAGAAGGGGTCCGGTCGATTTTCATAGGTGAACTTCACTCGTACCAAAAATTGAGGATTAGCGAAGTCTCCATAGTCAACGTAGCGAATCTCTGAAAGGTAAAGCTGATCCCACTGATGTGGACCATCCGTTTGCACAGGATCTCGCTCGTACAGATAGTCAATTCGATTCCCAAAGGGATCGGTGGTACGAGTTAATTTCCAACCAAAGAGACGGGTTCGGTCAGTGGGCTTGGCGATCGCTGCTGGGTCATTCCCGGCGGATACAGGAGTCCCATACTGGCTAACCAGCCCATCCTTACTCCGAACTTCCCAGTAATTATTATTGGCATCCTGATAGTGCAGGATTTTGGCAAATAACCCCTCAGTCCGTGGCTGATAGCGAGTAACTCCGGGCTGCTGTTCAACCGGAAGCAGATCCTCAGCTCCTGAAAGAACAAAAATATCCTTTGCATCGTCGTAGCGGGGGATCCCTTGAGCAGTTTGGCGGCTAACCCCAGGAATACCCAGATACCAGCCTAGCCCAAAAGCACTATTCCCAGTGCCAGTGCTGTAGACCAGGTTTAGTTGCGGTTGAAACCCATTACGACCAGGTAGAAGGGCAATCGGGATTGTGAAATTACCTGTACCTGTGTAAATATCTGGAGTGAACTTCTCACCAATGCCATGTTGCGCACCCCCACCTTGTGGGAGAGAAATAACCTGCTTGGAAGTCCCCGACTTGTTGCTCATCTAGAAGCCAAGTGAATTTTTTTAGTCATAATCATGGTTTGAGGTGGGCGCCTTTTACTGGACAGTTCCAGTGCCTGACCTAGTTAACTCTGGACGGGAGGAACAGGGTTCGATTTCAGTATAGACTTCATTGGGAGTTCTGTCTCCCAGAGAGCTGTGCGGCCTTACATGGCAGTACCTCCACAGGAAGCGGGCCAGGCTGATTTCTGCCTCCCAGCCATCGATGCTGTCGTAGCAACGATTCTTCCCCGACCAGGTGATCTTGATCCCCTTAGCCTGTAGGCAAGCCACAAAGTCGGAGGAGGTGAACTGGCGGCCTTGATCATAGTGGAAGATCTCTGGCCTACGGCACCCTCCAAGAGCCATTTCCAGAGCCTTCAGACAGAATTCCGTGACCAGACTGTTGGAGAGCTTCCAGCCGAGCACGTTCCTGGGGATGGCCGTAATCGACCAGCTAGTTTAGTTCATGAGCATCAGAGCAGCTGAGATTTTTTTAGCCAGAGTTGTGAAACAGCAGCCCAGCCTTCTGAAGACGAGACTGAGGAGAATAGCTATTTATCCCGCGGCTCGCCATACGCTACTTGTGGCAATATTAAAGAGTTATTGCTGTGTCTATTTGGCCAAAATAGAGCCGCATAGATCATGAAGAAGTCTGGAAATTGGGACAGATTTGACAGTATCTTTGGTAGAGTGCATTGAAGGGCTCAGGTCGAACAGTTGAGTGTCTTTGGAGGTTTCAAATCTCTGTTGACCCGAGTTCCTAAGCTGTTAATCCACACCCCATAATGCCTGGGCCTGCCGATGCCCCCGCCCAACATCCAACATAAAAAAAAGCCCTGGCAAACGCCAGGGCTTAGTCAACCAATGATCATCTCGTGAGCTCAGTTAACGCTCCAAACGCCACCAGCGATGTTGACTAGCGGCGAGACAATCGCGGTGCTGCACAGGAACCAGGCGAAGGCAGCACCACCGCAACCGCCGAGCCAGAAGCCGCTGGCGAACTCCGCCCAGCCTGCCTTGGTGAAGAGATCGGCGGGAGGGTTGTCGATCGTGGCATCCGGAGGCTGCACGTTCGGACCGTTACCGGCGGTGCCGTAGATGGAGAGGCACACCGTAAGGATGGATACAAGGCCAATCGTGGCCAGAAGACCGGCGGTGCTGCCGTACTCGGTGAGCCGGAGGGGACCGGTGATGGCGAAGGGTCCGTACAGGAAGAAGCCATGGGCCATGCCTACCTCAAGGCCTCGACGGTTCGGGGAGAGGGAGGGCCGATAGGCCGGCAGGGCGTTGAGGAAGGCCTTCGTGAAATAGCTGCTGTTGACGGGGGTGGCCAGATTGCCGACGGTCGGGTCGGCTACGGGGGTCACGGTCATGGTGTCGAGTTGGTGCAGGGGGATCGGCCCAGGGGCCCGGTAGCGAGGTCGGTGGGCTGAAGCTCAGTCGCGGGCTTCGATCACGTTGAAGAGGAGGGCCATGGCAACCGCGGGGCCCATGATTCCCACAAGGGGAACCAACACCGAGGGCAACCAGGCAGCAGCGAATTCTCCAGTCATGGCTTGAGCCGATACAACCGCCCTTACTTTACGGAGACTCCCCTGAGGGCACCCGCCACTGGCGCAGGGGGCGACATAAAAGTTCAGCCTGTCCGCCATGCTCGCCTCTTTTACCGCTGCCGTTGCCGCTGCCGTGCTGGCGGCACTGTGGCTCCTGGGTCGACGCCGACAGCCCCTGATCCGAAATGCCGACACCAGTGCCGTTGCGGCCCTGAACCGCGCCCAGATCGCCCTGTTGCAGTCGGTGGTCGTGGTTCCAACCGCCACGCTGGCAGGGCCTGCCGGGACGGCCACCAGGGGACTGCAGGGCTCTTGCCGCCCGGAATCGCCGGGGTTCCCCAGCGGGCGAGAGCGGCCAGCGACGCTGGAGCTGCCCGAGCGCCGAGCCATCCATGAGGTGCTCCGTTTCAGGGCGGACGCTTCGGACGCTCTGCAACCAGGGGGGAGCATCGCGGTTGGAGGCCGTCCAGGCGGCGCGCCATTGGGGCCACCCCTCCACCCTGCCCCTGCTGCGTCAAGCGCTCCGGGATCCGGACCCAGCCGTTGTGCGGGAGGAGGCGGCGGCGATCCACCGCTTCCGTGGACGACCCAGCCCAGTCACAGATGCGGCGCCTCAGCCCGCCGCCGCGCCCCGCAGGGTTGCTCGCACGCGATAGATCGGCCTTCCCTGGCTTTCGTGATAAGTGCGCATCTGCATTTCACCCAGCAGACCGAAGCAGAACAGCTGCACACCGCTGAGGATCGCCAGCACGGAGAGCAGCAGCAGGGGCCGGTTGCCGATATCACTGCCCAGCAGGAGCTTCTGGGCCACGAGCCAGAGGCCGGTGATGAATCCGAGTCCCAGGCAGAGCAGGCCCACGAAGCCGAAGCCATGCATCGGGCGAGTCAGGAAACGCTTCATGAACCACACGGTGAGCAGATCCATGAGCACCCGGAAGGTGCGGTCGATGCCGTACTTGCTCTGGCCGTAGCGGCGGGGGTGATGGTTCACCTGCACCTCGCCGATCCGAGCTCCCTCGATGAAGGCCAAGGCGGGCAGAAAGCGGTGCAACTCGCCGTAGAGGTTCATGTCACTCACCAGTTCCCGCCGGTAGGCCTTGAGGGAACAGCCGTAATCGTGAAGCTTCACCCCGGTGACCCTGCCGATCAGCTTGTTGGCCAGCAGCGAGGGCAACAGGCGGCTCACGGCCGCATCCTGCCGCTGGTGCCGCCAGCCGCTCACCAAATCGAAGTTGCCATCCTGAAGGCGCTGCAGGAGGAGGGGAATATCGGCCGGATCGTTCTGGAGGTCGCCGTCGAGGGTCACGATCACCGCTCCGCGGCTGGCGTCGAAACCGGCCGCCATGGCGGCGGTCTGGCCGTAATTGCGGCGCAGCAGCACGGCCACCAGTTCGGGCACCCGGCCAGCCAGATCGCGCAGCAAGGCCGGGGTGCCGTCGCGGGAGCCATCGTCCACCAGCACCACTTCAAAGCGGAGGGGCAGGGGCCTCAGGGCCGCCAGCACCTGCTCAATCAGGTGGGGCAGGCTGCCTTCTTCGTTGTAGAGGGGCACCACAACCGAGAGATCCAGCGGGCTGGTCAACGACGAAGACTCGGGCGGAAGCGCCGCTACGAGGGGCGCTGCCCCGGTCAAGCTGGTCGGAGCGGCTGACTCAGCCATGGCCGCGCTGCAGGGTCTAGGCACGCCACCGTACTCAAGTCCGTTGCCGGCCCCAAGCCCCCGAACGGCACACCCGACCGCTCAGGAGGGCAGAGGACTGCCGTCGTGGCTATGCATCACCCGACCAGCACCCCGGAGCTCGGCGCGGTAGTGGTAGGCCACTGGATCGCCGTTGCGGGGATTGAGATTATCGATGCCGATGCCGTTGCGACCGTGATCGCGGCCCGAACTGTGCAGGTAACGGCCAGCGCCTAGATGGAGCCCCACGTGGGTGCAGCGCCGCGGGGTGCCGAAGAAGATCAGATCGCCTGGCTCCAGCAAACGCGTTTCCCCCACCCGCACGGCCACGGGACGACAGAAACGCTCCTGGAGGTAGGCATCACGGGGCAGCCAGATGCCTGCGGCGGCATGGGCGGCCTGAATCAGCCCGGAGCAATCGAAATCCGGACCCAAGGTGCCTCCCCAGAGGTAATGGTTGGGCCGCTGTCGGGCCTGCTCGGCAAAGGCAAGCACCGAATCCATCCGGGCGGCGATGGCAACGCGATCCAGGCGGGGAAGCCGAGGGAGGCCGGCGGGCACAGCAGCAGGTGCCAAATCCTGCCGCTCCAGCCAACAGGGATACCCATCTTCCAAGAGGCGAATCCGCAGACGCGGGCCACCGTCCTCGAGCACCCGGAGATGGCGACCCGCCGCCACCTGGGTGGCCAGGCCAGATCCCCTGGGTCGGCTGTAGGCATCGAGGGAGTGCCGCAGGCACCAGAGGGTGTCCACGCGAAAGGGATCGGGCACAGGGCTGCCTAATGTCGCCATTACATCGGCCTGGGGCGATGGCGTTCTACAACCCGGATCCGGCCATGGGCGAGACCCTGGCTCACCTGGTTAACCAGTTGGCGAGCCAGGGAAGGCCAGGCCTGGCGGATGAGCTCTCGATCACCTGGCTCCGCTACTCCCAGTCGTTGCTGGATCGGGCCGCCAGCCTCAGCGGAGCGGCCTTTGAAGCGCTGCCCGTTGCCGGGGCGGGCTGGGGAGGCGAGCGGCAGCGCTACCCGGCCAGTGTGGTGAAGCTGGTGTACCTGGTGGCGGCGGAGGCCTGGCTGCAACAGCGCCTGATCGAGGAGGACCCTGAGATGAGAAGGGCTCTCGCCGACATGGTGCGGGATTCCAGTAACGACGCCACCTCCCTGGTGGTGGACCTGCTGAGCGGAACCCGCAGCGGTCCGACGCTCCCCCCGGCGCGCCTGGCCGAGTGGGCGAGCCAACGCCGGCTGGTGAACACGTGGCTGGATTCCCTGGGCTGGCCCGAATGGCAGGAATCCAATGCCTGCCAAAAAACCTGGAGTGATGGCCCCTACGGAAGGGAACGCCAGTTCTACGGATCAGCGCTTGAGAACCGCAACCGGCTCAGCACCGATGGAACGGCCCGTCTGCTCCAGGCGGTGATTGCGGGAGCCCTGGTCTCCCCCCCGGCATGCGAGCGGATGCGCCAGCTGCTCCTGCGATCCCTGGATCCGGACCTGCGGGCGGCGGATCCGGAGAACCAGGTGGATGGCTTTCTGGGAGAGGCATTGCCCGAGAGAGCGCGGCTCTGGAGCAAGGCTGGCTGGATGAGCCAGGCCCGCCATGATGCCGCCTATGTGGAAGCTGAGGGTGTGGATCCATTCCTATTGGTGGTGTTCAGCGAAGGGCCTGCCTGTGCGAAAGACACCAAGCTGCTGCCGACGATCGCTGCCACCCTGCTGAAGCATCAACGTAGGCCCTGAGCCAGAGGGTTACCGCCAGTCGAGGATGTCAGAAATGAACATCTGCCCAAGGGGGGGGTTGATCCGCACAAGGGCAGTGGCGAGGTGATCAACGCCGTGCTGGAACGGAGAGGGAGGGATTCGAACCCTCGACAGAAGTTGCCTCCTGTAACTCCTTAGCAGGGAGCCGCTTTCAACCACTCAGCCACCTCTCCAGGGGCTCTGTGAGCTTATCAGGGTCCCGATGGCGCCCCCATAGTTCCATCGCCAGGTTCAGCCGCGGGGCCTTCATTCCATCGGGGGCATTCCTCCTCCCCGCCCTCCAGCCGGGGCAGCCGGCTCTTGAAACCACAGAGCACCTCCCAGGGGATGGTGTCGCAGCGGGCACTCCAGTCGGCGGGGGTGATCTGCTCCTGGCCCTGGCTACCCAGCAGGGTGACCACGCCACCGATGTCGAGCTCAGGGGCTGCGGTGGCATCAATCACCAGTTGGTCCATGGTGATGGCGCCCACTTGGGGCAAACGCTTCCCCTGGAAGAGCACCTCCATGCGGTTGGAGAGCTGGCGCGGCACCCCATCGGCATAGCCGATCGCCACCACGGCGAGGCGGGTGGGAGCGGTGGTGCGATAGCGATGGCCGTAGCTCACCCCCACCCCGGCCGGCACCAGGCGAATCAGGGTGACCCGGGCATGGACCTGCATGGCGGGCTCAAGGGGTACACGCTCCGCTAGGTGGGTTGCGGGAGGATGGCCGTAGAGAGCCAGCCCGACGCGCACCATGTCGAAGTGATGCTGGCGATGACGCATCGTACCGGCGGAATTGGCGAGGTGGCGACAACCCGCCGCCAGGCCCTGCGCCCGCAGGCTGGTGAGCACCTGTTCGAAGCGCTGCTGCTGGAGATGGGTGAGACCGTCGTCGTCGTTGGCCGGGAGATCAGCACTGGCGAGATGGGAATAGAGGCCAGCCAACTCGATGGCATCGAGCTCCCGCAAGGAGGCCACAAGCCGGGGACCCTCCTGCCAGTCGGCCCCCAGCCTCGCCATGCCGGTATCAAGCTTCAGCTGCAGCGGCATGGTGCGACCACTGCCGCTGGCCAGGTTCTGGCAGAGCAGTGCCTCGCGCATGGAGCTGATCGTGGGCATCAGCTGCCAGCGCAGGCAGCTGCGCAGTTCCTCCACCTGGGTGAGATTGCCCAGCACGAGCACGGGTGCCTGAATACCCTCCTGTCGCAATTCAACCCCCTCGGCCAGGGTGGCCACCCCGAGGCTGGCCGCGCCGCCCTGGAGTGCGGCGCGGGCCACGGCCACCGCCCCATGGCCGTAGCCATCGGCCTTCACCACCGCCATCAGACTGGTGCGCTCACCGATCAGCCGCTGGATCGAGCGGGCATTGCGGCTGATGGCTGCGGTGTCCACCTCCACCCAAGCCCGTTGGCGGGAGCGGCCCGTTTCATGGGGCTCCGGCATGGGATCGAGGGTAGATCGGGCCATTGTGGGGCGCTGCGCAATCCTGACGAATGGGAATGGGGCCGTGCGGGGCCCCGAGGGTGGCGGATGGCGTCCTGGGACACCAAAGCTCACCGCAGGGCTCAGATAGCATGACCCCTATCCGGGGTACCCGGCATGGGTCACGTTCTCGTTCTCAATGCGTCCTATGAGCCTTTGAACATCACCACCTGGCGTCGCGCCATGGTGATGCTTCTCAAGGGCAAGGCGGAGGGATTGGAACATGACCCCAGCCACGCGATCCGGCCGGATCTGCTGCTCCCCACCGTGATTCGCCTGCGTCAGTTCGTGCGCGTGCCCTACCGCCAGGTTCCCCTGACCCGGCGCAACGTCTTCCACCGCGACAGCCACATCTGTCAGTACTGCGGCCATGGAGGCGACACCCTCTCGATCGATCACGTGGTGCCCCGCAGTCGGGGGGGCACGGACAGCTGGGAGAACGTGGCCACCGCCTGCCTGCCCTGCAACGTGCGCAAAGCCAACCGCACCCCACGGGAGGCCGGTATGCCACTGCTGCGGGAACCGCGGCGCCCCCTCGGCAGTCTGGGGTTCGAGGCGAGCCGCCAGATCCGCACGGGGCGGCACCAGGAGTGGGCGAAGTACGTGGTGGAGAGCCAGGTGATTCAGATCCCGGCGGCCTGAGCTGCCAGTTCCTCAAGCTGCCGGCTCTGCTCCGCCGCCACACAGGCCTGCACAAGGGGCTCTAGCTGGCCTTCGAGCACTGGGTCCAGGGAGAAGTTGCGGTTAAGCCGATGGTCGGTCACCCGGCTGTCCTTGGCGTTGTAGGTGCGGATCTTCTCACTGCGGTCCCCGGTGCCCACCTGGGCACGCCGGGCGGAACGCTCCTCAGCAGCGGCCGCCGCCAGCTGCCGCTCGTAAAGCTTGGCGCGGAGAATCTCCATGGCACGTTCGCGGTTCTGCAGCTGGGAGCGCTCCTGGGTGCAGAACACCCGAATCCCAGTGGGCTTGTGGAGCAGATCCACGGCCGTTTCCACCTTGTTCACGTTCTGACCACCGGCGCCGCCGGAGCGGGCGGTGCCGATCTCGAGATCCGCGGGGTCGATCTGAACCTCCACCGGATCGGCCTCCGGCATCACTGCCACCGTGGCCGTGGAGGTGTGGACCCGGCCCTGGGATTCGGTGGCAGGCACCCGTTGAACCCGGTGCACCCCGGCTTCGAACTTGAGCCGGCTGAAGACGCCATCACCCTCAATTGCCAGGATCAGCTCGCGGAAGCCCCCCAGTTCCGCCTCTGAGGCACTCAATGGCTGCACCCGCCAGCCACAGCTCTGGGCGTATCGCTCATACATACGGGCCAAATCACCGGCCCAAAGACAGGCCTCATCTCCACCGGCCCCGGCCCGGATCTCGAGCATCACGCTGCGCTCATCGCGCGGATCCCGCGGCAACAAGGCCACAGTGAGGCGGCGCTGCACGGTAGCGATCTGCTCATCCAGGTGGACAAGCTCCTCGGTGGCCAGTGCGGCGAAATCAGCACCGTCGGGCTCTAGGCGCTGGTCCTTCAACAGACGCCGGGTGGCGTCGCGCTCAAGCTCCAGCCGCTGGAGCTGATCAAAATCGTGAACCAGCGGCTCCAGCCGCGAACGCTCCCGGGCAATGGCCTGCAGCCGGGCGGGATCGGCGGCCACCGCGGGATCAGCAAGCTGGCGTTCCAGGGTTTCGAAGGTGCGGCGGGCGGTCTCGAGTCGCTGCCTCAGCAGAACAGGGTCCATCGCTTCTTAGGGGTGCGCTCTCATGGGGACTGCACGGCGAGGCTCACAACAAAAGCCGGACGCTGCTGGGCGCCCGGCCAAATGAAGTGGGCTCGAAGCCCATGCAAAGGGTTAAATCCTGGAACCGCCTGGTTACGAGGCGCCGGATCTCAAGCTTCAACAGCAGCCGGCTCGGCGGAGACAACCTCAGGGACTTCGGCCGCAGGAGTCGGGGTTGCTTTCTTTGCTGCAGTGGCACCATCCGCCCCTCCCATGCCGTACTTGCGCATGAAACGATCCACCCGACCTTCGGTGTCGAGGATCTTCTGGGTGCCGGTGTAGAAGGGGTGGTTACCACTCCAGACATCCACGTGGATCTCGGGCTGGGTGGATCCGGTGGTCATCACCACCTCGCCGTTGCAGATCACCTTGGCGTCGGGATACCAGGTGGGATGGATGTCGGGCTTGGGCATGGCTGGAAGGAAACGAGGTAAGGCAGCGGAAACGATCAGCGCTTGGAGAACTGGGGAGCCTTGCGGGCTTTCTTGAGGCCGTACTTGCGACGTTCTTTGGCGCGGGGGTCACGGCTCAGGTGACCTTCCACTTTGAGGGGCTTGCGATTATCGGGGGAAAGATCGCAGAGTGCACGGGCGGCTCCCTGCTTGATCGCATCCGCCTGGCCGGTGAGGCCACCGCCGCGCACGTTCACCAGCAGGTCGTACTGGGCTTCCAGGCCCAGGGTCTGGAGAGGAGCCTTCACCGCCGCCAAATAGACGGGGTTGTAATTGAGATAATTGTCGCCAGGGCGGCCATTGATGGTGACACTGCCGGTACCGGGAACGACACGGACCCGGGCAACGGCGGTTTTGCGGCGGCCGGTACCCCAGTAGACGACGCTGTTGGAGGAGCTGGTCATTGAACGGCGGAGGCGGCGGGATCGAGGGCGAGGGGCTGGGGCTGCTGGGCGGCGTGGGGATGGTCGGCGCCCTTGTAGACCTTGAGCTTGCGGAACAGCTGTCGGCCGAGGGCGTTGTGGGGCAACATCCCCTTAATGGCTTTTTCGATGATCCGCTCCGGCAGGCGAGCCTGGAGGTGGGCGAAGCTCTCTGTCTTCATGCCACCGGGGCGGCCAGAGTGGCGGCGATAGAGCTTCTGGGTGGCCTTGTTGCCACTCACCCGAACCTTGTCGGCATTGATCACCACCACGAAATCACCGGTATCGAGGTGGGGGGTGTAAGTGGGCTTGTTTTTGCCCCGCAGCACCTGGGCCACTTCACTGGCCAGACGGCCGAGGGTCTGGTCGGCGGCATCAACCACATACCACTGTCGGTCGAGGGAGGCGAGGGAAGGAGGAGTTGTCTTGTTCATTGCGCCTGGTTGGGGCAGCCACTCACGGGGAGCAGCCTGGAGGAGCTTCGGTGCGAGCGGTCGCACGGCAGGTCTGGAAGGACCCTACCGTGCGGCGGAACCATGGTCGTCGCTGGCGTGAGATGACCAGATCCCGGAAGGGCCAGCGTTGAACTCACCCCTGGCAACCCAGCTCCGTCGAAAGCGGATGCCAGGTTGGGGGTGGATCACTGAACCCCAACCGAAACTGCGGTTGTCCATCGTACCAGGCAGGTTGCATGAAAGGGTTGTGGGGGTAGCCCACCCGCAGCAGGCAGAGGCCATGGGGTGGGGCAGCCTCCTTCACGGCATGGCGCTGGCGCCGCCGCCAGCGCTCCCGAAAGGCGTCAGGGTGCAATCGTCCTTCCCCAACTGCCACCAACTGGCCCATCAGCAGCCGCACCATTCCGTAGAGAAAACCGCTGGCCTGCAGTTCGGTCACCACCAGATCTCCCTCGCGACGAATCTCCACGGCCTGAATAGTGGTCCGGGAATGGGAGCGGCGGCTGCCGGCGCGCTGGAAGGCGGAAAAATCATGCTCTCCAACCAGGTCTGTGAGCACATCCTCCATCAGCCCCTCAGCCAGCTGCAGCTGGTAGCGATGCCAGCACCAGGGGGCCAGAAAGAGGTTGGGCGTGCGAGCGTTATAGATGGTGTAGCGGTAGCGCCGGTAGGTGGCTGAGAAGCAGGCATGCCAGTCGGGGGGCACTTCGCTCGCAGCTCGCACCCGCACGCAGCTGGGCAGCCGACCATTGAGGGCACGCGCCCAGCGATGGGGGGGAATGGGACTGGCCGTGTCGAAGTGAACCACCTGGCCGGCAGCATGAACCCCTGTATCGGTGCGGCCGGCCGCAACGGCCCGAACAGGACAATGGGGGTCGAGGGACTCGATCGCTCCCTCCAGGGTCTCCTGCACGCTGGTCAAGGTGGTCTGACGCTGCCAACCATGAAACGCG
The DNA here is from genome assembly GCA_044345855.1 of Cyanobium sp. Classification (GTDB taxonomy): domain Bacteria; phylum Cyanobacteriota; class Cyanobacteriia; order PCC-6307; family Cyanobiaceae; genus Cyanobium. The sequence continues at coordinate 49,454 of JBIJAG010000009.1, read as the reverse complement.
GCACCGTCGTACTGGAGGCAGATCGCGATCCGGCGCAGAGGTCGGGTCAGACCCTGCAGAACAGGATCTGATGCCGGCAACGACCCGGCAGGAACCGTTGGGACCGGGGTGCTAAGGGGCAGGTCAGACCAGCTCGATGATCGCCATTTCGGCATTGTCGCCACGGCGGCGGACCGTGCGAATGATGCGCGTGTAACCGCCATTGCGGTCGCCGTAACGGTCTTGGGCCTTATCGAACAGGGCGTGAACAAGTTGCTTGTCGTAGATGTAGCCGATGGCGCGACGGCGGGCGGCCAGGGTTCCATCCTTGGCGAGGCTGATCATCCGTTCGGCCTCATCCCGGAGCGCCTTAGCTCGGGCCTTGGTGGTGGTGACCCGGCCTTCGCGGATCAACTGGGTGGTGAGGCCCCGCAGGAGGGCCTTGCGTTGGTCGGCGGGGCGTCCCAGAAGGGGGACGCGGCACTGGTGTCGCATGGTCGGATACGGATGCTTGTCGCGTGGGGGGAAGGAAACCGCCGATCAGGCGCTGGTGCGGCTCTGGGGCAGGGAGATGCCGATGCGCTCAAGCGCTTCGATAACCTCGTCGGCGGACTTGGAACCGAAGTTCTTGATCTCGAGCAGATCCTCGTAGCTGAAGCCCATCAGGTCAGACACGGAGTTGACCTGGGCCCGCTTGAGGCAGTTGTAGGCCCGTACCGAAAGGTTCAGCTCCTCGAGGGGAATCTGGGCTTCGGCCGAAGGCTCCGGCTCAAGGCCAGGCTCCTCGATCATGGTGAGAGTGGCCAGGGGCTGGAACAAACCGATCAACTGGTTGGCCGCCTGAGCCATGGCGTCATCGGGGGTGATGCTGCCATTGGTCTCAATCTCGAGCCGGAGGCGCTCCCGGGCGGAGCCTCCCTCCCCGACGGCGGTCTCATCAACGCTGTAATTGACCCGGCGCACGGGCATGAACACGGCGTCGATCTGGAGCAGGTCGATGGAACTGGTGTCCTCGTTGTGGCGATCTACCGGGCGGTAACCGATGCCCCGTTCCACATGGACCTCCATTTCGAGGCTGTGGCCATCCGCAACGGTGGCAATGGGGCGATCGGCGTCGATCACCTGCACCTGGGAGGAGAACTGAAGATCGGAAGCCGTGACGGTGGCCGGACCATTGATCACCAGACGGCCGATCTCGAGATCACGGCTGCGACTGTTGACCGGTACGGACTTGCAGTTGAGCAGGATGTCGAGCACGTCTTCCCGCACGCCTGGAACCGTGGCGTACTCATGGTTGACGCCGGCGATGCGCACCGCGGTGATGGCGCTGCCTTCAAGGCCGCCGATCAGAACCCGACGGAGGGCATTGCCGAGGGTTGTGGCCTGGCCCCGGTCGAGGGGGCCGATCACGAACACACCCGTCTGGGAACGGTCACCGGCAACCTGATGGTCGACCCGATCGATCTGGTATTGCAGCACGGTCTATGGGAACGGAAGGGTGGACGGGGTCGGAGCCGATCAGACGCGGCGACGCTTGGGCCGGCGGCAGCCGTTGTGGGGCAGGGGGGTGACGTCGCGGATCAGGGTGATCTCCAGGCCTGCCACTTGGAGAGCGCGGATGGCCGTCTCACGACCGGAACCAGGACCGCGGACTAGCACCTCGATCTGACGCATGCCCTGCTCAAGGGCACGGCGGGCGGCGGCCTCAGCGGCGGTCTGGGCGGCGAATGGGGTTCCCTTACGGGCACCCTTGAAGCCGCTGGCACCAGCCGATGACCAACTGATCACTTCGCCGGAGGTGTCGGTGATCGACACGATCGTGTTGTTGAAGGTGCTCTGGATGTGGGCCACGCCGTTGGGGACGTTGCGCTTGGCCTTTTTGGGGCCGGTTTTTTTGGCTGGCTTCGCCATGGTGGAAGCCCTGCGATGGCAGGGAGGTGATCGGGGAACTGGGGGAGACCCTGGTGACGCCGACAGGGGCGGCAGGGCCATAGCGCGAAGGGCTTACTTCTTCTTGCCGGCCACGGTCTTGCGGGCACCGCGACGGGTGCGGGCATTGGTCCGGGTCCGCTGACCCCGCACGGGCAATCCCATTCGGTGGCGGCGGCCCCGGACGCAACCGATGTCCTGGAGGCGCTTGAGGGCCATGCCCTCCTCGCGCCGCAGGTCGCCTTCAAGGGTGAAGGATTCGGCGGCGCCCCGCAGTTTCTGCACGTCGCCATCACTGAGGTCCTTCACCCGGATATCGGGATTGACCCCGGCCTTGGCGAGGATCTTGCGGGCCCGGGTGAGCCCGATCCCATACACATAGGTGAGAGAAATCTCGATCCTCTTGTCACGAGGAATGTCGACACCGGCGATCCGAGCCACGTCAGGAAGCGTTCAAAGGAGCTGGGGTTGGTTCCGCACGCTTGGGGCGCCGGAACCGGTGTGGTGCCCCCGGCGGCGGGGGCGACAGGCCAGGTCAGCCCTGGCGCTGTTTGTGCTTGGGATTGGTGCAGATCACCATCACCCGGCCGTGGCGACGAATCACCCGGCACTTCTCGCACATTTTCTTGACTGAGGCACGCACCTTCATGGGAGTTGTGCTCTCCGAATTTGCAAACAGGCACCCTATCACATCAGTCAACCAGCATGGAGGCCAGACGCTCCTCGATGGCCTCGATGCTGCCGGCCCCATCAAGGCGGCGGAGCAAACCCTGGCTCTCGTAGTGGGCGATCAGGGGGGCCGTCTGCTGCCTGTAGACATGAAGGCGGTTGGCGATCACCTCGGCGTTGTCGTCGGCCCGGCCCCTCGCCAGGAGGCGCTGGATCAGCACGCTGTCATCGAGTTCCAGCAGGATCACTTGCTCGATTCGCTGCTGGAGGGAGGTGAGCAGGGTTTCAAGGGCCTCAGCTTGGGCCAGATTGCGGGGGAAGCCATCCAGCAGCCAGCCGCCGGCGTGGTGTTCGAGTCGACTGCGCACGATCGCCAGGACAAGGGCATCGCTCACCAGTTCACCGCTGACCATCACGGCTTCTGCCTCCTGGCCGAGGGGAGTGCCGGCCTGCACCTCGGCCCGCAATAAATCACCGGTGGAGAGATGCAGGAGCCCCTGGCGGGCGGCAAGGCGCTGGGCCTGGGTGCCTTTGCCGGCACCGGGAGGGCCAAGGAAAAGAAGACGTTGCTTCATTGGTGGAGAAGGAAAACCGGCCGCTGGCCTCAACGGGGGGGCGGGCAGGCTGAACGGTGACGGGTGGAGTAGACAGTTCGGCCGACCCGGATCAGGGATCTCCGGTAGGGACGGGATCGGGGTAGCGGGAACGGGCACCGGGCTACTGGCGAACCATGCCCTCATACCTCTGGGAGATGACGTAGGTCTGCACCTGTTTGGCGGTGTCAATGGCCACTCCTACCAGGATGAGTAACGATGTGGCACCGAGGCCCTGGAAGGTACGCACCTGAATCGCCCCCTCAACCGCCGAGGGAATGATCGCCACGGCCCCAAGGAACAGAGCACCCAGAAGGGTGAGCCGGTTCTGAACCCCGAGCAGGTACTCAGCCGTTGCGGAGCCTGGCCGGACGCCCGGAATCGCCACACCGGTGCGTTTGAGATTGGTGGCGATGTCCACCGGGTTCACGGTGAGGGAAGAGTAAAAATAGGAGAAACCTAAGATCAGACTGAAGAAGAGCAGGGCATAGAGCCAGGGGGTGCTGCTGTTTGGGCTGAGATAGCCGGCCAACCGGATCAACAGGGGATTCTTGGTGAAGTTGGCGAGGGTGAGGGGCAGAAACACCACGGCCGAGGCAAAGATGATCGGCATCACGCCACCGGCATTGAGCTTCAGGGGGAGGTAGCTCTGGCGGGCGTTGAGCAGGCCAGCTCCACCCGCCTGGCGTTTGGCACTGACGATCGGGATGCGGCGGTTCCCCTCCTGCACAAAGATGATGCCCACGATCGTGAGCAGAAAGATCAACACCAGGATCACGATGCCGGTCACTGTGCCGCGGTCTCCGCTCTGAGCCAGTTCGATGGTGGACCCGAGCGCCTTGGGCAGGGTGGCCACGATGTTGATGAAGATCACCAGCGAGGCCCCCTGGCCGATACCACGTTCGGTGATCACCTCACTGACCCACATCACCACCATCGAACCGGTGACCAGGGCCAGGGCGGTCTGGACCACGAACAACCATTCAGGCAGACCGGGCAAGGCGTACTGCTTGAGGATCAGGGCAAAGACCGTGCTCTGGATGATCCCCCATCCCAGCGCCACATAGCGGGTGATCTGGGCGATCTTGCGCCGGCCGGCCTCTCCCTCGTTCTTCTGGAGGTCCTCCAACTGGGGCAGCGCTGCCGTGAGCAACTGGAGAATGATCGAAGCATTGATGAAAGGAAGGATGCCTAGGGCGAATACGCCCACCGTGGAAAGGCCACCCCCGGTGAAGATATCGAGAAATCCCAGGAGCTGGCCACCCCGCTGGATGAAGGCCTGGAAGGCGACCCTGTCGATTCCCGGCACCGGCACATAGATGCCGAGCCGCACGATCAGGAGCAACCCGAGGGTGATCAGCACCCGGTCGCGCAGCCCCTTGGCCTGAACCAACTGGCTGAGGATTTCAGCGGCGCTCGGGTTGCGCCCCCGACTGATGACCATTTGGGTTGGGTGCGAAGGGGGGGGAGAAGAAGAGATCTCAAGCGCAGAAAGCCGTCCGCCAGGCCCAAGGGGACCTACGGACGGCTCCGACGCTAACGGGGAAGAGGCACCGCCTCAGTCGAGAATCTCGCAGGTGCCACCGGCGGATTCGATCTTGGAGCGGGCACTTGCGGTGAAGGCGGCGGCACGCACCGTGAGCTTGGTGGATAGCTCACCCTGGCCGAGCACCTTGAGGGGGTGCTTGGGACTAGTGACGAGGCCGTCCTTGACAAGAGAATCAAGATCAACAGTACTGCCCGCCTTGAGGTCGGCCAACTTGCCCACGTTGATGATCGTGAACTCGGTGGGATTGACCAGCGGGAAATGCTTGAGCTTGGGCACGCGGCGGTAGAGGGGCATCTGGCCACCCTCAAAACCGGGGCGGGTGGGGCGTCCGGATCGGGACTTCTGGCCCCGCATGCCAAAGCCGCAACTGGCACCCTGACCAGCGGCGATGCCGCGGCCTTTTCGGGTCTTTCGGCGGCGGGCACCGGTCTGGGGCTTGAGATTGTCGAGTTGGAAGGTCATCGGGGCTTCAGGAGTAGATCTGCTCGAGGGAGATGCCCCGCTCTTTGGCGGTCTCCTTGTGAGTGCGCAGGGCTGCCAGGGCCACCATCGCGGCGCGGGCATTATTCAGCGGGGTCTTGGAACCCAAGCGCTTGGCCAACACATTCTTGATGCCAGCGAGCTCGAGCACCGTGCGGATCGAACCGCCGGCGATCACACCCGTACCGGGAGCGGCCGGGCGGATGAGCACGCTGGCGGCTCCGTCACGACCGTTGCTGAGGGTGGGAATGGAGCTGTTGCGGGTGAGGGGCACCTTCACCAGGTGCTTCTTGCCGTCAGCCACGCCCTTGCGGACCGCTCCGATCACATCGCCGGCCTTGCCGACACCAACGCCCACCTGGCCGCGTTCGTTGCCAACAACCACGATGGCCCGGAAGCTCATCTTCTTACCCCCCTTCACGGTCTTGGAAACTCGGCGGATCTGGACCACCCGCTCCTGCCATTCGGAGTCGCGCTCCTGGCCACGACGGTTGTCACGGTCTCGGCCGCGGCCACCGCCGCGGCCTTTGCCATCGCTGCGGCCACCCCGACGTTCCTGCTGGCCTTCGGCGGCAGCGGGAACGTCAGCAGCGCCCGGAATTTCGGTGAATTGCGTCTGGTCGTTGGTTTCGGTCATGGTGAGAGCAGGATCAGAACTGAAGGCCCGCTTCCCGGGCGGCGTCGGCGAGGGCTTTCACCCTTCCGTGATACAGGTTGCCGCCGCGATCGAAGACCACCTGTTGAATGCCCTTGGCGAGGGCGCGCTTGGCGACCAACTGGCCCACGGCCTCAGACGCATCGCAAGTGGCACCGGCGTTGAGGCTGGTGCGCAGATCCTTGTCGAGGGTTGACGCCGCACAGAGAGTGTTCTGGGCGTCGTCGTCGATGATCTGGGCGTAGATGTGGTTGTTGGAGCGGAACACCGCCAGCCGTGGACGGACGGCGGTTCCGCTGAGGGTACGACGCAGACGGCGGTGGCGCTTCTGGGTCTGCTGTTTGCGAGAAATGGACGACATGGTGGTGGATCAGGCAAAGAATGCGCGTGCAGACCTCATTTCTTACCGGTCTTACCGGCCTTGCGAAGGATCTTCTCGCCCTCGTACTTAATGCCCTTGCCCTTGTAAGGCTCAGGCGGACGTATGGCACGGACCTTGGCGGCCTCGTTGCCGACCAGTTCCTTATCAGCCCCGGAGACGAACACGGTGGTGTTGTTCTCCACGGTGAAGGTGACGCCCTCAGGGGGCACCATCTCGACCGGATGGCTGTAGCCAGCGCTGACCACCAGCTTCTTGCCCTGCAGCGAGGCGCGGTATCCCACGCCCACGATTTCAAGCTTGCGGGTGAAACCCTGACTCACCCCTTCCACCATGTTGGCCACAAGGGTGCGGCTGAGACCATGGCGCTCGCGGGAGCGACGGCTTTCGTTGACCGGGCTGACCTGCAAGCTGCTGCCCTCTTGGCTGATGCTGACGCCATCCGGAAGGATGCGGCTGAGTTCCCCTTTGGGTCCCTTCACGGTGACCGCGAGACCATTGAGGCTCACGGTGACCTTGTCGGGAACGGAGATAGGGGCTTTACCAATACGTGACATGGGGGTTCCTCCCGGAATCAATAGACGTAGCAGAGCACTTCACCACCCACGCCCTGCTTGCGGGCGTCGCGGTCGCTCATCACACCCCTGGAGGTGGAAATGATCGCCACACCAAGGCCGCCGAGCACCTTCGGCAGCTGGCGGGTGTTCTTGTAGATGCGCAGACCAGGTTTGCTGACACGCTGGACACTGCGGATGGTGGGTTGGCGGTGCTTGCCGCTGTACTTGAGCTCCAGCACCAGCTGCTTCTGCACACCTTCACCCTCTTCGGAGATGGCGGCGATAAAACCTTCCTGCTGCAGCACGCTAGCGATACTGCGGGAGAGTTTGGAGGCTGGAATCCGGGTGCGCTCGTGGCGCTTCTCACTCGCATTGCGGATGCGGGTGAGCATGTCGGAAATGGGGTCGTGGTTGGCCATGAACGTGGTGGGAGGAGGGCTCAGTTGCTGCGGAACGGCATCCCCATTTCGCGGAGGAGGGCCCGGCCCTCTTCGTCGTTACGGGCGGTGGTCACGATGGTGATGTCCATGCCCCGGATGGCGTCGATCTTGTCGAAAGAGATTTCCGGAAAGATGATCTGCTCCCGCACCCCCAGGGTGTAATTGCCCCGGCCGTCGAAGCTCTTGCCACTTACGCCGCGGAAGTCACGGATACGAGGCAGAGCAAGGTTGATCAGACGCTCCAGGAAGGCATACATGCGATCGCCCCGAAGGGTGACGCTCACGCCGATTGGCATGCCCGCGCGGATCTTGAAGGCGGCGATGGCCTTCTTGGCGCGGGTAACCACCACCTTCTGTCCGGTGATCGTGGCCAATTCGGCGATCGAGGCTTCCAAAGCCTTGGCGTTCTGGGCCGCCTCACCGAGACCTCGGTTCACAGTGACCTTGACCACCTTGGGAACTTCGTGGACGTTGGTGAGGGCGAGATCCTTGAGCAGCTTGGGCTGGATCGTCTCCCGGTAGCGCTGTTTGAGTGACATGGCTGGGATGGGGGGTGCTCTTCTGGACGTGGTCAGAAGGCTGACGGGAACAGAGTTGGGATGGAAGCTGTAGCAGGTGATAAGGCGACCCCCGGGAGGGTGGCCGCGAACGGATTAATCGAGGATCTCTCCGGTCTTCTTGAGGCGGCGCTTCTTGGTGCCATCCTTCTCCACCACGATTTCCACGCGGCTGGCCACCTGCTTGGTGGTGGAATAAAGCATCACGTTGGAAATGTGAAGCGAAGCTTCTTCGCTCACAATCCGTCCTGTTTCACCCTCCTGGGTGGGCTTTACGTGGCGAGTGCGGATGTTGATTCCCTGCACCACCACCCGATTCTCGTAAGGAAGGGTGCGGAGCACTTCGCCGGTCTTGCCCTTGTCCTTGCCGGCAATCACCTGAACGGTGTCGCCCTTTTTGATGCGCAACTTGGTGCGCACCTGGACCTTGGCCTTCGGGGTTGCGGTGGCCATTTCAGATCACCTCCGGGGCGAGGGAAACAATCTTGGTGAAATTGCGTTCGCGCAACTCGCGGGCCACGGGACCGAAAACTCGGGTGCCTTTGGGATTGTTGTCGTTCCCTAGGATCACCGCAGCGTTGTCGTCGAAGCGGATGGAGTTACCGGTGTCGCGGCGAAGGGTGGCGCGAGTGCGCACCACGACAGCCTTGACCACATCCGACTTCTTGACGCCCATATTGGGCATGGCGTCCTTAACGGCGGCCACAATCACATCGCCCACATGGGCGTAGCGACGGTTGGTGCCAAGAACGCGGATGCACTGGATGCGCTTGGCGCCGCTGTTGTCAGCGACGGTGAGGAAAGTTTCCTGCTGAATCATGGGGAGTTCCTCAGCCAGCGCTGGTGGTGGAAAGAACCTCGGCCACCTGCCACCGCTTGGTGCGGCTGAGGGGACGGGTCTCGGTGATACGAACCCGATCGCCAACTTTGACGGCGTTGGTTTCGTCGTGAGCTTTGTAGCGGGTGGTGCGGCTCACCGTCTTCTGATAGATGGGGTGGGGGAAGCGGTTTTCCACCGCCACCACCACCGTTTTGTCCATCTTGTCGCTGACGACGGTGCCGACCCTTTCCTTAAGTGCCATGGGAGTGGTGGGGGATCAGGACTCGGTGGAGCGTTGCCGCTCCAGCTGCACCGAAAGCAGGTGGGCCAGTTTGATGCGGGCCTCCTTGAAGCGGTGCGGATGTTCCAAGCGGCGGGTGGCCTGCTGGAAGCGCAGATCGAACAGCTCCCGCCGGGTGGCGGTGATGCGTTCGGAGAGGTCGCTGTCGGTGAGCTTGCGCACCTCGGCGATAGCGGGACGGGCCATGGTTCAGGACTCCAGGGCTAGAGCGGGTTCGGGGGGTGCTGGTTCGGCCACCGCGTCATCCACCTGGTCGGCCAGGCTGATGAACTTGGTTTTAACCGGCAGCTTGTACTGGGCCAGTCGCATGGCTTCCCTGGCGATCTCAGGGGTGATTTCAGGTCCCCCCATCTCGAACAGGATGCGACCAGGCTTGATCACCGCCACCCAGAATTCCGGGTTGCCCTTACCGGAACCCATGCGGGTTTCGGCGGGGCGCATGGTGACTGGCTTATCAGGGAAGATCCGGATCCAGATCTTGCCGCCCCGCTTGACGTAGCGGGTCATGGCGCGACGGGAAGCCTCAATCTGGCGGGAGGTGATCCAGCCACACTCCTGGGCTTGCAGGGCGAATTCGCCGAAGGCGATGGTGTTACCGCGCGTAGCGATGCCGCGCATACGGCCCCGCTGCTGCTTACGGAATTTGACGCGTCGTGGACTCAGCATGATTCAGACCTCCCTCACTCCTCGTTGGAGCGATCTTCGAATTGTTGGGGCCGGCGGCTGGCGCGGCGCCGGGTGGCGTCGGCAGCAGGCTGCTGCTGCGGCTGGCCGGGGAGCACTTCTCCCTTGAACACCCAAACCTTGATGCCCAGCACCCCGTAGGTAGTGGTAGCCACCTTGGTGGCGTAGTCGATGTCGGCTCGGAGGGTGTGCAAGGGCACACGACCTTCTCGGGTCCACTCGGTGCGGGCAATCTCGGCGCCGTTGAGACGGCCGCCCACCTGGATCTTGAGGCCAAGCACGCCAGCACGCTGGGCCCGCTGTACCGCCATCCGCATGACGCGGCGGAAGGCCACCCGCTTCTCGAGCTGCTGGGCGATGTACTCGGCCAACAGGAAAGCGTCGGCATCGACGCGTTCCACCTCGACCACGTTGATCCGGACCTGACGGGCCGCATCGCCGAGGGTCTTCTGGATGCCGGCGCGCAGTTCCTCAATGCCGCTGCCCTGGCGGCCGACGAGCACACCGGGGCGGGCGGTCTTGAGCTCAACCTCAAGTTGGTCAGCCTTGCGGGCGATCAACACATCGGAAATGCCGGCGGCGCCGTATTTCTTGTGGATGAACTTGCGGATCCGGTCATCCTCTTGAAGGAGGGTCGGATAGGTCTTACTGGGGGCGTACCAACGCGAGCGGTGTTCCTGGGTAATCCCCAGGCGCAGGCCGGTTGGATGGATCTTGTGTCCCATCGGTCGGTGTCCTCGGGTTCAGGCGGAAGGGGCGGCCACACCAATGCTGATGTGGCAGGTCTGTTTCTTGATCGCGAAGGCCCGGCCCTGGGCGCGGGGCCGGAAGCGTTTCATGGAGGGGCCCATGTCGGCGCTGGCCTGGCTGATCACGAGGCTGGAGGGATCCAGGCCGAGATTGTTCTCAGCGTTGGCCACCGCACTGCGCAGCACCTTGGTGATGGGGCCGGTTGAGCGGTAGGGCATGAACTCGAGCATGATCAGGGCGTCGCGGTAGGTGCGGCCCCGGATTTGGTCGAGCACCCGCCGCACCTTGGAAACGGAGCCGCGGATGTAGCGGCCATGAGCAATGGCCTGGGTGTTGGGGTTGATGATAGCCATCGGTTCAGCGGCCTCCCTTCTTGTCTTTGATGTGACCGCGGAAAGTGCGGGTCGGGGCGAATTCCCCGAGCTTGTGGCCCACCATCTGCTCCGTCACGTAGACGGGCACGTGGGCCTTGCCGTTGTGAACGGCAATCGTGTGGCCGATCATCATCGGCAGGATCGTGGAGGCGCGTGACCAGGTCTTGATCACGGATTTGTCTTCGGCGGCGTTCTGCTTCTCCACCTTGCGGAGCAGGCTGTCGGCGACGAAGGGGCCTTTTTTGAGTGAGCGTCCCATGGCGGTTCAGGCGTACGGCAGAGCGGTGTGGGTCATCAGGAGTCGCGACCGCCACGGCTCCGTTTGGAGGTGCGGCGACGTTTCCGGAGCACGAACCGATTGCTCGGTTTGTTCCGCTTGCGGGTCTTGAGGCCCAAGGCCGGCTTGCCCCAGGGGGTGACCGGACCGGAACGGCCAATCGGAGCGCGGCCTTCGCCACCACCGTGGGGGTGGTCGCAGGGATTCATCACGCTGCCGCGCACCTCGGGGCGACGGCCCAGCCAGCGCTTGCGCCCGGCCTTGCCAAGGCTGGTGTTGCGCTGCTCGCTGTTGCCCACCTCACCGAGGGTGGCGTAGCACTCGCGGCGCACCAGGCGCACCTCCGTGGAGGGCAGCTTCAAGGCGACGTAGTCGCCTTCCTTAGCCATCACCTGGGCACTGGCGCCGGCGGTGCGCACCATCTGGCCGCCGCGGCCGGCATAGAGCTCCACGTTATGAACGCTGGAACCCAAGGGGATGGCCGAGAGTGGCAGAGCATTGCCATTCTCAATCGGGGACTCGGGGCCAGACACGACCGTCTGGCCGACGGTCACACCGGCTGGAGCCAAGATGTAACGCTTCTCGCCATCACTGTAATAAAGCAGGGCAAGGCGGGCATTGCGGTGGGGGTCGTAGTGGATCGCCGCCACACGAGCCGTGACACCGTGCTTATCGCGACGGAAATCAACGATGCGGTAGAGGCGCTTGTGGCCACCACCCCGGTGGCGGCAGGTGATCACACCACGATTGTTGCGGCCCTTGCGGCGGTGCTTGGCCACCACCAAGCCCCGCTCACGGCCACGGCCGGTGATCTCGCTGAAGTCGGTGACCACCAGCGTGCGGGTGCCGGGGGTGATGGGTCTGTAATTACGGATTGCCATGACGTTTCAGACCCCTCAGGCCTCTGGGAACAACTGGATGGCGTTGCCTTCGGCGAGGCGCACCACCGCCTTCTTCACCTGGGCACGCTTGCCGGCGAAGCGACCAACCCGACGGGTACGGCGGGGAGGATTCATGGTGCTCACACCGATGACTTTCACATCAAACAGCGATTCGACGGCCGCTTTGATGTCGGGCTTGGCAGCCCGGTGATCCACCTCAAAGGTGTACTGATTCAGTTCGAGGGCACGGGTGGCCTTCTCGGTGATCAGGGGCCGGCGGATCACATCCGCCAACCGATCAGTAAAACGTTCAGACATCGCCGTAAACCTCCTGAATCTTCGCGAGTGCCTCTTCGCTCACCACCAGCTTGCTGGCATGGAGCAGATCGAAGACATTGAGCTGATCGGCCGCGATCAGGCGGACCTTCTCGAGGTTGCGCACCGAAAGCCGAACAGCTTCCGAGGCGTTGTCGAGGATCAGCAGCACCTTGGTGTCGGCTTGGATGCCGAAACGGCCCAGGGCTGCGGTTATCTCCTTGGTCTTCGGGGTATCCAATTCCGAACCGAAGCCCTTGACCGCCACAATGTCCGCGACACGGCTCATTAGGGCGGTGCGGAGGGCCAAGCGACGCTCCTTGCGATTCATCGCCAGCTCGTAACTGCGGGGCTTGGGTCCGAAGACCACACCGCCACCGGGCTTGAGGGGGGTACGGATCGAGCCCTGGCGGGCTCGGCCGGTACCCTTCTGCTTGTAGGGCTTGCGGCCACCACCAGCCACCTCTGCCCGGGTGAGGGTGCTGGCGGTGCCCTGGCGGGCATTGGCCAACTGACGCACAACTGCCCTGTGCAGCAGGTCAGCGGCAGAGGTCTCTTTGGCGACCTTCAAATCAAGGGAGGCTTTGCCGCTCTCCTTGCCCTGCCAATCGTGAACAACAACATTTGCCATGGGTCTGCTCCTCAGGACGCGCCTTTGTTGCCGACCCGGTTGGCCGGACGGATGTCGAGCAAAGCCCCGGGTTTGCCGGGAACCGAGCCCTTCACCACCAGCAGGTTGCGCTCGACATCCACCTTGAGAATGGTGAGGCCCCGCGTGGTGATCTGCTTGCCGCCGTAGCGGCCAGCCATGCGCTTGCCGGGGTACACGCGGCCCGGCGTGGTGCCGGCGCCGGTGGAACCGGGCTCGCGGTGGTTCTTCGAACCGTGGCTCATCGGACCCCGGCTAAAACCATGGCGCTTCTGCCAACCCGCGAAACCGCGACCGATGGTGTCGCCGCTGACATCAACCTTCTGGCCGGCCTCAAAGGCCGTGACGGTGATAGCGGCGCCTAGTTCAAGGCCTTCGACGGCATCGACGCGATATTCGCGCAGATGACGCAGCGAATCGGAACCGGATTTGGCTAGGTGGCCCTTAGCGGGCTTGTTCACCAACTTTTCGCGGATCTCGCCGAAACCAATCTGGACGGCGCTGTAACCGTCACTGGCTTCGTTCTTGAGCTGGGTGATGCGGCAGGGACCCGCTTCGATCACGGTGACCGGGATGGACCTGCCTTCGTCGTCGAAGAACTGGGACATGCCCAATTTCTTCCCGAGAATGCCGATGGACATGGGAGGGGAGATGACGCCAGCTGGACTGCCGCGTGCTGATGCCGTGAGGCTTCAGGCCGACCCACGGGGAACGCGGGAGGGCGGCGGATGCTGAATGCTTGGGATCGCAGATCAGGTGGAGGCTTGAAGACCACCGGCCTTGGGCTAGCGAGGCGATTCAGCGGGCTGAGACTTTCCTAAATCGAAAAGGAGAGGAGGAAACCTCCACCCCAGGAAGCGAACTTCCCGTCAGGAAGCGAACTTCCCGTTTCGATGAGGCAGTATCCCGGCGGTTCCTGGACCTAAGCGGTTGAGCCTCGGCAGGGTGACCGCACTGGCCTGGAGAGGTCGTCACCAATGACAACCCCTGCACTGTGTTCTGGAGGCCCGGCTAGCGGACGGGCACAGACGTCAGTGCAAGCAAACACTGTAACGCATCACCTCACACCCCTTAAAGCTGCCAGGGCTGCCAGACTTACCAACGTTTGCCCTCGCCGTCGATGCCCCTGCTGCTCACAGGTCGCGGTTTCCGTCAGGATCTGGAACGCGCTGGGGCCATTGCCCTGTTCGCCCCGCTCGAAGGTGGGGCCGAAACCCGTCTGATGCGCCGTCTGCGGGCCGCCGGCTACCGGGCCCACCTCACCTCTGCCCGGGGTCTGGGCGATCCTGAGGCCTTCCTTTTCCAGCTCCATGGCGTGCGGCCTCCCCACCTGGGCCACCAGAGCGTGGGCCGGGGAGCGGCCGTGGGCGAGGTGCAGCGGGTGATGCCCTTACTCGGGGTTGAACTGGAGGGGCAGGCCCCGATCCTGCTTTGGCTGCTGGAGGGCCAGGTGCTGTCCACTGCCGAACTGGCCTCGCTGGTCGGTCTCACCCGGCGGGAGCCGAGGCTCAAGGTTGTGGTGGAGATGGGTGGCGCCCGCGCCTTGCGCTGGCAGCCGTTGGAGCAGCTGGTCGTTGGCGCCTGATCTGCAGGGATGACTGGGCGCTGCCCCCTCGGGTGCGCCGCTGGGCCGCCAGAGCCCGACCTGCTCTCATGGTTGGGATGATGGCCATTAGTGCCAGCCGAAGCCATCGACCCCGGTAGCCCCACTCCCCTTGCCGAGCAGGCCCTGGCCAAGGGCCGCTGGGTGAAATGGATCGGTGGCGCCAGCAATCAGGACCTTGCCGCCATCGAGGACCTGGCAGGCCTCTACAGCCTGGCGGGAGTCCATTGCCTGGATCTGGCCGCCGATCCCGCCGTGGTGGCCGCGGCGCGGCGGGGCATCGCTTGGGCCGAGGCCCGCGGCACGGCCCGACCTTGGGTGATGGTGAGTTTGAGCGATGGGGCCGATCCCCACTTCCGTAAGGCCTGGTTCGATCCGGCCCGCTGCCCTCCCGATTGCCCACGGCCCTGCGAACGGGTTTGCCCTGCCTTGGCGATTCCGGCCCTGATGCCTGAGCCTGGGGCGATCTCCAGGTTGACTGGGGTCCAGGGGGGCGCCGCCTCCGGGGTGCTGGAAGATCGTTGCTATGGCTGCGGTCGCTGCCTGCCGGCCTGTCCCCTTGGGCTGATCGAGGAGCGGGATCAGCTGATGCCGGCCGAAGCTGTGGCCCCATTGCTGGCCGCCCTGCGCCCAGATGCGATCGAACTCCATACGCGCATCGGCCGCGCTGGGGCCTTCGCGGCCCGGCTGAATCAGGTGCGGGCCGCTGGGATTCCGCTGCGGCGCCTGGCCGTGAGCTGTGGGTTGGAGGTGGAAGGGGCGCCGCGATCCCCGGATGCGGGCGCTGACCGCCTCGTGGATGAGCTCTGGAACCGTTTTGCCCAGCTGCGAGCGGCTGGCTTTACGCCCCTCTGGCAACTCGATGGCCGGCCGATGAGTGGCGATGTTGGAGCCGGTACGGCACGCTCCGCCGTGGGGCTATTGCAGCGCCTGGCCAGCCGGCTGCCCCCCGGGCCGTTACAGCTGGCCGGTGGAACAAACGATCGGACTCTGAGTCTTGTGGCGGGGCTGGCGCCCTCGGAGCGCGCCGTGGTGGCCGGTGTGGCCTTTGGCAGCGTAGCCCGCGCACGCTTGCAACCTCTACTGCTTCAGGCCCAACAGCGTGGTGGGCGATTGTTGGATCAGGCCGATCTGCTGCCGGAGGCCTCCAGCCTGGCCAGTGGGCTCGTGGAGCCGTGGCTGCACCGATCTTGGTCAGGCTGCCGGGCCGCCTGACTCCGTCGGCGTGAAGGCCCCCGGCAGAATTGGAAGGAGAGTGAGGGCGGCATCACAAAGGTTCTCCTCGGGCCATTCCTCGAGGGTGGCCAAAGCCCAGAGATCGAAGGCCTCGGGGCGGCTCAAAGTCGCTACATGGGCAAATCCAACCTCCTCCAGGGTGGCCTTGATGGTCGGCTCATCGAACCCGCAGCGATGCGCCATGAACTGGTTGCCGGCCGCCAGGGAAGGGCGTAGGCCAAACAGCCTGTCGATTGGACTGATCGGTCCTGCCGGGCTGATGTAGGCGGGCTGGGTGAGACCGTGGGACAGGACCCTCGCGGCAATCGCCTTGAGGTCCCGACAGGTGATCAGCACGAATCCGCCCGGACGCAGAACCCTTCGGAACTCCGCCAAGGCGATGGGTACCTCATGCGCCTCCAGGTGTTCGATGTTGTGGGAGGAGAAGATCGCATCGACCGAGGCCGCCGGAACCTCCGGCATCGCCGTCATGGTGTCGGTCAGATCAGGATCCGCAGCCCACATGCAGAACGGTTCCGGAAGTAAGCAGGCGATGGGGCATGGCTTTGTCGGCTGGGTCGATGGAATCTCTGTGGCTCAGGGCTTATCCCGAAGAAAGCCACCATCGGCGGCCCTCCGCTGTCGCTAGAACCGGTCCATCGCGACAACCACGGTCGCCCGAGCCCGTCTCCAAACCCCTTGGTTGCGCCCCATCCCCCCGCCACCCAGCGCATCACCGACGACCTGGATCGCCTGCTGGAGGTGCTGCCGCCGGCCGTTCAGATGGCCCTGGCCGCCCCCCAAGCCCGCGACCAGCTCCTGGAGGTGGTGCTCGACCTGGGCCGCGTGCCGGAGGCCCGCTATCCCGGCCGGGCCGTGTCCCTCGGGGAGGAGCCGATCGAGCGTCTTGACTTGGCCCTAGTGGTTGAGCGGCTCGGAGCTTTCGGCGGCGACAACCGGGCCGGCATCGAGCGCACCCTGCACCGGATCAGTGCCATCCGCAACCGCAGCGGTGAGGTGGTGGGCCTCACCTGTCGGGTGGGGCGGGCGGTGTTTGGCACCGTGGCCATGGTGCGGGATCTGCTGGATGCGGGCCAATCCCTGCTGCTGATGGGACGGCCCGGTGTGGGCAAAACCACGGCCCTGCGAGAAATCGCACGGGTGCTGGCCGATGACTTGGGCAAGCGGGTGGTGGTGATCGACACCAGCAACGAGATTGCCGGCGATGGCGACATCCCCCACCCCGCCATCGGCCGGGCCCGGCGCATGCAGGTGGCCCGGCCCGAACTGCAGCACGAAGTGATGATCGAAGCGGTGGAAAACCACATGCCCGAGGTGATCGTGATCGATGAGATCGGCACCGAACGGGAGGCCCTGGCGGCCCGCACCATCGCCGAGCGGGGCGTGGTGCTGGTGGCCACCGCCCACGGCAACGAACTGGCCAACCTGATCAAGAACCCCACCCTCAGCGATCTGGTGGGCGGCATCCAATCGGTGACCCTGGGCGATGAGGAGGCCCGCCGCCGCCGCACCCAGAAGACCGTGCTGGAGCGTGCGGCCGAACCCACCTTCCCGATGGCCGTGGAGATGCACAGCCGCCAGCGCTGGCTGGTGCACCGCGATGTGGCGACCACGGTGGATCTGCTGCTGCGGGGCCAGAGCGTCCGTCCCCAGATCCGGGAACTCAGCGAGGCCGGTGAACTGCAGCTCCAGGAGGCCCCGACGCCCCCGGCCGTAGCCGGTGCGACCCGCTCCCCCCGCAGCCCGGTGCCGCTGCCGCTGCCCGATCCCGTTGCCCGCTCCCCGCACCGACCAACCGCCGCCGCCGCGGGGCCGGCGAATGGCCCGGCGCCGCTCCAGGATGAGCCCCCCGGACCGCCACCGCCCCTGCGGGTCTGCGGCGTCGGGGTGTCACGCGCCCTGCTTGAAGAGGCGGCCCGCAGCCGCTCCCTGGCCTTGGAGGTGGTGGAGGCCCCGGAGGGGGCTGACCTGATGCTCAGCCTGCGGGGACAGCTGGGCCGTGAGCCCGGCCTACGCCGTCGGGCTCAGGACCTCGGGCTCCCGATCCTCGTGATCAAATCCGAGAGCCTCCACCAGCTGCAACGGGCCCTGGAGCGGGTCACCGACCGGCGCCCGTCGGGGACCACCGAGGGTGGCGTTACCGACCTGGACGATGCCCATGCCGCCCTGGAGGAATGCCGACTGGCCGTGGAGCAGGTGGTACTGCCCCAGGGACGGCCGGTGGAACTGCTGCCCCGCAGCGAACTGGTGCGGCAGATGCAGGCCGAACTGGTGAACCACTACCGCCTCCGCAGCGCCGTGTTCGGCCGCGGCCAGCAGCAGCGGCTGCGGGTTTTTCCCGCCTGATCCGGCGGGGGCCACTCCGGTGCGGTCGGCGGTGCTCCCCGCCAGTGGCCAGCGCCGGGACCAGCCGGCGAGTTGACGAAGGACCGGCTGCTGTGGGTAACTGTGTTGGTGCCGGTTAAACCGGCTGCAGCGGTCAGCGGATCGGATCACCGTTCCAGCCACGACCTGCCTTCATTGGGCCGTCGCCAAGCGGTAAGGCATCGGGTTTTGGTCCCGACATCCCTAGGTTCGAATCCTAGCGGCCCAGTTCCTAATCCCTTGCGGCCCTTCCCGTGTCGTCCGCTCCGCTTCTCGTCTTCGATTTCGACGGCGTGTTGATGGATGGCATGCCCGAATACTGGTGGTCGGCCCGGCGGGCGGCCCAGCGGCTCGATCCCTCTCTTGTGCTGCCCGAGCAGGCCCCCGCCGCCTTCGCCGCCCTTCGCCCCCAGATCCACAAGGGCTGGGAAATGGTGTTGGTGGCCGCCGCCCTGGCCCGCCCCGATTTCAGCCTTGAGGCCTGGCTCCGCAACTACGACCAAGCCCTGGCCTTGGAACTGGCGCAGGTCACCGCCAGTGAGGAGGCGCTGCAGGCGGCCCTGGAAACCGTACGCGACACCGCCCTCCGCGAGGATCCAGCCGCCTGGCTGGCCCTGCATCGCTTCTTCCCCGGCGTGGAGCGCCGCCTGCGCCAGCTGGGCGAGGAAGGGGTGCCCTGGCTGGTGCTCACTACCAAGGGCGGCGTCTACGCGACGCGGCTGCTGGAAGCGGCAGGGCTGAAGCCCCAAGCCGTGTACGGCCATGAACGGGGCAGCAAACCGGAGGTACTGCTCAGCCTGCTCAACGGGGAGCGGTCCCTCTGGTTCGTGGAGGATCGCCGACCCACGCTCGAACGGGTGAGGGCCACGCCGGGGCTGGAGCCCGTGCGCTGCTTTCTGGCCCTGTGGGGCTATCTGACCCCCGGCGACAGCGACGGGCTGCAGCTCTGGGAGATCGCTCCCCTGGATGCGGCCCGCTTTGCCGGCCCCCTGGCGGACTGGCCCTGAAGCGCTAGAGTACGTCCGTACTATGCACGGCTGAGACGCTGGTCCCCCCTGGTGGCACTTGCTGCCTAGAGGTCGCAGGATGACTCCCGGTCGCCGGGCTCCAAACCCCTGCCCAGCCACCCACCACGGCTCCCCCGTCACCGAGCGTCTACGCCGTTGCGGCCTGTTCCATCGCTGAACCCCACCATGCCCACCGATCCCAAGGCCGCCGTCTCCTCCTCCCTCGGCGCCGCCGCCGCCCCCCCCCCTGCATCCGGTTCCGCCGCCGCCGCCGAGCGGGACAAGGCCCTGGGCCTGGTGCTCACCCAGATCGAACGCAATTTCGGCAAGGGGTCGATCATGCGCCTGGGGGATGCCTCCAGGATGCGGGTCGAAACGATTAATACCGGCGCCCTCACCCTGGACCTCGCCCTCGGAGGCGGGTACCCCAAGGGTCGGGTGGTCGAGGTCTACGGACCGGAGAGCTCCGGCAAGACCACGCTCACCCTCCATGCCATTGCCGAAGTGCAGAAACGGGGGGGCGTTGCGGCCTTCGTGGATGCCGAGCACGCCCTGGATCCGGTCTATGCCGCGGCCCTCGGGGTGGACATCGAGAACCTGCTGGTCTCCCAGCCCGATACCGGTGAGATGGCCCTGGAGATCGTCGACCAGCTGGTGCGCTCCGCCGCGGTCGACATCGTGGTGGTCGACTCGGTGGCCGCCCTCACCCCACGCGCAGAGATTGAGGGAGAGATGGGCGACTTGGCGGTGGGCAGCCAAGCCCGCCTGATGAGCCAAGCGATGCGGAAGATCACCGGAAACATCGGCAAATCGGGCTGCACCGTGATATTCCTCAACCAGCTGCGCCAGAAGATCGGTGTGACCTATGGCAACCCGGAAACGACCACCGGTGGCAACGCGCTGAAGTTCTATGCCTCGGTCCGTCTGGACATCCGCCGTATCCAGACCCTCAAACGCGGTACCGAGGAATACGGCATCCGCGCCAAGGTGAAGGTGGCCAAGAACAAGGTGGCGCCTCCCTTCCGGATCGCCGAATTCGACATTCTCTTCGGCCGCGGCATCAGCACCCTTGGCTGCCTGCTGGATTTGGCGGAGGAAACCGGCGTCGTGACTCGTAAGGGCGCCTGGTACAGCTACGAGGGAGATAACATCGGTCAGGGGCGTGATAACACCATCACCTGGCTGGAACAGAACCCCGACCAGGCAGAGGTGATCGAACAGCTCACCCGCCGCCGTCTCACCGAGGGATCGGAAGTGACGGCAAACTCCATGAAGCCCCTGGCTGCGGCCGCAAAACTGGCAGCAGGACGGGCGGCAACTGCTGAGGCGGCGGTTGAAGAATCCTCAAGCAGCGTGGCTGAATTGCCGGCGGCCTGAATAGCAAAGAGGTCGGAGTTCAAAAGACTCCGACCCATGCTTGCCGCCGAAGCAGGCGCCGGTTTCAATTAGCAGATGGAGTCCGCACAGTCCATGCGGCGTATCTGGAGGCACTCGGGGCCGGGCGCTGCCAGATCAGGACAAGGCAAGCACCATCAATCGGGGAAAGGAGAAGCGATGCTCAGGGATTGATCGGCTGGATTGTCAGCGCCGGTGGACGAATGGGGAAGACTGGCCATGGCTGAAGCCTGAAGCATCAGGCTAACTCGATGCAGTTCTTGGATGGCATCAGCACCCTCTAGCTTCACCAGTTCGTGACCGTCGCGGGATTCCACCCAGCTGATCCCGAAGTCGGAAACGAGAAACCGGACCACATGGGTTTCTCCCAAGTCCGCCACAAAGGAAGCGCCGTGCTGATTCCTCTCATCACCACACACATAACATGTGGCCACATGGCCCTGATCACGCAAGCACTGGGAAAGGGCCTGCAGGCTCAACACCAGATCGCTGACTAGATGGCGGTATTGCTCGGCAAGGCGCAGGAACATGGCTGATCGCCAGGATCGATGTCAACCATCCTACAGGTTTTCTTCCGATTGCCGTGGCATTCGGGGGCGGGTCGCACCCGCCTCGCAAGCTGCCCGGGGAGGGTTGTCGTCCGAGACCGGCTGCGGCATGCGATGACGCCAGAGCTCAGCCATCCGCCAGGGTCCACCAACCGGCGGCCGGGCCGATGAAACGGACAATCACCCAAAACAGCACCAGGGAACCGATGCCGATCCAGGCGCCTTGGGTGGTGACCGCCACGAACCGATCGGCCTGGTTACGGCTCAGGGGAAGCCAGCTGACCAGCCGGGGCGAGGTATCGACCGGCGCCTTCACGACGGGACGGGGACGGGGGGGCAACCCCTGGGACTCACGGCGTCTGGCTTCTCCCATGGAGCGGAGCAACGACTGTGCTGAGGCTAGGGGGGAGGGATCAGCGTCGCCTTATCGGAGCCGATTGACGTTGTCGCAGGCGGATCGGAGTGAAGGCGGATCAGACGATTCCAGCCTCATTGAGACGCGCGGTCAATCCGGGAGCAGACGGGAGAGCTGAACCCAGGGATCGAGGGCCACCAGCACGGTGCCACCCCAGTCCCTACCGCGAAGACGACCATCCAGCACCGCCAGCCTGCCGCCGCCGCGACGGAGGCTGGCCACGCCCCGCTGCAGGCGGTTGATCGCCTCCGGCAGCAGCAGGCCCCGGAACCAGTCGCCACCCTGGCGCCGGAGGGAGGCAACCCGGGCGGCCGTGAGAGGGTCCTCCAGGCTCGCGATCGGCAGCAGAGCCACCACCACCTGCACCGGCAGGGGCAGCCGCTCCTGGTTCTCCAACCACCAGCTCCAGCTGGCGCAAACCACCCCATTGGCTTCCGGCGCCGTGCAGGCATGGCCCACCCGGCTGCCAAACTCGGCCGCCAGGCCGCTGGCCAAGCCCAACCGCAGGGCCGGATCATCGACCAAGACGACCGTGAGTCCCGCCTGAGCCAGCACCAGGCGCCGGCACTGGTCGAGCAAGTGGTCGCCGAAGTGGGGACTGTTGGGCAGGGGTTGCCGGACGGGGCAATACAGGGGAATCGGGTCGGCCAACGGTGGATCCCCCAGATCCACCACCACCGGAGCCTGCAATCCCAGATCACCCTCTCCGAAGCCATCGGCCTCCCGCCAGCGCCCCGAGCCGGCGGAGGTGCGGGGTAGTTCCCCCACCAGAACAGCGCCGCGGCCCTGGAGCAGACCCTTGACTTCGGCGAGGGGCGCCAAGGGCTGACGGTGCAGCTGCCAGTGGAGGAGGGCCGGATCGACGGTGGCCCAACTGGTCCAGCCCGGGCCGGAAGCCCGCAGCCAGTGACTCCAGGGTTCCGGCAGCGGTGTAAGCAGGGCCAGCAGCTGCCGCAGGGGGGCCTCATCTTCCGGCGCCAGCGCCACCAGATGCTCGGGATGCCTGGGCTGGGCCAGCAACCTCCGCCCCAGCCGCCCATGCAGGGCGAGAAGACTCGGCTCCGCCAGCGGCAGGGCCCTGCGCAGACGGTCCCAGTCAGCCGGCTCGATGCGCACGGCCATGGCCTCCCGCACAAGGTCCTGCAGGAGCTCGGCCTGGGGAATCACCAGCTGACGATTCCCCAGGGTCCCCTGCCGCCACACCTGCAGCAGCTCCCGATGGCTGAGAAGCCAAAGGTGGGCCTGGGGCGCCGGGTCGGTTCCCTCCCAGCAGCGCAGATCGACCCCCGCTGCCCGCAACCTGGGCCATTCCCTCTGCAGGAGACGCTGGCGCAGGCTCTCCCCCACTACCAGGGCAACCGGCGAGCCCGCCAGGCTCAGAGGCACCAGGAGGCCGATCAACCAGCTGGGGTCACTGCCGGCCGCAAGCCGGATCAGGGTGTGGTCGCCCCGGCGCAGGCTGCGGCCCACCAACCGGCAGAGGGTGAGGTGGTGGGGCCAGCGCTCTAGACCCTCCCGCGCCAGGAGCGCCTTCAGCTGGAGGTGGGCCCTGGCTTCAAGCATCGCTGAATCGTAGGGAGGGCCCGAGGGGCATTCGGCAACCAGGACGACAGGCCGCTGGGGGGAGCGCTCTGCAGGGGGCGGCTGCCTACAGTTGTGTCCATCCATGCTTGAACGGGCCGTTTCGGCTGGGTTGCCGCGGCATCGACCTCGCCGGAGCCCCGTTCCGATGCGGGAGTCGATCCCGTGCTCTCCGCCCCCCTGGCCTGCGTCGGGACCCGTGTCACCGCGCCCATCGATGTCGACGACCATCCCGCTCACGCCGCCATCGTTGCCTGGGGACCCGGCCCGGCGGCCGCACTCCGAGGGCCGGGAACGGCAAGCGCCGCTTACCGACCTGTTGGCGGGACGGCCCGTGGGGATCGTGGGGCTGGGCCTGATAGGTGGCTCCCTCGGCCTGGACCTGCAGGCGGCGGGGCTGGAGGTGAGGGCCCTGGTGCACCGCGAGGCCACAGCCGAGCGGGCCCGCCAGCGGCGACTGGCCAGCGTGGTGAGCACCGAGGCCTCTGTGCTCGAGGACTGCGCTCTGGTGGTGCTGGCCCTTCCCCTGGATCGCCTGCTGGACCCCGACCCGGCCCTGCTGCGGGCCCTGCCAGCCGCCGCCGTGCTGACAGATGTGGGATCGGTGAAGCAGCCGGTGGTCGAACGGTGGCAAGGGCTGCTGAGCCAGGCCGGCCGTGGCGAGCAGGTGGGGCGGTTCGTGGCCAGCCACCCGATGGCCGGCACGGCCCAGGCCGGGGTGGAAGCTGGCGTGGCGGGGCTGTTCCAGGCTCGGCCCTGGGTGGCCACCCCGGACAAGCGCACCGCCCATGGGGCCCTCGCCCTGGTGGAAGCGCTGGCCAACGCGGTGGGTGCCCGCTGGCTCACCTGTGACGCCGCCGACCATGACCAGGCCGTGGCCTGGATCTCCCACCTGCCCGTGCTGGTGGGGGCCGCCCTGCTGCAGGCCGCCGATCAGGGCAGTAGCGCCGCGGGCCTAGGGGATCTGGCCCGAGCCCTGGCCTCCAGTGGCTTCGCCGACACCACCCGGGTGGGAGGTGGCAACCCGGAGCTGGGTACCTTGATGGCCCGCTGCAACCGCAAGGCCCTGCTGGCCTGCCTCGATGGCTACCAGGAGGCGATCGGGACCCTGCAGGAACTGGTGCGGAGCAAGCGATGGCAGGACCTGGCCGGGGCCCTGGAGGCAGCCCAGCAGCTCCGACCGGACTTCCTGATGGCGCCGGCGGATGGGGCGCCGCCGGCCCCCTGAGGCCAGCTGCTGGGCCCGCCAGCTGCTGGGCCCGGGAGTGGAAGCTCCAGCCCCAGCGATATGCCTCGGGGCAGCGCAGCAGTCCTGTGGTGACGCTATCGCCACCGCCTCCTAGTTTGACCAGCGTTCCTGCGGAAAGCGATCGATGGGGCGGCCGTGGGCCCTGGCCGGCGCAGCATTGCTGTTCACGGGTCTGATGGGGTGCAGCCCCATGGCTCCGCGCCCCATCGATGAGGCCTCCCTGCTGCGTAGGGGCCAGAGCCGGATCGATGGCGGCGTCAACGTGACGGTGACGGCCCTCAACCCCGAGGAATCCCAGCGGCTTCTGGGCTTCGACGTAGCGGCCGCCGGCATTCAGCCCGTGTGGGTGAAGGTGGTGAACCGAGAGAAACGCCGCTGGTATCTGCCGCCGATCACGATCGACAGCGAGTACTACTCCCCCCTCGAGGTGGCCTGGATCGGCCATCGCCCCTTCGCGTCGGCCGCCAACCAGCGGGTGGATGAGCTCCTCAATCGCTTGGGCCTGCCTTCGGTGGTGGATCCGCAGGCGACCACCTCCGGCTTTGTATTCACGAACCTGGATGAGGGCATCAAGTACGCCAGCTTCGAGCTGGTGGCTCCCGGGCCCCAGCCCGAGCTGCGACGCTTCTCCTTTCTCACCGAGGTGCCCGGCCACGCCACCGATTTCCAGAAGGTGAACTGGAATGGCCTCTATCCCTCCGCCAAGCTGCGCGACCTTGATGAGGTGGGGCTGCGCCACTGGCTCGAGCACGACGTGCCCTGCTGCGCCCGGGGCGGCGACCGCCGCACCCCCGCCGATCCCCTCAATGTGGTGATTGTGGGCAACCGGGACACCGTGTTTCCCACCCTGGCGCGGCGGGGCTGGCACGTGACCCAGACCCTCAGCGTGAGCTCCCTCTGGCGCACCGTGCGGTCGGCCCTGCTCGGCGGCCGCTACCGCTATGCCCCGGTCTCCCCCCTGTATCTGTTCAGCCGCCGCCAGGACATGGCCCTGCAGAAGGGCCGCAGCGATGTGAACCAGCGCAACCACATGCGGCTGTGGCTCGCGCCGGTGACCTTCGAGGGGCAGCCGGTGTGGGTAGGCCAGATCAGCCGCGACATCGGCGTGCGGCTGACGCGCCGCACGATCACCACCCACAAGATCGATCCGGCCGTGGATGAGACCCGCTGGTATTTGCTGCAGGATCTCTTCTTCTCCGATGGTCTGTCGCGCTTCGGCTTCGTCGGCGGCGTCGGCCCCTCAAGACCGGACCAGGCCCGCACCAACTACACCGGTGACCCCTACGTGACCGACGGCAGACGCGCCATCTTCTGGCTGACTCCGGCCGCCGAGGTGCGCAACAAGCGCGTTGTGGCCCGCTGGATTCCCTTCCGGCAGCGCACGGCGGCGAGTGGGAGCCGGAGCGGAGGGGAACTACCCCCAGCGCCCGTGACGCCAGGCTCAACCGCCCCCCCGTGAGATCTTCGGCGGCCTCATCCTGAGGCGGACCGGCGACCCCGGGCAGCGCCTAACGCATCCGTTGCCCCGGGCAGCGGCCGAATCGAGAGGCCCGGAAACACCAGGAGGAGCCTGCCCCCAGTCGGCAGCGTCCGACCCGAAGCCAGGGAATCGCAGACCCGCCGACCCCGGATCTCACCCCACCGTCGACTCACCATCGAGCCAGCGCCAAGTCCGTCCCCTCGCCGCCAGCAACTGGCGGATCGCCATCAGAGCCGAGAGGCTCACCCCGGCGGTGCCCTCCCCCGGATGGATGCTGTCGCCGCAGAGCCAGAGGCCGGCCAGGGGGCTGCGGCTGGCCAGGCCGAAGGGACCGAACCGACTGGGGTGCTGGCCGAGGCCGCCCACGAAACCGAAGGGCCGACCGGTCCAGCCGGCCCAGCCCCGGGGGGTGGCCAGTTCGCCATGGAGCCAGTCGGCCGGAATGATCCCCAACAACCGCTGCAAGCCGGCCTCGATGCCGTGGCGGGCCGCAGCCTTGCGGTGCTGGTACTCCGGCTCCGGCTGATCGAACCAGGGCCGGGCCGGGGTGAACACGCTGGCGATCACCGTGGCCTGCCCCCGCGGCGCCCGCCCATCCCCCTCTCGGCTCACGGACACGAACAGCGACCCAGGATCCCCCCAGGCCAGCTGCTGGTGGGGTGCGCAATCGGGGGGCAGACGGCTTCGGTGGACCGCCCCGTAGAACACCAGGGCCCCTGAGGGATCGGGGAAGGCGCTGATCCGCCGGCCATAGGCCGGGGTCAGATCATCTCCGAGCAGGCTGGGCAGGGCCTGGGGGGGCAAGGTGAGCACCACCTCGCGGGCCGCGATCAGGAAGGGGGCACCGCCAGGCCCCACGCCCGCCAGGTGCCAGGGAGCGCCCGGCCGCTGCGGCGGATGCAGCCGCTCCAGCCGGTGCCGCAGCAGCAGCCGGCCGCCCCAGCGGGCGAGGGCCTGCTCCAGGGCCGTGCTGAGGGCCTGCATCGAACCCTCCAGATGCCAGAGCCCCAGGGGCTCCTGGGCCATCTGCAGCACCGTGGCTCCATAGAGGGCGGCGGTACGGTCGGCGGATTCCTGGGAATAGAGCCGCAGCTGCAGATCGAGGAAGCGGCGCAATCGCTCGCCGGCCACACCGGCGCCGCAACCGGTGAGGCGCTGCAGATCGGCGATGGTGGCGGCGGTGGCCAGACCGCTCGCCAGGGTTGCGGGCCTCAGAGCGCCCAGCAGCTGGCCCAGGTCCCACCAGGAGCGGGGCGGCAGCACCGGATCGCGGCCGGCGAAGGCCCAGTTCGCCCGATGCAGGGCCGCGCAGAGATCCCAGAAGCGATCGCTTCCTGGGAACTGGCGACGCCGCTCCTGCCGCCAGGCGGCGGGAGCACGGTGCAGACGCACCGGTGGCTCTCCATCGCCGAGATCCACCACGCAGCCGGGATCGAGCGGGGTGGCCGCCGGCGCCGGCATCCCGAGGTGGGTGAACAGGCGCTGGTGAATCCCCCCGGGCTCCAGGCCGGCCACTTGGGTGGCGCCCACATCGAAACACCAGGGTCCGCGGCGGAACGTGCCTGCGCAGCCGCCGCTCTGGTAATGGGACTCCAGCAGCGCCACCGCCACGCCCTCCCGGGCCAGCAGGGCGGCGGCGGTGAGGCCGGCGATGCCACCACCGACAACCACCACATCCTGTTCGGCGGTGCGGGGGGCCACGTCCATGTCGGCATGTTGGCGCGGCGCCAGGGGAGCCGGGGGACCGGAGTCTTCTAGGGGTGATTGAGGTGATCGTCCGCGGTCTGCGCCAGCAGGGAAGCCCAGTGCTCCACCTGCTCCAATTCAGCCGCCTCCACCATCACCCGCAGCAGTGGTTCGGTGCCGCTGGCCCGAACCAGCACCCGTCCGGTGCCGGCCATGGCCTGCTCGGCCCCCTCCACGGCCCGTCGCAGGGGCTCGCACTGCTGCCACTCGGTGCGACGGCCCCGATCGGGCACGGTCACGTTGATCAGCTTCTGGGGGAAGGGCGTCCAGCTGCCGTCCATCCAGTCGGCCAGGGTCTGGCCACGACCATGCACCAGGGTGGCCACCTGCAGGGCCGTGAGCAACCCATCGCCGCTCATGCCGTGGTGAGCGGCCAGGATGTGGCCCGACTGTTCGCCACCCAGACCGGCGCCGAGCTCCTCCATGGCGGCATAGACATGCTGGTCGCCGACGGCGGTGCGCTCCAGGACCCCACCGGCGTCGCTCCAGGCCCGCTCGAAACCCAGGTTGGACATCACCGTGGCAACGATCCGGTTGGCCGGCAGTTGGCCCGCCTCCCTCAGGGCAGAACCCCAGAGATAGAGGATCTGGTCGCCATCCACCACACGCCCCCGGCCATCCACGGCCAGCATCCGGTCGGCGTCGCCATCGAAGGCGAAGCCCATGGCGGCTCTGGACTCGAGCACCGCGCGCCGCAGGGCTTCGAGATGGGTGCTGCCGCAACCCTGATTGATGCGGCGACCATCGGGCTCCCCATGGAGCACCAGGGGCTCGGCCCCGAGGGCCCGGAACACGGCCTCGCCGCAGGCGGTGGCCGACCCCCAGCACAGATCCAGCACCACCCTGCAGCCCTCGAGCCTCGCTTCGCCGACGCTGGCGATCAGGCTGGCGGCGTAGGCGTCCAGCAGATCGGCGCGCGGATGGGCCGTACCCTCCGCCATCAGGGCCACCGCCTCCGCCTCACCGCGGAGCCCCGCCTCAATCGCCTGCTGGGTCGAGCGGTCGAGCTTGGCGCCCGAGGAACCGAAGACCTTGATGCCGTTGTCGTGGGGGGGGTTGTGGCTGGCCGACACCATCAGGCCTCCCGCCGCCCCGCAGCGGCGGATGGTGCCCGGCACCGCCGGGGTGGGGCAGAGACCCAGCTGCCAGACCTGGCGACCGGCCGCGGTCAGACCGGCGGTGAGAGCCGCCACCAGCATCGGGCCACTGGTGCGGGAATCGGTGCCGATTACCACCGGCCCCTCCGCGGGCAGCACCCGCCCGCACCAATAGCCCACCTGCAGGGCCAAAGCAGGGGTGATGGCAGTACCGACCCGGCCACGGATGCCATCGGTGCCGAAGGCGGCATGGGCCCCATCGAAGGGGGCACCGATCGGGGAGGTGATCCGCTCCTCAAGCGCCGCCGCGGGACTGGTCGCTGAAGGGGTGGGAAGAGTGGCCGGAGACTCGGCCATGGGGCGGCGTGCGGCAATCGGCGGTCAGGCTACGTGCCGTGATCGCCGCTCAGCGCCAGCGGCGGGGGCGCCAAAGCCAGAGCAGCACCTCAACGAGGGCCCAAAGCCCCAACCCGCCCACGCACCAACCCGGCAGCCAGACCATGGGAGGCCAGGGCCTGAGCAGCAGCATCAGGATCGCAAGAACGACCGCCGCCAGAGCCCTTCGACGCTGGCCTGCGCCGGGGAGGTCGCGCAGCAGGGGGCGCAGCGCCGCGGGCAGGGCGGAAGCCTGGCGGAACCGATCCGGCAGGGAAGGGCGCGGCAGAAGGGGCAGGCGCACCGGGTTGGCGTCGGGGGCATTGCCCAGAATGCCAAGCGTGATGCCCTCCGGCCTTGACCCGTCTCTCCCTGCTGCTTGCCGCCTCCTGTCTCGGAACCGGCGCTGCCCTTGTCGCGGGACGGGCCTTGCTGCAGAGGCTCCCGCCCCTGACCCCCGCCACGCCCTCAGGCCAGCTGGAGCGTTTACGGCGTTGGGCACCGGATCCGGGCCTGCGGCGGGACGCCAGCCTGCTGCTGGCCCAGCGGTTCCCCGACGACCCACAACTGCAGAGGGATCTCCTGCGGGGCCTGGGATGGGGCAGGGATCCGGTGGCGGCGGTGGCCCTCAAGAACGCCGCCCAGAATGCCGCCGCCCTGGGGGAACACGATCAGGCCCGCCAGCTGTGGGAGACGCTGCTGCACCGGTTTCGCGGATCCGCCACCTCGGCTGATGCCCTCTACGCCCTCGGCCGCCGCCGGCCGGCCTTGCGGGTCGAGCTGATGCGGCGCTTCCCGGCCCATCCGGCCGCCCTCGCCGCCGCCCTGGAGGCAGGCCCCGCCCCGGCGGACCGGCTGGCCGGCGCCCTGCATCTGGCTCGCTGGGGGGCCCGCTGGCCAGGGGCCGACGAACGACTGCTGGAGGCCTGCCGCTCCGGCCCGCTTCGCCCGACGGCAGCCCAGCGGGCGAGCCTCGCCGCAGGGATCGCCCAGCTCGGCGATGGCGATGGGGCCCTGGCCTGCCTGGGCGGCGATGGCGGAGATCCGGCCCGGGCGGCGGCTGCCAGCCAGCTCAGCGCCGCCGGCCGACTGGACCTGGGCCGAGCCCTGCTCCAGGGCAAACCGGACCAGCACCCTCAGGCCCTGGCCCTGCTGCTGGAGGTGGCCCGCCAAGGTGGGCCGGGCGCGGGCTCACCCGAGGCCGAAGACGCCGTGCGTCTGCTGGCCCAGCAGGATGGAGCGGAGGCCCAGAAGGTCCTGGAGTCCCTACCCGAAGCCTGGCGAGTAAGCGCCCCCGTGGCCGCCAGGCGCGTGCTCGCCGATCCGAAGGCGGCCGGTGCCCTGGCGGTGCTGCGGCGCTGGCCCGACGACCCCGCCAGCTGGGAGCTGCAGTGGGAATTGGCGCGGCGGCAGCTCCTGGCCGGCCAGTGGGACGCCGCGGCCACCCTGCTGCGGACGATCCCGGCGGAACGCCTGCCGGCCCCCCTGGCGGCCCGCTCCCGCTTCTGGTTGGGGATGATCCAGCGGCAACAGAACGATGAAAGCGCCGCCGCCGCCACCTGGCGGGGACTCCGGCGCCAGAGCCCAGGCGGTTACTACGGCTGGAGGGCGGCGGTTCAGCTCGGCGAGGCCGACCACCTCGGGGCGGGGCAGCCGACAGGCGGCGCGAGCGGTGGCGGGCATGGGAAGCCGGCGGACGCGGACCGCTCGAACGACTGGCAACCCCTGGCGAGCGGCGATCCCCTGCTCGATCAACTCTGGCGCCTCGACCAGCGCGGCGAGGCCTGGGAAACCTGGCGGGCACAGAGGGGCAGCACGCCCCCCCGCCAGGCGGCTGAGCTGCTGGTGGAGGGCCGGCTGCGGCAGGGGGTGGGCGACGACTGGACCGGCCTGGGCCAACTGGAACAGGCGAGCCTGCGCCTTAGGCCCGACCAGTGCGCCCTGCTGCCCCAGCTGGAGCGCAGCCTCCATCCGCAACGGTTCCTGCAGGCGTTCCGGCCAGTGGCCGAGCAGCGGCAGGTTCCCATGGAGCTCCTGCAGGGCCTGGCCAAACAGGAATCCCGCTTCACCCCCACGGTGCACTCCGCCGCCGGCGCCGTGGGCCTGATGCAGGTCATGCCGGCCACCGCCGCGGAACTGGCCGGCGGGCCGGTGTCCACGGCCGAGTTGGAACGCCCGGAGCGAAATGCGGCCCTGGGGGGCCTTTACCTGAAGGGGCAGCTGCAGCAATGGCAGGGGGATCCCCTACCGGCCGTGGCCAGCTACAACGCCGGTCCCGGGGCGGTGGCGGACTGGGTCAATGCTCGGCTTCGCTCGGCACCGGAACTGTGGGTGGAGGCCATCCCCTTTCCCGAAACCCGGATCTACGTGAAGAAGGTGCTCGGAAACGCCTGGAGCTATCGCCAGAGCAATCTGCCGGGCTGCTGAGCGGCAGCGGGGGGCTAGCGGGCCTGGGGTGCCGGCTGCTGCTGGGTCTTGACCCGGCCCGACAGCAGCCGGCGCCTATTGGACACCTGCGGCTGGGCCCGCTGGCCCGTCGCTGCGGGGGCGATGCCTTCGTTGTCGGAAGCATGGGCCGTGCCGAGCCTGTGGCCCAGGTTGGCGCCGACCAGCACCACCCCCGCCAGCAGCAGGGCCAGGAGCCCTGGAGCGGGAGCCAGCCGGATGCGCACCAGGTCCAAACGGACCAGCAGCACGGAGGCGGCCAGGATCAGCACATTGGAGAACACCTCGAGGTGCAGGAGGTACAGCCCCCCGATGGTCACCAGCAGCACGGTTGCCACCAAGGTGACCACCCGACTGGCGGCGAGCATCTCCGAAAACCGCCGCAACAGCAGATCGGGCATACAGCAGAACACCACCACCAGCAGGGCCTGGGCACACTGGGCCGACCAGAACAACGGGGCGAATTGATGGGTGGCGTTGAGACCACCGGCCTGGGGGTCAACCCAGTGCAGGCCCAGATAGACGCTCACCGCCGCCAGCAGGAGCAGCATCGGGGCCCGCAGCGGTAGCAGGAGCAGGAGGAACAGCCTCCTCATCACAACGCAGAAGGGCCCGGCCTGCGGCCGAAGCGGGTGGGATAGCGCCGCGGAACTGAACCGGGAGCAGCGGCGGTCCGGGACTCCGGCAGGGCAGGATCGGCGGTTCGGGGGTCGAGCACCAAGGCGATGGCCGTGAGTGGGCAGCTGGGGATGCACTGCTCACAGACCAGGCAGCGGGCGGTTTCAAAATGCAGTCGCTGGGCAACCGGCTCGAACTGCAGGGCTCCGCTGGGACAGACGCTCGAGCAGATGCCGCAATCGACGCAGCGCAGGGGATCGATATGGATTTCGCCCGGAGCCCGGTTAATACCAAGCCCCTGGCGCTCCAGCCAGAGCTCGGCAGCATCGAGTTCGTCGATGTCGCCGGAAAGCTCCACCACCATGGTGCCGAGCTGGTTGGGCGCCACCTGGGCCCGGAGAATCTTGGCGGCCACATCGAAATCCACGGCGAGCCGATAGGTGATCGGCTGGTGGACCGCCTCTCGGGGGAAATGAAGGGTGAGGCGCCGTTTCACCGGGATCGTCCCGCTAAGCGGAAGCTAGCAAGTCTGTCCAGCGGCTCTTCAGCGCACAGCCTCAGGCCCACTCCTGCCAGAGTGCCAGCTAGCTTGGGCTGGTCCAATCGATGTTCTCCCCCCCGGATTCCACCGCCGAAGCCAGCGCCGGAGCCGCAGGTCTCCCGGGGGGGGGCTCTATCCCGGCCGGCGCCGGCGGCCTCGGACGCCGCGAGAGGATGGTGCTGGCGGCTGTGGCGGCCCTGCTGGCGGTCCTGCTGTTCTGGCTGCGGGGCGGCCTTCATCCGGCCGCACCCCTGGAACGGCTGGCCCGCCAGTCGCCGGATCTGACCACGGCCCTGAATGATGGACGACCCACCCTGGTGGAGTTTTACGCCGACTGGTGCGAAGCCTGCCGGGCCATGGCCCCGGCCATGGAAACGATCGAGCAGAAGCGGCGAGGGGCGCTCGATGTGGTGCTCCTGAACGTGGACAACCCCCGCTGGCAACCGGAATTGGAGCGCTACGCCGTGAACGGCATCCCCCAGCTCGAATTGTTCGATGCCGGCGGCCGTTCCGTGGGCCGTTCGATCGGGGCCCGGCGCCCTGAGGAACTGGAGGCCCTCACCACGGCCCTGGTGGAGGCCAGGCCCCTGCCGCAGCTGGTCGGGGTTGGTGCCACCAGCAGCCTCGAAGAGGCCCCAGGCGCCCCCGCAGCCTCCGGCGGCGGGGGCGCTGGGAGTGGCCCGTCCGGGGCAACCGACCGTCCTGCGGGCAGCGATGCCGCCACCCGGGACGGATCCGGAGCCACGGCATCGGCCATCGCCGACAGCCCGCCATCCGCCCAGCCCGGCCGCCGTGCCGCGATCGGTCCCCGCAGCCACGGTTGAGCGGAGCCCTCCATCACCCCTTCCTGCTCGCCCTGCCCTGTCCACCATGGATCCCCGCTTCCGGGTCGACCTGATCGCCGCCACGCCCAACCCCCAGCAGTGCGTGTATGCCGGCATGCACCAGGACTACAGCGAGGGCTTCGTGGCCGATGACCGGACGAACTGGCCGGATGAACAGCGGGCCGGCGAGATCTGCGTGAAACGGTTGCTGGCCGGAGAGCGGGGCCACTACGGGCCGCTGGAGCACGCCCAGATCGTGCTCAACGTGGGCTGGTTTCCCCATTCGGTGATGCAGCAGGCCCGCACCCACCGGGTGGGCGTGAGCTTCGATGTGCAATCGATGCGCTACACCGGCGATCGCATCCGCAAGGCCGCCAAGGGCGAGCTGGAACTCGAAGAGGTGTTCTACCTACGACCCGTGGGCGACTACAGCGATCGGCAAGGCAAGAAGTATGCCTATAGCGCAGACGAACGGGCCAAGGATCTTGCCCTCTGCCGCGCCGCCGCCGAGCGCTACGCCGAGCTACTCGATGCCGGTTTTGCCGAGGAGCACGCCCGCGGCATCCTGCCCTTCGATTACCGCCAGCACTTCGTGGTGAGCTTCAGCCTGCGCGCCTTCCTGCACTTCCTGGATCTGCGGGCGAAGCTCGACGCCCAGCAGGAGATCCGCGAGCTCTGCGATCTGATGTGGCCCCACCTGGTGGCCTGGGCGCCGGAGTTCGCCACCTGGTATGAGAAGAGCCGGCTGCACAAGGCGCGGCTGGCGCCCTGAACATGGATTCGTTATCACGCCATGCTCACCAAAACGCGGAACGAAACGGCATTCACATTCCATGCTTCTTGAGCCGAAAAGCCTGCAAATCCCTATCTCATTGCTTTCAATGCGAGGTAACTTGGCAAAGAGTAGCGTCGGCTTCCACCTGGTTGAGGCGCCGGCCATGGCCCTCCTTAATCCCTTCACCTCAACGCTGCGCATCGGCTGGCGTCAGATCCTCCAAAGATGATCTGCCAAGATTTGAGATAGCCCATGGCAGCGCTCTCCAGACAAGGCCTCAGCAACGGCCTCAGCACGCAACTCCGGCGCCTCACCGCCGACATGCTCGCGCTGTGTAGCGATCCCGGCGACGTGCCCCAAGCCCTCGATCTGCTCAACGCCAGCTACGCCACGCCGGCCGCCGCCGCCGCCCGGGCCCGCCTGCAGGCCGACCCCGCCATCGCACCCTTGGTGAGGGAGCGGTACTGGGGTCCCTGGCCCGATGCAACCCAGCTCGCCTCCCTGCCACCGGGAAGCCTGGGCCATGCCTACGGCCACCTGCTGGCCGACCAGGGCCTGGAACCCCTGCCGCCACCAGAGGTTCCTCCGGGGGCCGATGGCGATGCCATCTACCTGCAGCGGCGCATCCGCGCCTGCCACGACGTGTGGCACGCCATCAGCGGCTGCCCCACCACCCTCGCCGGCGAAGCGGCCCTCAATGGCCTCACCACCGAACAGCTGCGCTGGCCCGGCACCGCCCTATTGCTGGCCGCCGACCTGATCCATCGCGTTCACGAGGCGGAAACCCCTGGGGCCTCCGGGGTGGATGTGGGCCTAGCGATCGCTTATGGACTCGAGTTGGGAGCCAGCACGAGGAGCCCCTTGCTGGCCCAGCGGTGGGAAGTGGCCTGGGAACGGCCCCTGGCCGAATGGAGGGAGGAGCTGGGCCTCACGGCTCTGATCGCGAGGAATCCATTCACCGCTGGCCAGAACAACGGGGCTGGCCAAGGTTGATCCCTACCGGTGCGATCGCCTCAGCGCTCATGGCCAACTGAGCTCGGTGCCGGCCCTCGCTTCACACCTTCGCCAGCGTCACCCGCTCCGGCTGGTGCTGGTATTTGCCGGCCCGATCCTGGTAGGTGGTTTCGCAGGGATCGCCCTCGAAGAAGAGCAGCTGGCAGATGCCCTCGTTGGCATAGATGCGGCAATCGGCGCCGGAGGAATTGCTGAATTCCAGAGTGAGGTGGCCCTCCCAGCTGGCCTCGGCCGGCGTGGTGTTGACAATGATGCCGAGGCGGGCATAGGTGCTCTTGCCCAGGCAGATCACCGTGATGTTGGCCGGCACCTTCATGCGCTCCAAGGCCACCCCCAGACCATAGGAATGGGCCGGAAGGATGAAAAATTCCCCATCCTCATCACGATGCAGCGGTGCGGGCTCGAGGTTGGCCGGATTAAACCGCTTCGGGTTCATCACCGTGCCGGGCACATGGCGGAAAATCAGGAATTCCTTGCTCGAAAGCCGCAGGTCGTAGCCGTAGGAGGAACACCCAAAACTGAGCACCGGCCCGGTGCGCGTCTCGGGATCGAGGTGGCGAACCAGGGTGGCCTGGAACGGCTCCAGCAGGCCGGCGGCAGCCTGCTCGTTGATCCAGCGGTCGTTCTTGAGCATCGGCTTGGAGGGGAGCGGCCGGCGGTGGGACCTAAGGGGCGCGACGCAGCTGGGTGACCTGGTCGGCCATCGCCATCAGGGCCGCGGGCATCGAGGGGCCCGTCAGGATGACATCCAGATGGGCGGGGCGTCGCTCCAGGGTGTCGGTGACCTCGTTGGCCGGCAGGTAGCCGAGTTCGACCGCCAGCCCCAGTTCATCGAGCACCAGCAGATCCACGGCACCGCTGAGCAGTTGGTCGCGGCTGTAGGCCCACACGGCCTGCACGGCCTCACGGGGGTCGGTGGCGGCGAGATCGGTGGCATTGGGCGCAACGGCGGAATCGGCGACACTGGGCGCCAAGGCGGCCGCTTCCACCTCCAGGCAATGGGGAGTGGCCGGGCGCAGCCACTGGAGCCGCCCACAGAGCCAGAGCGAGCCCTCCACGCCCTGGTCCACGCCGCCCTTGAGGAACTGGCTGATCAGCACCCGGCTGCCCAGGCCCGCCGTACGTAAGGCCTGGCTGAACACCGCCGCGAAGCTGCCGCGGAAAGGGGCGGTGTGGATCTGCAGCAGTCCCTCAGGCCGAGGCACCAGCCGCAGGGGAGGCCGCCGACCACCGGCTTCGCCCCTGGGGCTGTGGCGATGGCTGGCAAGGCTGGCGGTCATGGACGAGGGATAGAGGAACAACAGCAACCCGACCCCCACACCGCCAAAAACCCCTCAACGGGATCGCTGGCGAGGCGATGGAAGCTGGATTCCAGAAGGATTGGGCGGGCGGGTTCGTCGGGTGGTGATCGGATCGGATCCGGACCCCGTGAACTGAATGTAGCGGCCCAGGCAAGCTAAGAACACCACCCCTGGTGGATCCGTCGCGAAAGCTTCCGAACAGCAGCGAAGCCCCGGGCCGGCTTGGAGCCGACCAACCTGGAACCATCGGACCAACGGCTTCCGCCCCCTGAGCTGCCAAGGCACACCCGCGTGCACTGCAGCGTTTGCCTGGAGGTGAAGGTGCCCCACTGGCGCCGGTGCTCGGGCCTCGGCAGGCTGAATGCCGAATGCCGCCTGCTGCCGGCCTCCACCCCCAGCCGACAGGCCAGGGAGCTGCTCAAGCGCTCGAACCGCAGCCAGGAGATCAGCGCCTGATCAGCCGCAGCCTGCGGGCTGCCCTCGATCTCGGGGCCCTCGGGAAGCGCTCCCGACCGTGCTGAACCTCGCCCCCACGGGCATCAGCCAACTTCAGACCTGGCAGCGGCAGGTGCTGGCGAAACGCCCAGGGGAGCAAACAGTGTGATTCGCTACAAGGAAGCGGCAAGACGATCCTTAGCTTCCAGATTCCCGTACCTGCCCCATGGTCGGCGCCACGCGCGGATTTAGCCGCCTTGCGAGCACCCCGTCCAGCGGGTCTCCGGGGGCCGTGGCGTCCACCGGAACTGCCGTGTCCCCAGGCCCCACGCTGCTTGAAGTGATTCGCAGCCTATCGGGCAGCAGCGTGGAAACGATCGAACGCAGCAAAACGATCTTCTTCCCCGGTGATCCCGCCGAACGGGTCTACCTATTGAGGCGCGGTGCGGTACGGCTGTCGAGGGTCTACGAATCGGGGGAGGAGATCACCGTGGCCCTGCTGCGAGAAAACAGCCTCTTCGGAGTGCTCTCCCTACTCACCGGCCAGCGCTCAGACCGCTTTTATCACGCGATCGCCTTCACCCGGGTGGAGATGGTCACGGCCCCGGCCACCTCGGTGCGGCGGGCCATTGAGCAGGACGCCAGCGTCGGGCTGCTGCTGCTGCAGGGCCTCTCCTCCCGCATCCTGCAGACCGAAACCATGATCGAAACTCTCACCCATCGCGACATGAGCTCGCGGCTGGTGAGTTTCCTGCTGGTGCTCTGCCGCGACTTCGGCGTTCCCAGCAACGAGGGCATCACCATCGACCTGCGCCTCTCCCACCAGGCGATCGCCGAAGCGATCGGCTCCACCCGGGTCACGATCACACGACTGCTCGGAGACCTGCGCAACGACGGTCTGGTGCAGATCGACCGCAAGAAAATCACCGTGTTCGACCCAGTGGCCCTGGCCAAACGGTTCAGCTGATCGCGGGTCGCAGCCGCCCCCATCACGGGGCCACAACCGCCCAAGCACGCTGATCTCGGCGTTGTCCGGATCCCCGCGATCGACGCCTGAACGACGGAGACGGGGGCCGACAGCGGTTCGTTCCTCGGGGATACTGGTTTTGAATTGGAGCAGGGCGTGTCGGGCTGGCTGCTGATCGTGGCGCTGCTGGTGCTAGGCGGCGTGCTCTCCACCCTCGGCGACCGGCTGGGCAGCAAGGTGGGCAAGGCTCGGCTCAGCCTCTTCAACCTCAGACCCCGCAAGACCGCCGTGGTGATCACGGCCCTCACGGGCAGCCTGATCAGCGCCATCTCCCTCGGCCTGATGCTGCTGGTGAGCAACCAGCTGCGAGTGGGATTGTTTCAACTGGATCAGATCCAGGCCCGCCTGCGCGACAGCCGCACCGCCTTGGCGCGCAGCCAGGCCGACCTGGAAGAAAACCGCCGCGAGCTGGCCCGCAGCCGTGCCGACGTGCAGCGGGCGGAACAGGGCCGCCGCCAGGCCCAGCAGGGACGACAAGAGGCCGTGCAGCGCCGGCAGCAGGTGCAGCAGGAGCTCAGCTCGACCAAGGGACGGGTGGACAGCCTGCGCCAGGAACTGCAGCCGCTTCAGCGGGAACGGATCCGGCTGGAGAGCGAGCGCCAGCGGCTCAACCGTGACGTGAAGGGCCGCGACGCCGAGATCCGCCGCAATGAGGCTGAACTCAAGGGGGTGCGCCAGCGCATTTCCGCCGGCGAGGCCGAACTGAAACAGTTGGAAACCAACGTGATCGCCCTGCGCCGCGGCGACGTGGTGATCGCCAGTGGCCAGCCCTTGGCCACGGTGCGGGTGAAACTCCAGCGCAACGGTCAGGCCAAGGATGTGATCGATGCCCTGCTCCAGCAGGCCAATTTGGCCGCCTTCCGGCTGCTCCTGCCCGACCGCCCCGCGGACCGCCAGATCCTGCTGGTGCCCAAAAGCGACATCGAACGCCTCCAGACCATGCTCGGCACCTCGGGCACCTGGGTGATCACGATCCGCTCGGCCGCCAACGTGCTGCGGGGGGAAGGCCGGGTGGTGGGCTTCCCCGACCTGCGTCCGAACCGACCGGTGGTGCGCCAGGGGGATGTGCTGGCCCGCACCGCCCTGGAGGGGGATGAACGCAGCAGCGACGAGATCCGCAGCCGGCTCAATCTGCTCCTGGCCGCCGCCTTCTCCAGGGTCCAGCGGCAGGGAACCCTGGTGGATGGTCTGCAGGTGGACGGCAACAACTTCACCGAACTGGGCCGGGCTCTGGCGGACCGACCGGCTGGGCAGAAGGCCACCCTGGAGGCGGTGGCGGTGCGCAACGCCGACACCCCCGATCCGATTGCGGTGGAACTGCGCTGGGTGGGCCGCAACCAGACGAACGGCCCGAGGCCCGCTGCCCCATGACACAGCCTGGGGCCCTGATCGGAGTCGATCCTCTGGATCCCCAGGGCAGGGGCGTGGTGGCGGCCCTCGACCCGGGCCGCAGCAAATGCGGGCTGATCCGCACCGACCCCCAGCGTCGCCGCATCGAGGAGGCCCTGGTGCTTCCTCCCGGACCCTGCCGGGAGCGGCTGCTGACTTGGCATCGTGACCTGAAGCTGGCGGTGGTGGTGCTGGGCGATGGCACAAGCAGCCGCAGCTGGCTGGAGCGGCTGGCTGGAGAGTTGCCGCTCCTGCTGGTGGACGAACACGGCTCCACCCTGGCCGCCCGGCGGCGCTACTGGCAGCTGGAGCCAGCCCGAGGCTGGCAGTGCCTGCTTCCCGAAGGCCTGCGCCAGCCCCCCCGCGACTGGGACGACGTGGTGGCCCAACTGCTGCTGGAGCGCTGGCTGGGCCAGCCGCTGGAGCGGGCCGCGGGGGCCGGGCCTGGGGCTCAGAAGGCCGCCCGCACCGTGAACATGTAGTCGCCGCCAGGCTCCAGCTGGTAATCGGCCTTGAGCAGAAAGCGGAGCAATGCGTCCTGGATCAGGGCGCGACCCAGGGAGGGCTCCACACTCAGCTCGCCCCGATCGAAGGCCCAGCGAAAGGTCCACTGGAAGCTGCCGGCGTTCACCTCCCCCTCGAGCAAGGCTGGTTTAAAGCTCTGATGCAGCACCCGCAGCCGCGCCGTGGTGGTGGGCAACCGGCTCACGGGGCGGTGGCGACGGGCTCGGCCCGGAAGGCATTGAGGCGGTTGCCGGCCCGCTCGATCCCGAGGCGGCGGATCAGGTCGATGCCGCTGATCACTTCAGTGAGCACCGCATCGAGCACGGGGCGCTCGCTGCTACTGAAGCGGCCCAGCACATGGCCCACCGTGCGGGCCTTCCGCTCCTGGGGCTCCTGAGCCGGGGCGCCGATGCCGATCCGCAGCCGGGCGAACTCCTGGCTGCCCAAGTGCTGAATCGTGCTGCGCAGGCCGTTGTGGCCGCCGGCGCTGCCGGAGGCCCGCAGCCGCAGCCGGCCAAAGGGAAGGTCCATGTCGTCCACCAACACCAGCAGTTGGCTGGGTTCGAGCCGGAACCAGTCGAGGGCGGAGCGGATCGAGCGGCCGCTCTCATTCATGTAGGTCTGGGGCATCAGCAATCGCAACCTCTGCGGGCCGCTGCCGATTTCGGCTAACAATCCCTGAAGCCGGGGCTGGTTACGGAATGGTGCCGATTCAACGGCCGCCAGGCGCTCCAGCACCATAAAACCCACGTTGTGGCGGGTTTCCGCGTAGCGGCTGCCCGGATTACCTAGGCCGACGAGCATCTGGAGATCCAAGGAGAACCCCCGCCGCTCAGCTGTCGGAAGGATCGCTCGCCAAGGGAGCCGGCATGGTGCCTGAGGTCGGCTCAGACCCGGGAGCAGACACCAAAGTCGTGGGCATCCCAGGGGTGATCGCCTGGAGCGAAGGAGAAGACTCCGTGGTCGGTGCAGAAACGGGAAGCACTGCAGCCGCTGAAGCGATGGCTTGGGCGCCGGAGGATTCCGATTCGGGAGTTACCGCCTGGCGGAACTCCTTCTCAAACTCCTGGGACGCGCTCTGGAAGCCCCTCAGGGTCTTGCCGAGGGTCTTTCCCAGCTCAGGAAGTCGCTTCGGACCGAACACCAAAAGACCGATGGCGGCGATCACCGCCATCTCCGGGAGGCCGATGCCGAAGACGTTCATGGGGAGTGGGCTGGAG
Organism: Cyanobium sp.; assembly: GCA_044345855.1. Taxonomy (GTDB): domain Bacteria; phylum Cyanobacteriota; class Cyanobacteriia; order PCC-6307; family Cyanobiaceae; genus Cyanobium. The sequence goes on along the minus strand of JBIJAG010000009.1, from coordinate 8,427 downwards.
GGTCCGGTAGACCCGGGACAGGGCCCGGCCTCAGCTGAGGCCGTTCCAGTTGACGTTGATGCCTTCGAGCAGCAGCGACTTGTTGTAGAGCTGAAGAATCACCAGCAAAAAGACGAGAAACAGGAGCATGGCCACACCCATCACTGGCGTGGTGCCCCAACCGGGAACCACCTTGCCGTACTCGGAGTTCAGGGGGCGAAGAATGTCTCCCAGTCGGGTGCGTTGAGCCATGGCTGCCGGGTCCTCTCGGGCATGAGATCGCTCTGGCTACTCTAAGGGTCCCGTCGGTCCTGCCGGGACAGGCCGACGGGACTTGTGACGACCCATCGGACGCGAGACCAGGTGTCCACTGGGTGCTCGATTCGGAATGCAAACCCCCAGAACCTCCCCGCTCAGACCAGCGCTCCGGTCCAGCCGGTGCCTCGAATCCGAGTAACGGCACCCGGTTCCCTGCCCCCCGCTCCACTCAGATCCTCACGGGGCCGCAGCTGCCCCACCCATCCAGCCCCCCCATCCAGCCCATGGAACCCGCCGCCACCTCCTCCCCCGCCCTCTCCGTGGCCATCGCGGTCTTGGCCGTTCTGCTGGGCCTCACCGGCTTCGGCATCTACACCGCCTTCGGCCCGCCCTCAAAGCGGCTCACCGACCCCTTCGATGACCACGAAGATTGAACTCACGAGGCCTGGGACCGATCAGCGCCTCCCCAGTCGCCAGAAACAGAGCTCCCAGGGGCGCACAAGAGCGGATCCCTCAGCGCTGAGCTGCGCAGGAGCGGCCCCTGCAGCATCTGCCGCCTGAGCAATGTCGGGAACAGCGACGGCATCGAGCCCATCAAGGCGGGCCAGCAGCACCCAGCCGGGCCCGGGGTCGAACCGCCGACGGCAGGGTCCTTCGTTCTGAAGCGCGATCACCAGATCCCCCGAGCCGTCGGCGCTGGCCCGCAGGCTCACCAGGGCCAGGTCGGGGGCCAGGGGCGGCCAGGCGGGTAAATGGAGATCGGCCACGGCCGGATCGACCGGGTGGCACCAGAGCGGCTCACGCAGGCGCCGGGCCTGCAGGGGCACCTGCGCCTGCCGCCAGCCCTCACCGCAAGGCATCAGGGCCAGCCGCAGGCGCTGGAAGCCATTGTCGGCGCCGGGATCGGGCCAGGTGGGGGCCCGCAGCAGTGACACCCCCAGCCGCTCCGCCGTGGCATCGACCCCCTGGGCCCCATCCAGCAGCACCGCCAGCCCCCCGCCCCCGGCCGGACCCACCGAGGCAAGCCAGGCCAAGGCCGCCACCTCCCAGCGGGCCCGCTCCCGCTCGGTGCGGAGCACGGCGGGGCGCTCCAGCACGCCGGCTGGCGTGTCGGCGGCCCAACGCACGGCGGGGCTGGCCAGGGGAACCTCCAGGCGCAGCAGCTCATGGCGCTGGCGCCAGTCGAGGCTGAGCACCAGCTCCAGCCAGGGCTGGCCGGCCAGCAGGCGGCCCTCCAGCCGCACCGGGCTGGCGCCGCAGCGCCCCCGCAGCCGGAAGCGGCTGCAGAGCGGACCTGCCTCGATCCACTCCGGCGCCTCCTGCCACAGCCAGGGCAGGGGGCAGCGGCGATCGGCGGGGGCAAGGTCCCAGGCATCCCAGAACTCGCCGCGGTCGCTGCAGCGGCGCCAGGTCAAGGGAGCAGCCAGCTGGGCGGCGCCATGGCGATCCAGCAACTGCTCCACCCCGCCGGGGCCCACCACCGCGGTGACCAAACCATTGCCCAGTCGCCAGCGCCCCGGACCCAGGTCGGGGGCAGGCTCCAGGACGACCGGGTGTTGCAGCGGCAAGGGATCGCCGCTGCCAGAATGGGATGACGGCAGCTGAGCCGGCCCGGAATCCCGGCTGCCGCCACCGCACTGGCGCCGCAGCTCCACACAACCGATGCCGGCGATGCCCTCCAGCTGCACCCACTGACCCCCGCCGGGTGCGGGCTGAGCCAGCAGCGACCTGGATCCGGCCGGACCCTCCAGCCTCCAGGTGCCGGGGGGAAGCCTCAAGGTGCTGGGCATCGCCGGCCGAGGCTGGAGCTGGGCGACGCGCCAGCGCTGTGCCCTTGATGCGCCGACCATGGCGGGCCGCGCCCCGAGGGCCCGATCGCGCTGCCGGCGGGCGCGGCGGCGGGCGGCGCGCCACTGGGGTTCGGCCTGCTCGAACACCTCCGGGATTGAAGTGCCAGGGAGGATGTCGTGGAACTGCTGGAACAGCAGGGGGCGCCAGTCGATCGGATCGGGTTCCGCTGGACCAACGGGGTTCGCGGGGGCTGGCGATGGCGAAGCCGCAGTCGGCGATGAGGGCGTAGCCGCAGAAGAAGATAAGGGCGGCGGCGATTCCGAACACCATTTCGCGGAATCCGCCGGGGGAGGAGGAACCAAGCCCTCTGGGGCCGCCTGGCGATGGGTCGGCGGGCCCTGCAGGGCCCGCACCAGCTCCGCTTCCCGCAGCAGCCGCTCCAGAGTGCGGTTGTGGCGCTTCTGGTCGGGCCTGCTGGTGGGGCAGCCGCGGTGCAGCTCCAAATAGAGCTCATCGCGCCACACCGGCAGCTGCCCCGCCAGGGGCTCTAGGTCGGCAAGAAAGCTGCGCAGGCTGCCGTGGCGCTGGGGCGCGGCGGCCGGCTGGCCCTGCCAGAGGGCCAACTGCTCCAGCATCTCGGCGGTGGGACCGCCGCCGTGGTCTCCCACGCCGGGCAACCAGAGGGCATCCGGGCATCCGGAAGCAGCCTGCCACTGGAGCCGGTATCGCTCGATCGCCTCCGGATCGCCGTCCGTGCCGATCGGGGCGCTCATGAGGGCGAGCAGCTCGGCGCCGCAGCGGCTGCGCCAGCGGAACAGGCGATGGGGGAAGGGATTGGTGGCGTTCCAGGCCAGCTTGTGGGTGCAGAACCAGCGCACGCCGGTGGCGGCGGCTACCGCCGGCAGGCCGGCGCTGAAGCCGAAGCTATCCGGCAACCAGGCCACGCAATGCTCCCAGGTGGGGAAGGCACGGCGGCTGTAATGCTGGCCCTCCTGGAACTGACGCAGCAGGGAGGCGGTGCCCACCAGGACGCAATCGGTCTCGACCCAGGGGCCGTTCAGCGGTTCCCAGCGGCCGGAAGCCATGGCGGCCTGGATGGCGGCGAACAGGGCCGGACGGTGTTGCTCCAGCCAGGCGTAGAGGGCCGGGGTGGAGTGGCCGAAGTGCAGCTGGGGAAAGCGCTCCAGCAGGTCGAGGGCGGAGCGGAAGGTGCGCTCGGCGGCCCGCCAGGTGTCGGCCACCGGCCAGAGCCAGGCCAGATCGAGGTGGGCATGGCCCAGCACCTGCACGCGGCCAACGCCGGGACCGGGTGGCAGACCGGCCTCATGGCGCAGGCGCTCCAGCTCCGCCACCGTCGGGGCGAGCAGGCCGAGGGGATCGGCCGGATCCCTGGGTTCAAGGACCACCTGACTGAGGATCAGGGCACCGTCGTCGTGGAGGGGGCTGCGCAGCCGCAGCTCCAGCTCCAGCGGCTCCCCCTGCCACCAGCGGAGAGGCAACTCCCAGCGGCAGGCGGTGTCGAAGAGATCACCGGCATGCACGGGCTCACCGGCCACCCGCAACTCCACCGCATCGGCCCACCAACGCAAACACAAGCGGGCGCAGGCGGCATCGGGGCCCAGATGGGCCCAGGCGGCAGGCCGCTCCAGGCGCAGGCGCAGGTGCCGCCAGAGGCCTCCGCGGGGCCAGATCACCAGCCCCCGCGCCGTCCAGTCGGGCCGGTGCCGGCGACCCCAGGGATGGTGCAGCGCGGCGATCGGTTCGCCATCAGCACCGTTGCAGCGCCAGAGGGGCTGGAGATCGAGTGGCACAGGCGGCGAGGCCGGCGAACGTGACTGAAACGTTTCAATCCGGGCCAATTGACCCTCCGGAAGCCCCTCGGGCATTTTGATGGCCTTTCCAGCCCCATAGGATGATGGGGCCGCGGCAGGGATGCCCAGCCATCGCGGCCGGCCTGTCATCCCCTGTCACCCGCCCGCCCTGTCACCCGCCGGACAGCCCATGCTCGCCCTCAAGATCTCGGTTTACTCGGTCGTTTTCTTCTTCATCGGGATCTTCGTGTTCGGCTTCTTGGCCAGCGACCCGAGCCGCACCCCCAGCCGCAAGGATCTGGAGGACTGAACGTCCCGGACCGATCCGACCCGCCAGCTCCGACGCCGCGGCGGGTCCACCCCACCCCCCAACCTTCCGGGCCCCGGAGGGTTGGGGGGTTGTTGATAGGGGAGGTTCGGCGAGCGAGGAGCCGCTGAACGAAGCACGGAGCACCGTTCGCGAGCCACTGTCCCAACCGGGCAAACCGACCCGCCCGCCACGGAAGCGCGGGGCCCCCATGGCAGGATCACGCACTTCCTGCCTGCCTGCGGCCGACTGTGGTGTCCCATCGCCGGCCCGCCCGAAGCAAGCGGGAGAAGGACTGTTCCATCCGTTCGAACCGGCTGGCGGCTCTGCTGGGCACGGCCGGGGCCTGGCTCACTCCCCTTCCCGCTGGCCTGGCAGCGCCGGGGGCGGTGCCCGTTTCCGGCCAGCCCACGCCGGCAGCGGCAACGGCGCTTAGCGGAACCCTGGATCCGCAAGGACCTGCCCCCCAGCCCTCGGCCCCGGGCAGCGCCGGCCGGGCTGCTGGAGCCACCGGCACCAGCAGGAGCTCTGCACCAACGGCGGCATCACCGCCGCTGGAGCTTGAACTCAGCGCCGACAGCCAGCGCTACGACGCCCAGCTCGGCCGCTACGTGGCCACGGGCCAGGTGAAGGCGCTCCTGGCGGGGGGCCGCATCATGGCCGATCGGATCGAATTCGATCCCGCCTCCCGCCAGCTGCTGGCCAGCGGCAGCGTGCGCTTTCAGCGAGGTCAGCAGTACTTCCAGGCCAGCCGGCTGCGCTTCAGCCTGCTGGAGGGGCGGGGCGAAATGGACGATGTGTACGGGGTGCTCGATCTTGACGGCAGTCAGCAGGATCTGGATCTCACCCAGCTCCCCTCGGCGCCGCTGCTGCCGCCGGAACCAATCAGCTGCAGCCCATCCCTGCCGCCTTTGCCGGACTGGCACCCCTTCCCCTGGTCGGTGACTGCCTGGGGTGGCCAGATGTACACGGCCAACTTCGGCGACACCTTCCTGTTCAACGGCCAATACCGGCCCGAGTACCTGGCCGGGGTGGGCATGCAACGGCGGATTCTGGATGGTGGTCTTGTCGCCTTTGAGCTGGACGCCAACCTGCTCAACCACCGCTCCCAATCCCAACCCGGGGGCGGCTTTAACCAGGAGGTGCCCTTCGCCAACACCCCGGCCCAGAATTTCGGCGACGGCACCCTGGGCCTGGGCATGCGCTTCTGGCTGCAGCCCTGGCTCAGCGTCTATGTCGTGGAAGGGGTGAGCCTGCTCACCGAACCCAGCAACTACGAGAAGACCTTCCGGGATAGATACTCCACCTTCCTCAATTACCTGGCCTTCGAGGTGGAGGCCCTGTTCACCCCAAGGCTTTCGGCGGTGGGTCGGATCCACCACCGCTCCGGCGCCTATGGCACCTACAACGGTGTCAGTGAGGGCAGCAACGGCTATCTGCTGGGCCTGCGCTATCGCTTCGGCACCTCCGCACCGCCCCGCAAACCGCCGGAACTGCCGCCGGCCCAGGGTTGCCCGGGGGCCCCACCGCCGGAAAGCAATCCGCCCACCGACCTGGCCAGCCAGCTCGACCTGGTGACGATGGGCCCCGCCGCCGGCGACCCGGCCCCATCCAACCGCCGCAGTGGCGGCCCTGCCCCGGCCAACCCATCGCCGGCGCCGGGCCGAGGCACCCTGGGCCAGGGCGGATCCGCGATGACGCGCCCCGCTCAGGCGGCCCGACCCACCGGCACGGTGTGGGATCGGGCCCGAATCCAGGAGCGGGAGAGGGCCACGGTGATCGCCGGGCTCAACCAGCGTGTCACCGACGTGAAGTTCCAGCAGAGCCTCTCGGCGGAGCGCCGCTATGGCTTTCCCTCCACCCTGTCCACTCCGGATCAGGTGAATGAATTCGGCGGGGCCAGGCCCAGCCAGCTCAACAATCTGGCCACCCAGGGAAACAGCCAGCTGGTGAAAGGCACGATCAGCCGCTGGCGGGTGCAGGCCCGGCAGATGGCCTTCACCACCACCACGATCACAGCCGACCGAATGGCCTTCAGCAACGACCCCTTCACACCGGCCCAGTCGTGGATGGATTCGGAGAACGTGGTGGCCACCCTGCTGCCCAACGGTGACACCGAGATCCGCACCGACCGCAACCGTCTGGTGCTGGATGAGCGGCTGCCGATTCCAATCACCCGCAGGACGGTGATCAAGAAGCAGCAGGATGTCGATAATCGCTGGGTGTTGGGAGCCGACAAGGAGGACCGTAACGGCCGCTTCATCGGCTACAACATTCCTGTGCGGGTCGGCGAGACGGGAATCCTCAGGATCCAGCCCCAGTTCCTCACCCAAAGGGCCATCAACGGCAACACAGACAGCTATCCACTGCCGGGCCAGTCAGCCAACGCACCCGGCGTTTCCCAGCCCACCAAAGCAGGCGACCTGTTCGGTCTTCAGGCCGTCCTGAGGAGACAGGTGCTCGGCTTCAACTCCGATGCAACCCTGGAAATGTCCACCTTCAATCCCGACAACATCGCCAACGGCACCCGCAGCTGGGGCGACTTCAGCAGAGCCGTGCAGATGCCCCTGCTGGGCGAAAGCAAATGGCGCCTCTTCGGCGCTTACCGATTCCGCACCTGGAACGGCACCCTGGGGGAACAGGATGTCTATTCGGCCTACGGCACCTCCCTGGAGCAGACGGGCCTGCTGCCCAACTGGGGCAAACTGAGTGGCAACTACCTCTGGCGCACGGGGGTGGGCAACTTCCAGGGCAACGACTTCACCACCAACAACCTCGCCGACTCCTGGCGCTTCAGCGGCATCGGCTCGGCGAACCTCAACTACCCCCTCTGGATTGGCAAGCCAGCGGCCCTCACAGCCAGTGCTGCCTACGCAAACACGGGACAACCGGTGGTGCCCGGCCTGTGGCTGCGGGCGAACGTGCTGGGCACCTTCGCCTATTACGGCAACGGCGTGAACCAAAACACGATCGGCCTCACCGGTGGTCCTACGCTTACCCTAGGCCACTTCGTGAAACCCTTCTTCGACTACACGGAAATCACCGTGACTGGGGGCGGCACCCTGCGCCAGGGAGGCAGCCCCTTCAGCTTTGACCGGGCCGTGGACTTGGGCACCATCGGCATCGGCCTGAGCCAGCAGATTGCAGGACCACTGGTATTCAGCGGCGGGATTGGATATAATGTTGATCCCAATTCACCGAATTACGGCGAAATCACCAATTCCTATCTGGAATTCCGCTGGCAAAGGCGCTCCTACGAAATTGGCGTCTTCTACAGTCCATACGACGGACTTGGCGGCCTACGGGTTAAGCTCAATGACTTCAATTTCGGCGGCACTGGGTTGCCATTCGTGCCCTATTCCCGACAGGTTGTCAAGCCTGGTGAGCTTGGGCCCAATCCATCATTCGGACCCGACCCGGCGATAGGACCAGCACAGGGCCCTATCAACCGCCCATTCTGATGAAAGCTTCTACCTATCTCTTCTCTCTATCTCTTCAGCCCCCAAAGCCCGCCAGATAGGGCAAGCAGGAAGCCGTAGCCCGCAGTTCGGCGTCGTTGGCAACCAGCTGGGAGGTGCCATCCCACTGGCCACTCACCAGCATGCGATGGGGGCCCTCGGCCAGCTGGAGGGGTAGGTCAAGGGAAGCGCTGGCGGGTGTGCCATCGCTGGCCTGGGGGTCGAGCTGAACCCTCAGGGCCTCCAGATCCATCCGGAGCAGAGCGGCCGGGGTGGCACCGATCGCCCGCTGCAGGGCCGCCGCATCGACGGGGCTGGCGGTGAGGCAGGGGATGCCGAGGGCCAGGCAGTTGCCGAAGAAGATCTCGGCGAAGCTCTCGCCAATCACCGCCCGGATGCCCCAGCGCATCAGGGCCTGGGGGGCGTGCTCGCGGCTGGAGCCGCAGCCGAAGTTGTCATTCACCACCAGGATCGTGGCGCCCTGGTGTTCGGGCCGATCGAAGGGATGGGCGCCGGCCAGCTCGGTACGGTCATCGGCGAAGGCGCCCTCGGCCAGGCCCTCGAAGGTCACGCACTTGAGGTAACGAGCCGGGATGATCCGATCGGTGTCGATGTCGTTGCCGACCACCGCCACGCCGCGGCCCAGCAGCAGCCGCACCGGACCGGCGGGGAACGGGGCCGGCACCACGGCGGTGCCGCTCGGCTCGGCGGATTCAGCGCTGGCGGCGACGGGTAAGGGGGCGTTCATCGAAGCGGTGGGAAGGGAAGGGGCCGAAAAGTGACGAAGGGCAGTCAGAAGCGGGGAGGGCTTGTGGAAGGGAAG
>JBIJAG010000043.1:0-32016 GCA_044345855.1 Cyanobium sp. | reverse complement strand
CCGAGAACGGGGAAGCAGCCCTTCAGGCCGCCCACCAGCATCTGCACCCCGATGGCACTGAGCAGCAGTCCCATCAGGCGACTGATCACTTTTTCCTGCAGCTCCCCCAGGGCTCGGCGCAGCGGCATCGACACCCTCAAGATGAGGTAGATGGCCATCGCCAGCAGGATGATCACGCCGCTCAGGGCCAGGCGTCCCGGCCAGGACGGAGGTGAATCCGCCACCACCAGGGAGATGGCACCCGGCCCAGCCAGCAGCGGTAAGCCGATCGGCACCACCCCGAGGCTGCCGGAGTCGGTTTCAACGTCCGGGTGGCTCACCTCCAGCCCTTCGATCAGTCGCAGGCCGATCGGCAGCAGGATCAGCCCGCCGGCCACGCGAAAGGAATCGAGGGTGATGGCAAACAGATCCAGCAGGGCCTGCCCCCACCAGCAGGCCGCCAGCAGGGTGAACAGGAAGGTCAGCACCGCCATGCGGCTGATCTGACGTAACCGTGTGTCGTCGCCACCGGCTGCCCTGGCCACCACGGGCAGCACGCCGATGGGCGAACTGATCGCCAAGAGGCCGACGGCGGTGTTGATCAGGGACATGGCACGGGGGCGACCGGCTTCAGGATGAAGCAGGCCGTGCCGAGCGCAGGCGAGGCCGTGATTCCCTTTCCTTTCCTGTCAGGCATAAGGCAGGCAACGCGTGAAGCCACCAGAGCGTCACCGGGGGCACCATCCAACAGCGCCGATCAGGGCTCATCCCAAAGGGATAGAAGCGTCCAGGGGCCACCCTCCAACAGCCAGAAGGATCCATTCACCAGACGGGTGTTCTGATCAAGGGCGGCGATCCGCTCGAGATCGGCCTGAGGCAGTTCAATCTCCGCTGCTGCCAGGTTCTCGCGCAGCCGTGCAGGGGTCACCGACTTGGGAATGGTGGAGATTCCGCGCTGCAGATGCCAGGCCAGCAGCACCTGAGCGGGGGTGCAGCCGCGCTCGGCGGCGATGGCGCCGATCACCGGGTTCTCCAAGAGCACCGGTTCATCGGCTGCCTTGATGGCGGCCGGTCGGTCGTGAGATCCGAGCGGCGAATAGGCGGTGATGTGGATGCCCTCGGCCGTGCAATCTGCAACCAGGGAGGGTTGCTGCAGAAGCGGATGCCGTTCCACCTGATTCACCTCCGGCCTGATCCGGCAGTGGTCCAGCAGATCGTGCAGCTTGCGGCTGGAAAAGTTGCTCACCCCGATGTGGCGCGTCAGACCCGCCTCCAGCACGGCCTCCATCCCCTCCCAGGTGGAGCGGATCAGTGCGTCGTCCGGTGGCAGGAGATCCTGGGCGGAGGTGGGAAAGGCCACGCCGGGCCGGATCGGCACCGGCCAGTGGATCAGGTAAAGATCAAGCCAATCCAGCTGCAGATCCGCGAGGGTGCGGCGCAGCGCCGGCTCCACGAGGTCGCGCCCGAGGGCATTGCACCAGAGCTTGGAGGTGATCCAGAGCTGTTCGCGGCTCACCTCGCCCTCGGCGATGGCGGCGCGAATCGCCTGCCCCACCTCCGGCTCGTTGCCATAGACACTGGCGCAATCGATATGGCGGTAGCCGAGCCGGATCGCTTCGCGCACTGCGGCAGCCACCTGGCCGGGCTCCGACTTCCACGTGCCCAGGCCGAGCAGAGGCATCGGGTCGCCATTGGCGAAGGAAACGGCGCGCATCGGTGGTGGTCGGGTAGGTGGTCGTCCGAACCCTAGGCAGCACTGCGTGCATGGGCCGATCCGACATCGGAGCGTGACCAAGGTGCTCACCGGCAACGGCATCGGCCGCTATGACCAAGGCGCCTACGGGCTTGTGGGCGGCGTAGCCGAAGGCTGCGTGATGATCCAGGGAAACCCAGAAGTTCAGGTCTGACCCTCCGTAGGCCGACACGACTCCCTGTCGTTGTCTTCCGGAAGATCTGTCGACCTGGATTGATGGGGCCGATCAGCAAAGAAGCCAGTGACCTAATACGAGCCTGGTCGATAGGCCCCATCACAGTCCTGTCCGGCTTCCCAGCTGATCGCTCCTTCCCCACCACCATCAAGAAGCGATGGCATCACCAACCCTGGCACAGGTCTACAAGGGCCGAGCACCTGACGTCGTGATCGGCGTCGACACCCACAAGGACGTTCACGTGGCCGTCGCCTTGGCCCCCAATGGCGGCAGGCTCGGAGAGCACCGCATCCCCACCACTCGCAAGGGATACGACGATCTGATCGTATGGAGCGAGGAGTTTGGCTCCAACCCCGTCTACGCGATTGAAGGTATAATCTCATATGGTGCCGGACTGACCCGCGAGCTTCAGGATGCGGGTTTCCCCGTCGTCGAAGTGAACCGAACGGATCGATCTGTCAGACGACAGCTCGGCAAGGACGATGCCATCGACGAGGAGGCGGCCGCAAGGGCATACCTGGCGGGTAGAGCCACGGCTACACCCAAAACCGGGGCCGACCAGGTCGAGATGATCCGGATGCTCAAGGTGGCCAAAGATTCGGCCACGGAGGGCAAGACCTGTGCGATCAACCAGATCAAGGCACTCCTGGTGACGGCACCGGCGGCCCTGCGGGAGCGACTCGGGAACCTCACCCGGCGACCTTTGATCGATGCCTGCGCCGCTCTTCGCCCCGGTGTTCTTGATGGGCCCATGGCTGCGGCCAAGCGTGCACTCCGGACCCTGGCCCGCCGGATTCAATCCCTGGAGCAGGAGATTGAGGTGCTGCTCAGCGACCTCGATTCCCTCACCCAGGCTGTCTGCCCGGGTCTGCGCCAGACCTACGGCGTGGGCGTCGACAGCGCTGCCACGCTGCTCACCGCCGCCGGTGATAATCCGGAACGGTTTCGCAGCGATGCAGGGTTCGCGGCTCTCTGTGGAGCCAGTCCGCTACCAGCCAGCTCGGGGAAGACGAATCGGCACCGCCTGAACCGGGGAGGCAACCGCCAGGCCAATGCGGCTCTGCACCGCATTGCCGTAGTGAGGCTCCGCTGGGATGAGCAGACCCAGGCCTACGCAACACGGCGCACTGAGGAAGGCCTTTCAAAACCCGAAATCCTGCGCTGCCTCAAACGGTTCATTGCCCGGGAGGTCTAACGGATTCTGCTGGGCAGCCCACCGGTACGCACCAGAGGGGCCTGAAAAGCCCGGAGATCAGAAGCCCCAGGCTCCCGTCAAGAAGCCCGCCCGCTCCCCCATTGCGGGCGGGCTGCTTGGCGGATGAAGAGCCGGCCGCTGCAACCTTTCGGCATCGGCACATCGGTCTGCCGGGGGGTTGACATCTATACGAGCATCTGTGAGCAAACAGCCCATCTTCTCGCCGCGCTGCATTCGGAAGGTATCGAGGCGCCGGCGGCACAGCTGCAGCATCTCGTCGCGCTCGGCGTCGCTCAGCTCCTCCCCGCCCACCAGGTCGTAGGTGCCCCGCTCATAGCGGGTGATGCCGTTGAAGGTGAACCTTGCCCACCATCCGCTTGACGCGCTCTGTGTAGTACTCGATCTGGGTCACGTCTTCCCCCAGGATCCGCCGGGCCACGTCCTGCGCGGGGGCCGGGCAGCGGCGTCCCAGGAGCTCCATGAGCATCAGGGGTTGGTAAGACGTGGCTCATGCGCATGCGCCTCGCGATGTAGTCGCGCAGGCGCTCGTAGGTGGGGGAGGGGGTTGGGGGCATGGGGATCCTGGCCGGGATTCCTTGTGCGGGCCGGCTTGCTGCGGCGGGGTGTGACAGGGGGTGGCACTTGCAGGGGGGAAGCATTGACGCGATGCCACGACCTCCACGTAGCACACGCGCTAACATGGACAGGTCATTTCGCCTTGCTTACTTCAGTCCTCGCGTTCGCGAGGAGATCGAATCGTGGCCTGTCGACCTGCTGGCCCGTTGTGACGAACTCCTGGACCTGCTGGAAGACCATGGCCCCCTGCTGGGCTCGCCACACTCCAAGGCCCTCGGCGAGGGCCTATTTGAACTCAGGCCCAAAAGCCGCAGCGGGATTGGCAGGGCGTTCTTCTGTTATTGCAGTGCCCGCATGATCATCGTGCTCCACGCCTTCATCAAGAAGACGCAGAAAACGCCCCAGCGCGATCTCACCATTGCCCGTAACCGAATCAAAGAGATCAGGAATCATGGCTGACATTGCCTACGAACCGCTGATCCGCGACCGCGATAGTGAGCGGAGCCGCGCCGCGACGATCCCCGGCTATACGGAGGCCAGGCAGGAAGCCGCAGCGGAATTCCGCCTGCTGCGCGAGCTTCTTGATGCCCGCAAACGGGCTGGTCTGACCCAGGAGGACGTGGCGCTGCGCATGGGAACGACCCGCAGCGCCATCAGCCGGCTGGAGGGATCCCGCAAGCACCTTCCCGCGTTGTCAACTCTTCGCCGTTACGCCGATGCGCTCGGTTGCGATGTGGTGATCCACCTCGTTCCTCGTTAGATGAGGGTGGTTGCCATTCCTTTTTGCCGCTCTCGGAACGCATTGAGGCGTTGGCTGCACAGATGCAACAACTGGTCGCGTTCGGCGTCGCTCAGCTACTCGCCGCCCACCAAGCCCTAGGCGCCCTGGTCGTAGCGGGTGATGCCGTTGAAGGTGAACCTTGCCCACCAGGCGCGGCGGTTCCGGCGGGACACGTTCCGCGGTTCTACCACCCCTATGCCTGTTCGGTCAGAATGCCTCCATGACAACAGCACTCTCCACCAATCCCTCGATCCCGATCGACCCACGGATCAGCGCGATCGCCTCAGGAATCGCCGCTGCCATCCCGGAAGCCCAGGTTCGCCTGTTTGGATCACGCGCCAAGGGCACATCCCGGCCTGATTCCGACGTGGATCTGCTAATCACCGTGCCGGATCAGTGGTTGGCTGCCCATGATCGTGTTCGCGTTCTGGGAGACCTTTGGCGCCAATATTCCAGCCATCGGCTGCCGCTTGACCTGCTTCTTTACACCGAAACTGAAGTGAGTCAACGCCAGCAATACAGAAGTGCCGTTACATCATTGGCTTATCAAGAAGGAATTTTGCTCAATGGTTGATCCGGATGCCCTGCGCTACCTCCGAATCGCCCAAGCTGATCACGATGAGGCGCAGCGCATGGTGAAGCTTTCGGGCTTCCGCAACAGCAGTATCGGTTTTCGACTTCAACAGGCCTACGAAAAAGCCCTCAAAAGCTGGATCCACACCAAGGGAGGCATGGCTCCCTTCACCCACGACCTCGTCGCTTTGATGGATTGGCTGGAGGAATCGGGTAGCGATGTCAGCGCGTTCGAGCAGATTGCCGATCTCTCATTCTTTGCGGTTCAAACCCGATACGATGGCAGTGTAGAGATCAGCTCTCCAGATTCGCCGCTCCTGTTGGGCATCACGGCTTCACTGCTCGATCAAGTCCAGCTCGAATTGTCATGACGCACCAGCCCAGCCGCTGACCGTGGCGTCTTGGGCGCTTAGCTCCTCCCGCCGCCGCTTCAGCAGCTCCACCACCGCATTCCATTCCGGCTGGTGCAACGCCAACCCATCAGCCCCATGTCGCCGCGGGATCACCAGGCTGTGCCCAGGCGTCACCGGATAGGCATCGGCGATGCACAGCGCCAGTTCGTTCTCCAGCAACACCCGGCCGCTGGCCTCCAGCGCGCAGAACACGCAGCCCGCCTCGCGGCTGGCGTAGCTGGCCTGCAGGCCGCGGAAGTCGGTGGTGCCCTCTTGCGTAGGCAAACTGCATCGCGCTTGCCGGCATTGCATGCGGAAGCAGAGGGCCTGCAGGTTGCTGAGGTCGTCCGAACCGCCCTGGATCCTGGGCACGATGTGGTCCACCTCCAGGGCCCGTTGGTGCGGGGTTTGCCAAGCAACAGCCTGCGCCGCAGCATTCGCAGCGGCCGCGGGCACGGGTGAGCACCCGGACTTTGATCGAGCCGCTGATCGGGGTGCGGTGGCGGCTCCTGTGCCCCAAGCCGCAGGCTTCTGCGTGAGCAAACAGCCCACCTCCTCGCCGCGCTGCATTCGGAAGGCATCGAGGCGCTGGCGGCACAGCTGCAGCAGCTCTTCGCGCTCGGCGTCGCTCAGTTCTACTGCTTCACAGCCTGCGGTTATGGCGTGCTCAGCACCGAATCCCCCTGGATCCACCGCGAAGGCGTGCTCGCTCACCAAAGCAGCGCCACCGACCTGCTGTTCATCACCCTGCGCAAAAGCGAAGCCCTCTTCTCCCCCTCCACCCGCTACCGCGACCTGGCCCTCGGCCCCGCGTTGTTTCACTGGGAAAGCCAGAGCACCACCACCCCGTCTTCCCCCACTGGACAGCGGTATATCCACCACGCTGAGCGCGGCTCAAGGGTGCTGTTGTTCGTGCGCGAGCAACGCAAACAGGACGGCCGCCCCGGCGCCCCCGCTTGCGTCCCCTGCATTGGTGTAATTCCCCCAGCACTCCCACCCCGGCGTAGCCGGGGTGGGAGTGCACCTCAGGCGATCGGCTCCACGGCTGACGTTGCAAGGGATGGGCAGCATGCCCAAGCACCACTGTGCCGCACCGGAGCTGGCCTCGCTACTCGATGGCAGCAGCGCCGGTGAACTGATCCCCGAACTCGCCCGCCATGGCCTGCAGCAGCTGATCGAGCTGGAAGTTGCCGCCTTCCTCGGTGCGGACCGCCATGAGCGCACCGAGGAGCGGCTCGGCCACCGCAACGGCTACCGGTCCCGCACCCTGACCACCCAGGTGGGGGATCTCGCGTTGCAGATCCCCAAATTGCGGGCCGGCAGCTTCCTGCCCTCGATCCTCGAGCCCCGCCGCCGGGTCGATCAGGCCCTGTACGCGGTGATCATGGAGGCCTACATCGGTGGCGTCTCCACCCGCAAGGTTGATGCCCTGGTCTCGGCCCTGGGCTCCCAGAGCGGCATCTCCAAGTCGCAGGTGAGTCGCATCTGTCAGGAGATCGACCAGCAGGTGCAGGCGTTCCTGGCCCGGCCGCTGGAGAGCAGCAGCTACGCCTACGTCTACCTCGATGCCACCTACCTCAAGGGCCGCCTCGGCAAGGCCCAGCAGGTTTGCTCACGGGCCGTCGTCGTCGCCATGGGGGTGAATGAGGACGGGCGCCGTGAGCTGCTCGGGCTCAAGGTGGGCGACAGCGAAAGCGAGACCTTCTGGGCGGAGTTCATCTCCCACCTCAAGGAGCGGGGCCTTGATGGCGTCAAGCTGGTGATCTCTGATGCCCACTCTGGCCTGACTAAGGCGATCCGCAGGCAACTGCAGGGCTGCGTCTGGCAGCGTCGCACCGAAAGGTGCGCTTGGTGATTTCAACCGCGTTCACTTCTCCCGCAACCTGCTGCAGTGCGTCCCCAAAGCGCACCAGGGCATGGTCACCGCTGCCCTGCGCAGCGTGTTCGCCCAGGAAGCCGCTGCGGAGATCCAATCCCGCTGGGATGATCTGGCCGCCTCGCTGGCGGAGCGCTTCCCCAAGGCCGCTGGGCTCATGCATGAGGCCAAGGAGGACGTGCTGGCCTTCCGCCACTTCCCCAAGGAGCACTGGAAAAAGATCTGGAGCACCAACCTCCTGGAGCGGGTCAACGAGGAGATCAAGCGCCGTACCAGGGTCGTCGGCATCTTCCCCAATGACCCCGCCATCACTCGCCTGGTGGGGGCGGTGCTGCTGGAGCAACACGAGCACTGGCAGCTGGAGGGCCGCCGCATGTTCTCCGCTGAGAGCATGGCCGCCATCCCGGAGCTCGGCGACATCCCCACCCTGCAGGCGCTCGGCGCCTGAGAAGGGCAGCACGCAGGCCCCAGGTGATCGAGGCTGCAGCGCCCCCACTGGGCGCAGCGGCCTTGATCACCGCCCGGGGCCGGCCGCAGTAACCCTTGGCTGCAGAGATCATTCCAGCTCACAACACATCCGCGATCGGACGAAAGAGTTGACAGGTCAATCGTCCTGATTCATCGTGGCCGCAAGAGGCGCATCTGCACCTCCGGAATGACATCCGGTCATTCCACCCCGTTCACCCTCTGATCAGGGCATTCGGGCCTCGGGTTTTACATCACGTGAAGGGACTCGGCCGGCGCCCCCACCGAACCCTTCGTGTGTCTGGGATTTGCCACCTACGAAAGCCACGAAGGCGAGCGGCCGATGGCGTGGGGGAATCTCTGTGGCGGCTGGAGCGGGAGATCCCGGCGGCGTGGTTACCGGTGATGGCGTTGGCGGTTTGAGACCCGCCAGACTGGCTCAAAAGGGCTGGGCCACACCATGAGCTATCGCATTCGTCTGCTGGAAACGGAAGAAGGCTGGGCCGTGAGCTGTCTGGATCTGCCTGGGTGCCATTCGCAGGGGGAGAGCCGCGATGAGGCCCTGGAACACATCCGTGAGGCCA
This sequence comes from Cyanobium sp., assembly GCA_044345855.1. GTDB lineage: Bacteria > Cyanobacteriota > Cyanobacteriia > PCC-6307 > Cyanobiaceae > Cyanobium. The sequence continues at coordinate 23,667 of JBIJAG010000043.1, read as the reverse complement.
TCGCCCTCTGGCTTGAGGTGGAGGCCGAGGAGGCTGGCGTGAAAAGCGTGGAAACGCTCGAACTGGCGCTGTAATGCCCCGGCTTCCAGGAATCAGCGCGTCTTGTGATTCCGCGCCATGACCCGATCAACGCCATCACCATGGGTGCGATCGCTCGTGATGCAGGTTTGACGCCTGAGCAGTTCCGCCAGCTGCTCTGACGGCCAAGGGCGAGCGGAACTGCACCCGCTGCCCTGGGCCTTGCCGGTGCCGTTGCGCGTGCACGGCCACTACAGCCGCGCCGAGATCGAAGCGGCCTTTGGCGTGCTCACCACCGAAGCCCCCTTGGATCCACCGCGAAGGCGTGCTCGCTCACCAAGCCAGCGCCACCGACCTGCTGTTCATCACCCTGCGCAAAAGCGAAGTCATCTTCTCCCCCTCCACCCGCTACCGCGACCTGGCCCTCGGCCCCGCCCTATTCCACTGGGAAAGCCAGAGCACCAACACCGCCGCCTCCCCCACCGAACCGTTCGTGTGCCTGGGGTTTGCCACCTATGAAAGCCACGAAGGCGAGCGGCCGATGGCGTGGGGGAATCTCTGTGGCGGCTGGAGCGGGAGATCCCGGCGGCGTGGCTGCCAGGCTGTTGCTTGGCATAGCGGCGGCGTTGGCGGTTTGAGAGCCAGCGTCATCGGACGACCTGCTCATTCTTGTTGCAGGACAGAGCTCAGCAGGATCTTCAGCGCCTCACTTAGCCCGCGGGCGATCTGAACCAGTTCGACCTGTTCCTCGGCTGAAGTTTCAAAGCCGGGGTAGCGAGCAAGCACCGCCCCCGAGGAGAGATCCGTGAGATCCTCGGCATCCCAGCTCCATTGCCCATCCACGGCTTCCAGCTGCCGGGACAGGGCAGCCAGATCATGGATCTTGTCGACCGATTGGCCAAGCTGGATCAGCCGTGCTTTGAGCAGCTTCTCCACGCATTGTTGGGCGTGAAACACCACGGAATCTCGCAAGCGTGGGCTATCCCTGGATAGGAGAATTTCCAGGGCTTCCCAATCGCCTTCCGCCTTGGCCATCCATTCGGGAACGGCCGACCAGGGTTCAGCCATGCAACACCTCACCATGGTCGAGCGCTTCGCGCACGACCGGATCCCCGCCCACATAGCGCACCTCAACCTCTTCCGGTCGCCGCACCAGCAGATCCAGCGGGAATCGCACCGGACAGAGACGGCGCATTTCCCGGATCTTGGCCAGGTGGCGCCCCTCAAAGGCCATCACCACCAGGATGTCGGCATCAGAATCCCAACGCCCCTCCCCACGTGCCAAAGACCCGAACAGAATCACCTTCTCGGGGGCGTAACACTCCACCAGCTGCCGCGTGAAAGCACGCAGCGCCTCGCGGGTCACCAGAGGGGCCGGGGTCGTGGTCATGGAACTCATCATCGCGAAGCCCTGGAGAACAGGCCAGGACGCCGCTGCGCGAGGCGTTGGTGCTGCTCTGGGCCGCGGGTCCCTGGCGCAAAGAGCTGCGCCAGCTGCTGGAGCTGCTGGCCGCCCATACCGATCACCGCCTCCACCCCCTGCCTGGGCCTTGCCGGTGCCGTTGCGCGTGCACGGCCACGACAGCCGCGCCGAAAGGATCTCTGTGGCAGGTGCGCGGCTACCGCTGCTCGCGCGGAAGCCGCGCCGACAGCAGAACCACCTTAAACTGATGCTTGATGCCACAACATCAGATGCGCACCACCCTGCAGCTCGACGATGACGTGCTGGCAGCGGCGCGGGTGCTGGCCCGGCAGCAGCGCACCAGCCTGGGGGCCGTGATCAGCGAGCTGGCGCGCCAGGCCCTGGTGGCACCAGCCCCATGCTCCAGCTCGGAACATCCAAGGGCCGACCATCGCAACGGCCTGCCCCTGCTGCCCTGGAAGGAGATGGGAGCACCGGTGGATCTGGAGCTCGTGAACAACCTGCGCGACGAACTGGTGTGAGTGCGGCCCTGGTGGATGTGAACGTGCTGATCGCCCTGCTGGATCGGCGCCACGTGCACCACGAGCCAGCCCATGGCTGGTTTGCGGCAGAGCAGGCGAAGGGCTGGGCCACCTGCCCGCTCACCCAGAACGCCGTGCTGCGCATCCTCGGCCAGCCGCGCTATCCCAACAGTCCGGGGCCGCCGGCGGTGGTTGCCCCTTTGATGGCGGAACTGATCCGCCACCCGCAGCATCAGTTCTGGCCGGATTCGCTCAGCCTGCTCGGCCAGAGCAGTGTGGATGTCTCGCGACTGCTCGACGCCAGCCAGCTCACCGACACCTATCTATTGGCGCTGGCCGTGCACCACGGCGGCCGGTTGGTGAGCTTCGATCGCCGCCTCAGCTGCGAGGCGGTGGCTGGCGGCCGCCAGGCCCTGTGGTTGATCGAGGCCTGAAACCGCCAGTCAGGTTGGGCCTGCTCAAGACGACCCGATCACGACGAACAGCTGTAATGCGACACGCCGCCGGCATTGAAGAACTCCCGGGGCTTGAGGCGGTCGTAGGTGGCCGCCAGCTCCGCCGATGGCGCCTCGTAGGGATGGCGGAACACCGCCTGCAGCTCCTCGATGCGGCTGGTGTCGCCCTGGGCCGCCTGTACATAGGCCGGGGCGATCAGCCATTCGCGCCAGGTGATCGCCGGGTTCACGCGTTGCATCGCGGCAGATGTCGCGCGCGGGTCGCCGTTGGCCGTGATCTGCTCCCGCCAGCGTCCCAGCCACTGGGTCCAGCGCCCATCGAGCTCTTCGGAGCTGGGCTGGTAGAAGCTCTCCTTCAGGGCTGCGAGCTGCTCGGGGACGGCGGCGGCAAGGTCAGCAGCAATGGCCGAGAGCCGGCTGAAGACCATCGTGTAGTCGGCCCTGGAGCGCACCAGCAGCTCCAGCAGCTCGTTGACCAGATCGGCGTCGTAGGCGATCAGGCCGAGCTTGAGGGCCCACATCGCCTCAAGCTCCTGCTGCATCGCTTCGGCGAAACCCTCCCGGATCTCGTCGATCTTGGCCAGGGCCTCTGGGTTGTCCGCGAGCAGCGGCCGCAGGGCGCTCCAGAACATGGTGAAGTTGGCTTCCGCCGCCGCCGGTTGGTTGAAGAAGCAGAAATGCTCGCCGCCGCCGGTCCAGGGTTGAAAGCGCGGATCGAACAGCTCACAGAAGCCGAACGGGCCGTAGTCGAGGGTGTAGCCACCGGCGGCGCAGTTGTCGCTGTTGAAGTTGCCCTGGCAATAGCCAACCCGGATCCAGTTCGCCACCAGAGAGGTGAGCCTTCCGCGAAACAAGCCCGCCAGCTCCACCACCTGATCGCTGAACGGCAGCGCCGCTTCAATCTCCGGCCGGTAGTTGCGCGCGATCAGGTGCTGAACGATCAGCCGCAGTTCGTTCAGCGCCTCGGGATGGGCCTGGCGGCGCACGCGGCGGGCGAACAGCTCCAGCTGCCCCACCCGCAGAAACGACGGTGCCACCCGGGTGGTGATCGCCGCCGGGTTGTCCACCAGCACGTCGGGATCGAACGATTGGGAGTTCGGCGCGTACCAGGGCCGGCGCACGGTTTCCGACCGCGACACCACCAGCGTCAGCGAGCGAGAGGTGGGAACGCCCAGGGCCTGCATGAACTCCTGCGCCAGAAATTCGCGCACGCTGGAGCGCAGCACGGCGCGGCCATCGGCGCCGCGGCAGTAGGGCGTGGGACCACCGCCTTTGAGTTGCATCTCCCAGCGATTGCCGTTGAACACGCCTTCGAACACCGACAACGCCCGGCCATCGCCGTAGCCGTTGCCGGTGCCGAAGGGGCACTGCTGGATGTACTCGCTGCCGTAGATCGAGAGGGCATAACCGGTGGCCCAGCCATAGGGCCGCATCGACTCGCTGGCCACGCTGATGTCGCCGGAAAACAGCCGCAGGAACTGCTCGTCGTTGGCGAGCGCCTCGCTCAGGCCAAGCTCCTCAAACAAGCTGCGGCTGTGCGCCACGAGCTCCGGCGCCGGGAGCGGCGTGGGGGTCACCGGCACGTAGTGCCCCGAGAACACCTGGCGGGGCCGGTGATCGTGGCCATCCCCTGTGGCCTGAGGATCGGCCTGCAGCGACTCCAGCAGCGAATAATCGGCCCGTTGGGCAAACGCCGCAAATGTGGTGGTGGTGGGCTCTGTTGTCGGCCCTGCGGCCGGACTTGTTGTCGTCGCGGCTGTGGCCCCTATTGTCGGCACGGTTGTCGGCACGGTTATCGGCAGGGTTGTGGTCACGGGTGTCGGCCCTGGTCTGGCGGCTGTTGAGCTGCTCGGGCGTTCCCGGAACCTGAGGTCACCATCCTGGCGAACCTGCCCGTGCACCACGCAATCCAGGCGAGATCACGGATGCACTCCGCAAGGTGGACCCGGATGCCCTGCATGCCCGCTTGGCCGCCGCCGCCCGCCGCCACCGGCGCAGCCTCAACAATCAGGCCATCGTTTGCCTGGAAGCGGGTCTCGGCGCCACCCCTGGCTCCGTTGAGCAGCAGTTGGCGGAAATCAGGGCCCTACGCCATAGCCTTGGCCCCCAAAGCTTTGATCCAGCCGACATCGATGCGCCAGGCGCGAGGGGCGCCCTTGATCGTCGTCGATACCCATGTGCTGGCCTCTCTGCCTCTACCCGGTCCCCGAACCGAGCAGGCGGAGGTCCTGTTGCTTGCGCAGCCTCAGTGGGCTGCACCACCGCTCTGGCGCAGCGCTCGCAGCCCACGACGAACCCGTGGCCTCGGAGCAGGTGCTGCAACTGGCCACCAGCAGCCGCTGCAGCGCCTACGACTGCGAGTTCGTGGCCGCTGCGCAGCAGCTGGGGGTGCCGTTGGTGACCGAAGATTGCGCCATCCTTGCGGCCTTTCCTGATCTAGCCCGTTCCCTGGATCCGTTCAACGAAGGCAGTTCGGTGCCTAGGTTTCAGCCCCCATCTTTCCCGCCACCCAAGAGCCCATGAACCCGACCCTCAAAGGTGTGGCCTATGTGAGCGTGTGGGTGCTGCTGTGGGGCACGGCGGCCTCCGTTGCCGATTTCGTGCTGCTCGAACGGGGCGCCTACGAAGCCGGTACCACCGGCCAGGGGATCACCTTCGCGGCCTACGGCATCGCCGCCGTGGTGCTGGCCGTGCGCCTGGCGGGCCGTTTCCTTAAACCCGAGCCCTGAGGCTGCCCTGGTGGCCAACTGAGCTCCCATGGCCCTCGCCTAGTGCTAGCTCTTCCCAGGCCCCCGGTGGAGCGAGATCCCGGAGAAGCAAAGCACCGCGGCGCGTCAGCCCAACAGCAACCGCAGCCCCAACCCCAACTGACCCACGATGCCTTCCCCGGTGAGCAGCTCGCCGACGATCGCCGCCAGGAACCCCAGCATCGCCACCCGGCCGTTTAGTAATTCCACCCCCGCCAGGGCGGTGCGGTTCCAGGGCCGTGGGTTGGTCATCGAAGCACCGAAGCGCTCAACGGGTTCGTAGCGGTAGTTGTCGTTGTTGATCATCGGCCCATTTTGCCTCAGCCTCCAGCGCCCGGTGCCAGGTGCCAGGTGCCCATGCCCATGCCCATGCCCAGGGGTAGCGGAGGTTGGGCGGGCCAGCCCATCCAGGTGGCTGTGCCGGGTCAGGGTCTTCGGGTCAGGAACCCAGCCGGGATGCTCAGCTGCGCGCCGCGCGGTAACGCCGTTCATCGGCCATCGCCCGTGCGCTGTTCTCCCAGGGGAACACGATCCACTCCGCCGAGGACGTGACCTCGACGGCCCTCCACCACTCGGGCTCGGCCTTGCTGATCCACACCACCAGCTCCGCCCCCGCCAAGTCGCGGTGCGGCGCGAGGGTGCGGCCGGTCTCAAACACGTCGTCCACCACCAGGCAACCGGGCTGCGATTCCGCCAGCAGCGGTAGCTCCAGCCGATGGCTCAGGGCCACCGCCAGCACCAGTCCGCCGCGGGGGATGCCATGGATGCCGCTGCAGCGGCGGTCGCCAACCAACCGCGCGATCCGCTCCACGGCCTGATCGAAATCGTGCCAGCTCAGCGTTCGCATCAGTGGCCCCGGCGGCCTGATATCAAGCCGCGTTCCATGCTGCACCCAGGCAGCTCCCCGCCCCCGCCTCTCCTTCGCCGCCTGGTCCCTCTATCTGATAGTTCCATTCGGCCCGGTGGAAAGGCGATGGCCACGGTATCCATGGCCGTTTCCAATGCCAGCGGCGATTCGGCGGTGATCGAATGGCTCATCCGCGCCATCCGGATCATGGGCAACGATGCCCTGCAGGGGAATGGGAATGCCCAGCCCCGGCCGCCCCGATCACCTTCCTGGCACCGAAGCGATAAGCCCCCAACCCGACCGGCTCCATCAGGGCCGCTGCGCCTCGGGCCTTATCCCGCCAGGGCCGTGAGCGGCTCAATCTCCTGGCCGCCTGTGATCAGAACTGGCTCGGGAGCCCGAGGGTCTGGGCGCCGTAGTGGCGGGTGAGGTCGGATTGAAGCTGCCAGGCCGAGAGCAACATCTTGGCGATGCGGCGCAGTTCGACCGGATCCTCACAGGCATCGATGGCCCGGGAGCCGGATTCGAGCGTGAACTGGCGGGAAAGGGAGAGGCTGTCCAAGAGGCTTCAAAATCGCAGTGATACAAAACTTTATGCGGACAGCGGTGGTATCCGTGGCGGGGGATCCGCACACGGATCCCTTCTGCCCATCAGTCCTTTCTCTCCCGGCGCCCTCATCGCTGCCGCGTGCCCGAGGGGCGGTTTGCCGGAAGGGTCGGCCGGAGTAAGCAAGGCGACCGCAGCAGCGTGAGTCTGCCGCTAAGTGTGGATCCTGCGGTAGCCATCCCCTCCCATGAACGCCGACCTCTCCATCCAGGAACTCACCCAGCGGTTCGCCGACGAGCTCGCCCAGCGCAGCCGCCAGCAGCTGGATCAGGCCCAAGCAGAAAACGGTCGTCTCCAGGCCGATCTGGCCAGCGAACAACAACGGGGAGACGAGCTTCAGGCCAGGCTCACCGAGGCCCTGGAGCGGCTGATGCAGCTGGAGCAGGAGCTCGAGGGGGAACGGGAGGCCCGCCAGCGCTCAGACCACGAGGTGGCCACGATTCACGCCGCCATCGCCCACCAGCTGGAGAGCGCCGAGCAGGAGCAGGCCGCCCTCGAGGCCGCCGAAGCCGAGCGGGAACGCCAGCACCGGGAGCAGCTCGAAACCCTGCGCCTCCAGCTCACCCAGGAGCGGCTGCGACGCGAGGCGTTGCAGCAGCGCGTGGAGGCCCTGCGCAGCGCCGCCGCGGATCTCTTTTCGATCGATCTGGCCGCCGGCTCCACGGCGACCGCGGATCCAGCCCTGACGCCGCCTTCCCCTTGCGGTGTGGCGGGCTAATCCGGCACCGCCGCTGGCAAGCGCAGTCCGGACCCGCCCGGTGCCCGGATAACCCAGGCGATAGCGGAGCAGCGGCCCGGGCTGACAACCCGGTGCCCGGCCTTCAGGCTGGAACCATCCCCGCGCTTTCTCGCCTTGGCTGATCAACTCCGGATCCGGGCCTCGCACACCATCGCCGTGCTGCTGCCGTTGCTGCTGATCGGCGCCGGCGCTGTGAAGGCCGCCGAGGTCACCGCCGAGTCGATCATCGACCAGGCCAGCGCCCTGCGGGACGCCTCCTCCCGAGTTCCCGCCGGGGCCCGCGTGCTCGGCAGCGATTGCAGCGACATCGCCCTGCCGGGTCTCTCGTTCCGCTATCGCTGTTCTGTGCGCTACGACCCAGCCCCGCCCCGGCCCGGCACGGCACCGGCCCCCGGCGGCACTCCCTGAGCGGCGACTCCCCACGGCGGAGCCGGGCTGCCGGGCGGGGCCGGCCACTGTGCGGCCGCCGCCGGCATCGTGACCGGGGATATCCAGGTGCCCAGCGCCCTTCCCCTGAAACTGCCCAGCGAACTCACGCTGGGAGGCGAACCGCTGGAGGCCAGCCGGTCGAGCCAGGAAGGGCAGGAGCCGGAGCTGATGCCGAATCATGCCGTCCCGGCGAGCCATCGCAGCAGATCGCGGAAATCCGTACCGCTTAGGGCCCGGATCGGCATCGCCGGACACAACCACCCCTGTTCACGATGCTTTACAGTGGCTTCAAGTTTCGTAACCAACGAACTCCAATGGCTGACTCCACCACCCCCCGCTTCGGTTTTGTTGCCTTCGCTGAGACCTGGAATGGCCGTCTGGCCATGCTCGGCTTCGTGATCGGCCTCGCCACCGAACTGCTCACCGGCCAAGGCATCCTGGGCCAGATCGGCCTGGGCTGATAGCCCTGCCTAGGGGGGCCGATGGCCCCCCGCTCACATTCCTGCGAATCCGGCCCCGGCCGGCATCGCCCTCACCCCCGGCCAAGACCGGGGATTTTTTTGGCCTCCTGCCCGCAGCCCTGCCTGAGATTGTCTAGCTCAGCCAGGGCTGCGGGCGGACGGCGTCCTGCATGCGGGCGCCAGACGGCGGGCGGAAATGGGGCAGCCGCTCCCCCGCTTCCGGAATGGTGGTCCTAAATTGATCATCCATTGGCGTGGAGATTCGTGCCCCTGCCTGGTCCCCTGAGCCACCTTGACGGCCCGACCCTGCTGCTCTTCGGCCTCTACGCCGGCCTGGCCGGTGCCTACCTCGTGGCGGTCCCGCTGGCTCTCTATTGGTGGATGGGCCAGCGCTGGACCCGCATGGGCAAGATCGAGCGCACGGCGGTCTACGGGCTGGTGTTTCTGTTCTTCCCGGGCCTGATCCTGTTCGCCCCCTTCCTCAACTTCCGCCTGCAGGGTCAGGGCGAGTCCGCGGCGTGACCCGCGGTCAGGCCCTGCTGCTGGGGTTCGCCCTGCTGGGACTCGGCGCTGCGGGCTATGGGGTCTTCCGGGTCAGCGGCCTAGAGGGATTCAGTCCGGGCATCGCCGCATCGGCCCTGGTGCTGCTACTCGTGCTCGGCTGGACCGGCACCTACCTGGCCCGGGTGGTGACCGGCAGGATGACCTTCTCCGAGCAGCGCAGGATTTACAGAAAAACTTACGACGCCCTCACCACGGCCGAACTCCAGGCCCGCTTCGATGCCCTGCCGGTCGATGAGCAGGCTCGGCTGCTGGCGGAGCTCGAGGGCGACACTCGCGACTCCACAGCTGCCGACGCCACGACGGCTATCGACGCAACGACGGCTGCCGACGCAACGACCCCATAGGCTCGCCAGCACCGCCCGCCCCACACCCGGTCCGATGGACGCCGCCGCTCCCGGGATCAGCTCCCCGCCCTCCTCAACGCCGCCCTCCTCAACGCCGATTGCCCGACGCTTCAGCGCTCTCCGGGAGCAAGAACGCTGCGCCTTGATGCCCTTCCTGATGGCTGGCGACCCGGATCTGTCCACCACGCGCGCGGCCCTGCTGGCCCTGCAGCACTCCGGGGCCGATCTGATCGAGCTGGGGATCCCCTATAGCGATCCCCTCGCCGATGGCCCCGTGATCCAGGCGGCCGCCGGCCGCGCCCTCGCCGCGGGCACCACACCTGGAGCCGTGCTGGCCATGCTCGCCGACCTGCGGGGCGCATTGACCACACCGGTGGTGCTGTTCACCTACAGCAACCCCCTGCTCAACCGCGGCATGGACAGCTTCTGCCGTGAGGCCGCCGCCGCCGGCGCCGCCGGTCTGGTGGTGCCGGACCTGCCCCTGGAGGAGGCCGAAAAGCTCTCCGCGATCGCCGCTTCCCACGGCCTTGATCTGGTGCTGCTGGTGGCGCCCACCACACCCCCTGAACGCATGGGCCGCATCCATGGGGCCAGCCGCGGCTTCACCTACCTGGTGAGCGTGACCGGCGTGACCGGGGTGCGCAACCGTCTGGAGGCCCGGGTGGAACCCCTGGTGCGGCAGCTCAAGGAGCTGGGTTCCACGCCGGTGGCGGTGGGCTTCGGCATCGCCGGCGTCGAACAGGCCCGCGAAGTGCGCCGCTGGGGTGCCGATGGAGCGATCGTGGGGAGCGCCCTGGTGAAGACCATGGCAGCTGCGGTGGCGGCCGGCGAGGATGGAGCCGCTGCGGCCGGTGCCTTCTGCCTGGAGCTGCGGCAGGGACTCAACGATAGAGCCATGACCATGTCCGAGCAGCCCGAAGGCCTGACATCCAGCCAATTCTCCCAAGGAGAGCCGACCCCCAGCGCCGCCGCTGACGCCGACCGGCGGGAACTGGAACAGCTGTTCGCCTTCCTGGGCAGGATTCAGGCGGAGCCGGAGCTGCGCGAGCAGATCAACTGGATGCAGACAGCCCTGGAGGTCAGCGAGTTGGCTGCGGCCGAGGGGCAGCCCTTCCGCCCCGAAACCCTGATCGCCCTCCTGCAGCGCGCTCAAGAGACCCCCAGCAGCCGAGTCGGACTGATGGATGAAAAACTGATCCGCGTCTACCTGCGGCGTGAATCGCTGCTCTGAACCAGAAGCACCCCATGGCCACCATGAAATTCGTTCTCTGGGGCACTTACTGTGCCGATGCCCTGCAACGCCGCACCCCCTTTCGCGAAGAGCACCTCGAGGGGCTGCGGCGCCAGCAGGAGGAGGGCGTGCTGATCACCCTGGGTCCCACCGAAGGCAGCACCCACGTGTTCGGGATCTATGAGGCGGAGAACCAGGCGGCGGTGGAAACCCTGGTGCACAACGACGTCTACTGGCGCAACGGCATCTGGACCGCCGTTGAGGTTCACCCCTGGATCCAGGCCTTCTGAAGAACCAATCCATGGCGCAGCCCCCCGAACCACGGAACCGGGCTGCGCCCCCCTGCCCGGGCCAGCCCGCCGGATAGAGCCAGAGGGATCGCCAATAAAAAAGGACCGGCCGGAGCCGGTCCCGAAACGATGGAGGGGGAAGGCCGAAGCCTTCCCAGCTGATCACCAGAGGCCGCGGATCGGTTCAGGAGCCGGAGCGGGCTCAGGCATGGGGATCGGAGCGGGGGCAGGGGCGGGAGCAGGAGCCGGCTCGGGCACAACCACCACCACGGCGGGGGCAGCGAAGCGGTAGCGGAAGCCCAGCTTGGCGCCGAAGTCGCTGTAGGAGGTGAAGTTGATGGATTCGAACTGGGGGTTGCCGGTGCCGGAGTAGGTGCCTTCGGCGTACACATCCCAGTTGTAGGCCAGGGCATAGCTCACACCAGCCTTGGCCTGCCAGCCAAAGAGACCCTTGTTGTGGTTGCCGGTGCGATAGCCACCGACGTCGAAGCTGGGGGTGCTCAGGTTGCTATAGCCGACGCCACCACCGATGTAAGGGGTGAAGCGGCTGAACGGCAGCACATCCCAGTAGGCACTGAGCATGATGTCGTTCTTGTTGATCTTGCCACCGGCGCTGAAGGTGCGGCTGAGATCACGGCTGACGATTGAATCAACGCTGGGCGCGGAGTAGCCGTAGGTCAGTTCCGTGCGGATGGCGCCGAAGTCGTAACCGATACCGCCATCAACGGAGAAACCACCGTTTGAGTTCAGAACACCCCGTGGCTGGCTGGTGGCCGCCAAAGGAGCCCTGTTGGCGAAATAGTTCATGTTGCCGGGCCACACGGCACCGGCACCCACGGTGAGGTACCAGCCGTTCACGGACTCAACCTCGATCACCTCAACAGGGGTGGTGGTTGTGCCGAAGCCCTGGGCCACGGTGGTGGGGGCGACGACGGGGGCGGTGATGGAGGCTTCGGGGGCGGCCATCACAGGGGCGCCGAGGAGGGCACCGCTGGCGGCGGCAAAGCCGAGGCCACGAAGCACCGACTTGCGAATGCTGTTGGTCATTGTGGAAAGGGTTCTCACACCGCAGCCTGTCTAGTTAGCGGCAGCGGTGGATACATCTTGGGATGGACACTGATCGCCGTGGCACAGGAGAAAAAGCCGGAGCCACACCGATCAGAAAGCGGGGAATCTCCCCTCTTCCGCTGCCGCTCCAGGCTCAGCGACGCGGCCAGCCGAGTTCCGCCTGGCGCCACACCCAGGCCCCCACGGCATCGGCGCCCCCCTCGCCGAGAACCTTCTCGTAGCCAGACATCTGCCCCTTGCCCTGGGCGGCGATCCGGGCCACGTCGGCGGGCCCCTTCACCCCCTCCCGCAGCAAATCCTGGAGACGGAGCGTCTTGTTGCGCCGGATCACATTGCCGCCGTTCACGTGACAGCCGGCACAGTGGTTGGCGAACAGCTTTCCGCCCCGCTGCAGCACCACCGGATCGTTGGCGCCCCAGGCGGGAAGGCCCCAGAACAGGAGCAGCAACGACAGGGCCAGCAGCAGGGCGCCCACCAACAGGGAGCGCAGCAGGCCGCTGCGCGCCGTGCCTGCTGCGGCGGCTGGCTGCCGCTCCGGCGCCGGGCCCTTCAGGCCGGTGGGGGATGGCAGCGCGGAGGACTCCATGGAAAGCTCGACAACAGGGGATGCACCCATCTCCAACACTATTCACGCCGGCTCCAACCTGCCCCGAGGAGGGTGCTCCTGCCTGACTCCAGGCTGTTCCCAGCCGCGCCGTCTCCCCCATGTCCCAGGCTTCGCTGGCGGCGACCGCCGCTCCAAATCCGGATCTGCGGCCGCTGCGTCCCAACGACCTTGCCCAGGTGGCGAAGGTCTACCGCGATGCCGTGCTCAGCCAGGCCGCGACCCTCTACAGCCCTGAGCAGGTGCAGGCCTGGGCCGCCCATGGCGTGGCCGACCATGGCCCCTTCCGGGAGCCGCTGCTTCGGGGCTTCGGCCTGGTGAGCTGCGGCGGTGCCGGGGGCGGGGAGGTGGAGGCCTTCGGCCTGCTGGATCCCCCCGATCGCCTGGCCCTGCTCTACTGCCGGGGCCGCTCGGCTCGCCAGGGCAGGGCCACGGCCCTGCTGAGGGCCCTCGAGGCCCACGCCCGGAGCCAGGGGTACCGCCGGCTGCGCACCGAAGCGAGCCAGTTGTCGCGGCCCCTGCTGGAGCGACAGGGCTGGCAGGTGGAGGCCGAGGAAACCGCCTACTACGCCGGGGTGGCCTTCCAACGCTGGCGGATGATCAAGGAGCTGACCTGATCCCGCCGGCGCTGGGCGGACACCCCATGGCCGAAGCGGACCTGCAGCGATTCCTCAAGAAGGTGCGGGATCTGCAGGCCTTCGTGGCGGCCAGCGAAACCGATCCGGCCCTGCGGCAGCGGCTTCGCGACTGCAGCAACCACCAGGAGGTGGTGAATCTGGCTGCCGCCCAGGGCTTCGAGATCGGCCGACGCTGGGGCGAGCTGGGCGCCAGCCAGAGCGGAGCGAGCAGCCTGCTCGCCGGTCCCGCCCCAGCCACCGGCCACGAGAGTGTTTCGGTGCTGTGGCAGGGGCCGCTTTGGCGGCTGGAGCGGATCCACTCCTGCGGCGCCTGCAGCCCGGAGGGCTTCTGGTACGACCAGAGGGAGCATGAATGGGTATGCCTGCTGCAGGGCGAGGCCCGCCTCAGCTTCGAGGACGAAGAAGTCCCACGCTCCCTGAAACGAGGCGATCAGCTCTACATAGAGCCCCACCGCCGCCACCGGATCGAGAACACCGACGGGGGCGGCGGAACGATCTGGCTGGCCCTGTTCTGGTGGGAGGCCGCCCCCTGACCGCCGGTTTCAGGGCTTGAAGGGGGTGTACTGGGGCTTGGCCTGGGTGTCGCCGGGAGGATTCTCGATCTTGGTGTCGCAGGTGATGCTGCCGTCCTTGGGATTGGTGACGCAATTGGTGGCCTTCACCTTCGAGGCTGGCCCCACCTTGCTGCCGGGTTTGAGCAGGAAGCTCTCCGACTGGGCCAGGCAGGGCTGAGCCACCAGGGCGACCCCGGCCAGGGAGAGGGCCAGGAGCAGGGTTCCGGTTGCCCGGGCCGGACGCTTGCGCCGCGGCAGGGCAGGAAAGGAGATCCGGTGAACGGAAGCCATGGGGAAACGCATCAGAGGGGGTTCAGGGCGGATCGTGGGTGGGGCTGGCGGGAACTCCCGTGGCGCAACTTATCGCGATCCCTAGGTGGCGCAGGAGTCAGGCATCGGAGCCGGTTTCCAGTCGGATCTGCTCCAGCAGCAGATCCAGCTGGCCAAGGGATTCATCCAGGAGCTCGGAGCCCCCACTGCACTCAACGCTGCCGGAATCCTCGTTGTGCCAGAGGTCCTCGATGCCGCAGAGCCGCTGGGCCAAGGCCGTGAGGCCCTGCTGGTTGTGAATCCGCTGCAGCTCCTCGATCAGCACCGGCATGCGGATCGAGGAGGTCCGCAGGGCCCGCCTCAGGTCGGCCTGAGTCCGTCCCGTATGGCGCAACCAGTCCTTGAGGAAGGCCTGGAGGTCATCGAGCTGATCGGTGCTCAGGGGAAGGCTGGGGGAGGGCATCGCGGCGGGGCGGCGCTAGCGGTTGGGAGGGAACCAGCTGTCCAGTCTGCGCTGCGCCCGCAGCTTGATCTCGGGCGTGAGGTGCCGGGCGCACAACCCCAACAGGGCCGTGAGCGCCACCATGTCATCGCCGAAGCCCGCCACCGGAATGAAATCCGGGATCAGGTCGAAGGGGAGCACCAGATAGGTGAGTGCCGCCAGCACCGTGATCCGGGCCTGGTGGGGGGTGGCTCCATCGATCAGGATCTCGAAACATTCGAGTGCCGGACGGGCCAGGGTGCGGCCGGCGCGGCGCAACAGCCGGACCAGCAGGGCCTCATCCACCACCGTGCTTTCGAGCACTTCAGCCTGCAGGGTGGTCTGGCCGTTCGGGCCCGCGGCCGAAGAAGCGGCGGACATGGTGATCTCCTCTAGGGGCGCGCCACAGGGGCGACAACGGAGTCAGTCTCGGGGCGAGGGCCCAAGCGGTACAGAAGGGTTGTCCCCACGGCCCGGGTCGGTTCTCTGCCCCTTCGGGGTGTTGGCCTTTGCCCTACTCGTCCACCATTCCGCTTTCCACACCCGCCCGGCGGAGCTTGCGCAGGGCCCGCTGCACCACCTGGCGGCAGTATTCACGGCTGCAGGAAAGCTGGCGGGCCACCTCGGCGAGGGTGCGCCATTCATTGGTGCCATCGAGCCCGAAGCGCAGCATCACCACCGAGCGCTCCTTGGGGGTGAGGTTGGCCCGCTCCAACAGCATCCACACCGAGGCACTGCGTTCGGCCAGTTCGGCCCGCTCCATCGGCGGCATCTCCTCGCTAGCCAGCACATCCACCAGTTCGGAGGGATCGGCCTTGGAGCGCACCGCCCCCTGGAGGCTCACGGTCACACTGCGCAGCTCGCAGGCCAGCAATTCCTCCACCTCCTGCACGGGCACCTCCAGGGCGCGGGCCAGCTCGGAGGAACTCGGAGCGATGCCATTGGCCTGAAGATGGCGCGCCTTGGCGGCCCGTAGGCGGGTGAGCTTCTCGTTCACGTTCACGGGGATCCGGATCGTGCGGCTCTGGGTGGAGAGGGCCCGGTTGAGGCCCTGGCGAATCCACCAGTAGGCGTAGGTGCTGAAGCGGTGGCCGCGGGTGGGGTCGTACTTCTCCACGGCGCGGGTGAGGCCGATCGTGCCCTCCTGAATCAGATCCAGCAGGTCCAGCCCCTTGCCCTGATAGCGCTTGGCCAGATTCACCACCAGGCGCAGGTTGGCCGTGATCATCTGCTGCTTGGCCCGCTCGCCGGTGCGCAGGGTGCGCCGCTCGAGATCGTCGTACTCGCAGGCCGGACCACTGCCGCCGGCGACGCTGCAACGTTCCTGCAGGGTCACCATCGCCTGCACCTTTCGCCCCAGGGTGAGCTCCTGCTCAGGGGTGAGGAGCTGGTGGCGACCGATCTCACCGAGAAATGCACTCAGAGAACTCGCCATGGGCCTTTACACAGTTGCTAGAACCTAGGCTTTTTTAGCCAGATTTAATCAACCAGCAGAAAGGCTTCCAAGTTTGGAAACAGTTTTGATTTCCTTCCATTTTGCTTCGGATTCATGGAGCAAATCTGGCGGTTTGGCGAAGGGAGCAAAAGCTTCAGGTTGCCATCGTTTTTTGCTTCTCAGTTCCTCCGCTTTTCCCCGCCGCCGATCGGCCCTGCAGCGGCCCTCTGCCTTGACCCGCTACCGTCTGGCGGCCACTGACCACCCCGCAGATCCGCGCATGGTTGCCTTCGCCGCGATCCCCACACCGGTGCTCACCAGCGCGGCCGTGGCCTACGGCCATTACCTCAGCTTCATGTTGTGCTTCGGCGCCCTGCTGCTGGAGCGCTTCCTGATCCGGGCCGATCCCGACCGCCGCACCGCGATCACGATGGTGGTGGTGGATGTGGTGTATGGCATCGCCGCCCTCACCCTGCTGTTGAGCGGCATCGCCCGGGTGCTGCACTTCGGCCAGGGAACTGACTTCTACACCTCCAATCCCCTCTTCTGGTGGAAGGTTGGC
Organism: Cyanobium sp.; assembly: GCA_044345855.1. GTDB lineage: Bacteria > Cyanobacteriota > Cyanobacteriia > PCC-6307 > Cyanobiaceae > Cyanobium. The sequence goes on along the minus strand of JBIJAG010000043.1, from coordinate 7,379 downwards.
ACCTACCTGGCAGTGGGTGCTCTCTCCCTGTACCCCACGATCACGTACATCCTCTGGGCGATCCCCCTGCGCAAGGGTGAGCTTCCCAAGGTGAGCGAGTCCCTCGCTGGGCGCCTGCGCCTGGTGCTCACGGTGGAGCTGGCCGGGTTTGCCGTGATTCCCCTGATGGCCACCCTGATGGCCCGGGGTGTGGGACTGCCGGCGGCGTGAGGCCGGCCACCCTGGCAGCCTGCCTCCTACCGCTCGGGGGGATGCTGCAGGGATCCGCGGCCGTAGCTCTCCAGGACCAACCCGCCCTTCACCAGCCAGCCGGCCCCCCCTGCCCCCAAGCTCTGGCAACCAGGTTTCTGGAATCCACCAGCCTGGTGCAGGCTTCCCCGCAACCCGGAGCGCCTGGCTACGCCGACCGACTGGCCACCACCCCCCTCGGCTGGCCGCGGCTCCAGCATTGGTGCGTGTGGATCGAGCCGACCCTGCCCGCCACCACATCCGGGCCCGCTGCAGCCGATGCGGTGCAGCGGCGCTGGCAACTGGCGGTGATCTCGGCCCTGCAGAGCTGGAAAACTCTGGTGCCGCTGGCCCTGGTGGCCGATCCCGAGGCGGCCCAGGTGCGGATCTGGCGGCGGCTGCCCCCCCTGGCCCGGGACGGAACGGGACGGCCCAGGGCGAGCCATGGACGGGCCCTGTTGCGGTTGGTGGCGGTAGAGCGGCAGGCCGGCCAGTGGCGGCTGGAACCGGCGGTGGAGGTGCTGATCGGTCCGGGGCAACGGGCCGAGGCACTGCAGGCCACGGCCTTGCACGAATTGGGCCATGCCTTCGGAATCTGGGGCCACAGTGATGCCCCGGGCGATGCGATGGCTACCGCCCCCGGCCCGATACCCGTGCTAGCGCCCTCCGAGCGGGACCGGAGCACCCTGCGCTGGCTCTACGCCCAGCCCACCGCCTTCGGCGGCCCCGTCGTTCCACCCCAGGCTTCGCCAAAGCCAGCCGATCCCTGAGCGGGCGACAAGGGGCCGATCGCTCAGGCGCCGATGCCCTGGCCGCGCGGTGCCAAAGCCAGGGCCGCCAGGAAGCCAGCCAGTTGCACCACCACCACGGCGGGGCCGGAGGGGAGATCCAGCAGGGCCGAAAGCAGCAGACCCACCACCGCGCAGCCGGCCCCCAGGCCCGAGGCCAGGAGCACATAGTGAGGAAAGCGGCGGCTCACCAGCCGGGAGGCACAGGCGGGGATCACCACGAAGGCGCTGATCAGCAGCACCCCCACCGCCTTGATCGAGATGGCCACTACCACCGCCAGCAGCACGATGAACAGGAGTCGGTGGCGGCCGGCGGCCACCCCGCGAGAGATGGCGAGGGGTTCATCGAGGGTGAGCAGAATCTGGCTGCGCCGAGTGAGGAACAGATAGGCGCAGGCGCCGATGAGCAGCAGCAGGATCAGGCTGAGGTCGAGCCACGACACGCCCAGGATGTCGCCGAACAACAGGTGTTCGATCCCGCCCCGGTAGCTGCGCACCCGGCTCAGCACCAGCACCGCCAGGGCGAGGGAAGAGGAATACACGATGTTCAGCAGCGCATCGGCAGGGAGGCGGCTGCGGCTGGCCAGCCGGTCGACACCAAGGGCGAAGAGCACCGCAAAGGGCACCAGCACTACGGTGGGATTGAGACCCAGCAGGATGCCGGCGGTGATGCCCAGCAGGGCGGAATGGCCGAGGGCGTCGCTGAAGAAGGAGAGCTGGCGCAGCACCGCGAAACTGCCGAGCACCCCGCCTAGGGCACCGGTGAGCAGCCCGGCCAGCAGGGCCCGCTGCAGAAAGGGAAGCTGCAGCAGTTCCCCCAGGACCTGCGGGGTGCTCATGGCAGCGAGGGACCGCGGCCGTGGTGGTGATGGTGGTAGGGCACGTAGCCCGGGCCGTAGAGGCGCTCCAGCTGGAGGGGGCTGAGGGCGTGGTCGGGGGAACCGGAACAGCGCAGGCTGCGGTTGAGGCAGAGCACCGCATCGCAGGTGCGCCGCACCATCTCCAGATCATGGGAGACCTGCAGGATCGTCCAGCCCTCGCTGCGGCGCAGGTCATAGAGCAGGGTGTGGAACTGGTCGGTGGCCTGGCTGTCGAGGCCGGCCTGGGCCTCATCGAGCAGCAGCAGGCTGCGGGGACGCACCACGCAGAAGGCCAGCAGCACCCGTTTGAGCTGACCGGTGGAGAGCTCGCTGATCAGCCGGTCGGCCAGGTCGGAGCTATCGGTGCGGCCGAGGGCGCGGCGCACCGCTGCCGCCCGGCCGGCGCCGGCACGCCAGGGCAGCGCCAGGCCGGGACGATCGAAGCCGAGGCCCACGAATTCAGCCACCGTGAGGGGGATGCGGCCCCGCAGGCTGAGGGTCTGGGGCAGGTAGGCGATGCGGTCGCGCACGGCGACCGGCAGCTGGCCACGGGGGCCGAGGCCATGCCCGAGCAGACGGATCGTGCCAGAGCGGCGGGGCAGGATCCCGAGCAGGGCCTGCACCAGGCTGCTCTTGCCGGCGCCGTTCGGGCCCACCAGGGCGGTGTCGGATTCCGGCGGCAGCGAAAAGCTCACGTCCTCCACAACCGTGGCGCCATCGCGGCACACGGTGAGGTGTTCAACGTCGAGAATTGCGGCCGCCATGGCTCCAGCGTACCGAGAGCACCAACGGCCTCCCGGCAGCGGGGATACGGTGAATGTTGCGCCTGCCGTGGAGGTCGTTGGCAGCTTCGTTCCCCCTGCCAAGCCTGCAGATTCCGCAGCGGCCACTGGGGGAGCTGCTGCGGATCGTGCAGCGCCGGCTGGAGCCCCACGACCTGGGGATCACCCGGATCGCCTTCGTGCATCACGAAGCCAGCACCGACCTGCTTTCGACCTACTGCGAAACGGGCGCGGACGGCGGGCCAACGGGCGGGGATGGCGAGCCGGGGTCGAGCCACCCCCACTTCGAACCGCGCGCCCTCGCCACGGTTCCCTCCCTCGGCCGGCTGCGGGATCAGCAGCAGGCCCGGGTGCTCCATGACCTGGAGCGGGAGCTGGATCCGACCTCGGACCACAGCCGCTGGTTGCTGGCCCAGGGCTGGCGCGCCTCCCTGACGCTGCCGCTCTTGCACCACAGCCGCCTGCTGGGCTTTCTCTTCCTGGATTCCACCCGGGCTGGGGCCTTCGACCCGAGGGCGATGGCGGCGCTGGAACCCCATCTGGAGCTGCTCCTGCTCCGGATCAGCAACCACTTCAGCGACCTCGCCAGCCTCGATGGCAGCCTGGGGCAGCTGCTGGAGATCGCGGAGCTACGGGATCAGGAAACGGCCACCCACATGGAGCGGGTGTCCCGCTACAGCCGCCTGATCGCCCTTCAGCTGGAAACGCAACGACCGCTCCCCGCCGATTTCAGCGAGAACCTCCACCGATTCGCCGCCTTCCATGACGTTGGCAAACTAGGGATTCCGGATCGAATCCTGCTCAAGCCCGAGCCGCTCTCCCGGGAGGAAAGGCTGGTGATGCAGAGTCACGTGGTGATCGGCATGGCGCTGGTCGAGAAGCTGATCACGGCGATGGGCCTGGAGGATGCCCCCGGCATCGATCTATTGCGGCAGGTGGTGGCCCACCACCATGAAAGCCTCGATGGGAGTGGCTATCCGGCGGGGCTGCGCGGTGAAGAGGTGAGCCTGGCGGGAAGGATCGTGGCGGTGGCGGACATCTATGACGCCCTCACCCAGGCGCGGCCGTACAAACCCCCCTTCTCGGAACCCCATGCGGTGCAGATGCTTCGCACCATGGTTCAGGCGGGCAAGCTGGATGGCGACTGTGTGGACGCTCTGCTGCGCAGCGACGACCAGCGCCAGGCCATCCGGCTGGGCCACGCCGCAGGGGGGGCCTGGGAGGGAAACCGGCCGCCGGAGCAGGCAGGAGTTCCATACGATCCGCCCATTCCTCTGCCTGGGTGAGCGCCGATGAGCACTGCGGATTCCCCTGAGCCTCGCCGTCGCATCGCGGTGAGTGGTGCCTCCGGCAAGACCGGCTGGCGGGTGGTGCAGGAGGCGATCGGCCGGGGGTTGACGGTGCGGGCGCTGCTGCGGCCCGGTTCAGCCGTGCCGGAGGGCCTGAAGGGGGCCGAGATCGTGCGCCTGGAGCTCAGCGATGCCCCGGCCCTGGAGGCGGCGCTCCGCGATTGCGAGGCCCTGGTGATCGCCACCGGTGCCAGGCCCTCGGTGGATCTGCTCGGACCGCTGAAGGTGGATGCCCTGGCGATCCGCTCCCAGATTGAGGCCTGCCAGGCCGCAGGGGTGAAGCGGGTGGTGCTCGTGACCGCCCTCTGCAGCGGCCGCCTGCTGCATCCGCTCAATCTGTTCGGCTTGATCCTGGTGTGGAAGGGGCTGGGGGAACGGTGGCTGGCCGAAAGCGGCCTCGACTGGACGGTGGTGCGCCCAGGCGGCCTGAAGGAAGCGGAGCAGGGGATCGAGCGCGAAGGGATCGTGTTCAGCGGTGCCGGCGGCCAGGAGGGCGGCAGCCTGCCGCGGCGCCTGGTGGCCCGGGTCTGCCTGGATGCCCTCGACACACCGACGTCGATCGGCCAGATCGTGGAGATCACCAGCTCCCCGGGGCGGCCCCAGGACTCTCTGGCGAGCTGGCTGAATCGGCCGCAGGCGGCGGCGGCCTGAAGCAGCCAGAAGCACCTGAAGCACGAGGAGGGCGACGGTCGTGAGCCGCGCGGATCGCTCCGGGCGGACGCCGCGGCTTCACGCACCCCCTTGTGCACAGCAGTCCAGCAGTTGGTGCAACAGGATCCGCCACAGCGGCGTGACCGGCCCCAGCCAGCGGCCAGCATCGGCGCGGATGCGATCCGCCCCTCCGGCCCCGAGGGCAGCCCGCACAAAGGGGGCGTCCTCCACGATCCACCGCTCCAGGGCAGCGGCCGTGACTTCGATATGACACTGGAGCCCGAAGGCGCGCGAACCGATCCGGAACAGCTGCTCAGGGCAGGCCAGGCTCGAAGCCAACAGGGTGGCGGCGGGCGGCAGCTGAAGGCGGTCGCCGTGCCAGTGGAGCACCAGCAGGCTGGTGGGCAGATCCCGAAGCAGGGGCTCCTCGGCGGGGGAGCGGGTGAAGCTGATCGCGCCGAACCCCACCTCCCGATGGGGCAGCGGTGGATCGCCCACGCTGAGGGGGATGGCGCCACCCCCGGCGGCGTGGGCCAGCAGCTGGGCGCCAAGGCAGAACCCCAGCACCGGCCGCTCTTCGGCTAGGGCACGGCGCAGGAGGGACACCAGAGGCTCAAGCCACGGGAAGGCTGGATCGCCGAGATCGGCCACGCCCATCGGCCCGCCCATCACCGCCAGGATCTGATCGGGCCGGAGGGCCTGCGGCAGGGGATCGCCGGCGAAGGGCCTCAGGATTCGGACCGCCAGGTCCCGTTCGGTGGCCACCTGGGCCAGCAGACCAGGCCCCTCCCGCTCGACGTGGTGGACCACCAGCAGTTCCTGAACCCGGACCATCGCCACGGCGTGGGGAGACCGAAACGTTAAGTCGCCCCGGCCGGCCGGCGGTGGTCACAGGCCGGCCACCACATGCAGGCGCGCCAGGATTGAGCTTTCTCCCCAGAGTGCCCCATCGCTGAAGCGGAAACTTTCGATCCGCTGCGATGGGAAGTTGAAATAGCTCTGCACACGCACCTGATCCGACGACTCAAACTGCAGCAACAGGTCATTCCCCGATCGCTCCACCAACGCCACCTCCGTACTGCCTAGATCGCTGAACTCCACCACATCCGCATTCGGCTCATTGGTGCTCGCCTCGTAGTCGTAGATCGTGGTGCGCCAGCCACCCCGGCTGATGCGGTAGAGATCATTGCCGCCACCTCCCATCAGCGTGTCGTGGCCACCGCCGGCGATCAGCGTGTCGTTCCCTAGATCGTCCCAAAGCAAATCGTCGCCGCTGCCGCCCTGGAGGTCGTCGTTGCCCCCGTAGCCCAGCAGCACGTCATTGCCGTCACCACCCAGCAGCCGATCATCCAGACCCGCTCCGTACAGGGTGTCGTTGCCCTCCAGCCCATCAATTCGGTTCACTATGTCGCCGTAGCCGCCCAGCTGATCGGCATCAGCCGTGGCGCCACCCACCACCACCAGCGACCGCAGCATCGCATCGCCCCACACCACCGCATCACTGAAGCGGAAACTCTCAATCCGCAGCGATGGAAAGTAGAAATAGTTCTGCACACGCACCTGATCCGACGACACAAACCGCAGCGATAAGTCGCTCCCCAATCGCTCCACGAACGCCACCTCCGTGCTGCGCAGGTCCCTGAACTCCACCACATCCGCATTCGGCTCATTGGTGCTCGCCTCGTAGTCGGAGATCGTGGTGCGCCAGCCACCCCGGCTGATGCGGTAGAGATCATTGCCGCCGCCTCCCACCAGCGTGTCGTGGCCACCGCCGGAGATCAGGGTGTCGTTCCCTAGATCGCCACCCAGCCAATCGTCGCCGCTGCCGCCCTGGAGGTCGTCGTTGCCCCCGTAGCCATGCAGCACGTCATTACCGGCACCACCCAGCAGCCGATCACCCAGCCCCGCTCCGTACAGGGTGTCGTTGCCCGCCAATCCATCAATCCGGTTCGCTATGTCGCCGTAGCCGCCCAGCTGATCGGAACCAGCCGTGGCGCCACCCACCACCACCCGAGACCGCAGAGTCGCATCGCCCCACACCACCGCATTGCTGAAGCGGAAACTCTCGATCCGCTGCGATAGGAAGTAGAAATAGCTCTGCACAAGCACCTGATCCGACGACACAAACCGCAGCGATAAGTCGCTCCCCAATCGCTCCACCAATGCCACCTCCGTACTGCGCAGGTCGCTGAACTCCACCACATCCGCATTCGGCTCATTGGTGCTCGCCTCGTAGTCGTTGATCGTGGTGCGCCAGCCACCCCGGCTGATGCGGTAGAGATCATTGCCGCCGCCTCCCACCAGCGTGTCGTGGCCACCGCCGGCGATCAGCGTGTCGTTCCCTAGATCGCCCCCCAGCCAATCGTCGCCGCTGCCGCCCTGGAGATCATCGTTGCCCCCGTAGCCCAGCAGCACGTCATTGCCGTCACCACCCAGCAGCCGATCATCCAGACCCGACCCGTACAGGGTGTCGTTGCCCGCTAATCCATCAATTCGGTTCGCTATGTCGCCGTAGCCGCCCAGCTGATCGGAACCAGCCGTGGCGCCAGCCACCACCACCAGCGACCGCAGCATTGCATCGCCCCACACCACCGCATCGCTGAAGCGGAAACTTTCGATCCGCTGCGATGGGAAGTTGAAATAGCTCTGCACACGCACCTGATCCGACGACTCAAACTGCAGCAACAGGTCATTCCCCGATCGCTCCACCAACGCCACCTC
>JBIJAG010000034.1:0-42383 GCA_044345855.1 Cyanobium sp. | reverse complement strand
TAAGCTTCTTGCTCCCATCTCCGACTTTCCAGATCTCAGATCCGGTTTGCGACTCCTCCATCACGGCATCTCGGGATTCGCGGTCGTGAGAACCGCTTCCTCCCCACCACAATGGCCTCCGTCGCTGCTTTCTTTTGACGGGACCTCACACCTCCGCTGCTTGTCTCGGTCGACACATTCCCTCAGGTGTTTACGGACTATCATGTCTTCATCACCTTTAGGCAGCCAACGCAGCAGAAGCGTCAGTTCCTAAACTTTTTTGGTTGTCCAGGTGCTGCCTTCCCCTCCCTCTCGGGTGGTTCTGGCTCGTCGCCTTTCGGCGACCTTCTCAACTTACAACATCAGCGGCTTGCGCCCTCTTCGTCGTAAGCCGCCCTGTTCGTTCGGCTCGCGCCGTTTCGTTCAGGACTTGGTGAACCTAGCAGCTCACCCTTCCGGATCTCCTCTCCAGGCTCATCAGCTCAGCGCTCTCGCACCTCACCAATTGCATCGAGCTCAGCTCCGGCCGCTCGGTTCCCCGAGCAGTCCAATAACTTACCACACTCCCTACGGCTTTTTCGAAAGGGGGGCAAGCCATCCGCAATGGCAAGCCAATCCTTGCGTGAGCAACCAACCCACGGGGAGCCCCTTCATCCAGCCTGCCGCCGCCGCCAAGCCGATATCAGTCCTGCTGCGTGAAGCGCCCTGAAGCCTGGGACCCAGCGTCCAGGCTCCAAGAGAACGTTTGTATCGTCTGTGCAATCGACGCTGAAAGGTCCTTAGGCCAGCAGGGCCTCGCCCCAAGGCATGAACCGATCGAGGGTTTCCGGCCCATCAGCCACGAGCACGGGGAAATCGGTGCGGGCCAGGTCGGTGCCAGGAGGTATCGCCACGGGGCTCTGGTTGAGCCATTGCACTGAGCAGGCCAATTCGCTCAGCACAAGCCAGGAGGCCGCCAGGTCCCAGATCTTGGGTGTGGCCTCGAGAGCCGCCACGGTCTGGCCCATCCCCACGCTCACCAGATTGAGGCTGGCGACACCAAGCAGGCGGATCTTGCCGGGAAAACGGCGGTCGGGCAGCTTCTGCAGCACGCCGATCGAGCGACTGCACAAGGAGGCGCAGCCCACCGGATGACTCTGCTGAGATGGAGGCAGCAGAACCTTGCCATTGCGCCAGGCGCCCCGCCCCCGCATCGCCACGATCCGCTGGCGCAGGGGCGGCACATCAAGCACGGCCAGCACCGGTTCGCCGTGCTCGAAGCGCGCCATGGAGATCGCCCAGTAAGGGATGCCGGCGGCGAAGTTGGTGGTGCCATCAAGAGGATCCACAACCCAGTAGGCCGGCGTAAGGGGAACCCGCTGATCGCCCTCCTCGCTCAACACCCCTTCCTCGGGATAGAGGCTCGCGAGTCCTTCCACCAAGGTGGCATCGCTCCAACGGTCACACGCGGTGATCAGGGAGCCATCGTCCTTTTGAGTGGAGGCCATGTGACCGAAGTCGCTCCGCTGTCGCTCAGCAACCCGATCGAGAAGGGCCTCCAGACCCACCGGGAGGAGAGAGGGCCCGGCATCGGCTGCCAGAGGGATCGGGGGATACAGGGAGTCGCTCATGACCATTCCGCCGTGAGCACCTTCGCCAGGCTTTGACCCGTGTCGTGACGGAACTGGCGAACATTCACACGCTGCAGCATCAGCAGGGCCGCGATCGCCACCAGCAGCTCGATACCCAACACCAGGGCAAAGGCGGGGTAGCTGCCCACCGATCTGGGAAGAAGGCCCGAAGCGCTGAGCAGGTTGCCCAGGTCGAGCAGGCCTCCGCCGATCACCTTGCCCACCGCCCTGGAGAGTGCCTGGGCCAGACCCCAAACCCCCACAAAGGTGCCGGCCACCTCCGGCAGGGTGAGATCAAGCATCAGACAAAGGGCGCCATTGGTCCCGATTCCCGCCGCCAGGCCGAACAGAACCATCACCAGTTGCAGGGTGGGAACGTTGGCGGTGATCCCGCTGAGCAACAGGAGCAGCAGGCTGAGGGCGATCAGCTGGCAGCCGAGCCGGGCCGTGGCCAGCTTGCCCAGCCAGGGCACGATCCACAGACCCGCCACCAGCAGACCAACCAAAGTTCCCACCCCCCAGAAGGCATTGAGCTGGGCAGTGGCCGCGATGGGCATGCCAAACACCTGGGCCCCATAACTCTCGAGCACCGGATCCTGAAGGAAGAGGGCGAGCGTGAAGAGGATCAAAAACGAGAAGAAGATCAGCACCTGGCTGCTGGAACGGATCAGGGTCCAGGCCTGCCGCAGGGTGACACCATCCTCCCGCCCCCCCTCCTGGGACAGACCCAGCGAATCGGCGGGCGATTCCATGCCCCAGGTGGCGATCACGGTGAGGCCCATCACGCCGATCGCCACCTTGGCCATGAAGGCGGAGAGAGTGGGCTCAAGCAGCCGTGGATCGCGGATTCCATCCAGGGAGCGAAGGCTGAGGCTGATCAGGATCGCTCCAACCACGATGCCCACCGTGAGCATGCACCAGATCACTCCCACAGCGCGGGATCGCTCCTCCTCGCTGGTGCGGTCGATCACCAGGGCCAGGTAGGGGGTGGTGGCCAGGGAGATCGCGAGGCCGTAACAGGCAAACAGCGCTCCCAGGGCCAGCATGGCTAAGGCGATGGCTCCTGGAGATCCCTGCTGAAGAACTTGCCCCACTCGGAAGATGATGGGCACGGCGATCACCGCTATCCCGCAGAAGAGGGCGGTGCCCAGTAACACGTAAGGAACCCGGTGGCGCCGAGCCAAGGGGTGGGCATCGGAGATCTGACCGAACAGCACCCGCGACGGCGCCACGAACTGCTCAAAGGCCAGGGAGGTGCCCACAAGGAGCCCGGGAAATCCCAGTTCGGTGAGCATCACGCGGTTGAGCAGCCCGGCGAAGATCACCGCGAGGCATCCCAGGCAGGCCTGGAACAGGCCCAGCCTCAGGGTCTGGAGCAGGCTGAGGGAAGGGCGTAGGGGAACAGAGGGAAGACCTTCGGCCAAGGCTTCAACGGCGATTGGCCGCGGGAGGCAGCTGGGCACGGGCCGCCGGGCAGGCGGGAACGAGGGGAAGGGGCTCCACCGGGACGTCAGTGGCCCCTGACACCACAGGCTTGTTGGCGGGGAGGCGGGGGGGCTCACAGGTGGCGATCTGATCCAGACCGGTGCGGCGCCGCAGCTCCACCAGGGCCCTGTTGTAGTCGGAGATGGCGGTGGAGTAGCGGACCTCGGCCTGGGTGAGGTCGCGCTGGGTGTCCACCACCTCCCTCTGGGTGGTGACACCGGCCTGGAAGCGCAGGCGGGCCAGCCGCAGGGATTCGCGGGTGGAAATCACCTCGCGGGAGGTGGTGAGGATGTTGCGGTTGTTCTTATCGAGTTCATAGAAGCTCCTTTCCACATCGGCGCGGATGGTGTTGCGCCTCTGGGCGAACAGGAAGCGGTTCTCCTGGGCTTTCTGTTTCTGCCCCCTGTAGTTGGCCTGGGCACTGCCACCGTCATAGATGGTCCAGTTGAGGTTCAGGCCAACAGCGTTGTCGACATTCCAACCGGTGATCGATGGCACCACCGATGGGGAGAACTCATAGCCATAGGAACGGCCGAAACCGAAGTTGTTCACGATCTTCAGGAGGGGTTGAACCCTGCCGAGCTCAACATTGGCGGAGCTGTTGGCGATCGAAATATCGAGCAGAATCTGGTCGAGTTCTTCGCGGAAGGCAAAGGAGGCCACGATGCTCTCCTGCAGCGAGGGCAGCCAGGTGCCGATCACCCGGGCCGGGTCGGCGGCTGTGGGAGTCACATCCTGGGGGAGATCAAGCAGGGCGGCCAAGGCGCGTCGGGCCGTGGCCTGAATCGCCAGGGCATTGGTGAGCAGTTGCTCATCTCGGGCCAGCTGGGTTTCCGCTTCCAGCACCTCGAGCTTGGTGGCCACGCCGGCCTGGAAGCGGGCCCGGGCATCGCGCAGGCTCACCAGCGACGCCCGCACCCCCTCCTGGCCGATCTGCACCTGATCGTCAGCGGTCTGGAGGTCGAAATAGGCCAAGGAAGCCTGCAGACGCAGGTCGCGCAGGCCGATCAGATATTGATTTTTGGCCTTCTCAAATTGATCGCGTGCAATGGCGATCTGGGGGGTGCGGGTGGGGTCGATCAGCGACCAGCTGGCCTGCAGGGCCGCCTGCATCCTCCAGATACTGTCGAGGGTCGTACCGATCGGTTGATTGGAGCCAGTGGCGCCGTTGCTGAACTGTCGACCTGCTGTGTAGATGGGAAAGCTGCTGGTGTTGAAGCCGAGCTGGGGATACCAAAGGGCAATCTTGGCCCGCAGATTCGACTGGGCCTGCTCCACCTGGCTGGCGATGGCCTTGAGGTCTGGGTTGTTCACCTCCGCCAGGATCTCCACCTGGTCGAGGCTGAGGGGTCGCAGCTGGGTGATGCGCACCTGGCCGGGACGGTCCGGCAAGGCGAGGGACGCCGGCGAGACCAGATCCCGCAGCTCCGGGGGCAGGGTGGTGGCCGCCGGGGGCAGCACCTTCGGATTGGACTTGGGGCGATCGCCCTTCAGGGCGGGAGCCAGGGGCAGGGCTTCGGGCAGCTGGAGCAGGGCGGCCTGGCTTCCAGATCTCGTCAGGCCAGCCGCTCCGGCGGCGGGGGCCTTGGGGGCAGCGGCCACCGGAGCGGCAAGGCTGGACGCCACCGTCAGGGAGGCGAGCAGGGGAGAGAGGCGCCGCAAGACGGAAGCGGGGAAGTGTGGGGAGCTTAGGCACCTCCACCCTCCGAACCAAGGCAGGCGGCCACCAGGTCGTCCGCCCCACCCAGCAGTCGGATCGGCACACCCGCCCGATCCCTCAGTTCCTGAAGCCGCATGTCGTCCAGGAAGACCTCCTCACCCTCCCGGAGCATCACCCGCGGCAGCAGCAGCAGCCCCCCCAGATCGCGCCCCGCCAGACCATGCAACAAATCCGCCCCGGTCAACAGCCCGGTGACCACCTGATCTTGGCCCCAGTAGGGACTGGGCAGCCCATGGAGCAACAGCTCCAGGCCCTCCACCCGGTTGAGGCGCTCCACCGCCGGTTGAAGGGCTCCGGCCACCAGCTTGCCCACCACCCAGCTCATGCGCCGTGGCGACTCGACCCGCTCCGGCAGGGTTTGGGTGGCTGCCTCCAGCTCCTCGAGAAAACCGCGGATGCTGCCCACTCCATTTTCGCGCTGGGGGAGATCCTCGTAGCTGGATCGGGGAGGCAGGGGAAGGCCGGCGATCAGAAACCACTCATCGGAAAGCCAGGCAAAACGGCTGCCGAGGGTGGCCTGGAATTCCCGTTGCAGCGGTTCGACCCGCTCGATCACCGCCGCCGCATCGGCCGGGGTAACCGCCCGCAGCCCATCGCCGGGGGGGCGGAAGCGGGTCAGACCCACCGGCACCACCGCCGTGGACAGCACCGCCGGCCAGTCGCCAGTGCCGAACGCCGCCAGATCCCGTAGGGTCCGCTCCAGGGCCTCACCATCGTTGAGATCCGGGCAGACCACCACCTGGGCATGGATCTGCAGCCGCCGCTCCGCGAACCAGGCGAGCTGATCGCTCAGCAGGGCGGCCCGGGGATTCACCAGCAGACGGCTGCGCAGATCGGGATCGGTGGCATGCACCGAGACATAGAGGGGCGAGAGCCGCTGCTCCTCGATCCGCTGCCAGTCGGCGGCGGTGAGATTGGTGAGGGTGAGATAGGAGCCGTAGAGAAAGCTCAGGCGGTAGTCGTCGTCCTTGAGGTAAAGGCTGGCGCGGCGGCCGGGGGGCTGCTGGTCGATGAAGCAGAAGGAACAGTGGTTATTGCACTGGCGCAGGCCATCGAAGAGCGCCTCGGTGAAGCCGAGTCCCAGGCCCTCATCCGCATCCTTCTCCAGTTCCACCACATGGAGCGTGCCCTGGGGATCCTCCACCTCAAGGATCAGGTCCTCCTCCCCTTGGAGCACCTGCACATCGATCAAATCCCGCGGGGCGATGCCGTTGATGCGGAGCAGGCGATCGCCGGGCTGGAACCCCAGGTCCTCGCCGATCGAACCGGGTTCCACGCTGGCCACCACGGCGGGATCGGGCAGCCGGACCGGCCGTGGCGCCGCAGCGCCGCCGCTGTCGTTGTCAACGGCGGTGGCCTGGGTCTGGGCGGCGATACCCGCCGAAGGCTCCTTCCACACCGCAGCAACTCCGATCTGCCATCAGTCTGGAACCAAGCCGGCCATGGCGCCGGGAGGAGCGGGTGACGAGCTCAGGGTTGGACGGCATCGAGGCCCCGGAACCAGAGCAGCAGCACCACGCCGAACAGCAGGCGGTAGGCCACGAAGATCCAGGTGCTGTTGCGCTGCAGGAACCGGAGTAACCAGGCGATCGCCAGCCAGGACACCACCGTGGCGGCCACCACGCCCACCAGGGTGGGCACCAGCCCGCCGTTGGCCTTCTGATGAAGGGCGTCCTTCAGTTCCACCAGACCGGCCAGGGTGATGGCGGGGATGCCGAGCAGAAAGGAGAAGCGGGCGGCCGAAGCCCGCTCCCAGCCATCAAACAAGGAGGCGGTGAGGGTGCTGCCGGAGCGGGACACCCCTGGCACCAGGGCCAGGGCCTGGGCCAGACCCACCAGCAGACCGTCGCGGGGCATCACGTCGTCGAGGTGCTGGCGCCGGCGACCCACCAGTTCAGCCAGGCCCAGCAGCAGGGCCATCACGATCGACACCACAGCGATCGAGGTGACACTTCGCATTACAGAGTGTTCGTAACCTGGGACCCCGAACTTGAGAGCCATGCCCGCCAGCACGATCGGCACCGTGCCTAGGGCGATCGCGACCCCGAGCCGGGCAGAGGGATCACTCCAGCGTCCATCCCGCAGAGCCCGGCCAATGCCCCGAACCACCTCGAGCAGATCGAGGCGGAAGTAGGCCAGAACAGCGATGATGCTTCCCAGCTGGATCACGGCGGTGAAGGCCACGCCGGGGTCCCCCCAACCCAGCAGCAGCGGCACCACCTTCAGATGGGCAGTGCTGCTGATCGGCAAAAACTCCGTGAGCCCCTGCACCACGCCCAGCACCAGGGCATGCCAGCAGGCGACACCGAGGGACGGGGTCTCAGCGATGGCAAGAAACGGCATCGGGCAGGCGAAAGTGCCTCGAACCCTATGGCGGCGGGGGACGCGGGCCAACCCCCGCACCTCTTAAGGTAGGTAACGCTTTGTATATCAGCCTGTGATTGGGACCTCAACTGCCTTCAGTTCCCGATCCCTCCCCTTCGCCGGACTGAGTCTTTCGGGCGAGATCCTGCTTCCCATCACCGCCGTGCTGCTCGTGGCGGTGCCGGTGTTCCTTCAGGCTCCCCTGGTGAGGCAGGCGCCCCTCGCGGCGGCCTTGTTCACCCTTCCCTTGGTGGCTGCGGCCGTGCTGCTCGAGCGTCACGGCCGCGGCTCCTGGCAACAGCTCGGCCCTCTGCTGGTTGGTTTCAGCGGCAGCTGGCTGGCGGGTTGCCTCTTCTGGGGCTGGTTCCGCGAGCATCCCCTCCTGCACCTGCCAATCGAGGCCTTCGCCCTCCCCCTGGCCCTGGCCGGCCTTGGGGGGCGCTGGCGGCTGGCGGGGGCCTTCTACCTCGCCTCCCTGCTCGGAACGGCGGCCACCGACACCGCCATCGCCCTCACCGGGTTAATGCCCCTATGGCCGCAGGTGCTCTCCGCTCCACTGAGCGAGGCGCCATTTCTTCTGCGCCAGGCCGGGGAGACCGTTCTGGAACCGGCCAACATCACCTTGGTGACGGCCATGGCCGCTCTGCTGATCGGCGTTTGCACCCAGCTGTGGAAACAGGGCGGACCGGCCAAGGTGAGTGCCGCCACCCTGGCCGCCACCCTGGCGGTGGATGGAGTTTTTCTGGCGGCGGCCCTGCTGGCCCCCCTATCGAGCGGCCTGATCTGACCCCATCCCCGCCTCTCTGATCTGAAGATCTGCGAAAGCCGGGAAACCGTCAAGGGGAACCTTGGCAGGCGTTAGGTAACGTTGAACCAGGCCGAGGCCTCCTCACGGCCTGTTCCCTTACGCAACGGAGTGTCGTGATGAAGCGGCTGCTTGCCTGGCTCATGAGTGGTGTTTTACTCACCGGGCTGCTGGTGACTCTGCTGCTGCCGAGCACCGCCTTGGCCGAAGACCGGCGCAACGTGGCCGACGACAAGATCGCTGAGACCGCCGGCAAGGTGGATCTCAACAACTCTTCTGTGCGTCGCTTCCAGCAGTACCCCGGCATGTATCCCACCCTCGCGGGCAAGATCGTGCTGGGTGGCCCCTACCAGAGCGTCGATGACGTTCTCAAGCTTGATCTGACGCCGCGTCAGAAGGAGCTCTTCGATAAGTACAAGGCCAACTTCACCGTGACGCCTCCCTCAATCGCCCTCAATGAAGGTTTCGATCGAATCAACGACGGCGTTTACCGCTGAGCACCAGCCTCTCCGATCAACCAGGGGAGGCCGCATCGCCAAGCTCCCAAACCGCCGGACCTCCGGCGTTTTTTTTGTCATGGGGCTGTTCTGGCTGAACCGGCGGACTGCGGTGCTCCCATAGGCTCCCTGAAGCGGGGCTTGGCTATGCAGCATCCGGATCTGGCCGCCGACTGGGATGTGGCGGTGGTGGGCAGCGGGGCCGCCGGCCTGATGACCTGCCTGGAGCTGCCAGCCGGCCTGCGGGTGCTGCTGCTCAGCAAGCAGGACGGACCGCCCTCCGCAAGCCGCTGGGCCCAAGGCGGGATCGCCGCAGTGATCAGGCCCGAGGACAGCTTCGAGAGCCACATCCAGGACACCCTTCGGGCCGGCGCTGACCTCTGCGACCGACGGGCTGTGGACCTGCTTGTGCGCGATGCCCCGGGCTGTGTAGCGAGGTTGCTGGAGCTCGGCATGGGCTTCGACCGGGGGGAGGCCGACCAGCTGAGCACCACCCTTGAGGCGGCCCACAGCCACCGCAGGGTGCTGCACGCTCAGGATCGGACCGGGGGTGCCCTGGTGGATGCCCTGGAACGGGAGGTGCTGCAACGGGAGGGCCTGGAGCAACACAAGGGCGTTCCTGCCCTGCAGCTCTGGGTGGAGGGTGGGCGCTGCGTGGGTCTGCAGGTGCTGGATGGGCACAGGCTGCGCTGGCTGCGGGCCCGGGCGGTGGTCCTGGCCTGCGGCGGTGGTGGCCATCTGTTTGCCCACACCACCAATCCCGCCCAAGCCAGCGGCGACGGGGTGGCGATGGCCTGGAGCGCCGGAGCTGCGGTGCGCGATCTCGAATTCGTTCAGTTCCATCCCACGGCCTTGATGCTGCCGGGTGCCCCCCACTTCCTGATCAGTGAGGCGGTGCGGGGGGAGGGGGCCCGACTCTGCGATGCGGCGGGACACAGTCCGGTGGCCCAGCTGGCCGGGGGCGATCTGGCCCCCCGCGATCAGGTGAGTCGCGCCCTGGCTCGGCGCATGCAGGAGCTGGGGGTGGACAACCTCTGGCTCGACCTGCGGCCGGTGGGCCAGGCGCAGCTGGATAGTCAGTTCCCCACAATCTTGGGCCGCTGCCGGGCCCTAGGCCTCGACCCCATCGGCGCGCCGATTCCGGTGGCCCCGGCTGCCCACTACTGGATGGGCGGCGTGGGCACCGACCTGGAGGCGGCCACAAGCCTGCCGGGGCTATACGCCGTGGGGGAGGTGGCCTGCACTGGCGTGCACGGCGCCAACCGACTGGCCAGCAACTCGCTGATGGAATGCCTGGTGTTCGCCCGGCGCCTGCGGAACATCCGACTGGGAGAGCCCTTCTGCCGCGAAGCCGATGAGGGGCCGTACCTGCCGCTGGCGGATCCGCCCCTGCCGGAACCGGAGCGGATTCAGCGGCAGATCGCCAACCTCAGGCAGCTCTGCTGGCAGGTAGCGGGGGTGGAACGGGAGGGTCCGATGCTCAATGGCGCCCTCGAGGAGGTGCGCCGCCGGCGCAGTGAGCTGGAGGCCGAACCGCTGCTGCGCAGCATCCACGGCCACGCTCCTGGACAGACCCTGGAACTCAGTGCTGTGACAGCCGGCGGCTCAAGGCTGCTCCACGACCTGCGCCAGCGGCTGGTGCTGGCGGAGCTCTTGATTGAGGCGGCCTGCTTCCGCAGTGAAAGCCGGGGCGGCCATTTCCGCACCGATGCCCCGGCCCCCCAGCCCTTCTGGCGCCGCCACAGCCTCCAGCGGCGGGGCCAACGGATCCACACCGAGCCGGTGGATCAGGGGCTGGGAACCGGTCCCTTGTAGCCACTGAGCTCGGCAAGTTTCTGGAGCGGCTTCACCCCGGAATCCAACTTGCCGTTGATCTCCCAGGAGGGAAAGCCCTGGATGTTCTTGGCGCGGCAGAGATCCGCCTGGTTGTTGCGGCCATCAGGGGCGCACTCCACGATCTTGAGCTTGGCGCTGGCCTCCTTGCCGAACAGCTCCTTCTGTTCGTGGCAGTGGGGGCACCAGTAGGCGGAATACATCACGGCACCCTTGGCGGTGAGGTGCTCTGCCAGGGGCATCACCCCCGGGCGGGTGGTGGAGGTCACGGGGATGGGCATGCCGGGACCGGTGGCCACGTCGGGACGATCCATCACGCTGGCCCAACCGATGCCGGTGATACCCACGAGCAGAGCCGTGATCAGGCCCCGGAAAATGAGCTGGCCCTTGTCTTCCCAGTCGCCGGCGAGCAGGGTCAGCACCAGCAGGGAGAGGCTCAGCAGGGCCGAGAGGATGCAGAAGGCGCAGATGGCCTTGATCTTGAACAGCATCACCGCCATCAGCACCAGGCTGAACACAGCCATGCCCGCGGTGAGCAGGAACAGGGCCCAACGGCTGCGGGAGAGCAGGTCTCGGCGCGCGTCCCCCTGGAGCACCAGGGGCAGCAGGGACAGCACAAGCACACCGGCGTAGGCCAGGAAGCCGAACAGGGACAGGGGCTGGCCAAAGAGAGAGCCCCAGGCACTGTTGAGCACCTTGTCGCAGTCGCCGGCGCCGCCGGGACAGATGAGGGGACCCAGAATCCCCCAGCGCTTGAGGGTGATGGCGCCGGTGTCGATGGCACCGATGGTGGCCAGCACCGACATCACCACCCAGATCCAGCGGCGGCCGGGATCGGTGCGACGCCGCTGGCTGAGGCGGCTGGCCAGTTGGGTGGAGGTCACGGCGGCGGGAGCGTTGGCGCCATTCTCGCAGCCGCAGGCGATGTCGGCCCGGATTTCCGTCAGCGCCCGCCCGGGAGCACGGGGTCGGCCCGGTGGGCCCGCCGCTTCCATAGGGTGGCTGAACGGCCAGAGCCGGAACCTCCCGCATGAAGCCCGCCACCAGTCCATCCGCCGGCAGCCGGTCCGTCCCCGCTGGGGCGACCGCCAGCACAGCGGCGGGATCGGAGCCCATCACCATGGACATGACCCAGCCTCCGGCCAAACCCACCGTGGCCTTCGCCCATCTGGGCTGCGAAAAGAACCGGGTCGATACAGAACACATGCTCGGCTTGCTCGCCCAGGCCGGCTACGGCGTGAGCGCCGATGAAAGCGAGGCCGCCGTGGTGGTTGTGAACACGTGCAGCTTCATCCAGGACGCCCGCGAGGAATCGGTGCGCACCCTGGTGGAACTGGCCGAGCAGGGCAAAGAATTGATCATCGCGGGCTGCCTGGCCCAGCACTTCCAGGAGGAGCTGCTCGACTCCCTGCCGGAAGCAAAGGCGATCGTGGGCACCGGCGATTATCAGCACATCGTGAGCGTGCTGGAACGGGTGGAGGCCGGCGAGCGGGTGAACCAGGTGAGCGCCGTGCCCACCTTCGTGGCCGATGAGCACCTGCCCCGCTATCGCACCACCAGTGAGGCGGTGGCCTACCTCAAGGTGGCCGAGGGCTGCGACTACCGCTGCGCCTTCTGCATCATTCCCCACCTGCGCGGCGACCAGCGTTCGCGCCCGATCGAGAGCATCCTGGCCGAGGCGCGCCAGCTGGCGGCCCAGGGGGTGCAGGAGCTGGTGCTGATCAGCCAGATCACCACCAACTACGGCCTCGACCTCTACGGCAGGCCCCAGCTCGCGGAGCTGCTGCGCGCCCTCGGCGCGGTGGAGATCCCCTGGATCCGCGTGCATTACGCCTACCCCACCGGCCTCACCTCCGAGGTGCTGGCGGCGTATCGGGAGGTGCCCAACGTGCTGCCTTACCTGGATCTGCCTCTGCAGCACAGCCATCCCGATGTGCTGCGGGCGATGAACCGTCCCTGGCAGGCCGGCGTGACCGGTGGCCTGCTGCAAAGAATCCGCCAGGAGCTGCCAGAGGCGGTGCTGCGCACCACCTTCATCGTGGGCTTCCCTGGCGAAACCGAGGAGCACTTCAAGCACCTGCTCGCGTTCGTGGCCGAGCAACGCTTCGATCATGTGGGCGTGTTCACCTTTTCCCCGGAGGAGGGCACCCCGGCCGCGGAGCTGCCCAATCCAGTGTCGGCAGAGGTGGCCGCCCAGCGCAAGGACCGCCTAATGGCGCTGCAGCAGCCGATCGCGGCCCAGCGCAACGCCGCCTGGGTGGGCCGCATCGTGGATGTGCTGATCGAGCAGGAGAACCCAAGCACCGGCGCGATGCTGGGCCGTTGCGCCCGCTTTGCTCCGGAGGTGGATGGCGAGGTGCGGGTCATGCCCGGCGAAGGGGGGCTCTGCGCCGCCCCCGGCACCCTGGTGCCGGTGCGGATCACCGCCGCAGACACCTACGACCTGATCGGGGAAGTCGTAGGGGCGAAAGCAATTGTGGGCGATGCGCTCGCCGCCCGCCGGCCGGCTTCTTGAGCCCGCGCTCCCGGGCCGGGAAGATGCCGGACCTGGCCCCCGGGCGGGAGTCGGATTCGCAATCCGCCGGCACACAATCCGGACCGGAGCAGCCTCCAAACCAACCCGACCTGGCCGAGCGCCTTGGAGACCCCGGGCGGCGGCGGCAGGGAAACCGCCTCAGCCTGGCCAGCCAGCGCCAGCTTTATCTGTTGGCCTCCGGCATGAGCACAGCCGGATCCTTCGCGGGCCTCACCGCCAAGAGCTGGATCTTGCTGCACAACAGCGGCAACGCCTTGATCCTCGCCCTGCACTTCGGCTGCCTGGCGCTGCCCAGCCTGGTGCTGAGCGGCCCCGCCGGGGTGGCAACGGACCGTCTGGGCTGCGAGAAGGTGCTGATCCGCGCCCAGTGGGGACTGTTCGGGGCCGCCCTGCTCGGGGCCCTGGCGATCCCGCTGCTGCAGGGGCAGCTCCAGGTGGCGATGCTGCTGCTCAGCACCCTGCTGGTGGGGGTGGCCAGCAGCTACGAGCTCACCGCCCGCAACAAGTACAGCGCGCTGCTGGTGGAGGATCCGGAGCACCTCGGCCGCTACATCGCCAGCTTTTCGGTGGTGTTCAACGTGGGCAAGCTGATCGGCCCACCGCTGGGGGGCTGGTTGCTGGCTCTCGGGGGGCCCACCACGGCCCTGGTCCTGGATGCGGCCACCTACCTGCTACCGCTCGCCACGGTGATGGGGCTGCTGCATCCGATCCGCTCGGCGGAGCAGCGCAGCGCGCCTGGCCGCTCCGCCTCCCTGGGCACCGCCTGGCGCGAGTGCGGTCCGGTGCTGCGCCATGTGCTGCGCTTCACGGCCATCGCCACCCTGGTGGGCTTCTTCCATCCAGGCCTAGCCCCGTTGATCGCCCGCCAGGTGCTTGGGCCCTCGCCCCAGGCCCTGGGCATTTTCACCAGTGTGCTGGCGGCCGGGAGCATCTGCGGCGGTATGACGCTGCAGCGCAACAGCGCTTGGCTCACGGCGCGGCCGGGACTGCTGCTGGGCAGCTGCACCCTGCTGACGGCCCTGGCCCAGTTGGGGATGGCCACCGGGGCGGGCCATCTCGCCATTGAACTGGTGATGACCTTTCTGATTGGGGCGGGCACGGCCTGCCTGCTGGCGGGCACGAATCTGATCGGCCAAGTGGGGGCACCGATGGCCTTACGGGGTCGCATGGCAGGCCTGGGCCAGATCGCCTTCCTAGGGGGCGGGGGGCTGAGCGGCATCGCAGCGGCTCTGATCGGCGCAAGGATTGGCCTGGGAGGCGCTTTTGCCCTGCTCGGTGCCATCGGCTTCGTGCTGGGGCTCGGCGAACTGGTGCTGCAGGGCCGGCTCAGACTGGTGCCGCCCTCAAGCCTCAGATCAGACGAATCCCACGCAGAAGCACGGTGAGGAGAAATGCTGCGGTGAGTCCACCACCCACCAGAGCCAGATAGATCGCGGCGCCCATGGACCACTGCTGCAGGAACCTGGCCATTACAGCAGAGCGGAAGGGTTCGCCGGGGTCCGGCGGCACCGGCCGTGGTGCATCGCAACCCAGCCAGGGCACCGCACCAGCGAAAGGGCCGGGCCGATGTGGCCTGGGGGGTAGCCCGAATGCCCTGCAGATCGCCAGCGGCGACGAAGTTGCCCCTGGCGATCCGCAGATCAGCCGCAAAGAACAGCCAATCGGAGGCTTCGGCAGAGAGCCGGGGACCTACCGAGGAGAGGGAATTCCCGAGCGCGGCCGAGGCGGGTTTCCCGAAGCGGGTGAGAGGGGAAAAGCGCTGCCCCAGAGCGGGAGCGCACCCCCCCGGCTGCCGGCCAACGGGGGAGCCCGTGTGGAGGCGAGATTCGCCCACCTGGAGGGTCGGCTGGTCCGGAAACCCTCTAGGGTTGCAGACACTCCGGGGCGACCGCACCCATGCGCACCCTCTTCATCTATCCCGAGTTCCCCAAGACCTTCTGGAGCTACGAGAAGATCCTTGAACTGGTGAATCGCAAGGTGCTGTTGCCGCCTCTCGGGCTGGTCACGGTGGCGGCCCTGCTGCCCCAGAGCTGGGAGATGAAGCTGGTTGATCGCAACGTGCGCGAGGTGACCGAGGCGGAATGGGGCTGGGCCGAGCTGGTGGTGATCTCCGGGATGATCGTGCAGAAGGCCGACATGGCCGCGCAGATCGCCAAGGCCAAGGGCCGGGGCCTGCCGGTGGCCGTGGGGGGCCCCTTCGCCAGCTCCACGCCCGATGCGCCCGAAATTTCCCTGGCCGATTTCAAGGTGCTCGATGAGGGGGAGATCACCCTGCCCCTGTTCATCGAGGCGATCGAGCGGGGCGACCGCTCGGGCCGCTTCAGCTCCAACGGCGAAAAACCGGATGTGACGGGCACCCCGATTCCCCGCTTCGACCTGCTCGAACTCGACGCCTATGACTCGATGAGCGTGCAGTTCTCGAGGGGCTGTCCGTTCCAGTGCGAGTTCTGCGACATCATCGTGCTGTACGGGCGCAAGCCCCGCACCAAGAGTCCCGAGCAGCTGGTGGCCGAGCTGCAGCGTCTCTACGACCTGGGCTGGCGGCGCGCCATCTTCCTGGTGGACGACAACTTCATCGGCAACAAGCGCAACGCCAAATTGCTGCTGCCGGCGATCAAGGAATGGCAGATCGAGCGGGGCTATCCCTTCACCTTCACCACCGAGGCCTCGGTGGACCTTGCAGCCGACGAGGAGATGATGCGGATGATGGGCGAGGCCCGCTTTGAAGCGGTGTTCCTCGGCATCGAAACCCCCGATGAGGCCAGCCTCTCAGTCGCCGGCAAGCACCAGAACACCCGCAGTTCCCTGGAGGAATCGGTAGATCGAATCACCTCCTACGGGATCCGAGTGATGGCGGGTTTCATCATTGGCTTTGATGGGGAGAAGACCGGCGCCGGCGATCGGATCGTGCGTTTCGTGAGCCGCACCGGGATTCCCGCCGCGATGATGGGCATGCTCCAGGCCCTCCCCAACACCGGCCTGTGGTACCGGCTCGAAAAGGAGGGCCGGCTGATTCAAGAGAAGGCCGACGCCAAGGGCGTGAACCAGACCAACCTGCTCAACTTCGTACCCACCCGGCCGATCCGGGATATCGCCAACGAATACGTGGATGCCTTTTGCCGCCTCTACGAACCCAACGCCTACATCGACCGGGTAAAGCATTACTACCTCAAGATGGGTGAACCGCGCTGGAAAGCCTTCTATCGTCCCGAAAACTCCGACAAACCCGCCCTGCCTCCCCTCCGTGAAATCCGCGCCCTGGGGATTGTGATCTGGCGGCAAGGAATCCTGCGCGACACCCGCTGGCGCTTCTGGAATTCCCTGCTCACCGTGGCGCGCCGCAACCCCAAAACCCTTGAGCAATTCCTGGTGACGCTCGCCCACAACGAGCATTTCATGGAATACCGGGGCATCGTGACTCGCGAGATCCAGGAGCAGTTGGCCTCCCTGCCGCCCGATCCCCCCACGGCACAGGTACAGCCCAGCCGCGAACTCCAGCCGGCCTGACGCCTTCAGCCGCCGCCGGTCAGTCCTGAACGTAGGCCTTGCCCGCCAGCAGGGCGGCCTCGGCCTTCTGAAGCTCGCGGCCCAGGTAGAGGGCGTGATCGAGACGGCTGAGGGGATGAGACCCACCTCCCTCGGTGAGGAGAATGCCCAGTTCCTTAGCGGTCCGACCCCGGAATACAGACAGAGGGGAGCGGGGTCCGGCGTTGCGGCAGGAGAGCACCTCGCCGGTATCCGGATCGGTGGCCAGCCCCCGCTCATCGATGCCGTTGCCGTAGTGCTCGGCCACCAGTAAAGCGGCCTCGTGATCCACCAGGATCAGGAAATAGCCGGCCGGATCGAGGTCGATCGTGCGCTGGGAGAGCCCTTCATCCAGGGCGGTGGCCGCCGCGAGCAGCGAAACAGGAACATCCATGGGGCGATGTTATCGGCGCGCTCCTGGAGGAACCTGGCCCCCGGGTGGGCAGCCGGACCATGTCCCAAACATAGAGAGGCCAGGCCGAGAAAAAAACAACTCCCCCCGGAGAAACCCTCGCCGAGTATCGCTTCCCGAAGGAGAAGGATCCGTTCCGGGGAGCTGACTTGTTCCACAAGCCTCCGGACCGGTGAGATGGTTTCAGGGTTCGGAATCCGAAGTCGGCGCCCCGGCAGCCTCGACCCCCGGCAGGGGCGGCACCCCGCCCCGGAAGGGCAGTTCGGCATTCACCGCCTCGATCTCCTCGAGCTGGGCGCCATTGGCCTCGGGCAACCAGCGCCGCAGGATGGCGGCGAAGCGGGGGTCACTCCAACGGTGCAGGCTGACGCGGGGTTCGGCCAAGAAGCCACGGCGCCGCTTGTGGCTGCCGCCGGCGCCGGGATCAAAGCGGCGGATGCCCCGCTCGATCGCCCAGGCAATCGGGGCGTAGTAACAGACCTCGAAGTGCAGGTTCTCCAGATCCACATCACTGCCCCAGTAACGGCCCCAGAGCCCCTGGCCATCCTGCACGCACAGCGACATCGCCACCGGATCGGCGGGATCGCCGCCATGGGCACTGAACAGCACCAGATCGGAGCGCAACTCACCGGCAGCCTTAAAGAAGGCCTGCGTGAGGTATTTGCTGCCCCAGGGCCCCCAGCGGGCGCAGTGCTGGGCATAGAAGTGGTGCATCCGCTCCAACAGTGCCGGGGCAATCTCTTCCCCCACCACCGCGGTCACCGTGAGGCCGGCGGCGGCCACGGCGGCGCGCTCGCGGCGCACGTTGCGACGCTGATTGGCATTGAAGCCGGCCAGATAGGCCTCGAAATCCCCGAAACCGGGGTTGGTCCAGCAGCCCTGCTGGTTGATCCAGGCGCTGCAGCCGGCCGCCTCAGCCAGGGGCCTCCAGCGGGAATCCACATAAAGAAAATTGCAGCTGAGCAGCCCGTTCTGGCGGCAGAAGGCATCGATCAGCTCCAGCATCACAGCGGTGATGGCAGCTTCATCCTCCCCGGCGGCGATCAGGAAGCGGTAGCCCTCCACCGGACTGAGGGGGCTCATCCCCACGAGCTTGGGGTAGTAGCGCAGCCCGAGCTGGCCGGCGAGCTGGGCGAATGACTGGTCAAAGACGAATTCGCCGTAGCTGTGCCCCTTGAGATACAAGGGAGCCACCGCCACCAGCTCCCCACCCCGCCACAGCCCCAGATGGCAGGGCTGCCAACCCTCCCGAGGCACGATGCTGCCGCTGGCCTCCAGACGGTGCAGCCAGCGCCAGCAGTAGAAGGGGGCTGCGGCATGGTCGCCCAGCAAGGTGTCCCAGGCTTCCTGGGGGAGTTCAGCGATGGCGCGGTGCCAGCGGGCTTGCAGCTCGGCCATGGCAACAGCGGGGCGGTAACGGAGCTTGAAGGCGCAAAACTAACGGCATCGTTCCCCTGGCTGCCCACCGTGCACCACCCGACCTGGCCGCCATGCCGGCGTTGCCTGCCTGCGGCCCTGGGCATCCTGGGAGCCAGCCTGGCGCTGACGGGGTCGCCTCCAGCGCCGGCCCGGGCGGGCCTGCTCACGCCGGTGCTCCAGCTGATGCGGCCCCAGCTGGAGACCCGGCTGGCCAAGGTATGCGTGGAGACGGCCGCCGGGGGGAACACCGAACTCCGGCGCAGCCTGATGGAGCCCTGCCAGCAGCTGGCCGTTCCCACCAGCCGCTGCCTGATTGAGGAAACCGACAGCAGCGGCCGCGGCTTGGGGGTGGTGACCGAGCTGCTCTCCGGCCGCTTCGGCGATGACAGCGAGGTGGTGGTGAAACGCTGCCTGGCGCGGCTGTTCGGCATTCCCGCCGACAGCCTGCGGGATGTACGCCTGCGGGACCTGGGCCGGCACTTCGGATCCCGCCAGGTGGGCGGGGAGGGCCCCTGATCGAAGCTTGAGGGAGCAAGCAGCCGCCGCGGGGCTCGATCGTCTCGCATCGTAGAAACGGGCCTGAAGGGCCCTTGATCCCCGCCATTTCCCTGATCCCGATGGACCCCTCCGCCCCGGCCCCGGCCCCCAGCCACGCGGCGCTGGCCCGCCGGCTGCAAGGTCTGAATGTGTACCTGGTGGGGATGATGGGAGCTGGCAAGAGTGCCGTGGGGCGCCCGTTGGCGGCAGCCCTGGGGTATCGCTTCCTCGATGCCGACGCCGCCCTGGAGCAGGCCGCTGGCCGTCCGATCCCCACCGTGTTCGCGGAGGACGGAGAGGAGGGCTTCCGACAGCTGGAAACCGCCGTTCTCGATCGAATCGCCGGCTTCCACTCCCTGGTGGTGGCTACGGGGGGGGGCGTGGTGACCCGACCGGTGAACTGGGGCCACCTGCACCAGGGCGTGGTGGTGTGGCTGGATGCCCCCGAAACATTGCTATTGGCGCGGCTAAGGGCGGATCCCACCCCCCGGCCCCTGCTCAACGACCCCGACCCCGCCGGCCGCCTGGCGACCCTGCTGGCGGCACGGCGCCCCCTCTACGCCCAGGCCGACCTTCACGTGTTGCAGGTGGAAGCCACGCCTGAGGCCGTGGCCCTTCAGGTGCTGGAAGCCCTGCCATCGATCCTGCGGGAACAGCCAAGCGCGCCGCTCAGGCCGGCCATGCTTCTCGATGGCGCGGGACAAATCACACAGTCGCTGAACTGACCACTCAACGAAACAAGGGAGCGCCTCCGACAAGGCCAGCACCTCTGGATCTCAACCTCTGGAATTGTCCATCGGGCCCCAGCGCTGGAGGCGCACCTCGACCACATCTGCGACAGCCAGCGGTCGAAAGGCCAAAAGGGGCCGGGATCGCGAGCCAGGACAGGGAACCGAAAGCTCGGATCGCGGCAGGGTGCGGCTCAGGATGCCCCGCCCGGTGGCTCCAGCCGAACCGCAAACCAGCTGACCACCCGCCCGGGTTCCAGCTCCAGTTCACAGGCCGTATCCAGCAGGCGCTGGGCCCGCTCGCCAGGATCGGCCAGGCCGGCCAGATCGGCCGGAGGTGCGCCAAGCTGCCTCAGCTGGGTCTGGAGCCAGGCGAGGGTTTCGGCCGCCGTGAAAATGGCCTCGGCCCCACCGGGCTCCAGCACCACGTAATGATCGAGTTCCCGCAGCAGGGGATCGGACATGGATTATCGACGTTTGCACCCCATCCTGGCGCTGCTGGCCCTGACCTTGATGGTGATGGCCCTGGCGTACCCGACGGAGCCCGCCGCCGCGGCCCAACCGGGGATGGCGATGGCAACGCCAATCGATCCGCCGCCGGCCAGGTCGCTCCCGCCACCATTCTCTCCCGGGCTACTGGAGCGCCGCCTGGCGAGCTGGCCCGCCTGGAGCCTGCCGGCCCCCCTGCCGCGGCCGGATCGGGACGATCTGATCTGGCCCGCCTGGTTCCGAGGCGAGTGGGAGGTGAGCAGCACGACTGCGGACGGGGCCGAGCCCCCGCTGCGCTGGCGCGCCCGGTTCGTCCCGAATGGCAACGGCGGAGCTGTGGCGAACCGGGCCTTCAATGCCAGCCAGATCGGCAAGGCCCTCTTGGGGGATGAACTGATCAGCGTGCGCAATGACCCCGCGAACCCCAACCGCCAGGTGAGCCTGCTGCGGGGCGACCGCCAGCTGGAATCCACGGTGGTGGGGCGGCGCAGCGCCCGCCCCGATGGCGCCACCTTCCTGGCCGATGAGCTCACCCTCCAGGTGCTTCATGGGCCCGGCTCACCAAGGATCAGCCGTGTGGAGGTTCTCGGCCTCTGGCAGCGGCTCGAGGACGGCAGCATCAGCGGCGAGCAGTGGCAGGCCAGCTACAGCTCGCCGGCGGCGGGGCTGGCGGCCCAAGCCGATCACCCCCAGCGGTTCAGCCTCAGGCTCGTCCCACTTCCGCCAGGATCCGATCGCGCCAGCTGAACAACGTCGCCAGCAGTGGATGGTCCGCAAGGCCCTCCACCCCCCGTCCCGCCAGAGGAGCGCCGGCGGAGCCTGGGAACTGAACCAGCGAGAGCTGGGCCACCACGGCCAAGTCCGCCAGGGAGAGCCGATCGCCCTCGAGATAGGGCTGGTCAGCCACCAGCACCGCCAGCTGTTCGAGGTTGCGGCGAAGCTGGCGGGCCTCGCAGGGGGCCAGCACCTCCCCCACCGCTTCACTCACCGGCGCCATCAGGCTGGCGGGCAGGGCGGCCACGACCCGGCGCAGGGGATCCGGAGTGGCTTCGGGCAGCAGGGCGGTGCGCAGCACCGGATCGGCGGCGGCCGCCTGCAGCAGGGCCTGACGGGCCCCGGAGGCCAGGGCGGTGTCGGCCCAGTCCTCTAGCAGCAGCACCCGGGCACGGCTGCGGGCGTCGGCCGGCAGCAGCGCCGGAAGCGGGTGGCGTTTCTCGAGATGCAGGGCGATGGCGGTGGAATCGGCGATCACCTCGCCGCCATCCACGAGCACCGGCACCTGGCGCTGGCCCGAGAGCCGGAACAGCTCGATCTGTCCCAGGCCAGGCGTCACCTCCAGGAGGTTTGCCTCCAGCCCCTTGGCCGCCAGAACTAGGCGCACCTTCTCGCAGAAGGCTGAGTGGCGGAACTGGTGGAGGTCCATCGGGGAGGGGGGATCGCAGCGGGGGCCCCCGGGCGGCAGAGTAGCCAGCACTTCAGGTCAGCGGCCGGGGCCGCCAGGGGTAGACGCCCGATGAGGGACTTTCTGATCAATGTGACCCGCTACCCGCGCTACCTGGTGGCCTTCAGCCTCGGGGTGCTCAACTCGGTGTTTGAACCGTTGGCCCGGCTGCGCAGCAACCCGGTCACGGCCGTGGCCCTGATCGGTGCACTGGTGAGCGGGCTGCTCACCCTGGTCCTGGTGCTGCGTGCGATGGTGAGTGGGGCAGCCGTGGTGGCCTCGTAAGGATGGCTCAGGGACGACGGGTGGAGCGGGTGGCGGCGCTGATCCGCCGGGAAATGAGTGAACTGCTGCGGAGCGGCATCCGCGACGAACGGGTGCATCACGGCATGGTGAGCGTGACCGAAGTGGAGGTGGCGGGGGATCTGCAGCACTGCCGCATCCACGTGAGCGTGTTCGGGACTGAAGACGACCAGCGACTCACCATGGAGGGCCTCAAGGCCGCTGCCCCCTATGTGAAAGGCGAATTGGCGCGGCGCCTGCAGATGCGCCGCACCCCCGAGGTGGTGTTCCTGCTCGACCGCGCCCTGGAGCGGGGCACCTCGGTGCTGGGATTACTCAACCAGCTGGAGCGCAAGCGGGAGGAGAGGGGGGAGATTCCCCCCGGCAGCGATGAAGGAGTGGTCGCCGCCAGTGGCCCCGTGGACGAGAGGGCCGTCGGGAACGACCCAGGGGCACCAGCTGCGGATGATCCCGGCATGGATGACGCTGCTGATCCCGGAGACGCTGTCGAGTCCGGTCGGTCCTGACACGCCGCATCCGCTGGCCCCCGGCTGCGCTTGCATGGTGCCAACAGGGACAACAACGGCATGGACGGGGTCGGGGAACAAGCCGGTGTGAGGGAAGGAACCGCCGCGGGCCTCAACGACACCCTGGCCCGCCTGGTGGCCAGCCTGCTGGTGGTCCGCTGCAGCGGCCACCTCGCCGATGGCCAGCGCCGCTACCCCCGCTGGGAGCTCGACAACGCCACCCTGCAGCGTCTGCTGGGTGCGGGCGTGGGTGGGGTCATTCTGCTCGGGGGCAGCGCGGCCGAGCTGCGGCTGCGCACCCGCCAGCTCCAGGCCTGGGCGGCCACCGACCTGCTGCTCTGCGCCGATGTAGAGGAGGGGGTGGGGCAACGGTTTGAGGGCGCCAGCTGGCTGGTGCCCCCCCTGGCCCTGGGCCGCCTGCACGGCGACGATCCAGGCGCGGCCGAGGAATTGGCGGAGCGCTACGGGCGCTGCAGCGGCCGCGAGGCCCGGGCCCTCGGCCTGAACTGGGTGCTGGGACCGGTCTGCGATGTGAACAACAACCCTGCCAACCCGGTGATCAACGTGCGCGCCTGGGGTGAGACCCCCGCTACCGCCGGAGCCCTAGCGGCCGCCTTTGTGCGCGGCGCCCAGGCCGAAGGCGTGCTCTGCTGCGCCAAGCACTTCCCCGGTCACGGCGACACCGCGAGCGATTCCCACCTTGAGTTGCCCCTGCTGCCCCTCAGCCGCAAACGGCTCGAAGCCGTGGAGCTACCACCCTTCCGCGCCGCGATCGCCGCCGGGGTGTCCAGCGTGATGACAGCCCACCTGCTGCTGCCGGAACTCGATCGGGAGCGGCCCGCCACCCTCTCGGCGGCGGTGCTCACCGGGCTGCTCCGCCACGACCTGGGCTTCGGAGGCCTGGTGGTGACCGACGCCCTGGTGATGGAGGCGATCACGGCCCACCACGGCGCCAGCGAAGCGGCAGTGCTGGCCCTCGAGGCCGGCGCCGACCTGGTGCTGATGCCCGCCGACGCCGATACGGCGATGGCCGCCATCGTGGCGGCTGTGGAGCAGGGCCGGCTGGAGCGGGAGCGACTCGAAGCCAGTGCGAAGCGGCGGCGGCTGGCCCTGGCATCGCTGCAGGGGAACTCCCTAGCGCCGGCCGGCTCCGTTGCCGAAGCTCGCCCTGAACCCCTGGGATCCCTGGCCGCGGCAGGCTCCCGCTCCACAGACGCCAGCGAACCCCTGGGCCCCCTGAGCAACGGTCCGATCAGCGCCGACCAGCAGCTGGCCCTGGAGCTGGTGCAGCGCAGCCTGCTCCACCAGGGCGGCCGGGTGACGCTGCCGGCGGGGAGCCCGGGCGCCGCCCCAGCCATCAACCTGATCCGCGTGGACACAGCCCTGGGCTGCCCCTTCCTCCAGCCCACCGCCCCCGCCCTCACCCGGGCCACCGCCGCCGGCTTCCGGACGGTGGTGCTGGATAGCTGCAGTCCATCGCCCTGGAGGATCGGGCCGGCGGCAGTGTCCGACCCAGGCGCCCAGGAGCCAGGCGTGGCTGCCCCGGTCACTGCCAACGGCACGTCGATCGCCACGGACGGCCCCCTCGACCTGCCTCGGATTGGGGAGGGGCCGGTGCTGCTGCAGCTGTTCGTGCGCGGCAATCCCTTCCGCGGCAGCGCTGCGGGCCGCGAACCCTGGGAGGCGGTGATCCGGCAGCTCCAGTCCTCCGGGAGGCTGGCAGGGCTGGCGGTCTACGGCAGCCCATACCTGTGGGAAAGCCTGCAGCCCCTGCTGGAAGATGGCATTCCGGCGGGCTGGAGCCCGGGCCAGATGCCGCTGGCCCAGGCGGAGCTTTTGGCTGCCCTAGGGCTGGGCACTCCCGCCGGCCGTGGCGACGGCTTCACCGATTGAGGCGAGCGCCATGAGCAACCTGCCGTTGCCGGAGCAGCCACCCGCCGCCGAGCACCCCAGGCTCAGCCTCTCGATGATCGTGCGCGATGAGTCCGAGCGGATTGATGCGGCTCTGGCCTCGGTGGCCGGCTTCGTGGACGAGATGGTGGTGCTCGACACCGGCTCCAGCGACGACACGGTGGCGATCGCTGAACGCTGCGGGGCTGTGGTGGCCTCGATGCCCTGGCCCGGCGACTTCGCCCCGGCGCGCAACCGGGCCCTGGAGCTGGTGCGGGGCGACTGGGTGCTGGTGCTCGATGCCGATGAACGGCTCCGCCCCGAAGCCCGCGGGCCGCTGCTGGAGCTCATGTCCAGGCCCGAGCTGCTGGTGATCACCCTGCTGCGGCAGGAGGAGGGGGCGCTGCAGTCGCCCTACTCCAGCGTGAGCCGCCTGTTCCGCCGCCATCCGGACCTGCGCTGGAGCCGGCCGTATCACGCCATGGTCGACGACAGCGTGACGGAGCTGCTGGAACGCGAGCCCCACTGGCGCATCGCCCAGTGCCCCGAACCAGCCCTGCTGCACACGGGCTACCGGCCGGAGCTGCTGGCCGACGGTCGGAAGGCCCGGCTGTTGCGCCAGGCGATGGAAGCCGAGCTGCGGGAACGGCCGGGCGACCCCTACGCATGCGCCAAACTCGGCGCCCTGCTGGTGGATCAGGGCGAGAGGGCCGCCGGGATCTCCCTTCTGGAGACGGGGCTGCATCACTGTCTTGCCGGGGCCGATCCGGAACGCTTCGAGCTGCTGCTGCACCTGGCCATCGCCCACACCGCCGAGCGCCCCTGCCAGGCAGCCGAGCTCTACCGCCAGGCCCTAGCCCTCCCCCTCGACCCCCGCCTCACCCTGGCCGCCCGCCTCAACCTGGCGAGCCTGCTGTTGGAGGAGGGAGCGCTGGAGGCGGCCGCCAGGCTCTGCCGCACAGCCACCGAGGTGGCCCCGGCGATCGCCCAGGGCTGGAGCCAGCTGGGCCTGGTGGAGCGGCGGCGCGGCGCCATCGCCGCCGCCATCAGCGCATACCACCAGGCCCTGGCCCTTGATCCCCACCAGGCCTCCACCAGGCAGAACCTGGCGGTGGCCCTGCTGCTGGCGGGCGACATCCCCGGTTGCCGGGAAGCCTTCCGCCAGGCCATCGCGCTGCTGCAGGGCCAGGGTCGGGGGGAGGAAGCGCTGGCGCTGAGCCGCCAGGCCGCCAGCATGGTGCGGCTCAACGACTGAACCCAGCAGCCATGGCGGACGCGAGGGGGGACTACAGCAGCACCGACCCGGGCGAGAGCCACGGCCCTGAACCGGCGATAGGAGCGGTAATCGGCGCGCCGGATGCGCCGGAGGACAGCCAGGCCCCTCAGAAACCTCCCCGGCTTTCCCTGCAGGGACGCCGCATCGGGGTGACCCGGGCGGACCAGCAACTCGGCGAAGCCCGCCGCCTCTTCGAAGCCACCGGTGCCACGGTGGTCGACCTGCCGGCCCTGGCGGTGACCCCCCCGGATGACTGGGGCCCCCTCGATGACGCCCTGGCCGAACTGGAGGACTTCCACTGGATCGTGTTCTCCAGTGCCAACGGCGTGGAGGCCGTGGAGCGTCGGCTGGCCCGGCGGGGAAGCGGCCTGGCCCATCGCCCGGCCGGCCTGCGGATCGCGGCGGTGGGGCGAAAGACGGCGGCGATGCTGGAGAGCTTGGGGGCAGCGGCCGATTTCGTGCCACCGGCCTTCGTGGCCGACAGCCTGATCGAGCATTTCCCAATCTCTGGTTGGGGCCTGCGGCTGCTGATCCCCCGCGTGCAGAGCGGTGGCCGCACCGTGCTGGCCGAGGCCTTCGCCGCGGCCGGCGCCCGGGTGGTGGAAGTGAGCGCCTACGAAACCCGCTGCCCCGAGCAGTGGCCTAGCTCAGCCCTGCTCTCCCTAGAGCGGGGTGATCTCGACGCCATCACCTTTAGCAGCGCCAAGACCGTGAGCCACAGCTGCCAGCTGCTGGAGCGCAGCTTCGGAGCAGATTGGCGTGATCGCCTGGTGGGGGTGGGCCTGGTGTCGATCGGACCCCAGACCAGTGCACGCTGCCTCGCCCTGCTGGACCGGCTGGATGCCGAAGCCGATCCTCACGATCTGGCGGGTCTGGTGGCCGCCTGCGAAAGACTCCTTAACCCTGGTGGGAATTAGGAATTGGCGCAGTCGTAGGTGTGGAGCTGGCCGCCTTTCTTAAGCACGAGGCTGCAGGAATTGATGTTGATCGATTCAACCGTCCAGCCCGGCGGCAACAGGGGGGTCTTGAGGGAGCCCTGCTGGCCGATCCGAAGGCTGTCGCTCTCGCTGCCCATCACCACGATTGCCTCGGGCCGGCCACCCGACTGAATCACCCCACTGAGCTGGAACTTCGGCACGGCCGCAACGGCGGCGGATTTCGAGCCCGGCCCTACGGCCCCACCGGCTGGAACCACACCTCGGGCGCGGGAGCCACCGGCGGATGAGGAGGGGACGGATGGAGCGGGGGGGCGGGGATCGCTGAAGGGGTCGATCCGTCCCTGCTGCACCGCTTGGGTGACCTGCTGGGGGGAGGGAAGGGGCTGGAGGCCCAAAGCGGCCGTCGGCGCCGACCTCTCGAGCCCCGGTCGTTGCGGCGGCGTGGGGGGCGACAGCTCAGTGGACGGACCTTTCGACCCCGGCCAGCCGCAGGAGTTGGTCAACCAGGGAAGGATGCAGAGGAGCCCAACCCTCATGAAGGGAACAACACAGGGGCGGAGCGCGCAGGTTGCCCTACGGCTGGCCCTTTTCCACCAGATCGCGGAAACGGTCAAGGTTGGCCTGCAGTTCACGCACAACAATGCCACCCATAATGGTTGGTTCCATCAGGGGTGCGAGCACTCCGGGCAATTCATAGGCCACACTCAGCTTCACGGCGGTTCGGCCTGGGCCCAGCGGATAGAAGCGAACGCCCCCACGGGTGGGCAGCCCCCCCACCGATTCCCAGTGCAGTTGCTGGGCTTCCACTCGCCGGGTGATCCGCGCCTTCCAGTGGAAGCGGAAACCCTGGGCCGCCAAGGTCCAGTCGGTGAGATCGGGGTCCTCAAGGGGCACCACCGACTCGATCCAGCGCATCCAGCGCGGCATGGCCTCCAGATCACTCCAGACGGCCCAGGCCTCCTCCACGGAAGCCTGAATTTCGGTGGTGACGCTGTGTTCCAGCCAACGGCCCATGGATGTGCCTCAGGAGACGCCGACCGTGGCCGGAGAGCCCGTGGCGGCCGTGGTGGCCAGCACGGCTGGATGGCCCAGGATCGCAGCCGCCGCCAGGCGTCCACTCATCGTGGCCCCCTCCATCGAGTCGATGTAGTCCTGGCGGGTGTAGCTGCCGGCCAGGAAGAAGTTGGCCACCGGCGTGCGCTGATCCGGGCGGTAGGGTTCCATGCCCGGAGCCTCGCGATAGAGGGACTGGGCCAGCTTCACCACGTTGCTCCACACAAGATTGAGATGGCGGGCGGAGGGGAACAGTTCCCGCACCTGAGCATCGGTGGCGGCCACGATCTCGTCGGTCTTCTTCGGAATCCAGGGATCCCCCGGGGTGAGCACACACTGAAGCAGCGAGCCGAGCCCCTCCCGGCGGTAGTCCTCCGGGCTGGCCAGGGCCAGGTCGGCGAAACAGCTGAAATCGGCGTCGGCGGTGTACAGCAGGTTGTTCAGGCCGGCGGGCCTGGAGAGGTTGGTACGGGCGGCCTGGGCTTCAAGAGACTCACCCAGTTCGGTGACCCAGCCGTCGTAGCGAAGCTGCACCGTGGCCACGGGCACCGCTTCGAGCCGGTCGATGGCTGCAACCATGGGAAACCGGCGCCAGGCCTGGGGCAGCAACCGCTGAATGCCCGGCACATCACAGGCGGCGAGGTAAACATCGGCCTCCACCCGGAGCTCCCCCTCGGGCGTACCCAGGGTGAGCCCCGTCACCCGAAGACCGTCGGCCCCATCCGCACCCAGGGCCGCCTCATCGTGCACCTCCACCACCCGATGGCGCAAATGCAGCCGACCGCCCCTGGCCTCGATGTAGGCCAGGATCGGTCCGGTGAGCCAGCGGTGCGGAGATCCCTTGAGCAGATTCAGCTTGGAGGCCTCGGTCTTCGACGCAAACATCATGAAGATGGTGAGCATGCAACGGGCCGAGATCGCCTCGCAATCGATGAAGCCAAGCGCATAGGCGATTGGATTCCACATCCGCCGGATGCTTTGCTCACTGCCACCGTGACCCAGAAACCACTGCTGGAAGCTGATGCGATCGAGATCGCGGATCACCTTCATGGCGCCGTCGTAATCAACTAGGCCCCGCACGATCGGGCTGGTACCCAGGGCCAGGGCATTGCGCAGCTTATCGATCCAGTCGAGTTGGGGGGTGGTGAAAAAGGCCTTGAGACCATTGAAAGGGGCGCCGATCGGAAAGCGGAAATCCAGTTCGCGCAGGTCGCCGCCCTTGTTCACGAACAGGTGGGTGTGCTCCTTGGGGAGCAGGTTGTCGATCGCGCCCACCTTGCGCAGCAGGGCGAAAAGGTTGGCGTAATTGAAGAAAAAGACATGCAGCCCCATCTCAATGTGGTTGCCCTCGCCATCCACCCAGCTGCCCACCTTGCCGCCCATGAAGGGTCTGGCCTCGTAAAGGTCCACGCCGTGGCCCGCGTCCACCAGATCCACAGCAGCCGCCAGACCCGCCAGACCGGCACCCACGATGGCGACGCGCACCTGCAAACTCCCGTGATTGCCCGACTCTATGGAGGGGCCGGGCGAGGATGTGGCGCCGGCCTGGGGGGAAACCGGCCAGGGTGACACCGGATACCAGATCCCAGCGGCAGGCGCGGACCGGCCCCCGCCCGCCCAGCCGGGTCGCAAAATCGATCCGCCCGGACAGCCGCAGACCCGAAGCCGACCAAGCCCGGCCAAGCTTCATGCCGGCATGGAGCCTGGCATCACCCCGAAACGGCGGCCCGAGCAGTCCCCCCGGGCTGCGGCGCTTTCGGCACTCCCCCAGGCAGCCTCCGGATCAGCTCCATAGAGTGGTGAAAAGGGCGATTGCCCCCCATGAGCTCCCCCATGAGCAGCGAGACCGCGACCCCTCCAGCTCCAGCCGCCCCCCCTGCGCCAACCGGCCCCACGATCAGCCCCGTGACCAGCCCAGCCGAGGTCACCTTCACCGGCCGCGATGGCAAGGGCATCTTGATCACCGAACCTGCGATGAAGCAGCTGGCCGTGCTGATGGCCCAGCAGGGCAGCGACAAGCTGCTGCGGGTGGGCGTGCGCTCCGGCGGCTGCAGCGGCATGAGCTACACAATGGATTTCATCGATGCGGCCGCCATCGCCAGCGACGACGAGGAATACGTGTATGAGCCTGCCGGCGCACCATCGTTTCGCGTCGTGAGCGACCCAAAGAGCCTGCTCTACATCTACGGTATGCAGCTCGACTTTTCCTCCGCCCTGATCGGCGGCGGCTTCAACTTCACCAACCCCAACGCCACCCAGACCTGCGGCTGCGGCAGCTCCTTCGCCGTCTGATGGCCATGGCCCCCGGCGGCCTCTCGATGGACCGTCGCCCGGCGTGGGAACCTGAAGCGATTCCAGTCGGCGCTGCCATGACGGCCCCCTCCCCCACTCCGTCCTCCACCGACACCAGCGATGCTGCGGGGTCTGGCGAAGCCTCCCTGTTCGACCAAGCCCTTGCCCGCTACCAGGGTGGTGCGGCTCCGGAGGATCTGATCGACGATTTCTTGGCGATCACGAGCCAGGCCCCGCAGCAGTCGGCCGGCTGGACCTGCCTGGCCTGGCTGCAGCTGCTGCTGGATCAGCCCCGCGCTGCCCTGCAGTCGGCCCGCACGGCGGTTCGCCTCAATCCGCAGGACCCTCAGGCCCGCATCAACCTCAGCCTGGCCCTGCTGGAAACCGGCGGCAAGGGGGTGCGCGAGCACGTGGAGTTGGTGCAGCGGGTGATGCTGATGGCGCCGGAACTGGCCGAGGAGCTGCGCGGTTCGATCGCTGATGGGCTGCAGCGGCGGCCGGGCTGGGGGGCTCTCAACAAGCTGAAGGGCTGGCTGAAGGATTGAAGCCGGTTCTGCTGCTGAGCAACGGCCACGGCGAGGACCTCAGCGGCGCGGCCCTGGGCAGCCAGCTCCGCCAGCGGGGTGTGGCGGTAGAAGCCCTGCCGCTGGTGGGCCATGGCCAGGCCTACCGGCAGGCAGGCATTCCCGTGCTGGGCCCCACCCGCGACTTCAGCACCGGCGGGTTGGGCTACACGAGCCTGGCCGGCCGCCTCACCGACCTGCGGGAGGGACAGTTCACCTACGTGCTGCGGCTGCTCGGGCGGTTGTGGCGGCGGCGGCTTCGCTACCGGCTGGTGGTGGCGGTAGGGGATTTGGTGCCGGTTTTGGGCGCCTGGCTCACCGGCCAGGAGTCGGCGGTGTATTTGGTGGCGTACTCCAGCCACTACGAAGGTAGGTTGCGGCTGCCTTGGCCCTGCGGTTGGCTGCTGAAACGCCCCAGGGTCCGGACCGTATGGAGCCGCGACCAGCTCACCGCCAAGGACCTGAGCGAGCAGCTGGGCCGACCGGTGGACTTCCTTGGCAATCCCTTCCTGGATCCGCTGCTGGAGGGGGTCGCGGCCACGGCCGCCGGCCGGCCGGGCGAAGATCCCAGCGGTGGGGCCACTGCGGCTTCAAGGCCCGTAGTGGCGGTGCTGCCCGGGAGTCGGCTGCCCGAAGCCCTGGGCAATCTCACCCTGCTGCTGGGGGTGCTGGAGCGGCTCCCCGCCGCCAATGGGGGGAGCGGGAACGCACCGATCCTGCGGGCCGCCCTGGTGGCCGCCCTAAAGCCAACCGCCATCGCCGCCGCCGCCGCGCCGCTGGGTTGGCGGTTCGTGCATGGGGATCCTGCGGCGGGCCCGGAACCTGCTGCGCTGCAGCGGCAAGGGCGGCGGCTGGAGCTCCACTGGAACCGCTTCGCTGCCGTGCTGGCCAGCAGCGACCTGGTGCTGGCGATGAGCGGCACCGCCTCGGAGCAGGCCGTGGCCCTGGCCCGCCCCGTGCTGCAGCTGGCCGGTCCCGGCCCCCAGTTCACCG
Organism: Cyanobium sp.; assembly: GCA_044345855.1. Lineage (GTDB taxonomy): Bacteria > Cyanobacteriota > Cyanobacteriia > PCC-6307 > Cyanobiaceae > Cyanobium. The sequence continues at coordinate 11,189 of JBIJAG010000034.1, read as the reverse complement.
AAGGCTTCGCCGAAGCCCAGCGCCGCCTGTTGGGCCCCGGGGTGCAGTGCGCCGCCGGGCCCGTGGGGCAGGAAAACACCCTGGCGGCCACAGCCCGGATGCTGGGGTCCATGCTGGATCGACTCGCTGATCCAGTAGTCGGCCCCACCTGGCGCCGGGAGCTGGAGGCGATCGCGGCGGAGCGCCTGGGAGCTACCGGGGGCAGCGACCGGATCGCGGCGGCGATCCAGACGATCCTGAACAGCCCAAAGCGGGCCCTCCAGGGTGACTGATAGCCGAGACAAGTCGCCGCGCGATCTTCCCCGATTCAACGAACCTCTGTCTCCGGCCTCCCGCTTCGACCGTCACGGGCTCTGGCCAACAGAATCCGATCGCCCCATCCAGCCCCTGGGTGATTGCACCCGCATCCCGAGATACCGCCCCACCTGAGCGCCATGAGCACCCCCTCCTCCGAGCCCCAGGCCGCCGCCGATCTCCCCTCCAGTCAGATAAGCGGCAACACAACCAACATCTCCACCAGCCCAACGCAGGGAGGGCCGGCGAACGACACCTCGCGGCCTTCAGCCCTGCAACGGCTGCGGGAGTGGCTGGATCGGCTGTTGGTGGCGGATGTGTTTCTGGTGCTGGCCGGCGCCCTCTGGTTCGCCTTGGCGGTGGTGCTGCACAGCCAGGGCGTGGAGGCTCCTCTGGCCACCTTTCAGCAGCTGTGGGAGCCGCTGTTCACCCCGGCGATCGGCCTGCTGATGGCGGCGGCCCTGCTCAGCGGAGCCCTGGGCTGGTGGCAGCGCCGAGGGCAGCGCTGAGATCAGGGTATTGGTAGCGGAAGCCCTGGGCCGCGAGCCGCTCGGGCAGCACCTGCTGACCCTCCAGCACCACCTGGGCGCCGTCGCCGAGCAGCAGCCGCAGAATCGCCCCCGGCACCGGCAGCAGGCTCGGGCGCCCCAGGCTGCGGCCCAGCGCAGCCGCAAAGTCGGCCATACGCACCGGCTCCGGAGCCACGGCGTTGTACACGCCGCTGTAGGTGGTGTCCTCCAGGGCGGCGGCGATCAGCCGGCAGAGATCGTGGCGGTGGATCCAGCTCATCCACTGCCGCCCGCTGCCCACCGGTCCTCCGAAGCCGGCCCGGAACACCGGCAGCATCTTGCCGAGGGCGCCGCCATCGGGGCCCAACACGATGCCGATGCGCAGGATCACCAGCCGGGTGGGGGAGGGAACCGCCTGGGCGGCCGCTTCCCACCGACGACACAGCTGACCCAGCACATCGTCCCCTGGGGCAGCGGCTTCGCCGAAACGGTCGTCGGCACTGGTGCCGTAGTAGCCCACCGCCGATCCATTCACCAGCACCGCCGGGGGATGGGGCAGGCGGGCGATCGCCTGCACGAGCAGTTCGGTGGTGCGAACCCGGCTGCTGACCAGCCGATCCAGGTGCTCCGGGGTCCAGCGGCGCTCGGCGATCGGCTCACCCGCCAGGTTCACCACCCCCTGGGCCGCAGCCAAGGCCTGGCGCAGGGAGTCCTGATCCCAGCTGGCGGGATCTGCTGGATCAAGCTTCAGGCAAAGCAGCCGGTCGCCGGCCTGGGCGGGGAAGGGTTGGGGGCGGCGGCTCACCAGGGTGATGGTGTGCCCCAGCTCCAGCAGGAAGGGCACCAGTTCGCGCCCCACGAAGCCGGTACATCCCAGCAGCAGCAACTGCACGCCCGCATCCCCAATGGTGCCGCCGAGGCTAGGCGGCGCTGGCACTGGTTGCCCCCCTTCCAATTCCACCCTGGAACCGCTGCCAACCAGAGCTGGTGCGACGAGAGTTCTCCACGGGTCCTAGCCTGCGGCCACGAAGCTTGACCAATCCCATGGCCGAGACGCCCGCCGCAGCAGAGCCCGCTGCAGCCCAGCCCCCTGCAGCCCAGTCTGTCGCAGCCCCAGCCGCCGCCGCTCCGGCCTCCTCGCCCCTAGTCGCCCTGAAGAAGGGAGCTCTCGTGCGGCTGAACCTCAAGGCCTACGCCAGCAGCCTGGAGGCGGCCGCCAGCGTCAGCGCAGCTCCGGCCTATGTGGTGGAAGGGCCCGGCGAGATCCTGGCGGTCAAGGGTGAGTATGCCCAACTGCGCTGGCGCCGTCCCGTGCCGGATGTGTGGCTGCGGCTCGACCAGCTGGAGCCCTGGAGCAAAGGCTGATCGCGTCGACGGCCCCCTCAGAGCTCCAACCGACGCCGCTCCTCCTGCAGCCGCTGGCGGCGGCGACGGGCCTCACGCAACATCTCGCGGCCATCGTGGAGATAGCTGTCCACGTAGCCGAGGGTATAGCGCTCCAGTTCAGCCACAGCATCTTGCACCTGACCGAGGCAGTGGTAAACGCTGAGGCCGAAGCCCCGGGCCGCCTCCGGACAGGCCAGGGAGCGGTAAAGCGTTTCGGCCCGGGTCACCCGCTGGCGGCTCTGCTCGAGATAGGCGCAGAAGGCCTCCATCAGATCGTCGTCGTAGGGATCGGCGGAGAGGGCCTTGAGGGCGGCGGGGAAGGGGTTGATGACCTGACCCAGCAGCCGGTCGAGGGGGGCATAGACCGCCACCAGCCAGGCGCGCAGCTCCTCCCCAGAGACAGCCACGGCGCCCTTGCCGGCCCTGGGCTTTGCCGCGCCCCTGGGCGCCGCTGCCGTGCTTCCGGAGCCCCGGGGCGGGCCGGAGGCCTCCGGATACGGTCCTGAACCCAGGCCCAGGCGGAGGTCGTAGCGGCTGCGGCGGTCGGCATCGCGCAGCTCCTCCCAGGCGGCATTGAGGGCCAGGATCCAGCGGGCATCGCCGCCGGCATCGGGGTGGTGCCGCTTCACCAGGGCCCGGTAGGCGGCCTTGATCTCGCTGGCGCTAGCGCTGGGGGCCACCCCAAGCACGGCGTAGTGGTTGCCGGCTGGGCCCTTCGCGGAGGGGGCGACATCGCGGCGGTCGGCGACCAAGGGCGCGGGGGCGCAGGGAGCCCCATCATCGGTCAGCTGCATCGGCCAGCTGCATCGGCCCGCTGGAACGAACAGCCGCACGGGGGCATCTCGAGGGTGCGGGCACCCAGCCGCCCTGGCGCTGCGCTGCAGGCTCCGCCAACAAAAAGCCCCCCGTTTCCGGGGGGCAAGGGTGGTTGTGTGTGAGGAGGAAGCTGGACCCGGCAGGACATCCTGGCGGGATCAGAACTTGAACTGGGTCTGCACCAAGCCGCCGAAGGCGTTGTTGGACTCGCCGTTGGCAGTGAACTGACCGTTGGGGCGGCTGAGGTAGAAGATCGCCGGGGTGATGCTGATGTTGTTGCTCACCTGGAACTTGTACCACCACTCGAAGGCGAAGTTGCCATCGTTGGGGCCGTTGGGGGAATCGTAGAAGCCCTGGTAAACGGACTGGGAGCGAGCTCTGCCACCACCCGCAAAGCCGTATGGCTTACGCAACTGGTTTTGGCTCAGGGCGCTCACATAGGTGGGCTGACCAAAGGAGAAACCGGCGGCATTGCCCTTGGCGAAGAGATCATTCCACTGCAGACCCAGCTGCCACGACTGAAGCTGGGTGATGTTGCGCACATCGCCGTAGCTGGGGAATGGCTGGGTGTTGCTGTTGATCGGCACAACGCCATTGGCGTTGTAACCGTTGAAGTTGGCTGAAGTGATGGAACTGATGCCATAACCAAGGCTGAACGAAGGGAGCAGACCCGACTTAATCGGCTGCCAGGCGGCATTCAGGGCGAAGTTGTTGCTGGAGCTGTTGCCGCTCCAGAAGGGGCTCACGCCCGTGGTGCCCACACCCTCGCTGCAAGGCAACGTCTGGTTGGCGAACTGAGTGCCACGGCGGGTGAGGTTCTGGTTGCACTGGCCATAACGCCAGGCGGCGGTGAGGGCAAACTGAGGACCGGCCCAGCCGATCTGGGTGAGGAAGCTACCGCCGCTGCCTGAGGTGGCAATGCCGCCTGCGGCGGGATTGCTGTTGTCGCCGTTTGGAGCCACATAGCTGGTCGAGGCGGCCAAGAAAGGCTGACCCTTCTTCACCTGCTGCTTCCAGATCAGCGCGAAGGCGGCGCCGGTGGCCTTGTTGTAGGTGGCCGGAGCGCCGTTGAGGGTGAAGACATCAAGAATTTCACCACCCCTATAGAAAGTAGGGTTGATTGCCAGCGCTTCCGTGTTACGGGCCCGGGGACCGATCACAGCCGTCAATTCCTTACCGACTGGGAAGCGGTAGTACAAACGGTCGATGTTGACAACGTTGTTACCACCCGTTGGCGCGAAGGCCTTGTCGAGGGCCAGCAGGCTATAGGGCTGGCCGTTGAACACGCTGTTGGTGAAATTACCCGAACGCAGGCGGGTGTACAGCAGATCCTTGCCGGTGAAGCTCGTATTGAGGTTCAGGCGAAGGTCGTAATTGAAGCTGAGGGCGCCCCAGTTACGGTTGTTATTGCCGGAATATCGGGTTGCGTTGGTGCTGCCGTTGTTGGGCGTGGTAGCTCCAGCCCCATTAGCGGTGCTAGGTCCGAATTGGCTGCCGCCAAACGACACCGCACCGATAACGAAGGTGGATTCACCCTGCAGTTTGGTGGTGGTGGAGAACTGGGCAGCTTCCAGCTTGCCGATCTTCTTCTCGATGCCGTCGATGCGGCCGCGGATCACGGCCAGCTCCTTCTCGAATTCCTCAGCCAGGCGCTTGAGTTCGTCGGTGGCCTCGGTGACGCGATCGAGGCAGGAATTGAGCAGGGCGGCCGCCTCAAAACGAGAGAGCGGCTTGGCGCCCTTGAAGGTGCCATTGGGATAGCCGGCCACGCAGCCGTACTGCTCCACCAGGTTGTTCAGGGCCTGGTAGGCCCAGTCGGTGGGCTGCACATCACTGAACTGGGAGATGTTAGTGATCTGATCGCTGGTGACCGGGGCATAGCGATTGAGATCGGTCTCGGAGGCCAACACCGCCATGGGAGCCACAAGGCCGAGCGCAGCGGAGCTGACCAGCAGTTGCTGGAAGGGTTTCATCGGATCCTCACACCAAAAAAGAGGACTTCCATGCTTGGAAGTTTGATAAGAATAACGAAAGACGCAGATCTGCTCCTGCCTCCCAGTCACAGGGCGTGGTGTCGCAGAACACATCCCCAAGGACGCGCCAAAAGAAAAAACCCGGCTGCATTGCAGCCGGGAAGAGAGAAAGGGTGTGAATGGAGTGAGACAGATCGGAGAGGATGCCATCTCCAAAGCGAAAGCCGGGGAGATGGCAATAACGCCAATCTGAAAGCCAGGATCAGAACCTGAAGGTGGTCTTGATCAGGCCGCCGAAGCTGTTGAAGCTTTGGCCGCTGTCCTTCTGCAGAGCGCCGAGGGGTGCGCTGAGGTAGTAGATGGCGGGGGTCACGCTGATGTTGTCGGTGACTTGCATCTTGTACCACCCTTCCCAGGCGTAGTTGCCATCGTTGAAGCCGGAGCTGGTCACGAAGGTGGGCTGGCCGAAGGCGAAGCCGATGGTGTTGCCCTTCAGCAGGAAGTCGCCCCACTGGAGGCCCAGATACCAAGACTGGCTGGAATCGCCACCGAGGTTGATGGTGTCGTAGTAGCCACTGCTGGCAGTGGTGTACATGGTGGAACCGGCGCCAGTGTTGCCGCCCACGTAGGAGTTAAGGCCCCAGCCGGCGCTGATCGAGGGGAACCAGCTGGCCGAGAGCGGCGAGAAGTAGGCGCTCAGGCCCACGGAATTGGTGCTGTTGCCACCGAAACCGGCCACGGCGAGGGGAGTGCCGTTGCCGCCGTAGAGGCCAGCACCACTGGAGTAGGTGTAAGCAGCGGCTAGGCCGTAGTTGGCGCCGCCGTAGGCGAGCTGCACGGTGCCGGTTTGAGCAGCGCCCGTGGTGCCGATGCCACCCTCGGAGGGGTTGGAGTTGTCACCGTTGGCGCTTACATAGTTGGCGCTGAGGCTGAAGCCACCGGCCTTCCACCACAGACCACCACCGGCGCCGAGGTTGAGGCTATAGGTGCCGGGTGCGCCGGCGTAGGTGAAGATGTCGAGAACGGTGTCAGCCGGATACGCCGAGGGCCACATCGCCAGCATGTCGTCCTGACGGACGCGGGGGCCGAAGGTGGCCGTGAAGCCGCTGCCGATCGGGAACTGGTAGAAGAGGCGGTTGATTTCCACCACGTTATTGCCGGCACCGGATTCAAACGCGGTCTCCATGCCCAGCAGGCCCACAGGCGGGTTGCCGAACCAAGCACTGCCGTTGAAGTTGCCGGCACGCAGGCGGGTGCGCAGCAGGTCTTTGCCGGTGAAGCTGGTGTCGAGGTCGAGACGGAGGTCGTAGGGGAAGCTCAGGGCGCCGGCGGTTTGGCTGGCATAGTTGGAGTACTTGGTGCCGGGGGCTGCACCACCTCCGAGGTATTGGCCGTCGGGACCGAACACGCCACCGGAGTAGGCGGACACGTTCGGGGTGGTCCTCAGGTTGCCACCGAAGGTGTTGGCGCCGAACACGAAGGCGGCGTAGCCCTTCAGTTTGGTGGTGGTGGAGAACTGGTTGGCTTCCAGCTCACCCACCCGGGCCTCGAGGCCATCCACACGGCCGCGCAGCACGGCGAGTTCCTTCTGGAACTCCTTCATTAGCCGCTTGAGCTCGTCGGTGGTCTCGGTGACGCGGTCGAGGCAAGCGTTGAGCAGGGCAGCCGCCTCCCAGCGGGTCATCGACTGGCCGCCCTTGAAAGTGCCGTTGGGATAGCCAGCCACGCAGCCGTAGCGATCCACCAGGTTGGAGAGGGCCTGGTAGGCCCAGTCGGTGGGCTTGACATCAGAGAACTGGGTGATGCTGGTGACCTGCTCCTGGCTGGCGTAGTCGTTGACGCCGGACAGATTCAGATCGGCGGCACTGGCGGCCACTGGAGCCAGAAGGCCCAGGGCGGCTGGTGCCAGCAGCAGTTGCTGGAAGAGTTTCATGGGGTCCTCACACGGAAGGCGCAATGCGCCGTGAGCAATCGTGCCCCGTGTCAAGCAGAACACCACGGCCGGTGTGACAGAAGACCCAACGGCCGAGGCCATGATGGGGCCACAGCTCCCTCCGCACGCCCCGCCCCTGGACGCCCTTCCGCCCACTAGCCCAACGGCCGGGAACGGCACCGGCCAACCCCTCGGCATCACACGCCTCGAGTCCGGAACCGACCGGCAGCTTCGCGGGGGAGCGGGTGCGGAACCTCTTCCCTGCCCTCCGGCCAGCGGCGGCCGGGAAGGGTTTTGGTGGGCAGCGCTGGGGCTGATCTGGCTTGTGGCCACGGCCGCGGACCGACTCTGGCTGGGTCTGGATCGACGACTGCCCAGCTGGGACCAGGCCGACTATCTCAACAGCGCCCTCGACCATGGCCGGGCCCTTGGCCTGCTGCCCGGCGGCGGTTGGCAGGGCTGGGGGCACCTGCTCGATCTCTCCCCAAAGATTCCGCCCCTGGCCTCCTTGGTGAATGGCACCGTGATGGCCATCACGGGCGACACGCCCCAGCAGGCCTCCTGGGCGCTGGCCCTCTGGCATGGTCTGCTGCTGTTGGCTGTGGCCACCTGGGCACGGACCCTGGTGGGCCGGCGCTTCGCCCTGCTGGCGGCGGCCCTGCTGAGCCTGGTGCCGGCCCTGGCCGAACTGCGGGTGGATTACACCCTCGATCTCGCCCTCGCCGCCTCCACCACCCTGGCCCTTGCCCTGCTGGGCCGCTGGCAGACCGCCAGCCCCCTGGGCGGGGGCCGCTGGGGCCAGGCCCTGGCGGCAGCGCTGGCGATCGCGGCGGCGGTGCTGGTGAAACAGAGCGCCCTGCTGGTGCTCACCCTGCCGAGCCTCTGGGCAGCGATCCGAGGTCTGCGCAGCCCCCGCCGGCGTCTGCAGGTGCTCGTGGCGGTGCTGATTGTGACCGGCCTGGCCCTGCCCTGGCTGCATCACAACTGGATCACCACCCTGGGCGGCACCAACCGGGCCGTAATCGAATCCGCCGCCAGCGAAGGGGATCCCCCCGTGCTGAGCCTGGCCTCCCTGCTTTGGTATCCAAAGTTGTGGCCCAGCCAGCTGGGGATCGTGCTGCTGACCCCGGCCCTCGGCGCGGCCCTGGCTTCGGCATGGCTGCACCGCCAGCGGATCGTCGGCTGGCTGCGTCATCCGGTGCGGGCCCTGCCGCCGGGCTGGGCCTGGCTGATCGGCTGCACCCTGGCCAGCTGGCTGTGTACCACCCTGAGCCCTAATAAGGATGGGCGGTACATCGCGCCGGTGCTGCCCCTGCTCACCCTGCTGGTGGCGAGGGGGTGGTGGCAGATCGGCCTCTGGCTCCAGGCCCGCCCCACCGTGTCCGGGGGCGCGCTCGGGGCGGGAGCCCTGGCCCTCGGCCTGCTGGCGGGGGGCGGGGAGCTGGCCAGTGTCCAGGCCCGGGCCCTGCGGCGCGAGGCCCCCTCGCCCGCTCCTGAGGCCATGGCCGAGTTGCGACGCCGGGTGGGTGACTCCCCGATCACGCTGCTGGTGGTTCCGGGAAGCCCCGATCTCAACGAACAGACCCTCACCACCTATGGCCGTCTCGGCGGCGGTCGGATCGAAGCCCGCCGGCTCGGTCGGAACCGCAGGGAACATCCCGTGGTGCTCGATCGCAGTGACTGGCTACTACTGGCCACCGGCGACCAGGGCACCACCCACCCCGCCTCCAGGGAGCTGAGCGAGCGGATCCGCCGCGACGGACGCTTCGAGCGTCTGGCCCACTGGCCCTGGAATGGCGGCCGCGAGGTGGAGCTATGGCGACGGCGCGAAGGCGCTCCATTCCGCCACGAAAGTTTCGATGCCACCTTCATTCGGCTGGCCCGCGGCATGGAACGGGGACCGGTGGGGATCCGTGAGCTGTTTGAGCGGATCGGGGCCGAACATCAGGCCGATGGCCACTTTCTTTATCAGCAACGGGTGGCCGCCTGGGCTCGGGAACGGCTGAGGGTGAACCCCAGCGACCGCGATGCCCTCTGGAGTCTTGCCCTGATCGAGACCCTCAGGAACAGACCCCAGGCAGCCCTGCCCTGGTATCGGCGGCTGCAGGGACTCGATCCCTCGTCCGCCTGGCCTGCTGCTTACCGTGCCGTGGTGCTGCTGGCCGACTGGCGTCCGGGATCTGCCGCCAATGTGCTGCGCGAAGCCCCGGACAACGTGGCCAGCCAGCCGGTGAACCAGGCCCTGTTCCAGCTCAGCCGTGGCCTTTCGGGCCATCTCCTAACCCTCGAATCCCTAAGGGTGAGTGTTCCCGAGGCGATCGCCTCGGTGAAGCGGGAGCTCATCGCCAAGCCCCGGCCCTGAACCTCGACCCGGCAGCGTAAGGATCTCAACGGCAGGTGGATCAGCCGGGGGCCATACAGGGCCAGACAAACGATGCCCCCGGCGGGCTGGAAACCTGCCGGGGGCGCTCGTCGGGTCCGCGCTGTCGCGGAACCACGTGATCGAACAGCTGCCGTATCAGGCGGCGTTCTCCGCGATCTGCGAACCCTGGGTGGAATGACTGGGAACCATGGACACCTCCTCCGTTTGGATGATGCCAGCCGGTGTCGTATTCGAAATCCCCTCAAGGAGGAGACTCCACGCCACTGCTGACGGAACCCATCAAGCCTAACCAGGCTCGCCCGGCGACAGGCAGTCCATCCCGGGGTCAGCATGAGTTTGTGTACCCGGACCCTCCCCTGGTTCTTCCTTGTCCGATCGATCCCACAGGATCCCGGCACGACTTCCGGGGGGGACCTGACCCTGAGGACCCACCCCGGCGGCGGGCCACCGGGTCGGCTGCTCGCGATCAGCCTGGCCGTGGCGAGCGGCTTCTGGGGCCTGGCCGCCCTGCGGAATGCTCTCCTGCAGAGCAATTCCTTCGACCTGGGCCTCTGCGACCAGTGGGTCTGGCTGATCAGCCGGGGGCTGGCGCGACGCCCAACGCTCCCTCGTGCACCACCACAGCCTCCCCCTGGCGGTGATGGGGGGGGGGCGGTGGCAGCCCTTGATGGGCTGGCCAGCGAGAGAGAGCGTGGGAGCCCTGGCGCCGAATCGCCTGGGCGGCGGCCTGCTGGGCGGCCCTGGCGAAGCCCTGGCAAAAAACACCGGGATCATTACCACATCACGCAAAAAGCGCCCCGGGAAGGGGGCGCTCACAGTTATGAAACTGAATTCCCGATCAAAGAGCGTTGCCGCGGGGCAGAACCTCTTCAGGGAAGACGAAGTTTTCGTGAGGCTGGTCGGCTGGGGCCATCCAGGCGCGCAGACCTTCATTCAGCAGAATGTTCTTGGTATAGAAGGTCTCGAATTCTGGATCCTCAGCGGCGCGAATCTCCTGCGACACGAAGTCGTAGGCACGCAGGTTGAGGGCCAAGCCGATGATGCCGATGCTGCTGGTCCACAGACCCATGACCGGCACGAAGAGCATAAAGAAGTGCAGCCAGCGCTTGTTGGAGAAGGCGATCCCGAAGATCTGGCTCCAGAAGCGGTTGGCGGTGACCATCGAGTAGGTCTCCTCTTCCTGGGTGGGCTCGAACGCCTTGAAGGTGTTGGCCTGCTCGGAATCTTCAAACAGGGTGTTCTCCACCGTGGCGCCGTGGATGGCACACAGCAGAGCGCCGCCGAGGATGCCGGCCACGCCCATCATGTGGAAGGGGTTCAACGTCCAGTTGTGGAAGCCCTGCAGGAAGAGCAGGAAGCGGAAGATCGCCGCTACGCCGAAGCTGGGTGCGAAGAACCAGCTGCTCTGGCCGAGGGGATACATCAGGAAGACGCTCACGAACACCGCGATCGGGCCTGAGAAGGCGATGGCGTTGTAAGGGCGGATGCCCACCAGGCGGGCGATCTCGAACTGACGCAGCATGAAGCCGATCAGGGCGAAGGCGCCATGCAGGGCCACGAAAGGCCAGAGGCCGCCGAGCTGGACCCAGCGAACGAAATCGCCTTGGGCCTCGGGGCCCCAGAGGAGCAAGAGGCTGTGGCCCATGGCGTCAGCGGGGGTGCTGACGGCGGCGGTGAGGAAATTGCAGCCCTCCAAGTAAGAGCTGGCAATGCCGTGGGTGTACCAGGAGGTGGCGAAGGTGGTGCCGGTGAGCCAGCCGCCCAGCGCCAGATAGGCGGTGGGGAAGAGCAGCAGCCCGGACCAACCAACGAAAACGAAGCGGTCGCGCTTGAGCCAGTCGTCGAGGACGTCGAACCATCCCCGCTGGGGCAAGCGCCCTGCAGCGATCGTCATG
>JBIJAG010000033.1:0-42727 GCA_044345855.1 Cyanobium sp. | reverse complement strand
CAGATAGGCGGTGGGGAAGAGCAGCAGCCCGGACCAACCAACGAAAACGAAGCGGTCGCGCTTGAGCCAGTCGTCGAGGACGTCGAACCATCCCCGCTGGGGCAAGCGCCCTGCAGCGATCGTCATGGGTGAATCGGTGCGGAAAACCCGCGAGGCTGTGGGTTACCGGGCGATGGTAACAACGTTGCCGCTGCTGACGCGGCCGCTCGACATGGGCTGAAACCCCTTGGTTTCCGGCTTTTAGGTATTTCTTCTGATTATTCCTTCGGGGGGTGCCCAGGCCGGGGCAGGATGGCCGGTGCGTCTGATCCGATTCCCTTCGATGGCATCCAGCGGCCTTGCTTCCGGCGATTCCTCCCTGCCCGGTGAGGGGAGCCCCGAACCATCTTCGGCTCAAGGGCCCTCCAGTGCAGATGAAGCGGTGATGGACCTGGCCGTCGTGGGTTCCCGCCGCCTCTCCAACTTGGTGGTGGCCTCGGCTGTGAGCATCGGCGGGATCGGCTTCCTGCTCACCAGTGCTTCCAGCCGCATGGGCCGCAACCTTATGCCGATCGGCCATGCCGCCGACCTCACTTGGGTCCCACAGGGGCTGGTGATGGGTCTGTATGGAATCGCCGCAGTTCTTCTCGCGACCTACCTCTGGACGGTGATCCTGATCGATGTGGGTGCCGGCAGCAATCGTTTCGATCGAGCCCGGGGCCAGGCGTTGATCAGCCGTCGGGGCTTCCGCCAGCTGATTGAGGTGGCCATTCCCCTGGCCGAGATCCAGGCCGTGAAAGTGGAGGTGCGCGATGGACTCAGCCCCCAGCGACGCCTGGCCCTGCGGGTGCGAAGCAGGCGCGATCTCCCGCTCACCCGCGTGGGTGAGCCCATGCCTTTGGCGGACTTGGAGCGCAGCGGCGCTGAGCTGGCCCGCTTCTTGGGCGTTCCCCTTGAAGGGGTCTGAATTCCTTACAAGACCTCGTTTGATCTCCCTTTCTCGATGCCAACCGTTCTTCCCCAGGTCGGCCGTGCTCTTGCCGGTTTCTGGTTACTGCTTCTCCCCCTTGCCCTCGGGGCCTGTGCCGCCGATTCCGGAGGCCGGAACCTCGGCTGTGGCACAACCAGCGTGCCCTGTCTGAGCGGCACTGCCCTGGTCGCCCTGCAGACCAGCAAGGGTGAGGTGCGCATCCGTCTCGATGGCCGGGATGCCCCCCTCACGGCTGGCAATTTCTTGGATCTCGTGAACAGGGGCACCTACAACGGCACGGTCTTCCACCGGGTGGTGCGGGAACCCGTTCCTTTTGTGGTTCAGGGGGGTGATCCCCAGAGTTCCGACCCCAAAACGCCTGTCACTCAGCTCGGAACCGGCAGCTTCGTGGATCCCGCCACGGGGGAAGCCCGCTTTATTCCCCTTGAACTCTCCTTCAAGTCCGAGGCGCCGTTGCGCTACGGCGAAAGGGTGACCTCACCCACCCAGGCCCGCAATCTCCGGCTGACCCACGAGCGGGGTGCCGTGGCCATGGCCCGCTCAGCCGATCCGAATTCGGCCAGTGCCCAGTTTTATGTTGCCCTGGAGGCCCTGCCGGAGCTTGATGGCAGTTATGCCGTTTTCGGACGGGTGGTTGAGGGGATGGACGTGGTGGATCGCATCCAACAGGGCGATCGCATCACCTCGGCCCGACTGTTGGAGGGGGGAACCCTGGTGAAGGGGAACCCCAATCGCTGAATGCTCCTGGAGGTCCCGGGGCCTGAGAATCGCCCCCTGCCTCAGGCCGGGACCCGTTTCTCGGAGCTCGTGGCCTTCAGCCACTCGGTGTTGACTCCCGAGGCCCTTTCCAGAGCCACTTTGCCAGTTCTGGCGATCTCGAGAATCCCGAACCGCTCCAGCAGCCGTTCCAAGGCCACTAGTTTGCCTGGATCCCCCACCACCTCAAGGGTGAGGGCATCGTCGGCCACATCCACTACCTTGGCCCGGAACACCTGCACCAGATCGAAGATCGCGCTGCGGTTCTCGGCCGGGGCCGCCACCTTCAGCAGCATCAGCTCCCTCTCCACGGCCGGGATGGTGGAGAGGTCGATCACCCCCAGCACGTTCACCAGCTTGTTGAGCTGCTTGCTCATCTGCTCGAGGGTGCGGTCGTCGCCCTCCACCACCATCGTGAGCCGCGACACACCACGATGTTCGGCAGGTCCAACGGCAAGACTCTCGATATTGAAACCGCGGCGAGCGAAAAGGCCAGAAATGCGGCTTAGGGCACCCGATTCGTCTTCGACCAGCACCGAGAGGGTGTGCTTCATGGATTCACGTCGGGGGTGGTAGGGAACCGGCTTCCATCCCTTGTCCAACGGTACGCCGCGATGTCCGCTTTCGTCGCCCTGCATGAGCGCCGCGACGTTCACCGGATCCCTGGCGAGCCGCCTTACAACGAGGCCAGCCAGGGAATCAGCACCCGGTGAAAGGCATCAGGCCTCTCATCATGGGGGCAGTGGCCCGCTTGATCGATCACCTCCAGCGCCATGTCAGGTCGGAGGCGTCGGCATTGCAGGCCCACATCCAGCGGAACCAGGCGGTCGTCCCCACCCCAGAGCAGCAGGCAGGGCAGTCGGAGCCGTCGCAGCAGGGCAGGCGCGGTGGCGCCATGGGGCCGCAGCGCCATGGCGATGCTCATGGCCCGCAGCGCCCGCACCGCCCCAGCCCGGCGGGCCGGTCGGGCGATCAGTCGGTGGAGTTCATCGTCGCCGATCACCGGATCCCGGTAGGCCGCCTGGATGCCCAGATCGAGCAGGGGTGAATGGGCCAGCAGGGGAACCAGCACTTCAAGGGGCAGAAGCCTGCAGAGCCAGGTCACCACGAACCGCTGCAGCCGGCGTCGCCAGGGTCGCCGCGGCGGGGCGCCGGTGGGAGCCAGGGGGTCCGCGAGCAGGAGGGTTGGGTCTGGCAGGGGGGCGGCCACCACCGCCCGCACGGCCTGGGGGAAGAACACGCCGCAGGTGAGGGCCACTAGCCCCCCCAAAGAATGGCCCACCAGCACGGCCGGCCCCTGCACGACCTCCCGCAGGAAGGCCTCCAGCTGCCTGGCCCAGAGTCGGTTGTCTAGTCGGAGCGGCGCCTGGCTGGAGGCCCCGAAACCCAGCAGGTCGAGGCCGTACACACACCAGCCGGCATCAGCAAGAACCGCCGCATTGCGGCGCCAGTGGCCGCTGCCGGCCCCGAATCCATGGAGCAGCACCAGTGGCGGCTGGTGGAGGCCGCCGAGGCGTCGCCAGTGGCAAGCCTGGCCACGCCAGTGCCAGGTGGCGTGAAGGCCCCATTCGCTGCTATGTCGCGTCTCCCTGGCCCCCGGCAGGGCGGAGGGGGAGGCAGGCTGGGAGGAGGCACGCGGCACAGGCGGCAGGCACCACGACGGATTCCACTCACTATTGCGAAGCTCGCGCGGTGGTGGAGACCGGCGCCGGTTTCTTCCGGACTGCTTCGCGGCCCTCCCGGGACTTGGGCGTGCTGCTGGCCCGCAGCCTGGCGGCCAGGGGGGCGGTGCGGGTACTGGATCTGATGGCGGGATGTGGCATTCGCAGCCTCCGTTACGGCCTGGAGGGTTCGGTTGAGGCGGTGTGGGCTAACGATGCCGATGCGGACCGTTTGCCGCTGTTGCACACCAACCTGGCTCCTTTGGCAGGCCGGGTCGGTGTGGTGGCCACGGCCCGCACCGCCCAGCACCTGCTGGCCGAGCTGACGCTTCGGCGGGATCACCATGAGCTGGTGGATCTCGATGCCTTCGGGGCCCCCGTGGATCTGCTGCCCGCTGCGCTGGAGGCGGTGTCTCTGGGAGGGGCTCTTTACCTGGCCAGCACCGATGGCCGTTCCGCCACCGGTCACGACCGGCGGGCGGCGGTGCGGCGGTTTGGCGCAGCCGCCCGGGCCCATCCGGCCAGCTGGGAGCTGGCCCTGCGCCTGCAGCTTGGGGTGGTGGCCCGGACGGCCTGGGCCCAGGGGCGGGGGATCCGGCCGCTGTTCAGCTTCAGTGAGGGGCGCACCTTCCGCACGGCGGTCGGGGTCGAGCGGTTGCCGGCTCCCGGGGAGGAAGGCCTGCTGGGGCTTGTGGCCCACTGTCACGGCTGCGGTGACCAGCAGGTGCAGAGCCTGATGGCGCTCGGGCGCTGGCAAGCCTGCCTGTGTGGCTCCAGTGGTTCCCTGGCGGTGAGCGGTCCGCTCTGGATCGGGCCCCTGCAGGATGCCGCTGTTCTGGGCTCAATGGCCTCCCAGGCGGAACAATCCCCGCACACCCTCGGGGCAGACGGGGTTCGCTTGCTGGCCCGGTTGCAGGGCGATACGGGCTATCCGGCCCGCTGCTGGCCCACTGATCAGATCGCCCGCCGCCTCGGGGGGGGGCCACCGCGGCTGCAGGATCTGGTGGCTGCCCTGCGGGCCGCTGGCCATTGTGCCAGTGCTAGTGGTGTCATGGCAGCACAGGTCCGCAGCGATGCTCCCTGGCCCGAGGTGTTGGAGATCTGCCGACGGCTTGCCCCTTGAAGCGGAGATCGCTCCGCTTGGTCCGGGAGCGACTGGAGGCTGATGGCGTCTCCTGATCTGGCGTTACTCCGGGCCGGTGTGATTCCCGCTGGGCCCATTTCCCCGGGCATAGTTGGCTCGGCCACGGCCTGTTGCGCGTTGCGGCAGCTCGCCGGTGCTTGCTACAGCCGGTGCCTGCTAAACAGGTAAGCCGTTGCACCTCTCCGGGCCATGGCCTCTGAAATCTTCGGCACCGCTGCACTGTTCTGGGTGCTGATCCCCGTGGGTCTGGCTGGTGGTGCCCTCCTGCTCAAGCTCCTGAAGGATTAAGACTCCACGCCCGCTGGCTGAGGTCCTCCCCCCTGCCCGCCGCGTCCGCCGCCTGCGCACCCCTAGGCTCAGCCGGCTGTGAAGAATTGCAGGAGAGAGGCGGATGCAGGTTCTGATCGTCGGCGCCACAGGCACCCTCGGCCGTCAGATCGCCCGTCGCGCCCTCGAAACCGGTCACGAGGTGCGCTGCATGGTGCGCTCACCCCGCAGGGCCTCGTTCCTGCAGGAATGGGGATGTGAGCTCACCCGTGGTGACCTGCTCGAACCCGACAGCCTCGATTACGCCCTGGAAGGCCAGGCGGCGGTGATCGATGCGGCCACCGCACGTGCCACCGACAGCGGCAGCACCTATTCGGTGGACTGGACCGGCAAGCAGAACCTCTTCGCCGCCTGCCGGCGAGCCGGGGTCCGGCGGGTGGTGTTCCATTCGCTTCTAGACGCTGAACGGCATCCCACCGTGCCGCTCATGGACATCAAGGCATGCACCGAGCAGTGGCTGGAGGCCTCCGACCTCGACTACACGATCCTGCGGGGGGCCGCCTTCATGCAGGGTCTGATCAGCCAGTTCGCCATCCCGGTGCTGGAGAACCAGACGGTGTGGGTGAGCGGGGTGCCGACACCGATTGCCTACATGAACAGCCAGGACGCGGCCCGTTTTGCCGTTGCGGCTCTCACCCGTCCGGAGACGGTGCGTGGAACCTTCCCGATGGTCGGTCCCCGGGCTTGGATCACGGGAGAAATCACCCAGCTCTGTGAGAAGTACAGCGGCAAGTCCGCCCGGGTGTTCCGGGTGCCCCCTCAGTTGCTGGGCCTTATGCAGGGGGTGGCCGGCTTCTTTGAGGCCAGCCTCAATGTGGCCGAGCGCCTCTCCTTTGCCGAGGTGGTGGGCGGTGGTCGCCCGCTCGATGCCGCGATGGAAGCCAGTTATGCCGCCTTCGGCCTGGATCCCTCTGAAACCACCACCCTGGAGAGCTATCTCAAGGATTATTACGACACCATCCTGCGGCGGTTGCGCGAGATGGACGCTGATCTTGATAAGGACGCCAAGAAGAAACTTCCCTTCTGATCCAGGCCTGGCAGTTCGTCTGTACTATTGACTGGTTTTGCTGCGGGGTTTTCCGGCCATGGCCATTGCCCAGATCAAGAATCTTCAACGACGCCTCGGTCTGCTTGAGCAGGAGGCGGTGAGCGAGGTGAGCCGGGCCTGTGGCCATGACCTCTGGCAGAGCCTCGGGTTTGATGCCCTCGATGTGATCGAGGACGCCGACCGCCGCGCCCGGGCGAACTACTACTACGGGCAACTCCAGGCCGTGCGCGAGCTCAGCGACGCCCTGGCCTGAATCGTGGCCGGGTTTCCGGGCCAGACCCCGCTCGTGGCTCTCCCGCCATCAGCGCCTCAAGACGTTGTCCCTCAGCCCGGCTCACGAAGCGCCATTGCCCCGCTGCCAGCCCCTCCAGGGTGAGGGGATGGGCTCCATCCATAAGATCGATGGCCACGCGCACGAGCCGGAGGGTGGGGAGTCCCACGGCCGCTGTCATCCTGCGCACCTGGCGGTTGCGTCCCTCCCGCAGTTGGATCTCGAGCCACGCTGTTGGGATCGAGCGTCGCTGCCGGATCGGTGGCTGCCGTTCCCCCAGCACGGGATCCGGGATGATTCCGGCGCGAGCCGGCAGGGTTCTCCTTCCCTGGATGTCCAGTCCCCGGCGCAGATCGTTCAGGCTGGTTTCGCTGGGTTCCCCCTCCACCTGGACCCAGTAGCTGCGCCAATGGCCCCAGCGGGGGTCGGTGAGTCGGTGTTGCAGCCGCCCATCGCCGGTGAGCAGCAGCAAGCCTTCGCTGTCGGCATCGAGGCGACCCGCCGGGTACACGTCCCTTTGCTCGATCCAGTCGGCCAGGCAGCCCCAGGCACTGTCGGGCTCACGGCTGAACTGGCTGAGCACGCCGTAAGGCTTGTGGAACAGAAGGGTGGCTGGCTGAGCGCCCGCAGTCTGATCCTTCAGCTTCCGCTGCGGGAGCGCCACAGGTTCACCACGCCGATGGAGATGAGCAGCAGGCCCAGATCCATAGATACCGGAGGCAGAAGCATGGCTGGGCAGCGGAGTCAGTGTGGCGACCCTAGAGCCCACCCCAAGAGACCGTGCTGCCGCCACCGGGCACCTAAGCTATTGGATGGCACTTGTATTGGCTCAACCAACCAAAGCATGATCGAAACGTCCGGCGTGATCGAGAAGGAACAGGGCAACGGCTTCTACCTGGTGACCCTGGAGCAGCCAGCTGGCCACCAGTGCCTCTGTCGCGCCGCCGGCAAGCTCACCAAGTTCCGGATCAAGCTGCTAGCCGGTGACAAGGTGCTGGTTGAGATCAGCCCCTACGACCTCACCCGGGGCAGAATCACCTATCGGGAGCGCAATGCCGGGGCCACCGGGCCACGGCCAGCCGGCAACCGGCCCGGAGGGCCCAGGCGCCGCTGAAGCCGCTCGATCGGAGTCAGGAGACCCACGGCGGCAGTTCGCTGGCTGGCTTTTGGGGGGTCGCTGCCGGGAGCGGCCACTGACGCCGTGAGCCGCAGGGCAGGCAGACCTAAGGATTATCAGAGGCTTCTCGCTCAGGCCTGGGGGGTGAGGGCCTCGATGGCGTCGCGGAATTCACGGCGCTGTTTCACACCTCGCCATTGCTGCTTCATCTCCTTGGCAAAGAAGAGTTGCACCGTCGGGGTCCCGCTCACACCAGCCTGCAGGGCGATCTCGGGATCGGCCTCGATGTCGATCTCCACGCCCTGGGCACGGCCTTCGAGTTCCTGGAGCACGCGTTTGAGTTGGGGCTTGAGCACGTGGCAGGGGCCACAACTTGGGGAGGTGTACACCACCAGGAGCGGCTTCGGGCTGTCGTGGTAGAGCTTGCGCAGGGCGTAGGCCCCCTTCTGCCAGAGGGCCTCGGGGTTGTAGTTGCCGGCATCGCTCTCGAGGGTACGCACCGGTTCGCCCGCAGGAGCCGGCTCCACCTCCTCCCGTCGCACCGTGACCGCCAGTCCGTGGTGGCTGAGCCAGCGTTCGGCGGCGAGGGCCGCCTGGCAGCCACTGGCTGCGGCGGTGATGCCCTGGCGCCATTCCGCATCCGCCACATCCCCGGCGGCGAACACTCCGTCCAGCTCCGTTTCGGGCCGGCCGGGCCTGGTGACCAGGTACCCCCGCTCATCCAGGGGGATCTGGCCCTGCAGCAGGCTGGTGTTGGGGGTGTGGCCGATGGCATAGAACAGCCCCCGCACGGGCAAGTTCTCGGTGCCGCCTCCGCTTCGGTCGCGCAGGATGATCGAGCCCAGCCAGTCGGCACCGCCTGCCGCTCCTCCGCCCGCCACATCCACCAGTTCGCGGTTCCAATGCACGCTGATCGCCGGATTGGCCAGCACCCGATCGGCCATGGCGGCACTGGCCCGAAGCCGATCACTGCGCACGATCAGATGCACGTGGCTTCCATACTTGGTGAGGTAGACCGCTTCCTCGCAGGCGGAATCACCCCCCCCAACTACCGCCAGTTCCTCGCGGCGAAACTGGGGGGTGGCGCCGTCACAGATGGCGCAGGCGCTGATCCCGCGGCTCCAGAAGCGCTCCTCCTGGGGCAGGTGAAGTCGGTTCGCACTGGCGCCAGTCGCCAGGATGAGGGTATGGGCTTCGATGGTTTGGGCTTCACTAGTGTGGATGCGGAAGGGACGCACGCTGAGATCAACCCGTTCGGCATCGGCCTCAACCAGATGGGTTCCCCAGCGGACGGACTGGGCCTTCATGCGGTCCATCAGCTCCGGTCCCAGGATGCCGTCGGGGAAGCCGGGGTAGTTCTCCACGTGGGTGGTGGTCATCAGCTGGCCCCCGGGGATGCCTCCGGCCTGGAAGCCGGTGATCAGCAAGGGATTGAGGTTGGCCCGGGCCGCGTAGATGGCGGCGGTGTAGCCCGCCGGCCCCGAGCCAATAATCACCACGTTCTCCACCGGCGTCCGCTGGGGGCGATCGGTTTCAACGGACTGGGAAGGGGCCTCACCCATGGCGCCAATGCGGAACAACTATGAGTTAACCCTAGGGAGGTGGCGCAGGCTCCGGGTTGATTTCCCTTCGAAGGAGGCACCTGTGCCCACAGCGAAGGATCCACAGCCAAAACAGGAATGGCTGAAATCAGCGGATTTGCTTTAGATTTCCAATAGACCGTCGGTTTCGGGGCGGCCCTGCATGGGGAAACTGGAGGGAACCATGAGCACGGTCTCGCGCAGTAGCTCCGGGTTGTCTTCCAGGCATAGCAGCCATTCCCGAAATTCTTCGTTCAGGGCGTAGCTCTCTTCGAACCGCTCCTGACCATCCAAGGCTGCACGACGAGCCATGGCCCAGCACACGGCAACGGTGAGTCTGCGATGCACAGCCGCGTCCATCACTGATCGTCGAGTCCAAGTACTTTCCCTGCGTCCCAGGCATTCGTAGGTGTTGGTTGACACAACGTCGTAAATCCTGGCGCTGGCCGGTGGTAGTCCGATCTGGCTGGCTTGGTCAGGAAGGCAGGCAATTCCGGGCCCCCGAAGTGGATCACGGCACCCGCCCCATCGGCCAGGGCGGTCAGCGGTTGCGCACCGCCTGCTCCCGGGACGCCCGTCTCCGGGGCTGGTGATGCCGCGTGGGAGCGAATCACATAGGGCTCACTGCGGGCCCAGGTGCGGGCATGGGCAATCAGAAGTGGATCCGCTGGGGCAAACACGTAGGAAGGATCCCTGGGGATGCCCTCCGCGCCCATGCGGTCATCCTCCAGGCGCACGGCCCTGGTGATCGCTTGAACGAAACGGCTCCGGGTTACCACGGTGCTCAGGTAGGCCACCACCCGGAGCCGCGGCGCATCAAACCCCTCCGCGCACATATCCACGCTCACCAACCAGCGGCCGGTCCCGCCGCGGAAGGAAGCGAGCCGGTTTGAGGCCTCCGGATCAAGGGAGTGGACCAGAACCGGCTCCTCGCCTTCCTCACGCAGCCAATCGGCAATCTGCCGGGCATGGTGAATGTCGCGGGCGATCACCAGGCCCCCCGCTCCGCTATGGAGGCCCCTCACCTGCTCCAGTCGGCCGCGGGCCTGGATCAGCAGACGCTGGGCAATGCCACCCCCATCCCCCGGGCGGATGGCCCTACGCAGGTTGCGGGCCCGCCAGCTCTCCCGCGCTTCCTGAGACAGGGGTGAGGTTTGCCGTTCCGTCCCGGCGGGGACGCGGCCATGTTCCACCCAGCCGTCCTGAAAGCGGAATTCCAGGGGGCGCACGTCACCGGCCTGGATCAACCGATGGGGTTCCACGCACAGATCGGGAACGATCCGCTCCACGATCGTTCCTGATTCCCGCATCCGGATCCGGCGGGCCGCGCAGAAGGCCAGGGCATCGGCGCGGAAGGGGGTGCCGGAGAGCCCCAGCCTCAGTCGGGCTGGACTGGTGAGTTCGCTGAACACCTGGCCCCAGCCCATGGCTTCGGGTTCCTCCGGATCAAGACCGAGGTGGTGCACCTCATCGGCAATGGCCAGCCACGGTTCCCCAGCCAGCCGCTCTGGCAGATCCCGCAGCAGCCGCTCGCGGTGGCGTGCCGCTCCCTGATAGCTGAGCAGCCAGCCATCCGGATCCGCACCGCTCTGCCCAGGCTCCGGGCTCCCATCCCACTCCCGGACCATCAGGCCCAGCCGCAGGGCGGCAGCGAGCCACTGGCGGGCGATGGAGCTGCGGTGGCAGAACACCACCAAGCGCTCCAGGCGTCCCTCCCGCTGCATCCGCTGGAAGCCCAGCAGGGCCCCGAGGGTCTTGCCGGCTCCAGGGCCGGCATGCACCAGCACATCCCTGCGGGCCGAATCGCACTCGTCCAGGCGCACCCTCAGCAGCTGGATCAACTGCCGTTGCCAATCCCGAGGCTGCAACGCTGGCGGTCCAGCCGTGGCGGGAGCCTTGCCACGGCAAAACAGTTCAAAGGAGGGTGAGGCCATCGGCCGATTCTGGGCTCGGATGGGCCGGTGCCGTCATCGTTGCCAACGGACGGAGGGTTTGAGTATTCCTTCCCATTTGTTTCCTGGTCGGCGTCTCTAGCTTCCGGCCAGACCCCTCATCTGGGCGACTGGTCCTGCAGCCATGGCCCTGCCCCGTGACCCCATCGATCACCCCAGGCTCCATCTGGAGCGTTGCTGGCTCCTCTACTGCGACATCGATCCGATGATTCTGCGGCTGCGACTGCTGCGCCAAAGAGGCTGTCTACCCCAAGTGCGTTGCCTAGAGCAGGAACTGCTCCCCTTGATCTGAGGTCTCGCTTCTGAAGTTTGGTCTGAGGCGATCTGCGGTGCCCCGTCAATCGGACGGGGCACCGGATCCGTCAACGCTGGGCTTCAGCGTGGTTCATCAGCAGATGTTCCACCTCGTTGAGATCGGCGGAGGCGCAGTGGCGAGCCCGCTCGAAATCCCCGGCGGCATCCTCCAGAAGCCGTTCGGCCATCCGGTCGAGCAGATCCTCGCGCCGATCCCTGAGGAAGCCCATCAGCTCCTCCTCGATCAGATAGCGGATTCCCATGCTCCGCAGGGGGTTCTGCATCGCTTCGGCAAAGGTGCCCTGCACCAGTTCCTTGATGAACAGGCGCTGCACCTCGTTGCTGCGTAGGAAGCTCTCCATGGCGTTGATCGCCCCGTCCACCACGGTGCGCTCCACCTCGGCCGGTTCTTCAGAGAGCTTGAATTCCCAGTCCAGGTGGCGCCGCTGCCAGCCCTGCTGCTGCAGGTTGGGCATCACGGTCTGGCAGAAGCTGTCAACGGAGATTTCGTAGATGCGCTCCGCCACCCGTTCGCACCAATCGGCGCCGTGGGCGTTGAGGTTGCGTTCCACCTCCTCCCGAGCCACCGCGTGGCCGCCGTGGTGGCTGTGGCAAACATTGTCGGGACATTCGAGGGCGGTTAGGGCCATCGGAGCTGGGCGCACGAATCCATCCTTTAGCCATCTCCATGGATATCCCCGCTGTTCTTCAGAAAAGGATCGGGATTGCTGGCGGGAGTTCCCTCTGGCCCCAGTCCTGCATGGGGGAGTCCGCACAAAGGAGGGGAGCAGCTTGTCGTCCAGCTCCCAGCGCCCCTAACTGGAAGAAAGGTTTGGAGGACCGCGCCCTTGGTGAGATTGCTGATTCCCCGGGAGTTTGCTCCGGGTGAGACCCGGGTGGCCGCCACCCCCGAAACCGTTCGCCGCCTGAGCGGTCGCGGTGCTGAGGTGCATGTGGAGCAGGGGGCCGGTGCTGCCGCCGGTTTCCGGGATGCCGAGTACGCGCAGGCCGGCGCCCAGCTCCATCCCGCCCACGATCTGCCCTGGTCCGCGGTGGAGGGCCTGCTCTGCGTCGCCCCTCCGGCGCCGGAGGCCTTGGAGCAGCTCCGCCCAGGCACCCTCGTGGTGGGCCTGTTGGCTCCCTATGGCGCCACCGGGCTCATCGAGACCCTCAACGGCTGCCGGGCCTCGGCCATCGCCCTCGAGCTGCTGCCCCGGATCAGCCGCGCCCAGGCCATGGATGTGCTCTCCTCCCAGGCCAACATCGCCGGCTACAAGGCGGTGCTGCTTGCGGCGGCCGCCCTGGACCGCTATGTGCCCATGCTGATGACGGCGGCCGGCACGATTCAGCCTTCCCGGGTGCTGATCCTCGGAGCCGGCGTCGCCGGTTTGCAGGCCCTCGCAACGGCCCGCCGCCTGGGCGGGGTGGTGTATGTGTCGGATGTGCGGCCGGCCGTGAAGGAACAGGTGGAATCCCTCGGGGGCCGTTTCATCAATCCCCCCGAACTGGAGGACCGGCCGGCGGAAGTGGGTGGTTACGCGAAGGAGGCCTCCGAGGCCTTCCTTGAGGCCCAGCGCATTCAGCTGGCCGAGCAGCTGGCCCTGGCCGACATGGTGATCTGCACCGCCCAGGTCCCGGGTCGCACGGCTCCCCGGCTCATCAGCGAGGCCATGCTTGATGGCATGCGCCCGGGTTCGGTGGTGGTGGATCTGGCGGTGGCCCAGGGCGGTAACTGCTTCGGCACCGTTCCCGGCGCCACCGTGGAGCGCAAGGGCGTGAAGCTGATCGGGGCCGAGGCCCTGCCCAGCAGCGTGGCTAACCACGCCAGCGCCCTCTATGCCCGCAATGTGGCGGCCCTGATCGAGCACCTGCTGGGCGAGGAGGACTTCCGCCTCGACCCCACCGATCCGATTCTCGAGGGCTGCCTTATCACCCATGAGGGCGTCTGCCGCCGTCGCGATGTGGTCTACGGCGCCGAACAGGCCATCGCCGCCCCTGGTGCCCCAACGTCTCCGGCCGCTGAGCCTGCTCTCACGGGGGGCGTCCAGCCCTCTAATCCATCCGCCCCGACCCCCAGCCTGCGATGAGCTCCCTTTCCAATTCCCTCTGGGTGCTGCTGCTCGGCAGCCTCCTCGGGCTTGAACTGATCGGCAAGGTGCCTCCCACCCTGCACACCCCCCTGATGTCGGGCGCCAACGCCATTAGTGGCATCACCATGCTCGCCTCGCTCACCCTGCTCAGCCAGGCCGCGGGTAACCCCGCCCTGCTGGCGATCGGGGCCCTCTCCCTGGGCTTCGCCCTTTACAACGTTGTGGGTGGCTTTCTGGTGACCGACCGGATGCTGGCGATGTTCCGGCGTCGCTGATGGAGCGGAGGATGGTGGCCCTTTCCTTGTCACCGGTCCTGGGGCTGTTTTTCAGCCAGCCCCAGATCTAATGGCTGCCAATGCCTCGATCGCGGCTTCGCTGGCTGCCCTTCGTTCCTCTTCATCAAGGCACTCCGCCCTGGGCTTGGGCCCAGTTCCGTTGTCTTCACTCCATTCCTGATCTGTGCGGTTGATCCGCTTCTGCCGTGAACTCCCTTTCGATTGATCTGTTCACCGATGCCATCGACCTGGTGGCGGTGCTGCTGCTGGCTCTGGGCCTCAAGGGCCTGTCCAAGGTGCGCTCCGCCCGCACCGCCAATGGTCTTGCGGCCCTGGCGATGGGCCTGGCCGTGGTGGGTCTGCTGATTCAGTTGCAGCCTTCGCCGATCACCTGGCTCTGGATCGCCGTGGGTTCGGCCCTGGGTGGCCTGGCCGGGGTGCTCACTGCCCAGCGGGTGCCGATGACGGCCATGCCGGAGGTGGTGGCCCTCTTCAACGGCTGCGGCGGCATGGCATCACTGCTCGTGGCCGTGGGGGTGGCCCTCTTCGCCTCTCAGGATTCCGGGATGGTGGAGCTGGTGTCGATCGCGATCTCGGTGTTCGTGGGGGCGATCACCTTCAGCGGCTCGATCGTGGCCATGGCCAAGCTGCAGGGCTGGCTGGATACCCCCGCCTGGACCCAGAGCTCCCTGCGCCACGGCGTGAACATCGGCCTGGCCCTGATGTGCTTGCTCGCTGCGGTGCAGATTCCGGCCCATCCCGCCGGCTGGCCCCTTTGGCTGCTGGTGGGTGCCTCCTCCCTGCTCGGCATCGGTGTGACCCTGCCGATCGGCGGCGCCGACATGCCGGTGGTGATCTCGCTGCTCAATTCCTATTCCGGGGTGGCCGCGGCGGCTGCCGGTTTCGTGGTGGGCAGCCAGCTGCTGATCGTGGCCGGCGCCATGGTGGGTGCAGCGGGCCTGATCCTTACCCAGGTGATGTGCACCGCCATGAACCGCTCCCTGGTGAGCGTGTTGTTCGGCGGAGCCCTGGGGACTGCTGGCGGTTCTGTCGGTGGTGGAGGTAGCGAGGCGGGTTATACCCGCATCACCAGCTGCAGCCCCGAGGAGTGCGCCATGGCCCTGGAGCAGGCCGAGCGGGTGGTGTTCGTGCCCGGCTACGGCTTAGCCGTAGCCCAGGCCCAGCACGCCCTGCGGGAACTGGCCAAGTTGCTGGAAGCCCATGGGGTGGAAGTGAGCTACGCCATCCATCCGGTGGCGGGTCGCATGCCCGGCCACATGAATGTGCTCTTGGCCGAGGCCGATGTGCCCTACGAGCAACTGGTGGAGATGGACATCATTAACCCCGAGTTCCCTCGCACCGATGTGGTGATCGTGCTCGGCGCCAACGATGTGGTGAACCCTGATGCCAAGAGCGATCCCTCCAGCCCCCTCTACGGCATGCCCGTGCTGGAGGTGGACCAGGCCCGCCAGGTATTCGTAGTGAAGCGCAGCCTCGGCGCCGGCTACGCCGGCATCGCCAACACCCTGTTCGAACTGCCCCAGACCGCCATGGTGTTCGGGGATGCCAAGGCCGTGCTCAACGGTCTGCTGAGCGAGCTGCGCAGCCTCGGTGTGGGCAAAGCTGGGGCCAAGGAGAAGGTGGCTGCCTGAGGCTGGTTTGGATCGAGGGGGGAACGGGACCTTCGCCAGTCAGGAGACTGCGTTGGTTTGCAGCCCCTCTGTTCCCCAGCTGTCCTACCAGACGTCCCACTGGCGCTCAGGCCTGGGATCTACTCCAGGGCGATTGTCATCATTCCAGTGTTCCGCAGTATCGCGGCCGAACTGGTTTCGCCCCACCACCCAGGTTTCGATCGGCACTCCGCCGACCACGTGTTCCCGCAGGATTCGCTCGATCCGCTCGGCGGTCACGCCGCCGTAGATCACCCCATCGGGCCAGATCAGCAGGATCGGCCCCTCGGCGCAGATGCGCAGGCAGTCGGCTTTGGTGCGCAGCACGATGCCCTGGTCGCGGGCTGGGTTCTCCAGGTCCAGCTCCCTCACGAGCTGCTTGAGGCGGTTCCAGCTGGCGACGCCGATGGCTGGATCGGGGCAGCAGAGGGCCTTGCTGGGAGTGGCGCAGAGCAGCAGGTGGTGGCTGACGCGGATCACTCAGCTGCCTCGGCTAGCCATGGCTTGCTCCAGGCGTGACGCCAGATCATGGCTGGCCTGGGGGTGGCCCTTCACCTGGAGCTCGCCGGTGGCGGGCCAGAAGTTGATGTGCTCGCCGCTGTTGGTGCTGAACGTCTGCAGGGGACCTTCATCGTTCCAGTGGCCCTGGAGATCGAGAAGGGTGACCAGAGCCTTGAGTTCTTCAAGCGATCCTTGGAACGACATGGCTGGGCGGGGGATGCTGGGTGGCGGACTGCTTCAGGCCGGCAGGGAGGCCGGGGCAGCAGTCTGCAGCGCGATGGCGGCTTCGAGCACAGCCTGGCGGGCCCAGGCATCGACCGCCAGCACATCGGCCAGCGACGGGCTGGCGGTGAGGTCGGCGCGGTGGCGGTCGCAGACCCGCTCGATCAGGTGGGGGATGGCGAGGAAGGGGATGCGCTCCTCCAGAAACAGGGCCACGGCCTGTTCGTTGGCCGCGTTCAGGGCCGCCGGCATCGTGCCGCCCGCCCGGCCGGCGGCGTAGGCCAGCTCCATGCAGGGGTACTTCTCCCGGTCGGGGGCGCGGAAGGTGAGTTGGCCCACTTCGGTGAGATCGAGACGGCGCCAGGGCGTTTCGAGCCGCTCGGGCCAGCTGAGGCAGTAGAGGATCGGAAGCTTCATGTCCGGCCAGCCCAGCTGGGCGAGCACCGAGGAATCGGCTAGTTCCACCATGGAGTGGATGATCGACTGGGGGTGGATCACGATCTCAATGTGGTCGTAATCGAGGCCGAACAGGTAGTGGGCCTCGATCACCTCGAGCCCTTTGTTCATCAGGGTGGCCGAATCCACGGTGATCTTGCGGCCCATGCTCCAGTTCGGGTGACTGGTGGCATCGGCCACGGTGGCCTTGGCCAGGTCGGCGGCGGGCCAGTCGCGGAAGGCGCCGCCGCTGGCGGTCAGCTGGATGCGGCGCAGGCCGGGGGTGGGAACGCCGGTGGAGAGGCGGGCGGTGTCGGCCCAGGGGGTGCCCTGCAGGCACTGGAACAGGGCGGAGTGCTCTGAATCGGCGGGAAGCAACCGGCTGCCGCTGGCCTCCAGGGCCGGAAGCACCACGGGCCCCGCGGCGATCAGGGTTTCCTTGTTGGCCAGGGCGATGTCCTTGCCGGCGTTGATCGCGGCCAGGGTGGGAAGCAGGCCGGCGCAGCCAACGATCCCGCTTACCACCAGATCGGCGCTGCCCCAGGCGGCGGCGGCGCAGAGGCCGTCGCTGCCGCCCAGCAGCTCCGGCAACCGTGTAGGCCGTAGGCCGGGTTCGAGGGCTTCGAGGCGTTCGCGCAGCTCGGCGAGCTTTTCGGACTGGGCCAGGGCCACGGCCTCGGGCTGGTGGCGCACGATCTGCTCCACCAGCAGGTCGAGGTTGTTGCCGGCCGTGAGGGCCACCACCCGGAACCGTTCGGGGAACTCCAGGGCGATCTCCAGGGTCTGGGTGCCGATCGAACCTGTGGACCCCAGCACGGACAGGGCTTTCACGGCGAGGCTCGCGGACTTGCGGCACCAGTTTCCCACCGCAGCTTCAGCGGCCATCTCCGCAAGCTCCAGAGACCGTTTCATCGCAGCACGGTGACTGTGACCCGCAGCGCCAGTCACCGTGTCATGGCAGGTCCAACGAAGGTCTGATCGGGGTCTTCAGCGACTTTCCTCCGGCCTATCGGGCACCTTGCCCGGTCGGCGGCGGCGGTGCGCGGTCGTGCCTCAGCCCAGCCCCAGGCCCCAGGGTCAACCGGCGGCTCCCTTGGGCTTCTGCAAGGCTGGCGCAATCTCATAGCCCGATCCGATGGCCGCCCTCCCCCCCTGGCTGCAGCGCTGGAACTTCATCGACCGGGCACGGCTGGAACGCCAGCTCTGGGATGTCTTCGAGGCTGGGGGTGATCTCGATGCCCAGGTGGCGGAATGCCGTTCCGCCGTGGCGTCGGGGGACCGGGCCCGTACCTTTCAGTTGGAGGTCTGGGAGACCACACTCAGGCGCATCCGCAAGATCGAGACCTTGATGCGGGACAAGCAGGCGCCGCCGGGAGCTTGAGGCCGGCATGGTGCTGGGCAACGTCTTCGTCATTTCCTGTCCGTTCTGCCCTGGAGCGGGGAATCCAGGCGATGCGTCGGCGGTCCCAGGACTGCCGACCCTCCGCGGGAATGGCAGCCACTGGGCAGGTAGGGCATCGGGGGCAGAAGGGGGCAGAAGCTCAGTGCTGCCTGGGGCGGCTCCAAGAAGCGGAAACCCTCAGCGGCGCAGCCATTCGGTGCTGCCGCCGGGGCGGTCGATCAGTTCGATGCCCTGGCTCCTGAGCTCGTCGCGGATCCGGTCGGCCGTGGCGAAGTCGCGGACGGCCTTGGCGGCCTTGCGCCTCTCGATGAGGGCTCTGATGTCTTCCCCAGGGCTGCCCTCGGCGCTGATCCCCACGGGGGTTGGCGATTGGACAACCGTTGCTTTCCATCCCAGTGAAGCTGCAGGCTTCGCCTTGGTTGTCGGCTCCCCGCTGGTTGCTTGATCGCCTCTGAATCCCTGCAACGACGGGAGCCTTGGCTGTTCGGGTTCGAGTCCAAGCACCCCCGCCAGCTCAAGCAGCAACCGCCACCGACCGCCCTGGGCCAGATCTGCCGCTCCGGGAATGTCACGACGTTGCAGGCGATTGGCGAGCGCCCGCAGGGGCCGCGCCAGCTCAAACAGTTCACCCATGGCCGCGGCGGTGTTGAGGTCATCGTCCATGGCCGCGATGAATCGGCCCTTGCTGGCCGCCAGGTCGTCAGGAAGGGCGGCAAGATCGCCGGCCGTGTTTTCGCTCCAGGGGAGCAGATGTGCATATATGCGGCCCACTCCCAGGGCGGCGTTGAGGCCCTTCCAGCCGGTGGCGGCGGCCTCCAGGGCGGCGACGGTGAAATCGAGCGGTTTGCGGTAGTGCGCCTGCAGCACAAACAGCCGCAGGGTCATCGGGCTGACGCCCGATTCGAGCAGGGCGCGGATGGTGGTGAAGTTGCCGAGCGACTTGCTCATCTTCTCCCCGCCCACATTCACCATGCCGTTGTGCAGCCACCAACGCGCCAGTTCTTTTCCGGTGGCCGCTTCCGACTGGGCGATCTCGTTTTCGTGGTGGGGAAAGATCAGATCGGCGCCGCCAAGATGGATGTCGATCGTGTCGCCCAACTCCTCGCGCACCATCGCCGAGCATTCGATGTGCCAGCCGGGACGGCCCGGGCCCCAGGGTGAGGGGAAGCTGGGTTCGCCCGCCTTGGCTCCTTTCCAGAGGGCGAAATCGAAGGGATGGTGCTTACGGCCCTCCTCGGCGCTGGCAACGCGGCCGGAGGCGTTGTCCTGCTGCTCGGTCAGATCCCGGCCTGAGAGTTTGCCATAATTGCGATGTTTGAGCACGGCGAAATACACATCGCCATCCACCGAATAGGCGGCCCCTCGGGCCTCAAGGTCGCCGATCAGAGTGCGGATCGCATCGAGGCATCGAGTGGCTCGCGGCATCCGGTCGGCGGGAAGAATATTGAGGGCGGCCATGTCGGCCACGAAGGCCTCGATGTTGCGTTCGCTCACCGCCTCCATTGAGCTGCCCTCGGCGGCGGCGCGGGCGAGGATCTTGTCGTCGATGTCGGTGTAGTTCTGCACGAAGGTCACCTGATGGCCCAGCCAGATCAGGTAACGGCGCAGCACATCCCACACGATGTAACTACGGGCATGGCCGAGGTGACAGAGGTCGTAGACGGTGACGCCGCAGCAGTAAATCGAGACCTTCCCCTCGCGAAGGGGCACGAAGTCGGCCTTGGCTCGGGTGAGGGTGTTGGTGAGCCGCAGGGTCAAGGCGGAGGCCGGCCCGTGGCCGGTGAACATAGAATAGGCTGCACCGTAAGGCCTGGAGAGCTTGAAGCCTTGAGAGCACTCCAGCCATGCCCAGCCCGTGATCTGGGTGAAGGGAAGAGCGAGAGGGCCTACCCGCATAGCTAGGGCTCTGGTCGAGGGCCTGAGAATCCTTCCGCTCTCGCCACTGTTCTTGACCGGGCCGGGGCGAATCCCCTAAGCCCTGGCGAGCCGACCGCCGCCGTAGCCCGCCCGCTGGAGCGCACGTTGGCGCCATCGCCGTAAAGGAATTTAGATGTTATTTCGCGCCTGAGGATCACCACGGGGATCAGCTTCTCGGGAACTGCCAAGGGCTGTAGTTTGTGGAACAGTTGGTGAGTAACTCCGGCATGCCGTAGGTGTGGTCCCAGGCGCTCACCAAGGGATCGCTGGCGGCTTTGCTGGCCGAATAGGGCTGCGGGGGGCGTAGGGGGTGGTTTCCGAGAGCCGTCCGGTGGCCCCAAGGGAGCCGAACACCTGATCGGGGCTGATGTGGTGCATCCGGAAGCCGGACTGACGCTCGGTTGGGAGGGACTCCCATTGGCTTCGCACCGCCTGGAGCAGCTTGAAGGTGCCGGTCACGTTGCTCTCGATGAAGGCGCTATGCCCATCGATCGAGCGGTCCACATGGCTTTCGGCCGCCAAGTACAGCAACAGATCGGGATCGAGCTCCCCCGAAGAAGCCACCTCCCGCCGGTGATCAGCAGGCGCTGCCTTCAAGTCATCACCACCTCAGCCGGGGGAGGGAGGCTTGGGGCTGTGGGGATATGGATCGAGGAGTGGAGGGAACGGGATGGGCGGGCTTCTCAAGGCGACGCTGCCGCAGGAGACAGAACTGGGAAACGGCTCGCTGGGGGGCAGCTTGGTAGCGACAGGGCCACAGCCGTCTAGGGGCCTTGGGCTGCGACCCGCTCGAGCACCTGTGCTAAGGCGACTCGCCAGTACAGGGGCTCCCCCCCAAGAGCAGCCCTGCTGGAGGTGCAGTCGAGCAGGGAATAACTGGGCCGTTGGGCGGGGGTGGGGTAAGCAGCGGTGCTGAGGGGGCGCACCTCGGCGGCCCGCTCCAGCAGACCCGCCGCCACCCCCAGCTCGCCGATGGCCACGGCGAAGTCATACCAGCTGGCGGCACCGGCATCGCTCCAGTGCAGGATGCGCGGACCATCGGCATCGGCCCCGATTCCGATAGCCCTCCAGCAGGCGGCCGCCAGGGTGTGGGTGGCCGTCGGGCAGCCCACCTGGTCGGCGACAACGCCCAGAGGTTCGCCTGCTGCGGCTTTCAACGCATGGAGCCGCAGCATCGTGAGGCAGAAGTTTTTGCCCACTGGCCCGTACACCCAGCTGGTGCGCAGCACCCGGGCTCCGGGAAGGGCCAAGGCGGCTGTTTCGCCCGCCGCCTTGGTTACCCCATAGACCCCTAGGGGATCGAGCGCCTGATCTGGCCGGTAAGGAGACCCCTGGGCGCCATTGAACACGAAATCGGTGCTCACCTGCAGCAGGCGGCCGCCCGTTTCCGCGAGGGCTTCAGCAAAGGCTTGCGGCGCACCGGCGTTAATGGCCAAGGCCTGATCAGGCTCGCTTTCGGCCCGGTCCACGGCGGTGTAGGCACCGGCATTGAGCAACCAGTCGGGGTGATGGGTGAGCACGGCCTGGCGGCAGGCCGCTGCATCGGCCAGGTTCAGTTCGGAGCGTCCGGTGGCGATCAGGGTGACTCCCTCGGGAAGGCTGGCCTGAAGCGCGGTGCCGAGCTGGCCCTCCCGGCCGGTGAGCAGCACCTTCATGGCAGAGGACTGTCAAAGACATCGCCGGCGGCCAAGGCTTCAGCGAGCCCGGGGGCGGCGGCATCCTTGTCCGCCAGCAGGGGTTCGATGCCGGTGGAGGGCCATTCAATCCCGATGGTCGGGTCGTTCCAGCGGAGGGATCGTTCGCAGGAGCGATTCCAGTAGCCCACGGTCTTGTAGAGCACTTCGGCGGTGTCGCTGAGGGTGAGGAACCCATGGGCGAAGCCCACGGGCACCCACAGTTGGCGGTGGTTGGTGCCGCTCAGCCGGGCCCCTGTCCACTGGCCGAAGCTGGTGGAATTGCGGCGCAGATCCACCGCCACATCGAAGATCTCGCCGGCCACACAGCGCACCAGCTTGGCCTGGGCTTCGGGGGCGACTTGGTAGTGCAGACCGCGCAGCACCCCCCGGCTGGAGCGCGACTGGTTGTCCTGCACGAAGCTGGCCACCTCGGCCTCCGGGATGCCGAGGGCCTCAGCAAAGCTCCGTCGGTTCCAGCTTTCGAGGAAGTAGCCCCGATCGTCCCCGAACACCTTGGGGGTGAGCAGCAGGGGGCCATCCAGGGGGAGGCGTTCAACTTGCATGGGGCTTCTCCAGCAGTTGCAGCAGATAGTTGCCGTAGCCGCTCTTGCGCAGCGGGCCCGCCAACCGCTCCAGAGCAGCTGAATCGATCCAGCCCATCCGCCAGGCCACCTCCTCGGGGCAGCCCACCTTGAGCCCCTGGCGATGTTCCAGGGTGCGGATGTAGCTGGCGGCCTCGTGGAGCGAATCGGGGGTGCCGGTGTCCAGCCAGGCCATGCCGCGCCCCATCAGCTCGACCCGCAGCAGGCCCTCCTCAAGGTACAGGCGGTTGAGGTCGGTAATTTCCAGTTCCCCCCGGGCCGAGGGCCGCACCTGATGGGCCCGTTCCACCACGGAGGCGTCGTAGAAATACAGACCGGTCACGGCATAGCGGGATCGGGGTGTGGAGGGTTTTTCCTCGATGCTCAGCACCTGGCCATCGCTGGCGAACTCCACCACGCCGTAGCGCTCAGGATCTCGGACGGGGTAGGCAAACACGGTGGCGCCGCTGGTGAGGCCATAGCTGGCCTGCAGCTGGGGCACCAGATCGTGGCCGTGGAACAGGTTGTCCCCAAGGACAAGGGCGGCGGTGTGACCAGCCAGGAACTCCTCGCCGATCAGGAACGCCTGGGCCAGGCCATCCGGGCTGGGTTGGATCGCATAGGTGAGATTGACTCCCCAGGCGCTGCCGTCACCCAGCAACCGTTGAAACGCGGCCTGGTCGGTGGGGGTGCTGATGATCAGAACATCGCGGATTCCCGCCAGCATCAGTGTGCTGAGTGGGTAATAGATCATCGGCTTGTCGTACACCGGCATCAGCTGCTTGCTCACCGCAGTGGTGAGCGGAGCGAGCCGACTGCCGCTGCCACCGGCCAAGATGATCCCTTTGCGGCGCGGTAATTGCTGGGCCAATGGCATGCTCGCCGGACTTCCGGATTGGCTTGGATTGTCCCATGGGCGGCGTTGTTCCAGTCCCGCGCTGCTCACTTGGCCTCCATCCAGTTCGGACCTACCCCCGCTTCCACCTTCAGAGGCACCCGCAGCAGCACGGCTTCCTCCATCGTGTGGCGGGTTAGGTCGCGCACCGCCTCCAGGGCTTCTGGAGCGACCTCAAGCACCAATTCATCGTGGACCTGAAGCAGGAGGCGGGCTGGCAGGCCCTGGTCCCGCAAGGTGCGGTGCAGATGCACCATGGCGAGCTTGATGATGTCTGCGCTGGAGCCCTGGATCGGCGCATTGGCCGCGGCACGCAGCTGCTGTCCCTCCATGCCGCCCCGGCGGGCCGCCTCCAGGTCGATCGTCAGGGGATCCTTGCCCAGCAGGCGGCCCAGACCACCGGGATCGAAGTGAAAGGGGCGCCTCCGGCCGAGGATGGTTTCTACGTAGCCAAGGCTGAGGGCCAGCCTCTCCTGCAACTCGAGGTAGGCGAACACCTTCGGATAGCGCTGCTTGTAGCGGCTCAGGAACTCCTTGGCCTGGGCCTGGGGGAGCCCCGCCTCCCGCGCCAGCCGCTGGGCGCCCATGCCGTAGATCACGCCGAAGTTGATCGTCTTGCCCAGCCGCCGCTCCTCGCTGCTCACCTCCTCCTTGTCCAGTAGCAGCCGGGCGGTGAGGGCGTGAACATCGTCGCCGTCGTTGTAGGCCTGCACCAGCACATCTTCGCCGGAGAGATGGGTGAGGATGCGCAGCTCGATCTGGGAGTAATCGGCACTCAGCAGTAGCCAGCCCTCCTGAGGCAGGAAGGCCTTACGGATCCGCCGGGAAAATTCCGTGCGGATGGGGATGTTCTGAAGGTTCGGATTGCTGCTACTCAGCCTTCCGGTGGCGGTGACGGCCTGGTTGAAATCGGTGTGCACCCGTCCGGTTTCCGGCTCCATCAGGGCCGGCAGGGCGTCCACATAGGTGCTGCGCAGCTTGCTGAGGGTGCGGTGCTCCAGCACCAGGGGCACCACCGGGTGGTCGTGTTCCAGTTTTTCGAGCACGGCGGCGTCGGTGCTCCAGCCGGTCTTGGTCTTGCGGGATTTTTTGCGCTCCAGCCCCAGGGTTTCGAACAGCAGCTCGCCCAGCTGTTTGGGGGAGGCCAGATTGAAGTCCACACCGGCGGCCTGGCGGGCCCGGATCTCCAGGTCCGCCAGGGTGGTGGCCAGTTCCGTGGAGAGCTCCGCCAGGTAGGGGCAGTCGATGCGGATGCCGGCGGCCTCCATGGCGGCCAGCACCGGCTCGAGGGGCAGTTCCACCTGCTCCAGCAGTGCCGGCAGGGCGGCTCCCAGTGCCGCGAGCTGCTCGCGCAGCAGCCCCGTGAGCCTCCAGGTGACGTGGACATCCATGCCGCAGTACTGCGCGGCCGCCGGGATCGGCACGGCCGCGAAGCTGACTCCCTTCGGGACCAGTTCGCCGTAGCTGGTGGGGGTGAAGCCCAGGTTGCGCTGGGCCATCACCTCCAGGCCGTGGCGATCGTTGGCATCGCGGAGGTAATCGGCCAGGAGGGTGTCCATCACCACGCCCTCGAGGGCCAGGCCGTGGCGCAGCAGCACGAGGCGGTCGTATTTGGCGTTCTGGAGCGTCTTGGGGTGGGCGGGGCTGGCGAGCCAGGGGGCCAGGGCCTGCAGCACCGTTGCCAGGGGTAGCTGGTTGATGCTGGCGTCCGCCGCCGGTTCGCCCAGGCCTGCCAGCTGTCCCTGGCTCTCGCTGCCGCCGTGACCGATCGGGATATAGGCCAGATCCGATGCACCGGCACCCCAGCACAGCCCGATGCCAACCAGCTCGGCGCGGAATGGATTGAGGGCCGTGGTCTCGGTGTCGAGGGCCACGGGATGGGCCGGATCGGTGGCGGCCTGAAGCCTGATCAGCAGGGCGGCCAGCTGAGCCTCCGTGGTGATCAGCTCCGGTTGGAGGGAGGGGGCGGCGGTGGCTGGTCCGGCTGCGGCATCGGGGGTTCCGATGTTGTGCAGCGCTACGGCTCCTGGCTGTATGGCGCGGGCCGCTGCAGCGCCTGGGCTGGGTGCCGCCGGGGTGGCGCCTTCGGTGCCGGCCGGAACCATGGCAGCCCCATCGGCGGATGCTGGATGCCGCTGGTTGGTGGTTTCATCGCTGCTGGCACCGGCAGCGGTGGTGTCGACCAAGGGCTGGGCCGAGAACAGGCGCGTGAAGTTGGCTACCTGCCGCACCAGGCTGAACAGTTCAAGTTCCTCGAGGTTCCCCGCCAGGGCTTCGCTATTCACTGCTCCGAGTTCGAGCCTCGGTTCGCTGGGCAGGGGAATGTCCAGCAGGATCTCGGCGAGCATGCGGGAGCGGAAGGCGTTCTCCCGATCGGTGGCCAGCTTCTCGCGAATCGCGCCCTTCAGGGCTCCCTTGGCGGCCTTCGGGCCCTCCAGGGTGTCGAGGGCGGCGTAGATCCCCTCCAGACTGCCGTTCTCCTGCAGGAGGTTGATGGCGGTCTTGGGACCCACCCCCTTCACCCCCGGGATGTTGTCAGAACTGTCGCCGGTGAGCGCCTTGAGATCAACAACATCCTCCGGGGGAACGCCAAGCTTGGCGATTACGTCTTCGCGGCGGATCTCCACCGGGCCGCTGTTCTTGGCGTAGGGACCACCCCCCATGTAGAGCACGGCGATGTCGCGCTCGTCGTCCACCAGCTGGAACAAATCCCTGTCGCCGGAAAGGATGCGTACCCGCCAGCCCCCGTTGGCGGCCCGGTTGGCAAGGGTGCCGAGCACATCGTCGGCTTCGTAGCCGGGGGCCAGGCAGAGGGAGAGGTCGAGGGCCTCAGCGAGGATCCGCTGCAGATTGCCGAGGTCCTCGAAGAAGTGTTCAGGGGCTTCCTCGCGGTGGGCCTTGTAGGCCGCATCGGCCTCATGGCGGAAGGTGGGTTCGGCGGTGTCGAAGGCGATCACCACGCCCTGGGGGTTGAGTCCGCGGCAGTTGTCGAGCAGGGCCTTGAGGAACCCATAGGTCACGCTGGTGGGGACCCCCGCCTTGGTGCTCAGCCCGCCATCGCCGCCCTTGGCGAAGGCATAGAAACTGCGGAAGGCCAGGGAGTGGCCATCCACCAGGAGCAGCAGGGGCTTGGGGCCACCAGCCGCAGCTGTGGCCCGGCTGCTGTTCGCGAGGTCCCCATCGGCTGCCTCAGGAGCTGCGGCCTGACCCACCGGCGCTGAATCCGCCACCCGTTCCACCCTGTTCTGCGCCATGGTCCACCGCCGCCTGGATCCCTTCCGTGGCCACAGCCTGCCAGAGGTCTTTACCCCGCCGCCGCCGGTGCCGGCCGCGGCGGCGGTGTTCAGCCCCTGCGGTGGTTACCGCTGGTGGCTCCAGCGCACCTGGCAGCCTGAGCGGCCGACCCTGGTGTTTGTTGGGCTCAATCCCTCTTGCGCTGATGGCCAGCGGGACGACCCCACTTTGCGGCGGCTGGTGGCCTACGGCCGCCGCTGGGGGTTTGGGCGGCTGGAGGTGATCAATCTCTTCGGCGCCGTGGCCACCACCCCGGCGGCCCTGAAGCGGATGGCCGATCCGGTGGGAGCGGACAACGAGGCCTGGATCCGGCGCTGTCTCAGACGCCTCGGGCCGTGGCGTTGCGAAGCGATCCCTGCCAGGGAGTCCGCTGGAGCGGTCCCGGTGGGGCCGCTCGGGTCGCTGCTCTGGCTGGGCTGGGGCAATGGCGGTGCCTGGAGGGGCCGCGATCGCGCCCTGCTCGCCTTGGTGGCCGAGTTTGCGGTCAAGCCGTTTGCCCTGTGCCGCACTGCCTCCGGCCAGCCTCGCCACCCGTTGTATTGCCCGGCGGCGATGACGCCGGGCCCATTTGCGTCATCCTGGGGGAAGGTTCCGGATCCATCGCCTCCCCATGCCCCGTGTTCCGCGTCGGTTTCACATTCACCTGATGCTCGAGGGTGGGCATGAGCAGGTGGTGGAGTTCCGCACCCTCGACGATTTCCAGAAGTGGTATGGCGGTGTGCTCACCTCGGCGGCGCCGGATGCCTTTGTGAACGTGCCGCTGGAGGATTTAGAATTGGAGTATCTGGTGCTGCGAGCCTCGAGTGTGATCGCTATCCGGGTGGAGCCGCTGTTCGCGAGCGTTCAGGATTAGGTCGTCCGCAGGACGAACGACCGGGATTTAATCCATTACGCCGGCCAGCCTCGGGCCCGCTTCCCCGAGCCGGTGCAGCAGGGTGAGGGTGGTGAGCAGATCCGGGCCCTGCAGGCTGCCCAGCAGGGCGGCCCGGGCGCTCTTCATCACCACTCCCTTTTTCACACCAGCCGTCGTGGCGGCTGTCTCCAGAAGTGCCTTGGCGGCATCGGCCTCGAGAGGCCCTTCCGGCAGGCCCTGGCTCAGGGCCGCCACGGCGGCAGTGGCTCCTGGAGCACCCAACTGGTCCCGGGCGGCCTGATCGAGCTCCGGGCGGCGGAAGAAGGGGGCAGCCTGATCCACCCCATCGCTGAGACGGGTCAGGGAGGGAGCCAGAAGGGTGCACAGATCGATCTGCCAGGTGGAATCGGCCGCAGCTCCACCGATGGCCCAGCCCTCCGCCTTCCACAGGGGTAGGAGTTGTTGCCGGAGGGCTTCGGGATCCAGGCCATGGAGCACCTGGGCGTTGAGCCAATCGAGCTTGTCCCAGTCGAAGCGGGCTCCGGCCCGGTTCACGCGATCGAAACCGAACACCGTTGCCGCTTCGGCCAGGCTGAAGCGCTCCCCCATGCCCTCCGGAGGCGACCAGCCGAGCAGGGTCATGTAGTTGGCGAGGGCCTCGGCCGTGTAACCCATGCGACGGAAATCGCTCACGGAGGTCACGCCATCCCGCTTGGAAAGCTTGCGGCCCTCCTGGTTGAGGATCAGGGGGGTGTGGGCGAACAACGGGGCGGGGGTGCCGAGGGCCTGGTAAAGCAGCAGTTGCTTGGCCGTGTTGGCGATGTGGTCCTCGCCGCGGATCACGTGGCTGATGGCCATGGCCGCGTCATCGACCACGACCACAAGGTTGTAGAGGGGATCCCCGATCCGGTCGGCCGGGGCGCGCCGGGCAATCACCATGTCGCCCCCCAGATCGGCACCGGACCAGCGCATCTCCCCCCGAACGAGGTCGTTCCAGGTGATGGTGGCGTCATCGTCGATGCGGAAGCGCACCGTGGCTTCGCGGCCCTCGGCGATGAAGGCCTGCTCTTGCTCGGGGCTGAGGTGGCGGTGGCGGTTGTCGTAGCGCGGCGGCAGGTTACGGGCTGCCTGCTGCTCGCGCATCGCCGTGAGCTCCGCTTCGGTGGCGTAGCAGCGGTAGGCGCTGCCGGAGGCGAGCAACTGTGCGATGGCCAAACGGTGCTCGGCGATGCGGGCGCTCTGGATCACAGGCTCCGCATCCCACTGGAGGCCCAGCCACTGAAGGCCTTCGAGAATGTTGGCCGTGTATTCGTCCTTGCTGCGTTCGCGGTCGGTGTCCTCGATGCGGAGAAGAAACTGGCCCCCGTGGCGCCGGGCGAATAGCCAGTTGAACACCGCGGTGCGCGCCGTGCCGATGTGGAGGGTCCCGGTGGGGCTTGGGGCCAGACGAACCCGGACCGGACCAGCGACTGCCACGGTGGGGGGCTCCAGAGAAGTGAACGGGACTGACGGGGCTCGAACCCGCAACTTCCGCCGTGACAGGGCGGTGCTCTAACCGATTGAACTACAGTCCCCCGTCGCTTACGCGGGCTTGTGGAGCCCGGAAATCGGCGGCGCCGGCACCATGGCCGACAACACAAGTATCCAACGCGACCTGTCCCTCCGTCAACGCTGCTGAGGCCATGGGCTGGATCCGCAGACCCTGTAGATCCCCAGCTGGGGGATCACTCCCCGGAGGGGGAGAGGCTGAGCAGCGCGGCTGAAGGGTGTGTTGGCATTGGATGTCAGGTGGCGATGGGCAGCGAAGCGAAGCCATGACTTCCAGCAAAAAAGGCCTCCCGGGTGCTGGGAGGCCATGGGACAGTCAGATGAAAGAAATTCCGATCCTGAGGCGGAAGGGATTGGGTGATGCGATTGATTGACAGGGACTGAAAAATACGGATCAGATAAATCTGACCCGAGTGATTGTCGTTCAGGGACGGAAACCGGCCGGTTCGATCAGACGAACCTGATTGCCTCGGGCCGTGAATTCCCGACCTTGGTCGCTCTGCACGACAACCCGACCCCCAGATTTGACGCGGATCACGCGGGCCCGAACCCAGCCTAGGGCTGCGGACTCCAGCACTTTCACCACGTCACCGGGTTGTAGATCCAACTCCATGCTCGGAACCACGAAACTGCAAATGGGGCCATCGAACGCGCCGTGGAGGACTTGAACCCCCGACATCAGGTTTTGGAGACCTGCGTTCTACCAACTGAACTAACGGCGCAAGGCGACGACCCCAGGGAACTGGGCTAAATCCACCGAACCGTCCCAAAGGATGGATCGGTGGAAGCGTGGCTCAGCGATCGAAACGCTGCTTCACGCGGGTGGCTTTACCCACCCGGTCACGCAGGTAGAAGAGCTTGGCCCGTCGCACCTTACCGCGCCGCTCCACCTGGATGGAAGCGACCTGGGGGCTGTGAAGCATGAATACCCGCTCCACGCCGATGCCCTGGAAGATTCGGCGCACGGTGATGGTTTCGTTCAGGCCGCCATGGCGCTTGGCGATCACCACGCCCTCGTAGGGCTGGATCCTCTCCTTACTTCCCTCCCGGATCCGCACGCCCACCTTCACGGTGTCGCCCACATAGATATCGGGCAGATCGGCCTTGAGCTGTTCGGCCTCAAAGGCGTCGAGAAGCTCCTGGGCACTGCGGCGGCCGGTGGTGACCTTCACCCCCGCGGTGGCCGCTGGGGCCTCGATGGCCGTCTCAGGGGTGGTTGCCGCGGCGGTATCGCTGACGGCGGCTTCTGGTGCTGTCATGGCTGTTGCGATTGATTCCGGTGTCGATTCGGTTGATGATTCGGTTGTTTCCGCTGCCATCCCAGCTCTCCAGTGCCTGGCCAAACCACCAGTGTACCGGCTCATGTGTCACCCCTTGTCCGTTCCCCCGGCCGGTGCCACCGCTGCCAGAGCATCGCACCGCCGGTGCCCAGCATCCAGAGCAGGCCAAGGCCATTGGCCAGCACGTAGAGCGTTTCGCCACTGGGGCCGAACCAGTGCCGCAGCCATTCCCCCTCGTGCACCACCATCAGCCCATGAGCCGGATCTCGGCCGAGGCCGCCCCAGTCGCGCAGGAGCCGGTAGCCCAGCCCTGTGATCACCGTGACCAGCAGGGGCGCCAGCACCCAGGGGGCCAGGGCGGCGTGAGCCCGGCGCAGCCGCAAAGCCAGGGGTGGCGAGCCCTTCCGACCGGCGGCTTGGTTGGGCGCATCGCCGCCCGGATCGGCCGCGGAGTCCTCGGCATCGTTGCCGCCGCGAGCTTCCTCTGCGTGTTGATCAGCCATGGCGTCTCGCCGGCCAGCATGGGCCATTGATAACTTGAAACGAACCCGAACGACCTGCCCGAGTCGGCCCCGCATGAATCTTTTCGCCGATCTCCTGGCCGCCTCGCAGCCGGGCCGTGCGCCCGACGGCACCGTGACCCAAAGCGGACCCCGAATCCAGAAGAGCCGGCGGGGCGTGGAGGTGAAGTCGGCCCGGGAGATCGCCGTGATGCGCCAGGCCAGCCGCATCGTGGCCACGGTGCTGCGGGAGATGATCGCCATGGCCGCCCCGGGCCTCACCACCGGCGACCTCGATCGCCAAGCCGAGAAGCGGATTCGGGAGATGGGCGCCACGCCGAGTTTCAAGGGCTATCACGGCTTTCCGGCCAGCATCTGCGCCTCGATCAACCATGAGGTGGTGCACGGCATTCCCAGTAGCAAGCGGGTGATCCGCGCCGGCGACCTGCTCAAGGTCGACACCGGCGCCTATTTCGAGGGCTACCACGGCGACAGCTGCGTGACCATCTGTGTGGGCGAAGGGGTGCCGGAGGAGGCCCGTACCCTCAGCCGGGTGGCCCAGGAATCGTTGATGAAGGGTCTGGCGACGGTGAAAGCCGGCAGCACCCTGCTGGAACTGGCCGGCGCCGTTCAGGATCATGTGGAGGCCCACGGCTTCGCCGTGGTGGAGGACTACACGGGCCACGGCGTGGGTCGCAACCTTCATGAGGAGCCCTCGGTGTTCAATTACCGCACCCGCGACCTGCCCAATATGGTTTTGCGGCCGGGGATGACCCTGGCGGTGGAGCCCATCCTGAATGCCGGCAGCAGGGGCTGCCGCACCCTCAAGGACCGCTGGACCGTGGTGACGGTGGACGGCAGCCTCTCGGCCCAGTGGGAACACACGATCGCGGTGACCAGCGACGGCTGCGAGATCCTCACGGACCGGGATTTCTGATCACGGCCCCGATGCTCGGGTGGTGAGTCGGAAATAGGCCCAGCGGCTGAGGGTGGCCAGGGGCATCAGCAGGTAGGTGAGGGGGTTGGGGGTCACGATCACCAGGCCGCAGTTCCAGTCGAGCGCCTGGCGCATCACCTCGCCGGCCACCCAGTCGGCGTCCATCAGACCGATCGGATTGAGGCTTGAGCGAAAGGGGCCCAGCACGAGCCGGCGCAGCCGCAAGGGGCCGCCGGCCGCCTTGGCCAGATCCAGGGCTCGCAGGCTGAGCAGCTGGCCCACCAGCCGTTTGCTGATCTCATAGAGCGGGCTCACCGCCAGCTGGATCTCCGCCTCCGAGGTGTTGAGCCACACTTCGGGGAGCGGCCTGGCGACTCCGATGGGGGCTCTCGGGCCAACGGCGCTGCGGCGCTCCCCGACCACGGTGGCGAAGAGCTCCAGCAGGCGCCAGCTGCTCAGGGCATTCACCTCCAGGGAGCGCTCCACGGCGGTGCGGTCGCGGGCGGTGTGGACATTGACGCCATGGTTCAGCACCAGCACGTCCACCTCGGCCAGAAGACCCGCCAGCTCCTGCTCCTCCCCCACCCGCCAGCGCACCTGGCGCAGGGGGATGGGATGGCCCTCGCCATCGACCAGGTCCAGGGGCGCTTCGCTGCTGGTGAGGGCGATCAGCTGGGCGCCTCGGTCGTGCCAGCGGCGCAGCAGGGCCCGGCCAAAGCTGCCCCCCGCCCCGGTCACAGCCACCCAGGGGGGCGGATTGGGGTTGGTGGTGGGCTCCGTGTTGATCATGGTGGCTCTGCGGAGGCGAACGCTTCCGCGCGAGGCTGCATTCTGCAGTTGATTCTTTGGATAGGGGGCGTGGCAGGCGCTGCCCGGCGGGCCAGCTGTGCTGGGGTCAGGCGATCACGGAGAGTCTTCTCCCTGGGGTGTGGCCGGGTTCGGATCGGTGGGATCTCCCTGCCGGGGACGAATCTCGATCGGCTGTGTGTCGTGCTTCCTGGAGCCGCCCAATGCCGTGCCGCCCGCCGTGCCGCCCGCCATACAGCCCGTCGTGGTGTCGGCGTGCGTGGTGCCGGCGTCCGCCGTGAACCTTGGCCGGGTGCTTCATCGGCGACGATGGGTTCTGAGGTGGGCCGCTGCCTAGATTGGCGCCGATCCGCTGACCCCGGCGAGGAATCCATGCCCATCCCGTTGCTGATTGGCTCCTGCGAACCCTTCAGCGGTAAATCGGCGGTGGTGCTGGGTCTGGCCCGCCAACTGGGACGCGAGGGTGTTTCGGTGCTGTTCGGCAAACCGCTGGCCACCAGCGCGGCCGACTTCCCGATGGATCCCGAGGTGCGCTTTGTGGGCACCACCCTGGGCTTGTCCCATGAGCAGTTGCTGCCCTCGCTGCGGGTGCTGGAGCCGGCCACAGCCCAGGCCCGTCTGCTGGCGGCCGATCTGGAGGCCGGCGACGTTCTCGATGATCTGCGCAGCCGCATTGCCGCCGAGGCCGACCGGCTGGTGCTGCTGGAGGCGGCCGGCACTCTGAGTGAGGGCCTGCTGTTCGGGCTGTCGCTGGCGCAGCTGGCCCGTGAGCTTGATGCCCAGGTGCTGCTGGTGCAGCCCTGGAGCGATAGCCGCAGCGTGGAGCCGCTGTTGGAGGCCCGCCAGCAGCTGGGGGATCGCCTGGCCGGGGTGGTGTTGAACAGTGTGGCGCCCGAGGGCCTGGCCACGCTGAGAGCCGAGGTGGAGCCGGCCCTGGAGCGCCTGGGGTTACCGGTGCACGGGGTGATGCCCCGTAGCCCCCTG
Organism: Cyanobium sp.; assembly: GCA_044345855.1. Taxonomy (GTDB): domain Bacteria; phylum Cyanobacteriota; class Cyanobacteriia; order PCC-6307; family Cyanobiaceae; genus Cyanobium. The sequence continues at coordinate 9,740 of JBIJAG010000033.1, read as the reverse complement.
CTGCGCAGCGTGACCGTGGAGGAGCTGGTGCGCCGCCTCGATGCCCGTGTGTTGTGCTGCCAAGACCGCCTCGATCTCCTGGTGGAAACCCTTTCGATCGGGGCGATGAACGTGAACTCGGCCATGGAGTTCTTCCGCCGTCGCCGCAACATGGCCGTGGTGACCGGCGCCGACCGCACCGACATCCAGCTGGCGGCACTGGAGGCCTCCACCCAGTGTCTGATCCTCACTGGGGTGGGGGATCCCCTGCCCCAGCTGATCAGCCGAGCCGAGGAACTGGAGGTGCCCGTGCTCAAGGTCGACCACGACACCCTGACCACGGTGGAGACGATCGATGTCGCCTTCGGTCATGGCCGGCTTCATGAAGCCGTGAAGGCCAGCTACGCGATCCGGCTGGTGCAGGAGCACTGCAACTTCTCCCGCCTGTTCGAGCGGTTGCGGCTGCCGGTGCGGGCCTGAGCCGCTTGCCCGCCCTTGAGGTTCGCCGCTGCTAAGTTCACATTGAAGCTTGCGGGCAACGGTTGACCCGGTCCCTCGATCTACCGGCTTTAGACCGGATCGACACCCTCGCCCAGGAGCTAGCCATGCTCCAGGATCGGGGCAAACGCCGCATCGCCATTCTGGGCAGTCGGCACGTGCCGGTGGTGTCGATCCACCTTGTGGAACTCGTGGCCCGCGCCCTGGCCCATGAAGGCCACAGCCTGATCACCTCAGGGGCCCAGGGGGTGAACTCCGCCGTGATCCGCAGCGTGCTGGAGGTGGATCCCAGTCGCCTCACCGTGCTGCTGCCTCAAAGCCTGGAGCGCCAGCCGATCGAGTCGCGCGACCAGCTTGAGCATGTGCTGCACCTGGTGGAGAAACCGGAGCATGACGACCTCCCGCTGCCGATGGCCAGCAGCCTCTGCAATCACGAGATCATCAGCCGCTGCGACCAGCTGATTTGCTACGCCTTCCACGACAGCGAAACCCTCCTCTCCAGCTGCCGCAGCGCCGAGGACATGGGCAAGGTGGTGAGCCTGATGTTCTTCGACTGAGGGAACGGGCCGTCAGGCCGGATCGCGGGGCAGCACCTGCAGTCGGGTGCCCTCGCGGCCCATCACCGTGACGGCACTGCCGCTGGGCAGAAGGCGGGACGGTTCGAGGTTGCGGGCGGCCCAACTCTGGCCCTGCCAGCGCACCCGGCCCTCGCCCTCAAGGTCGAAGGGGGCGATCACCTCGGCCAGATCCGCTCGGGCTGCCGGGGGAATCGCCCGTTCGCCATGGCGGCTGGACCAGCGCCGCACCAGGGCGTAGGCCACCCCCACCAGGGCGGCGAAGAGCAGCAGCTGCGGGGCCGCCGCCAACTGGGGGAGGACGCTGGCGAGCAGGACCAGCAGCAGGGCGGCCAGGCCCCCCACCAGCAGCAGTCCATCGCTGTCGATCCCGATCAGCACCAGCGAGAGCAGCAGAGCACCGAGGCCGAGCCAGAGCAGGGGCAGGGGGGGCATCCGAACGGGCCGCGGCGATGGATTGGCTCCATCCTGCCTACGCTCAGGCCAGTGGTGCAGCACCGATGGAAGGCCTTTTCATTCCCGTGCTGATTGCTTTAGGGGCGCTGGGCATCAGCGGCGTGAAGGTGACGAGCAGCAGCCGCTCGATGCTGGTCGAGCGGCTCGGCAAGTACAACCGCCAGCTCACGCCGGGCCTCTCGCTGGTGATTCCGGGGCTGGAGCGGGTGGTGAGCCATGAATCGCTCAAGGAGCGGGTGCTCGACATCCCACCGCAGCAGTGCATCACCCGCGACAACGTTTCGATTGAGGTGGATGCGGTGGTGTACTGGCAGCTGCTCGAACATGCCCGCGCCTATTACGCGGTGGACAACCTGCAGGCGGCGATGGTGAACCTGGTGCTCACCCAGATCCGCGCCGAGATGGGCAAGCTCGACCTGGACGAAACCTTCACCACCCGCTCCGAGGTGAATGACGTGCTGCTCAAGGAGCTCGATCTGGCCACCGATCCCTGGGGCGTGAAGGTGACGCGGGTTGAGCTGCGTGACATCAAGCCCACCCAGGGGGTGCAGCAGGCGATGGAGCAGCAGATGACCGCCGAGCGGGAGAAGCGGGCGGCGGTGCTGCGCTCCGAGGGGGAGAGGGAATCCCAGGTGAATGCAGCCCGGGGCCGGGCCGAGGCCCTGGTGCTCGATGCCAAGGCCAAGCAGGAGGCCCTGCTGCTGGAGGCCGATGCCCAGGCCAAGCAGCAGCTGCTGCTGGCTCAGGCGCGGGCCGCCTCCGCCAAGGAGCTGGCGGCGGTGATTGAGGCCCATCCGGCGGCCGCTGAGGGTCTGCGGCTGCTGCTGGCCAAGGACTGGATGGCGATGGGCGAGAAGCTCGGCAGCGCTCCGGCCGGCAGTGTGCTGATGGTGGATCCCCAAAGCCCGGCGTCGCTCCTGGCGGCGCTGAAGGGACTGCAGCAGAAGGGCTGAGCCCAATTCGTCTGCTCTTGGTCGATGCGATCGATGGACTATCAACCCCCAAGCCACCTGCTCGAAGTCCTGCAAAAAATTGAGTACGAAGAGGCGTTGTCTGATCAGGATCCCCGCTACGTGGATTCGCAGGAAGCGCGGGGCAGCGAAAAAACCTTCACCCGCCTGGCGCGCAAGTTTGGCTGGGATCCCGTCAGCAATGCTTTCTTTGCTCTCTATGAAAAGCACATCCTGTTCTTTGGCCATATCGGCATCGGCAAGACCACCGAATTGCGCCGTTATGCGCTGCAGCTGAACGCATCGAGGCGGTTTTATGTGGTGGAGGTGGATGTGTTGGCCAAGTTGGACCGCAACAACCTGCAGTACACCGAAGTGCTGATGGCCATGGCTGAAACCTTGCTGGAACGGCTCCATGGAGACGGCTTTGTTTTGGGGGCAGAGGCCCTTGAGCCCCTGCAACGCTGGTTTGGCAACGTGGTGGAAACGCAGACCACAACAAAGGAGCTGAGTGCCGAACTCAAGACGGTGGCCGAGGGCGGTGGTGGGATCCCTGGTCTGATCAAGCTTTTGGCCACGTTTACGGCCGCCTTCAAGACCGGGTCAAGCCAGAAGAGTGAATGGCGGCGCGAAATTCGCAATGATTTCACCAGCCTGGCGCTGGCCTTCAATACTCTGATTCGCCTGGCAGAGGCCCAGTTGGCGCGTAAAGGCAGGGCCGAGCAGCTGCTGTTTCTGATCGATGGCACCGACAAGATGCGTGGCGAAGATACCCAGCAATTCTTTGTGCAGGATGCGGAGCAGTTGCTGGCCATCAAAACCTTGGTGATCTACACGGCGCCGCTGCATTTGAAATACGACGGGCGTCTCGGCGGCAAGCTCGATGCCGATATTGTCTTGCCGATGATGAAGCTCTATGAGCGAGATGGTGGCCGCTTTGAAGCCGGATGGAGAACGATGCGCCGCCTGCTGCTGTTGCGAGCCGACCGGTGTCTGTTTGCCAGCGATGCGGAGGTGGATCGCTTGGTGGAGTTCAGCGGCGGCCATCCACGGGAGCTGTTGCGTCTGCTGAAACTCTGCTGTGAGCTGGCCGAGGATCGGATTGATGCCAGCGTGGTGCAAACGGCGATTGAAAAATTGGCGGCCGACTATCGCTATTTTCTTAATCCGGCGGATTATGCCTTGCTCAAGACGATCGACAGCAACCCTGTTGATGGTGGCAACGACGAACAAGCGCAGGAGTTGTTGCATCGCCTGGCGTTGCTGCAATACAACGACGGCACCTGGCGCCGCAGCCATCCGGTGGTGCGCACCCTGGAGGGCTACGGGGCGGCAGGCGGCTGAGCCGGAACCCCTTCCACCATGGTGCGTTCTGCCTTCGCGATCGAACAAGCGAGGCTGGCCGAAGCCCGCCAGCTCCCCGGACCGTGCCACGACGATTTTCTTCGCCTCAGCCGCAGCCTGATCCATGGGCCCCCGTTTCAGTGGCTGCTGGTGGAGGCGCCGGATGAGGGACTGCGGCGGCAGGTGATGGAAGCTCTCGACCGGGTGCTTCAGTGCGCGGGATTGCGGAGCGATCGGCTGCCGCTGAGCGACAAGATCCTCGATGTGCCGATGCTGGAAGCCCGGCTGGTGAACAACGCGCGCCAAGCGCCAGTGGTGCATGTGATCGGCCGCCCGGGCTGGTTTGACGCCGCCCGCTGGGAAGCCTTCAACACCCGCCGGGAGCGCCTGGCCGCCGACGCGCGCTCTCGGCTGGTGTTCTGGCTGGATGCGGAGGCGATCGCCCTGGCCTCCCGCAGCGCGCCCGACCTGTGGGCCTGGCGGAGCGGCGTGTATGCCTTCCTGCCCGCAGCCGCACCTGGAGCCCTGACCGTCCCCGGTGGGGTGAGACTGTGGCCAATGCCCGCTCCCAGTGCCCACGGGGGCCTGGACACCCGCTCGATGGCCGAGCGCAGCCGGCGGGTGGTGGAGATCAGGGCCTGGCTCGAGGGCAACCCGGAAGCACCCGATGAGCTGCGCATCTCCCTGGTCGACGAGCTGGGCCGGCTGCTGTTCAGTCTGGGGGATCTGGATGAAGCCCTGGCCCATTGGCGCGAGGTGGAGCTGCCCCTCTATCGGCGGCTGGGGGATGCCAGGCGCCAGGCCATCACGATGGGGCGGATCGCGGACATCCTTGCAACGCGAGGGCAGCTGGATGAGGCGCTGCGCATCATGCAAGAAGAGGAACTACCGGTGTATGAACGCCTGGGTGACATGCGCTTGAAAGCTATCACGATGGGGCAGATCGCGGATATCCTGGATTCGCGAGGGCAGCTGGATGAAGCGCTGCGCATCCATCAAGAAGAGGCACTACCGGTGTATGAACGTCTTGGAGACGTGCACGCGAAGGCCATCACGATGGTAAAGATCGCGGGCATTCTGCAAGCGCGAGGGCAGCTGGATGAAGCGCTGCGCATCCATCAAGAAGAGGCACTACCAGTGTTGGAACGGCTGGGAGACGTGCACTCGAAGGCTTTCACGATGGTAAAGATCGCGGACATCCTGCAAGCGCGAGGGCAGCTGGATGAGGCGCTGCGCATCATGCAAGAAGAGGCACTACCGGTGTTTGAACGCCTGGGAGACGTGCGCTCGAAGGCCATCACGATGGGGAAGATCGCGGACATCCTGCAAGCGCGAGGGCAGCTGGATGAAGCGCTGCGCATCCATCAGGAAGAGGCTCTACCGGTGTATGAACGGCTGGGAGACATGCGCTCGAAGGCTTTCACGATGGGAAAGATCGCGGGCATTCTGCAAGCGCAAGGGCAGGAAGACCAAGAGCCACCGCCAGCCTGAGGACAGTTTCAGCCCGCCACTACCGCCCTCAGCCCCCCAGCACGCCGCGCAGGCCTTCGCTGTAGAGGAGGGCGGTGCAGAGAATCGCGCCGGCCCAGCAGAGGCTGCGCAGGGGGGGGAGGTTGGCCACATAGGCGCCGATGTAGCCGAGCCGCAGGGCCGGGTGGAGCCAGGCCGCCGCGATCGCCAGGGCGGTTGGGGCAGCGCCGGTGTGGGCGGCAAAGAGGGCCAGCAGGCAGGCGGGGGCGTGGAGGGTGAAGGCCTCGAAGCTGTTCTGATGGGCCCAGTTGGCCCGTTTGCCCCAGGCCGGCAGCCGCTCGAACATCGCCCGGGGGGCCGCCAGATCGGCGGGGGTGAAATCGGCCTTGGAGCGGGCGGCGGCCAGGGGGAAAAGGCTGGCGATCACCACGGCGCCGGCCAGCACCAACGACCAGGCGAAGGGGGCGCCGGCATGAAGGGCCGCGGCAGCATCGGTGGCACCCGCCGCACCGGACTCCACCGCCAGCGGAATCGCGGCGAGCAGGGCGGGGAGGGGAGGCGAAAGGGACATGGCTGGGAGGGCGGCGGACACCCTTTCTAGGTTGCAGCGGTTGGGAGAGCGGTGGCGATCAAGGTCCGCCGGTGCCTATGCCACCGGCACCCCACCGGAGCGGAACGACGACAATTGGTTGTGATGGATCACCTGGGGCCGGAGCCAGCGGGGCGCTGATCTGAGCTGGTCTGGTCTAGTTAATTGAGGGCTTCGTGGGGCGCGCGCCATGGCAACTGCGGCTGCAGCGGGCGACTCTGGTCGTCGCACGGTCAACATGCACGAGGCCAAGACCCATCTCTCGCGCTTGGTGGAGGCCATCGAAACCGGTGCGGCAAGCGAGGTGGTGATCGCCCGCAACGGCCGGCCGGTGGCGCGGCTTACCGCCCTGCCGGGGCCGGAGCGGCCTCGGCGTTTGGGGGTGGCCCGCGGTCGGTTCACAGTTCCGGACTCGATCGATGCCGCCAATCCGCTGATCGCCGAGCTGTTTGAGCAGGCCTGATGCGGCTCCTGCTCGACACCCACGCCTTCCTCTGGGCGATCAGCGATGAACCACGGCCCAGGCGATTCCGTGGGCTCAGGAGTGTGGCTTTGAGCTCCTGCCCCTTGACCTCCCCCACCTGCTGACGCTCGAGCAGTTGCCTCTCCATCACCGTGATCCGTTTGACCGCCTGCTGGTCGCCCAGTCGATCAGTGAATCGCTGCTGTTGGTGAGCACCGATGGGGCGTTTCATGCCTATGGCGGCCCGCTGCAGGATGCCCGCCACTGAAGGCCGAATCGTGCCTGGCGAGCTCTCTCTCGAGCCGAGGTGGGGAAAGCTGCCCCTTGCCGAAGCGTCGCCAGCGAGTGGTAGAAAATCAATTGGATTTTACCGTCGGCTGCTGGTGCCGAGGATGGCGCTCCCTCCCGTGTCAAGGATCTCTGGAATACGAGCCCTGCTCTTGTCCTTGGCTTATTTGTCTATCGCCTGCGGCGGAACTCCGCGAAGGCCAGGGCGTAGGCGAGGTTGGAAACCACGCCCCGCAGGACCCTGCAGGAAGCCGAGCTGCTGACCCTTGACCTCCCCCACCTGTTCACACTGGAGCAGTGCGGCATCGGTATCCACGCCAGAAGAGTTCTGCCGGCATGGACAACAGCCTGTTCCAACCACTTCAAGCCGATCCGTACAAGGCTCAGGCCCCGCTGCCATTGATGATCGACGCGGCGGCGTTCGCCGGCCAGGCTCCTGGCGAAACATTCATGCCGGGGTGAGCTCCATCGGGGTCAGCGCTGAGAGGTCCAGGCGCTGGCGGGCCTGACAGAGATCGTGGCTGTCCTGCAGGGAAAGCCAGCTTTCGGCAGTGCGCCCCAGTACCCGCGACAACCTCAGCGCCATATCTGGCGTGATCCGGCTTTTGCCCGCCACCAGCCGCTGAAATGTGGAGGCCGAAACCCCCAGCCGCTCGGCCACCTGACGAATCGAGAGCCCACAGGGCTCGAGATACACGCCGGCGATGAACTCGCCAGGGTGTGGTGGATTGTGCATCTGCATCAGTGGTAATCTTCGAAATCGAGATCGAACACGTGGCTGTCGCGGAACACAAACGTGAGCCGCCAATGCCCGGTTACCCAGATCGACCACCGCCCCTTGTCTGCCCCCTTGAGCAGATGCAGGCGATAGCCCGGCAGATCCAGATCCTCGATCTGGGCAGCGGAGTGCAACGCTGCGAGCTGCAGACGGAGCTTGCGGCCAAGGGATGGCTGGATTCCAGCCGTTTTGCCCGTTTCGAAAAACAGGCGCAGCCCTTTGTGCCGAAAGGCCTGAATCACATAACCGAACCACCACTGGCTCAGTGTAGCGCAGTGCGCAACGAGCAACGCCCTGCTGTGGCTGGCCGTCCTGGTCTGGGGCTGAGCCAGGGGTCCTGCGGGCCCAATTGGGCTGTCGGAACACGCTGGTGCCAAAGGCTTACCCCAGGGTCACCACCCCTTCGAACTGGGTGAACGCCGGATCGGTGCTGGCCAGCACGAGGTCGTCGGACCTGGCCTGGGCCGCCAGCAGACGATCAAAAGGATCTCGGTGCGGCACGGCCCACAGGCCGGCCTGACGGGCCACGGCACCGTTGATCGGCAGATCGACCGCCGCCAGACGGTGCAGGGCCATGGCGTAGTTGTCGACGACGGATCGGGCGTGCTGCAGTTTTCCCAACCTCCACTTCGTGGCGATCTCCCAGGCGGAGGCGGCGCTGACAACGAGCGTGTTATTGCTGTCTTCGAGGGCGTTGTGCAACTCAGGGGAGAGCTTCTGGGGTTCAAGCAGGGCCCAGAGCAACACGTGGGTGTCGAGCAGCAGTTTCATCCGCCCCAGCGCTCCAGTTCGTCGTCGGGCAGGGGCTCGAAGAACGCCTCATCCACCCTTCCCTGCAGGAAGCCGAGCTGCCGGCGCGGGCTGGGATCCAGGGGCACCAGCTGGGCGATGGGTTTGCCATGGCGAGACAGCACGATGCGCTCGCCGGCGGCGACCCTGGCCAGCAGGGCCGAAAGATGGGTCTTCGCCTCCTGAACATTGACGCAACGGGTTGCGGCCGGGCCCGAAGGGCCCGATGAGGGGTCACCCTGAACGAAGGACATAATCTGGTCTGGTCGGTCTGGTCAGACTAGCGGAGAAGGGCTTTCGATTGGGCTGGCAATCTCGCCAATCCACCTCTCGCGGCTGGTGGAGGCGATTGAAACCGGCGCCGAAACCGAGGTGGTGATCGCCCGCAACGGCAGGCCGGTGGCCCGCGGTCAGTTCACGGTTCCCGATTTGATCGATGCCGCTAATCCGCTGATTGCCGAGCTGTTTGGGCAGCCCTGATGCGCTTCCTGCTCGATACCCACACTTTTCTCTGGGCGATCAGCGAATTGCTTCTGCTGGTGAGCTTGCGCAGCTGCGCTATCACGGCAGCGGCAGCCTCTGCATGCCTGCAATCCGTTCGAAATCGCGATCGAAACTCACCAGGCGCCAGCCATTGGCGATCGCCAGGGCCGCCAGATGGGCATCTGTGCAGAGCCGGGCCGGGATCTTCCCACCCCGCAGCAGTTGGTGAAACACCTCCCAGCCGTCGTGCTCCGGCTCGGCCAGTTTCACGCCAGGCTGCTGACAAAGGGCATCGAGTAGGGCGGACGCCTCTGCAGCGTTTCTGACGGCTGGGCCCATCAGCTTCGGTTGGCTCACCAGTCGCACCAGCCCCAAAGCGGTCACCGTGCTGAACAGCACCTGATCAGAGGCCTGGACTTCCCAGTAGTGAACGGCGTGTTGGTGATGGCTGTGTTCAGGCCAGACCAACGCCAGCCAGACATTCAGATCCGGCAGATCGGCTGTGGTGCTCACGGGTCGAGCAGATCGAACAGGCCGGCATTGCTGAGCTGCTGCCCCTTGATGGCCAGCGACCCTTCAAGTCGCGGCAGGGTGGCTGCGGAGCGCTTCTGCCCGGTGCGGGTGGCTGCGGCGCCGAGCCCTTGCTCCACGTAGCTGCGCAGCAATCGCTTGAGGGTGACACCCTCGTTGGCCGCCCTGGCTTTCAGCCGTGCGAACAGCGGATCCGGCAGCTCCAGGGTTGTGCGCATACTTAAAAGCTAAGTATGTGCGCATCTTAGTGCGCATCCTCTTAATGCGCATTCATTGTGTCTGGATGCTTGGGCTCCAACACAAGGAGCCGCTCCAGCAAGCTCTCCAAGTGCCCCACCCAGGCGTCGGTGTCGAACAGGGGCAGCTCGCTGTGGCGCTCGAGCAGTTGGCGGCGCAGGCGCTGCAGTTCGGCAGGATCACGGCCCAGGGCGATGGCGCGCTCTTGGTAGGCCTCGGGCGTTGGACAGATCAGCTCGTCGAGCCCGGTGGCGGCGCAGAGGCTGGCCCCCATGCGCGAAACGAAGCTGTCGCCCGGGCAGGTGAGCAG
>JBIJAG010000032.1:0-43803 GCA_044345855.1 Cyanobium sp. | reverse complement strand
CCCTGGCAGCAAGCTGAGGAAGAGGGCTCAAAGGGGCTGATCAGGCCCCGGCAGAGAGCAACTCTCACCCCCAAGAAACGGGGGGGGAGGGTGACTGTGCCTGTGGAAATGTGCGACAGGCTCCTAGGCCGCCATGCCTGCAGGAGCTCTTTCGATGACGGATCCCCGCATCCCAGGCAGCACCCCGATGCGGGTCGAACCCGGCAGGGTGGATCCATGGGAGGAGCCGAAGCAACAGGTATGCGCGAGATTGTTTTTCTGGTCACGGCCGAGCAGCCCGGCAGGATTGAAGCCAAGGCCCCGGAACGGGGGCTTGTGGTGGAAGCCCCTACCCTCGAGGAACTGCACCACGAGGCGCGCGATGCCCTGATCAGCCAGGTCGGGCCCTCCCATGGCACCTACCGGATAAGGATCCGGCGTGATGACCACCCTGCGGTTCCCGCGAGCGGAGATCAACCCGCCCAACGGCATCCGTTGCCCAAGGCACGGCCTGTCCCTACCGGGAAGCCGATCGGGACCAGCAGAGGCATCGGCCGGGCCATGGGCGGGGAGTTGGACCGCATCGGCCCCATCACGATGTTCAACTACGCCCGCTCGCCGGAGGCCGCCCCTGATGAGGTGGCCACGAGCACCGCGGCCGGCATCAAGACATGGGGCCACTAAGCAAGACATGGAGCCTCTAACTTCTAAATGGATATGGCCTTTTAAGCTGGTCGCGGCGAAGGGAAAGCTGTGCTGGAGGTCAAATGAGGCCGAGCGGTGCTGGTCAATACCGCCAGCATGAGCCGCAACGGCTTCCTGAAGCCGATCAAGCCCTCTGCTAAACCCGATGGGCCAAAGCAGCCACCGCCGAATTTGTCAAACGAAGCGTCACGCTCGTCTCTGTGGAAGCAGGCAGGAATCGCTCAGAAGCGAAACTATTCTCGCGTCAAATCTTATGCATGAAGCTTCGGGCTACCTAAGCGACCCAGGATCTGTTGGCCTCTTGATGGCAGCTCTCGGATTCCAGCTGAGCAAAGGCCTGCGCATGGCTCGGGTCGACCACCCGGATGAGAACTGGACCCTCGCAGCGATTAACCGCAGCTTCGATGAGATCGTCATCTCGTGCTGAAAGTGGATAACCATCCCCCTGATTTCCTCAGCGATCGAACGTAAGCTCGGTATCTGGCCCGCTATTGTTGTCACAGGCGACATCGGAGAACCGGGGAAACGCCCCGTTCACGATCGTGCGCATTAAGGAGCTTCAACCCGCTGGCATCGTTGCAACGAGTTGCCGTGTGGGAAACTAACCAACCCTGTGCGCTTGAGCGCCCCTCCCCATGGCCAAGCTGATCCGGTTTTCCGATGCCTCCCGCGACTCCCTGGAGCGGGGCGTCAACGCCCTCGCGGATGCGGTGAAGGTCACCATCGGTCCGAAGGGGCGCAACGTGGTGCTGGAGAAGAAATTCGGAGCTCCGGACATCGTTAACGACGGTGTGACCATTGCCAAGGAGATCGAACTGGAGGATCCCTTCGAGAACCTTGGCGCCAAGCTGATCCAGCAGGTGGCCTCCAAAACGAAGGACACCGCCGGCGATGGCACCACCACTGCCACGGTGCTGGCCCAGGCGATGGTGAAGGACGGTCTGCGCAACGTGGCCGCTGGCGCCAACCCCGTGCAGTTGCGCCGCGGCATGGAACGGGCCGTAGCCCAGGTGGTGGCAGGAATCGCCCAGCGCTCCAGCCCCGTGGCCGGTGATGCCATCCGCCAGGTGGCCACGGTGAGTTCAGGGAATGACGAAGAGATCGGCCGGATGATCGCTGAGGCGATGGACACGGTGAGCGCCGATGGAGTGATCACGGTGGAGGAATCGAAATCCCTGGCAACCGAACTGGAGATCACCGAGGGGATGGCGTTCGATCGCGGCTATTCCTCCCCCTACTTCGTGACCGACAACGAGCGGCGTGAGTGTGTGTACAGCGATCCGCTCCTGCTGATCACCGACCGCAAGATCGGTGCCGTGGCCGATCTCGTGCCCGTGCTGGAAGCCGTCTCCCGTAGCGGCCGCCCCCTGGTGATCCTGGCCGATGAGGTGGAGGGGGAAGCGCTGGCCACCCTGGTGGTGAACAAGACCAGAGGCGTGCTCCAGGTGGCGGCCGTTCGCGCTCCCGGCTTCGGAGATCGCCGCAAGGCGATGCTGGAGGACATCGCCATCCTTACGGGCGCCACGGTGATCAGTGAAGACAGGGCGATGACCCTCGAGAAGGCCACCCTGGCGGATCTGGGCAGCGCCGAGCGGATCACCATCCGCAAGGACGAGACCACAATCCTCGCCAGCGACAACCGCAAAGCCGCCGTGGCCGACCGGGTGGCGTCAATTAAGCGTGAACTGGAGGCCACCGATTCCGACTACGACCGCGAGAAGCTCTCCGAAAGGATCGCCAAGCTGGCCGGAGGAGTGGCCGTGATCAAGGTGGGGGCCCCCACCGAAACCGAACTGCGCAACCGCAAGCTGCGCATTGAGGATGCCCTCAACGCCACCCGAGCCGCTGTGGAGGAGGGCATCATCGCCGGGGGCGGGAGCACCCTGCTGCAGCTGGCTGACGGCCTCGATGGTCTCATCGCCGCTACCAGCGGTGATGAGCGCACCGGCATCAGCATCGTGCAGCGGGCCCTGGATGCCCCGATGAAGCAGATCGCCTTCAATGCCGGCAGCGATGGTGATGTGGTGGTTGAGGAGATCCGACGAAGTGGCCTGGGCTTCAACGCTCTCACCGGCACCTATGAGGATCTCTTGGCCGCCGGCATCCTCGATGCCGCCAAGGTGGTGAGACTCGGCCTGCAGGATGCTGTGTCGATCGCATCGCTGCTCATCACCACCGAAGCGGTGATCGCCGACAAACCGGAACCCCCGGCTCCTCCCGCTGGTGATGGCGGTATGGGAGGTATGGGAGGCATGGGCATGCCCGGCATGATGTGATGCCCCCGTTGAAGCCCCGGCTGGAAATCGGCCTCACAGGCTGCTCAACAGCCGGGCGTGCAGACGGCAGACGTTGTGCGCCTGAGGAGGCGGTTGGGAACACAGCTTGCCCAGCTCCCGGTTGAGGGCTTCGAACTGGGAAAGATGATTGGCGCTGAAGGGAAGGCCTAGCAGGGCCACGCCGAACAGCATCACACCACCAAAACCGGGAATCAGCCTTGCGGTGAGGAGGGGAAGCCATCCCTTCGCAGACCACGACTTCCATGCCCCACCCTTGCGGCCCTGGCTCGTCATGGGTTCCTCCTGTCCCTTGCTCGTTCTGCTTCCATGGTGTCCAAACCACACCCCTTAGACGCCTGAGCTACAAAAAAAGTTGAGTCCGGTCGGATTTCTGGCAGCCCACCGCTCCCAGGCGCCGCATTTCAGGCGATTCAGCGGCTGCGCGCTTCCCCAAGGGCCCGGCGGTAGGCGGCCACCTGGAGGTCGACGCCGGTGATCGCGGTGCCCACCACCACGGCATCGGCCCCCTCCGCCACTGCCCGCACAGCCTGTTCGGCCGAGGCGATGCCGCCCTCACAGATCAGGGGCACCGCCCCCGGCAACGACCGCCTCAGAACGGGCAACAACTCCCAGCCGGGCGGACGAAGGGTTGCGGTTGCTTCGGTGTAGCCATACAGCGTGGTTCCCACCCAGGCGCAACCCAACTCAGCGGCCCGGAGCCCATTGGCCACACCATCAACATCCGCCATCAACGGAGCGCCCAGTTCGTCGCGGCAGCGGCTGATCAGCCCCTTGAGATCCTGACCGTCGGGGCGATGCCGTTCCGTGGCATCAAGGGCCACCAGATCCGCTCCCGCCGCCCAGACCGCCTGGATCTCCTCCCATCCCGGAGTGATGTAAACCGCACTATCGGGGTAGGAACGCTTCCACAGGCCCACGATCAGGGCATCGGGACAGCGCCGCCGCACCGCGCCGATGTGCTCAGGACTCTCAAGCCGGACACCGAGGGCACCCTGCCGCAGGCTGGCCTCCGCCATCGCCGCGATCACCAGAGGATCTCGCAGAGGAGACCCGTCAGGAGCCTGCACCGAAACGATCAGACCTCCCGCCAGGGCAGCGCGATCGGGAAACGATGGAGCACCAGAACCCATGGGGAGAGAGAACGAGGGCAGGACAACGGGGGAAGCAGGACTCGGTTGCGCGGCCTCCCTCAGCTGGCCCGGGGCAGGGAATCTGGAAGCCAGGCCCGCAGATCCGCCAAGGCTGTCGGAGCCGGGGCGGCATCCTGCTGAAGGTTCGGGTCACTCCGGCGCTCGGCCAGTCGGACCTCCTGAGCGAGAACAGTGGTAGGCCCAGCAGGTGACGGGGACGCCACAGCCCCCGGCAACGCCTCAGGAGCAGGGAGCTGCAATCTCGGCGCAACGGCTGGATCCGGGACCTGCGGAGCCCCACCCCAATCTGTGCGGATGCGAGCAAGACTTCGCCATTGGCTGCGAGAAAAACGGCGCAGCAGGCTGGACCGCAGAGCGGCACCGATCTCCACCGCACGACGTTGCCGTGGTTCAGCGGAATCGGCTGGCGACCCTTCGAACGGGGCTTGTTCATCGATGAACGCAGCGGAACCGGACGGCTCGGGATGGGAGTGACCCTGTTTGGCACTCTCATCGGCAAGTCCGCCTGGCAGGATCTCCAAGGCAAGGCCTGCTGCCTGAATGGGTGCCAAGTCACGGGCACTGGTGTCGGTGAACACCGGTGGCGGCAATCTTTCCGGCAGCACTTCCGGCACAGGTCCGGACGGCGGAGCCAGCGTGAGGGGCAGAGCGAACCCCCAGGGTTGGACCTGCGGAGCTAGTTCGGGGAATTCCGCCAACATCGAAGCGATTGCCCCATCGATTGCTGCGGTGGACCGTTGCTCGATCCAGGCCTGTTCCTCGATAACGCCTTGGCGATCGGCGGGCATCAATAGGGACCCATCCCCCAGCAGTGCTGCAAACCAGGCTGCAGCGTCGTTGCCCTCCAGGGCCGGGAGCGTGAGGGTCTGGAACTGCTCAAGCCAATCCAGGCCCCTACGATGCACGCAGCGCTGAAGCCTCATCAGGCTCTCGTGGTCACGGCGATGTCGCACCGCCTCGAGCAGCAGTGCCTCGGCATCCGGGCCGGAACGATGGACCATTGCTCCTGAGGGCTTGCGGGGCGGATTCAGGGACATGGAGGGGAAGCTCAGGAGAGTTTTCGATCCAACAGCGGACGGATGGCCAGGAACAACCCCAGGGCGAGGGTCGCCAGGATGGCGAGGCAGCCCACGGCGGTGAGAGAGCCATAAGGAGCCTGGAGAACCACATCAGTTGCGATGCGATTGAGCTGGAAGTTGCCGGCGTAGGCGGCGCGGATCGGTTCAATCGCGAAGGTAAGGGGATTCAAGGCCGCTAGCCACCCCAGCCAGGCCGGCATGAAGGAAAGGGGGGCAAGGGCGGTGCTTGCAAACAGAAGCGGCAGGTTGGCAACGAAGATCACAGCGATCAGCTCGATGTGTCCCGGCAGGGCAAAGGCCAGGCCCAGGCTCAGGGCGGTGACCGCAAACACCAGCAGCAGCAGGGTGATCAGCACCAGCACCAGTCCGGCCCCCCCCGGCCAGCCATAGCCCAGGAGGGCAGCGGTGGCCACGATCGCCAGACTCTGCACCAGGCTGAGGCTGGTGATGTAGAGCACCGAAGCCAGCACGATCGAACTGCGAGAACGCAAGGGTGCCACCAGCAGGCGGTTGAGAAAGCCAAACTCCCGATCGAACATCACGGGCAAGCCGGCATTGAGGGCGGCGCTGAAGGCGGTGAACACGATCACCCCGGCCCCCAGGAATCGGCCATAGCTCACGCCGCCAGGAAGGAGGCCCTCGGGTGCCTTGGCGAACAGTGCCCCGAACAGGACCAGCCAGATGAGGGGTTGCAGAATCCCAGCAACCAAGGTGGAAGGACGCCGGAACAGTTGCAGGAAGAGTCGCCGGGTGAGTGCCAGGGTTTCCTGGCCGATCTCGGCAAGGGCCGAGGGTTCGGCCACCAGCTCGGGCTGGGGGGCAAGGCTGGGGGAGGCGCTGGTCATGGCACGGGCTGCGGGTCTTGAAAGGGCTGGAATCCGGGGACTGGAGAAATTCAGCGATCAACGCATGGCCAGCTTGCGCTCCGCCTTGGGATCCCGCTGGCCCGCCACGGCCAGCTCGGCGTCCATGAGCGTGCGGCCGGTGGCCTGCAGATACACATCATCCAGACTGGCGCGGCTCTGGGCGAGGGCAAAAACCGGCACCTGGGCCGCCTCCAACTGATTCCGCAGCCGCTCCACCACGGCGGCGTTCTCAACCACAAGATTCAGGGAGTGCCCCTGGGCCCGGTTGATCACCACCTGCCGCACACCCTCACAGCGCTCCAGCAGGTCCCTAACCCGCCTCGCCTCCTCCTCATCGCTGAACTCGCGCACCCTCAGGGTCACGCGGTCACCACCGAGAGCTCCCTTCAGCTCAGAGGGACTACCTTCGGCGATCACTCGGCCTGCCTCGAGAATGGCCAGCCTGTCGGCCAGGGCATCCACCTCCTCGAGATAGTGACTGCTGAGCAGCACAGTGGTGCCCTGGTCGCGGAGCTGAAGAAGCACCTGCCAGATTGCGCTGCGGCTCTCGATGTCGAGGCCCACTGTGGGTTCATCGAGCACCAGCACCCGTGGACGATGCAGCAGCCCGGCGGCCAAGTCGAGACGACGACGCATGCCACCGGAGTACCCCCCGCAGCGTCGGTCGATCCAGTCAGCCATGCCGAGCAGGGCGATCAATTCGGCGATGCGGCCATCCCGCTCGGAACGTTTGAGGTGATAGAGGTCACCCTGGAGGGCTAGGAGTTCCCGGCCGGTGAGGATCTTGTCGATCGCCACCTCCTGGGCCACATAACCCAGCAGCCGTCTCACAGCACGGGGATTGGTGAGCGCATCAAGTCCCGCCACCCGCACGCTGCCCGCATCAGGGGCCAACAGGGTGGCAAGGATGCGAAGGGCCGTGGTCTTGCCGGCGCCGTTGGGTCCGAGAAGGCCGTACAGGCAACCCGCCGGAACAGTCAGGGAGAAATGATCAAGAGCCTGGACAGGCGCGGACCTGCGACCGTTTCCATAGCTCTTGCTGAGATGCTGCAGCTCAATCAAGCCAGGCTCTCTCCCGATGGACTCTGGGCTGGAATCTAGGCAGGGCCCCCCAACCTCCGCTGGGGGAGAACCGTCCTGCAAAAGAAGAGCGGCAGCACTGACCCGGTTCTGATCGCCAGAACTGGGCCGACCAGAGGAAGGAACGGAACCCACTCTCAGGTCTCAGGCGAGCTGAGTGAGAAGGCGCAGGAACGAGTCCGAGGTGATGGCCTGCGGGGTGCGGGCCAGAACCAGGAGAAGGCAGATACCGAAGAGATAAAGAATCGACCACCGGAACAGGCTGCGAGCCCGCTGCGGATCGTCGGGGTTGTCCCGCAGGGCGGAACTCAGCTGCAGAAGCCGACCGTTGAAGGGCAGCAGCAACAGTCCATAAAGCCAGCCGCCTGTGGGGAGGGCGAGCACCCCGAGGCCGCTGAGCAGCACGGTGAGCCAGCTGTAGCGAGCGATCGCACGGCCGGTGACCGCCGTTCCCTTAACGACGGGAAGCATGGGAATGCCCACGGAGCGGTAGTCCTCCCGCAGCAGCAGGGCCAGCGACCAGAAGTGGGCCGGGGTCCAAACCATGACAAGGGCGAACAGCCACCATCCGGCCCAGCCGAGGTGACCGCTAGCGGCCGCTGCCCCCACTAAAGGTGGAATGGCTCCGGCCACCCCACCGATCACGATGTTCAGTGAGGTGCGGGGCTTGAGCAGGGCGGTGTAGAGCAACACGTAGCTGCAAAGGCCCAACAGGCTCAGGGAAGCGGCGAGTGGATTCACCCCGAACACGAGCACGAGGGTGGATGCCGAGGTGAGCAGCACGGCAAGCGCGAAAGCCTGACGCCTGGCCAGGCGCCCCGATGGCAGGGCACGGCGGCTGGTGCGCTGCATGCGCCCGTCAAGCTCCTCTTCCCAGAGGCAATTGAGCACGCCGGCGGCGGCCGAAGCCATGGACCCACCAGCGAGGGTGGCCGCCATAGTGGCGCCATCGAGGGGCCAGCCCGCCGTGAGGGCCATGCCGCCGATGGTGGTGGCCAGCAGTAGGGGGATGAGCCTCGGCTTGGCCACCTCCAGCCAGGCTGGAAGTCTCACCGAGGGTCGGACCGAGGCGGGAGCCGCAACGATCGGAGGCTCGCTGCTCCCCTTGGCAAGGGGGTGAGGAGACAGGGTGGGAACACTAACCATGGGCCATCTCCAATGAGGGTGAACAGGAAACGACCGGGGCTGGGGAACGGGCCGCCAAGGTGATGCCCCAAAGAGCGCCGAACAAGGCCACCAGCAGGGCCGCTACCAGCTGATGCGCCACGGTGACGAGGGGCTGCTGCAGCTGGAGCCGCAGGGTGAAGACGCCCAGACCCACCTGAAGCGGAACCAGAAAGGCTGGACCGAGGGAGAAGCGACGCAGCACGGGCGGGATGCCGGGGAGCAGATGGGCCAACACAGCCGGCAGCAGCAGGGCGGCGAGAGCCACCCAGGCTCCGAGGCGGTGGGTCAACAGCCAGCGGCATCCCTCTCCAGCCTGGAGGCAGAGCGAGGATGCCCAGCGGCTGGCCATCGCACCTCCCAGGGCGCACTGGCCGAACAGCACCAAGCTGCTGAAGGCAAGGAGAAGGGTCCACCAAAGAGGCAGCGAAGCGCCTGAGGCAAACGGGAGACGTCCGGGGGAGGAGCGCCGCAGGGCCTGATGCATGGCGCTGACGAGAAGCACCAGCAGCAGGGCCGTGACCAGGTGGGCGGTCACCGTGGAGGCCGCTAGCAGGCCCAGCACGGTGAGGGCACCGAGACCTCCCTGGAAGGCCACCAGCAGCAGGGCTGCCGCGGCCGCCCAGGGCAGCCAGCGGGGCAGGAGGGCTCTTCGCAAGAGAGAAATGGTCGCGACAGCCAGCAGGGCGATGCCCACCAGGAAGGCATCGAGTCGGTGAAACCATTCCAGGAAGACCTGGAGGTTCATCTGGCGGCCGGGGAGGAGAGAGCCGTAGCAGAGGGGCCAATCGGGACAAGCAAGTCCGGCTTGCATGACGCGAGTGGCCCCACCGATACCAACGAGGGCGACCAAGGCCACAACGAGATGGGCCAGCAGCCAGTCGAGGGCTGCGGGCAGCCAGGACCCGCCGGGGGAGGGCAGGTCAGCACCGAGCGACGGATCGGAGATGGCGGGAACTTGAGAAGCCCGGGAAGCGAGGGGCCTGCCGACCATGGCCGCACATGCAGCTGGGTGCATAAGTTAGCGAGTTCACGGAAATGAGCGATCCCGCACATCTCAAGGGTAAATATGAATCAAATCTGAACTTTTAGCCGGAGGAGGCTTTCGAATCCGTCGTCACTTCCAGCCCAGCTGTGTTCTCCATAGGCTGGGAAGGCTTTGATTCGTGTCCAGCAGCGTCCCGTGCCGATCCCTTCAGCCCTGATCACCCTCCTGCTGGGCATGGCACTTGTGCTTGCCGGACTGTGGGTGGGTTACAACGTCTCCATGCTGCCCATCGACGCCAGCAGCAACGCCCCCGTTTACGACGCCCTATTCAAGGTGTTGTTCAGCATCGGCACGGTTCTTTTCCTCGGAATCGTGGGGGTGCTGATCTTCAGCCTGGTTCGCTTCCGCCGTCGCAGTGGCGACAGCTCCGACGGAGCCGCCATTGAAGGCAACCTTCCCCTTGAGATCGTCTGGACCGCCATCCCCGCGGTGGTGGTGCTGTTTGTAGGTATCTACAGCTACGACATCTACGAGCGGATGGGAGGCATGACACCGTTGAATGACCACGGTGCCATGCATACTTCGCAGCCCGCTGGTGATCATCATCAACACGGCGGAGCTCATGGCTCGAAGCAGGCGGTTTTGGCCTCTTCGTCGTCAGCGCCTGCGGCAGCAGCGGATCAGGAGCCTGGAAGGGTATGGGCTGGGATCGGAGCAGACACTGATGAGGAAGAAACCCTCACGGTAGATGTCACCGCTATGCAGTTTGCCTTCATCTTTCATTATCCCGAAGGCAATATCATCAGCGGTGAGTTGCACATCCCGGCCGACCGCCCTGTTTCCCTAAACATGGAAGCCCGGGATGTGATCCATGCCTTCTGGGTTCCGCAGTTCCGGCTCAAGCAGGATGTGATTCCAGGGCAACCTACCTTACTCAGCTTCACCGCCACCCGGCCCGGGACTTACCCGATCGTCTGTGCTGAGCTCTGTGGGCCTTACCACGGCGGAATGCGTTCCAGCGTGGTGGTGCATGAACCCGCAGATTTCGATGCCTGGCTCAGCAAGAACACCCCACCAGTGCCGGCCACCGTGGCCAGCTCCGGTTCCACTCCAACGGCCTGATCCACGATGACCCTTGCTTCCCCAAGTGATTTCCAGGCTCCCCAGCAGAGTTCACCAGATCAGGGAGGACCTCGCGGACTGCAGCCGGAAGGCTGGCTGCGTTACCTGAGCTTCAGCCTCGACCACAAGGTGATCGGCCTCCAATACATGGTGTGTGGCTTTCTATTTTATTTCCTGGGCGGTGCCCTAGCCGGAGTGATCCGAACCGAGCTGGCAAGCCCGATCAGTGACTTCGTGAGCCGGGAAACCTACAACGAAGTGCTGACGCTCCATGGCACGGTGATGATCTTTTTGTGGATCGTGCCCGTGGTGAATGGGGCTTTTGGTAATTATCTCATTCCTTTCTATGTAGGAGCCAGGGATATGGCCTTCCCAAGGCTCAACGCAGTGGCCTTCTGGTTGATCCCTCCCGCTGGCATTCTGCTGATCAGTAGCTATTTCATCAAAGGCGGAGCAGCCCAGTCAGGATGGACTGCCTATCCACCCCTCAGCCTCACCACCCCATCCCTGGGCCAGGTGATCTGGATCATTAGTGTCTTACTCCTGGGCGGTAGCTCGATCTTCGGTGGCATCAATTTCATCGCCACCATCTTGAAGCTGCGCAGGCCTGGGCTGAAAATGATGCAACTACCCATGTATTGCTGGGCAATGCTGGGCACCAGCATCCTGGTGGTTCTCTCCACGCCCGTTCTGGCTGGGACCTTGATTCTTCTGAGCTTCGACATCATTGCCCACACCGGTTTCTTCAATCCCGCTCTGGGGGGCAATGTGGTTGTTTACCAGCACCTCTTCTGGTTCTACTCCCATCCAGCCGTTTACATCATGGTGCTACCAGCCTTTGGCTTGGTTAGCGAGATTATTCCCATTCATGCACGTAAACCGTTATTCGGCTACACCACAATGGTGTATTCGATTATTGCCATTGTGGTGCTGGGCCTGGTCGTGTGGGCCCACCACATGTTCACCAGCGGTACACCCCCCTGGATGCGATTGTTCTTCACGATCGCCACGTCGTTTATTGCCGTGCCTACCGGTATTAAATTCTTCAACTGGTTGGCCACCCTCTGGCAAGGCAAGATTGCCCTCAACAGCGCCATGCTTTTTGCTTGCGCCTTCATTGTGAATTTCGTTTTTGGCGGCATTACAGGAGTAGCCCTTGCCCAGGTTCCCTTTGACATCCACGTGCACGATACTTACTTCGTTGTAGGTCATTTTCACTACATTGTCTATGGAGGAACCGTATTTATCA
The DNA here is from genome assembly GCA_044345855.1 of Cyanobium sp. GTDB lineage: Bacteria > Cyanobacteriota > Cyanobacteriia > PCC-6307 > Cyanobiaceae > Cyanobium. Next base: position 32,123 of record JBIJAG010000032.1, on the reverse strand, counting down.
TCTTCAGCTCCGTCTACCACTGGTACCCAAAATTCACCGGCCGGATGCTTGATGAACGCCTGGGTCGCCTTCATTTTCTGCTCACCTTCATCGGCTTCAACCTCTGCTTCGCTCCCCAGCACTGGCTCGGACTGAATGGCATGCCCCGCCGAGTCGCGGAATACGACCCCTCCTTTACCACCCTCAACCAAGTGAGCAGCGTCGGAGCCCTGCTGATGGCGGTGAGCACCTTGCCATTCCTGATCAATGTGGTGGTGAGTGCCTTTCGCGGTGAGGTGGCCGGGGACAACCCCTGGAAGGCCCTCACGCCGGAATGGCTCACCTCCTCACCGCCGCCGGTGGAGAACTGGATCGGTGAAGCTCCCTTGGTGACCCACCCCTACGGTTACGGAGCACCGGCCGATCGTCTCGATCTTCAGATGGTGACCGCCGAACAGATCTGGAACGATCCGAAGCCATGATCCATCCTTCCTCCCAGCTCCGAACCGTGCACGACTCGCCATGACCAGCCTCACCTCAGGAACCGGTGACCTCGCCCAGATCTCAGGCGAAGTCGACATCACTGGCCAGAGCCATGGGGAGGGTGAGCATGGCGAACACCCTGATGTCCGCCTCTTCGGGCTGGCCACCTTTCTGGTGGCCGACGGCATGACCTTTGCCGGCTTCTTCGCTGCCTACCTAACCTTCCGGGCCGTTAACCCGCTGCCTGAAAACTCCAACTACGAACTGGAACTGCTCCTGCCGAGCATCAACACCCTCCTACTGGTGTTGAGCAGTTTCACGTTCCACCGGGCGGGCCGGGGTTTGCTGCGGGGAGAGGGTAAGGCCTGTCGCAGCTGGCTGGCGATCACTGCAGCTCTCGGCCTGGCCTTCCTGGCCGGTCAGATGGTGGAGTATTTCCACCTCCCCTTTGGCCTCACCGACAACCTCTTCGCCAGCACCTTCTACGCCCTCACCGGTTTCCACGGGCTCCACGTGACCCTGGGCGTGATCTGCATCCTGATCGTCTGGTGGCAGACACGCACGGCGGGCCGGATCAAAGCCTCCAACCCCTTCGGGCTTGAGGCTGCTGAGCTCTACTGGCACTTTGTCGATGGCATTTGGCTGGTTCTCTACGGAATCCTGTATCTGCTCTGATGGCTTTTTCAGTTGAAGCACTTGCCGAAGCCTGATCGGATTGGTCACAATCGAGATCAGGACGAGGCTCCTTCAAGCCGATCTCATTTCGCCTAGCTCAATTCGATGGCTGCCAACAGGTTTTCGACTGGCTCCGAAGGTGGACATGGTCACGGGGAAGCGCCCCTTGAAGGCAAGGCCTTGCTGGATCGGGCCCGCTCCCTGAGCAACCGCCCCGAAGACCAGATCGCGAGGGCCTGCGGCTATGTCGGTCCTAGCGGCCGGATCCTCAAGAAGAGCTTCTACCGGGCCCTTGTGGCCGCTAAGGGCTACGTGCTCCCTTCTGCTCTCCATGGGGGAGCTGCGGCGGCCAAGGGGCGACAGGCGGTGTTCCGCACCCGGGTGCACGGCAACGGCAACCTGTTGATCGGTCAGGCCTACACCCGCCGGATGGGATTGGAACCTGGCCAGGAATTTCGGATCGAACTCCACAAGGAGACAGGCTCCATCTGGCTGCTGCCAATGGGCACCACCGGCAACGAGGAGAGCATCGACTGAAGAACCCACAAATGCCCGAGAGCCGGGAGCGGGGCTGAAGCCCCCGGCCCACCTCTTGTTTCTGTTCGTTCAGGTGTTTCTTTCCGTTCAGGCAGGGTCGGCTCGATCCTGAGAACCTGAGGAGGCCGATCTGTCGTTACTGATCCGGTGAAAGCTGGCGCTGAAGGTGAGCAGGTCGATGCCGCTGAACAGAAAGCTGATCCCCACCAAGGTGCCCAGCACCCAGAGCAGGCTCAGGGACTTCATCGTGAGGATCATCAGGCCCAGCACCAGGGTCACCACTCCATTGGTGAGGCCCCAGCCCCAACCCTTGATCTGGCGATGGGTGAGGGCCACCACCGTGGCCACAGCCCCCTCGATCAGAAACACCACGCCGATAGCGAGTGCCAGAGAGGCCACCTGGGAGGCGGCCCGCTCCGGTCCCGATGCCAGCTGCCGCACCATCCAGAGGCCGGCCACCAGGAACAGGGTGGACACGGTGAAGCGCCAGAAGCTGATGGCGGTGCTCAGACGGGAGGTCCGGGCGAGGGTGTTGACCCAGCCCACGATCCCACTCACCAGAAAACCGATGGCCACCATGGCGGTGACCCAAACGGAGGCGAGCACGGGGAAGATCAGCGCCAGAACACCCAGCACCAGCATCACCACCCCCTCGGCGAAGGTGAAGGTGCGCAGGGCGCTGCTGTCACGGGCAAGACGCCCCGCAGGCGGGGATCCAGAAACCAGATCTCTGAGTTCAGGGTCCATGGTTACGGCGGGTCCGACGCGTTACCGGGACGCTAGACAGAGGGTCGGCGGAAGGCCACGTTCGGGGAGCGGCAGGCTCACTCCCAGCCATGCTGTGCCAGCCAGTCACGGTTGAGGGCCCCTCCGGAAGGGGCCGGAAGATCCAGGCCATGGGGCTGACCAGCACCCTGTAGCAAGCGTTCGGTGTATTTCGCCAGCAGATCCGCCTCAAGGTTCACCGCATCGCCCACCCGGCGGTGGGCCAGGGTGGTGGCCGACCAGGTGTGGGGAATCACGGCCACCCAGAACTGGCCCTCGCTGTCACAGCCGGCCACGGTGAGGCTGATGCCATCGACAGCGACGCTGGCCTTCTCACAGACATAGCGGCCATAGGCGGGGTCGTTCCAGCGCAGCACCAAACGCCAGGAGGCCGGCTCCCGCTGGATCGCCATCACGGTGCCCAGCCCATCGACATGACCACTCACCAGGTGGCCGCCGAGCCGGTCGCTGAGCCGCAGGGCCGGCTCCAGGTTCACGGCCGCCCCGGATGCAGCCCTGGCGGCCAGGGTGGTGCGAACCAGGGTCTCCTCGCTGACGTCGGCCCGGAATCCATCGGGGAGACAGTCCGCCACGGTGAGGCACACGCCATCCACTGCGACGCTGTCCCCCAGGGAGAGGGGCCCCAGGCCCCCCGCGGTGGCATCAGGCGCCCCCGGCTCGAGGCGCAGCCGCACCCCCGCTGGACATCGCTCCAGCCTGCCCACGGCCCGCACCAGTCCGGTGAACATGCCTGCCTACCCTGCCACTGTGGCCATAATCGCTTCAGGCGCAACGGCTAACGCCGGGGGCATGAGGGCCATGGTGGAAATGCGGGTGGCGGGAATCGGCCTGGACGCGGCCAGCCGCAGCCCGCTCGTGCTGTTGAGGGATCCTTCTGGCCGTCGCCAGGTGCCGATCTGGATCGACCAGGCCCAGGCCCACAACATTCTTGCGGGCCTGAACGGCGACCGCCCTCCCCGCCCCCTCAGCCACGACCTGATGGCGAAGCTGCTGGAGGCCGGCGGGCTGCAGCTGGAGCGGGTGGTGATCCATGCGATCGAGGACAGCACCTTTCGGGCTGTGCTGAAACTCCGCCGGGGCGAGGAGGAGGCGATCGAGCTGGATGCTCGGCCAAGCGACGCCATCGCACTGGCGCTGCGGACGGGAAGCGGCATCTGGATGCTGGAGGAAGTGGTGGCCGATGCCTCCATCCCGGTGGATGCCGAAGCCGACGCCGAGGACCAAGAGGATTTCCGGCGCTTTCTGGACCGCACCAGCCCGGCGGATTTGGTCCGCCATCTGCGGCGGGGCCTGGAGGAAGCCGGGCCAGCTGAGAAGGAGAGCGGTGAGCAGCCGCCCGGGGGGACCGACGATCCCGGAGCCGATGACCCTGCCACGCCAGGGCCCTGAGGCCGGCATGGGCAGACCGGCAACGGCCCGCAACGGTTCCCCATTCCCGGAATCCAGCACCGCAGAAAGCCAGACGGCGGATCGCGATGCCGGGGGGCTTGAACGCCGGTTGGTCCGGCGTGCCTTCGGCGGGGGGAGGCCAGTCTCCCTGTTCACCCTGGGCACGATGCGAGCCCTGGAGAGCAGCCGGGTTCTGGAGAGGGTGGTGGACGCGGCCCTGGAGGCCGGCATCAACCACCTCGAGACGGCTCCGGCTTACGGCCCGGCAGAAGCCTTCCTCGGCGAAGTTCTCGCTGGCCTAGCGGAGCGCGATCCGATCGGTCGCTCCGAGCTGGTGCTCACCAGCAAGCTGCTGCCGGGTTCCGGCGAAGGGGTGGGGCTGGCTGAGGGACTGGAGCAGCTGCGGGCCAGCCTGCGACGCCTTCGCCTGCCGCGGCTCGACAACCTGGCGGTGCACGGCCTCAACACCGAGGCCCACCTGGCCTGGGCCTTGCGGGGAGCCGGTGCCGAGCTGCTCAAAGCCGCCGTGGCCGAAGGTCTGGTGGGCCAGGTGGGCTTCTCCAGCCATGGCACCTACGACCTGATCGAAACAGCCCTGGCCAGTGGTCGGTTCAGCTTCTGCAGCCTGCATCTGCATCTGTTCGATCCCGAACGGCTTCCCCTGGCCCGTTGGGCCCTGGCCGAGGGAATGGGGGTGATGGCCATCTCGCCGGCTGATAAGGGTGGACGCCTCTATGACCCATCACCCCAACTCGTGGAGGATTGCGCACCCTTTGCGCCCCTGGAACTGGGATATCGATTTCTGCTCGCTGAGGGGATCAGCACCCTCACGCTCGGGGCATCCCGGCCGGAGGACCTGGCCTGGGCAGAACGGTTGGCGTCCTCCTCCGGGCCCCTCACGCCGGCAGAACGGGAGGCGATGGCGCAGCTGACCGCCGCCGGCGCCCAGAGGCTCGGGATCGAGCGCTGCGGCCAGTGCCGAGCCTGCTTGCCCTGCCCCTCGGAGGTTCCGATCCCCGCCCTGCTGCGGCTGCGCAACCTGGCGGTGGGCCACGGCATGGAGGCCTATGCGGGAGAGCGCTACAACCTGATCGGCCGGGCTGGCCATTGGTGGGAGGCGGTGGACGCCTCGGCCTGCCTCAGCTGTGGCGCCTGCCTGCCCCGCTGCCCCCACGACCTGGCCATCCCCGAGCTGTTGGCCGACACCCATCACCGGCTGGCGGCACCGCCACGGCGGCGCCTGTGGGGATGATCTGCCATCGCTCGCCGCGCTGAAGAATCGGAGCTCACCAAAAGAGTGAGGCGGAGGTCAGGATCGATCGGGGGCAGCCCCATCCCAGAGGGCCTGTAAACGAAGTCGCTCCGCCGGCGGCAGCGGCGGCAGGCTGCGCCAACGGGCCCTCACAGCAATGGGGGGGTGGAGGAGCTGCCGCAGCTCAGGAGGGAATGGCGCCAAGGCCCTCTCCAATTCGTCGGCTGGAAGGGGGGGCACCCAGCCGGCAGCAAGGAGCCGGGGCAACAGGGGGGGCTGCAACGCTTCCGCCAGCCAGTCGATCGGCGCGTCCGGCGCCCCCGCCGGACTGAGCAGTAAGTTCCAGCCTAGGGGCCCCCCCTGCTCGGGCAGCACCACAGCGAGGCGGGGATCACGTCGCAGGAGCGACACGACCCGCTGACGGGGCAGCACGGCGGCCTCGGCCTGGCCATTCAGCAGCAGACTCAGCCCATCGTGATCGTCGAAGGCGACGGCCTGGCGACGAAGGCGCCGCAGACGCTCAGCATCGCCATCCACAAGATCGAGAACCACCCGCGGCGAGGAGGGAAGCACCACCGCCCCGGCCAGGCTGGGATCGAGCAGCAACTCCCAGCCCTCGGAACGGCGCCGGACCAGATCAAGTCGGTTGCGCAGCAGCAGCACCCAGGGGTTAAGGGCCCAGGGGAAGGCCAGCTGCGGCGCCAGATCGGCAGCGAAGAGGCGGGCCATCTGGGCAGCAGCAGGGTCGAGCCGGGCCAGAAGGGCCGGCGTGCCGATCGGCTGGAGCTCGGCACGGGGCAGGGTCGCAGCCCAGCCGTCGCTGAGCTGCGCCAGAGCCGGCCGGCGTGGGCCGGAGGCCAGCACGGCGGTACGCACCAGATCGGGGCCCTCCAGCAACTGGGACTGCCAGGTGCGGGGCAGACGGGCGATCCAGGCGGCAGGCAGGTCGCCCCGGCTGGCCAGCAGCCGGGGCGGGGTGGCGGCCGCACACCCCGTGAGGCCCCAGGTGGCCAGGGCGAGGGAGCCACCGGCGCCTGTGCGGAGCACCTGACGGCGCGACCAGAGACGATCAGCCATCGCCGGACCGTAGGGGGTCGCCGCTCCCAGGAGCGACCAGGTGGCAGGCAGGCGGTGCCCAGGGCGGACCGATCAGCTCATGGCAGGCCGCATCACAGGCCCGGGCAAGGTGCTCGGGAGAGCGACCGGCCAGCTCCCAGAGAATCGCCAGTCCCCCTGCCCCCACCCCCTCCTTCACGTAGCCCCGTTCGTAGTCCAGCAGGGCCGGGTGGAGAGCCCCGCGGAAACGGAGGGAAGCGGCGAAGGCGAGGGGATGATCGATCCCCCAGTGACGGCCGATCCGACGCAGCAGCAGGGTGAGATCGCTGTCCGCCTCAAATGCAACCCAGGCCGTCGTGCCGATGGCCGCCAGAGCCGCCAGCCGGGGTCGAAGCTCCGGGGTGAGCAGGGCCAGGGCCAGGGCGAGTACCGCCGCCATCTGACTGCCGCCGGCCAGAAGCACGGACTGGCCCGTTTCGGCAGCAGCGAGCAGCAGGCCGGCCGCCAGGGCCTGCATCGGATCCCCCAGGGCGGCCAGCACCGCCACCGGGTCGGGCGGCAGCCGCCGGGCCGCGGCAGGGACCAGGGTGCGGGCGGCCGCCGCCGCCAGGCCCCGCGCCACCAGACCCGCCTTGAGGGCATGGGCCGGGCGGTGGAGGCTGCCGCTCACGATGCCACCCGACTCGATGCCGAGGCCCGTGAGCACCGCCTGGGCCGTGGTGGTGCCACCAGGAACGCATTCGGCCAGGACCAGGGGCAGGGGGGGGCCAGCGGACGGGGCGGAGCGCGCGGCGGCCCGCCCCCAGCGCCGGCCCTGCTCCAGCAGGGCCTCCACCCGGGTGCGGTCCATGGCGGATCCGGTGCTCAGGCATCGGGCCGGACCGGCACCGGCCGGGGGCGGAAGGCGCAGGTGGGATACCGCGGGCGCCACCGGGCAGCCCAGGTCAACGACAATGGGATGGAGACCCAGACCCTGGACAACCACCTGGGAGATCAGGGCCGGTGAAACCCCAGCTGGCAGTGGAGGCAGGGCATGGGGCAGGGCCGCCGTGGGCCCCAGAACCAGCAGCTCAGCATCGGCGGCGGCCGTAACTCGCCGGGATTCGGGACTGGTTCCAGCGGCAGAGATGCCAGGTACCGCCGCCGTGTCGGTGGCAGCGAGCAGCACCAGCACCCGGCAGGCGGGAAGGCTCGCCCGCCAGGAACGGCACCAGGATTCGGCCTTCTCCGGCGCTCCGAGCAGCAACCGGGGCAGCGCGCTCACAGGGGATCGAGGGCCACCAAGGCCTTCAGAGCCTCCGGCGGTTCGCCGATCGGAGACTGGAGCCGGGGGAAGATCCAGTAGGCCACCGCATGCAGGCAGAGGGCCATCAGGAGGTTCTGAATCAGCACCAGCGCCAGGGCGGTAGCCTGGACCTGGGCGAGGTCGATGCCGGCGCCAATCCCCACCTGGCCCAGCAGACGCTCCAGCAGGCCGGCGGCGGCGGTGGTGATCAGCACCCAGAGGTTCTCCCCCACCAGCACTGAGAGCACGGCCAGCCGCACCAAGAAGCCGAGGCTGCCGATCAGCCCGGCCACCGCCAGGCTGATCCACCAGCTCAGCCGCCGCCGCCAGCTCCAACCCAGCCACAGGGCGAGAAAGCCATAGGGAAAGAGCACCAGCGGGCCGCGGATCGGCCCCATCAGGGCCACCACCAGTAGGCCCAGCACCGCTACCCCCTCGAGGGCACAACGCCAGCCATGGCGCAGCTGCAATAGGGCCAGGGGCAGGGGCAGGGCCAGACGGAACAGGGGGCTCCCCACCGGCAGGTAGTAGAGCGCCACCCACAGCAGGGCGGTAGCGGCGGCCAGATAGGCGGTGTCCATCAGCTGACGAGCCTGACGGTGGCTGAGCTGCCGCTGGGGGGGGAGGGACATTGAGGGACAGGAGCCTCAGCGGGGGGACGGAGCCGGACGCACCTGAGGAACAGCAGGAACCACCGGCGCCACCGCTGGGGCTGCGGCGGTTCCACTGCCCATTCTTTCGATCGTTTCCACTTCAAAGGGCACCCCGGCGGCCCGCAGGGCCTCGGTGACCACCTCGGCCGGCGCGGAGGGATCAGCCTGGGGCAAGCGGATCGTGACCCGGTAGGGCGCCGGATTGGCCGGTGCCTTGGCGGTGGGACGCGGGGCAAGGGCAGGGGTAGCCCCGGCTGCAGAAACGGCGGGACCGGTGCTGGACGTGCTGGAACCGCCGGACTTCGGAATGGCCGCGGATGTGGCCGCAGCTCCGGCTCCAGCGGGTGCGGCGACCGGTCCGGCTCCTGCGCCAGCCATCGCACCTGACTGCGCGCCGGAGGTTCCGGCTGAGCCTGCCGAAGGGGCGGTGGGGATGGATAGCGCTTCGCCCTGGCGGGTGGTCTGGAAGTCGCCAGGGGAAGGGGTGGCGGTAGCGGCGGGAGTTGCGGAGGGGCTGGGAAAACTACGGGAGAGGGCCTCACCGAAAGGGGTGCCACTGCAACCCCCCAGCAGCAGCGGCAGCAGTGCCAGCAGGAGCCTTGGCAGGGCTGGCGGGCTGGGACGACGCTGGGGAGGGAGAGGTGCGGGGGCCATCAGCTGCCCGCCGGCTTGATCACCCTTACGGCACTGGCCCGAAGCCGGCCGGTCTTGGTGGTGACCGGGGGCTTGGTGGCCGGCTTGGCCGGTTTCGTGCTGCCGCTGGCCTTGCTGGCGGGCTTAGGGGTCTTGGAACCTGAGGCCTTGGGGGCTGTGGCCCTGGTGGGGCGGGCTCGGCTGGAACCCTTGCCGCTGGAGGCCTTAGCGGCCAGCAGCTCGACCGCCTGTTCCAGCGTGATGGTGTCGGCTGTGGTGCCCTCCGGCAGGGAGGCATTCACCTTGCCCTGCTTTACATAAAGCCCGTAGGGCCCATTGAACAGCTGGATCGCCTCCTCGGCCCCTTCCGGTGTGCCGAGATCCTTGAGGGCGGTGCGGCCGCCGCGGCCTCGCTTGGGTTCGGCCAGCAGTTCGATGGCCCGGCTGAGGCCGATCGCCAGCACGTCGTCGTCGCCCTTGAGGGAGCGGTAATCCTTCTCGCCCTTGCCCTTGTCGTGCACCACATAGGGCCCGAAGCGGCCGAGGCCGGCCTGCACCTTGCCGCCCTCGGGATGCTCGCCCAAATGGCGGGGAAGCCGCAGAAGGCCGAGGGCGTCCTCCAGGGTCATGTCGTCGGGTTTGCTGCCCTTCGGCAGGGAAGCTCGCTTCGGTTTGGGGGTGGCCTCACTCGCCTGGCCGAGCTGGAGATAAGGGCCGTACTGGCCGAACAGCAGGTAGACCGCTTCGCCGGTCTCGGGATCCACCCCAATGGATTCGGGGCCATCGGCCTTCTGCTTGAGGATCAGCTCGGCCCGATCCGCATCGAGGTCGGCCGGGGTGATCTCCACAGGCAAGGTGGCCTTGAGCAGCTCCTCGCTGCCATCGTCGGCCACCCGCTTCTTCTCCAGATAGGCCCCGAAACGGCCGATCCGCACCACACAGGGCAGGCCCTCCAGTTCCACGGTGCGGGAGACACCGGGGTCGATGTCGCCCTCGCGCTGCAGCACCTGGGTTTCGAGCCCCTTCTCGCCCTTGTAGAAGCTCTCCAAGTAGGGCAGCCACTCCACCTTGCCGGTGGAGATCTCATCGAGGCTGCTCTCCATCCGGGCTGTGAAGCTGGTATCGACCAGATCCGGAAAATGTTCTTCCAGCAGGGCGGTCACCGCGAAGGCGGTGAAGCTGGGGGTGAGGGAATTGTTCTGAAGCGTGGCGTAACCGCGGTCCACGATCGTGCCGATGATCGAGGCGTAGGTGGACGGGCGGCCGATGCCCTCCTTCTCAAGCATCTTCACCAGGGCCGCCTCGCTATAGCGGGCGGGGGGCTGGGTGTGGTGACCGAGGGCCTCTACCGCCTCACCAGCGGGGGCATCACCCACCTTCAGGGCCGGCAGCAGCACCTCCTGTCCCTCCAGGGCGGCATCGGGATCGTCACTGCCCTCCACGTAGGCGCGGAAGAAGCCGGCGAAGTCGATACGCTTGCCGCTGGCGCGGAACAGGGCCGGGCCCTCGGCGCTCCCGGCAGCGGCCTCTAGGTCGACCGCCAGCATGGTCAGCTTGGCGTCGGCCATCTGGCTGGCCACGGTGCGCTTCCAGATCAGCTCGTAGAGGGAAAGGTCACGGCCGTCGAGACCGGTGTCGGCCGGAGTGCGGAAGGATTCCCCGGCCGGGCGGATCGCCTCGTGAGCCTCCTGGGCGTTGCGGGCCTTGGTGGTGAACTGGCGGGGGGCCGGCGAGAGGAACTCCTTGCCGTAGCGGTCGGCCACGCAGCTGCGGGCCGCATTGATCGCCTGGTCGGAGAGGTGCACCGAGTCGGTGCGCATGTAGGTGATGAAGCCCCGCTCGTAGAGGGCCTGGGCGGTGCGCATCGTTTCCCGGGCCGAGAGCCGCAGCTTGCGGTTCGCCTCCTGCTGCAGGGTGCTGGTGGTGAAGGGGGGCACCGGCTTGCGCACGGTGGGCTTCTCCTCCACCGCCGTGACCCGCCAGGGGCCAGCCTCCACCGCCGCCACCAGGGAGCGGGCCTCGTTTTCAGCGAGCAGCCGCACCTTGCTACCGGTCTTGAGGGCTCCGGTGCTCTCATCGAAATCGCTGCCGCCGGCAATCCGCTCGCCCTTCACCTGGCTGAGCTTGGCTTCGAAGCGGAGGCCGCCGTGGCTGAGCCTGGCCTTGAGGTCCCAATAGCTGCCGCTGCGGAAGGCCCGCCGCGCCCGCTCACGCTGCACCAAGAGTCGCACCGCCACCGACTGCACCCGGCCGGCTGAGAGGCCCCAGGCCACCTTCTTCCACAGCAGCGGCGAGAGGGTGTAGCCAACCAGCCGGTCGAGGATGCGGCGGGTCTCCTGGGCATGCACGAGCTCCATGTCGAGCTCACGGGTGCTCTCCAGGGCCCGGCCGATCGCCTCCTTGGTGATCTCGTGGAACACCATCCGCTTGACCTCCACCTTGGGGGAGAGGAGCTGGAGCAGGTGCCAGCTGATGCTTTCGCCCTCCCGGTCTTCGTCCGTGGCCAGCAGCAGTCTCTCGGCGCCCTTGAGGGCATCCTTGAGCTCTTTGACCACCTTCTTCTTGTCCTTCGGCACCACGTAGAGGGGCTCGAAGTCATTGGCGGTATTCACGCCCAGGTTGGCCCACTTCTCGCCCTTGTGGGCCGCCGGGATCTCGCTGGCGTTGTTGGGAAGATCCCGGACATGGCCCATGGAGGCCTCCACGCGGAAGTCCTTCGGCAGGTACCCCCGGATGGTTTTGGCCTTGGTAGGGCTCTCGACAATGACCAGGGTGTGCGCCACAGAAACGCAGGAAACCGCTTCCCTCTTTATCGCATCGGCGGGCGGGACGCCTAATGAGGTGCCTGCAAAGCGAGACAAGCAAGGGGCCATAGACTCCCGAAACGGCCGCTACAGTCCGCAAAATCGGATGCCTTGAACCCAGTGGCCATCACCGTGGCACTTCCAGGTGCGCTCGCTGGACTGCAGAGTGGCCCCCACCCGCTGGCCTTCGTACCGCTGGCCCTCACGACGGCGTCCACCGCCGTGACCGACACGATCGCCTCGGGCCTCAGCACGGGGACCCTGAATCTCCAGTTGAACGCCGGCGCGATCGCCCCGGAGGCGGCCGTGCTGATCGCCCTGATCGCCTGCCTGTTGGTGGATCTGGCCGGGGAGAAGGCGGCGACCCGCTGGGTTCCTCCCCTCTGCTACGGAGGCCTCGGCTCGGCCCTGGTGCTGCTCGCCCTGCAATGGAACGGGTCTCTGGAACCCTCCTTCCTGGGCTCCTTCCTGGCCGACAACCTGGCGATCGCCTTCCGGGGCGTGGTGGCGGCCTCCACCCTGGTGACGCTGCTGCTGAGCTGGCGCTATGTGGAGCGCAGCGGCACGCCGGTGGGGGAATACGCCGCGATCCTGCTGGCAGCCACGCTGGGCGCGATGTTCCTGTGCGGCTCCACCGATCTGATCAGCATCTTCATCTCTCTGGAAACCCTTTCGGTTTCGAGCTATTTGCTTTCGGGGTACATGAAGCGCGATGCCCGCAGTTCCGAGGCCGCCCTGAAATATCTGCTGGTGGGATCGGCTGCGGCCGCTGTGTTTCTTTACGGCGCCTCCCTGCTTTACGGATTGAGCGGTGGCAGCACCAGCCTGGAAGCGATTGCCGTGGCCCTGAAGACGGCCGCCTCACCGATCACTGCCCTCTCGCTGGTGTTCGTGTTGTCCACGGTGGCCTTCAAGATCGCCGCCGTGCCGTTCCACCAGTGGACTCCCGATGTGTACGAAGGATCGCCCACCCCGGTGGTGGCCTTCCTTTCGGTGGGATCCAAGGCCGCCGGATTCGCCCTGGCCCTGCGGCTGCTGGTGGGCTGTTTTGAGAGCTTCGATGCCCAGTGGAAATTCCTGTTCACCGTGCTGGCGGTGCTCAGCATGGTGCTGGGCAACATCGTGGCGCTGGCGCAGACCTCGATGAAACGGATGCTGGCCTACAGCTCGATCGGGCAAGCAGGCTTCGTGATGATCGGCCTCGTGTGTGGCACCGAGGACGGCTTCGCCTCGATGGTTCTCTACATGGCCGCCTACCTGTTCATGAACTTGGGGGCCTTTGCCTGCATCATCCTCTTCTCGCTCCGCACCGGTAGTGACCGGATCGCCGATTACGCGGGCCTGTACCAGAAGGATCCCCTCATCACCCTAGGGCTCAGCCTCTGTCTGCTTTCTCTGGGCGGCATCCCGCCGATGCTGGGCTTCTTCGGCAAGATCTATCTCTTCTTCGCCGGCTGGGCCGACAAACAGTATCTATTAGTGGTGGTGGGTTTGATCACCTCAGTGGTTTCGATCTACTACTACATCTCGGTAATCAAGATGATGGTGGTGAAAGAGCCGCAGGAGGCCTCTGATGCTGTGAAGGCCTATCCCGAGATCAGCTGGAACTTATCTGGAATGCAATCACTGCGCGCCGCCCTGGTGGGTTGCGTGTTCGTGACGGCTGTGGGTGGCATTCTCTCCAGCCCTCTGTTCGAGTGGGCAAGCTCCACGGTGGCGGGTACTCCGATCCTCCAGCAGGCGATTGCGGTGGCCGGCGCCTTGCCCCTGGGCTGATTCGCCCCATGGCTCATCCCCACTCCCTACCGGCCCGGCGCTGGTTCGCCCCCAGGAGGTCCTCAGACCTTCTTTCATCAGCCACGCAGTTCTTCGACCCCGAGGCCAAGCCGATGGCGGTGGAGGCTCCGGTGGCCGAACTCAAGCATGTGAGCAAGATCTACGGCAGCGGCGACACCTTGGTGCGCGCCCTCGATGACCTCTGTCTCACGGTGGAGCGGGGCGAATACTTGGCGGTGATGGGGACGTCGGGCTCGGGAAAGAGCACGGCGATGAACATCCTGGGCTGCCTCGACCGGCCCAGCAGCGGCAGCTATCGGCTCAACGGGGTACCGGTGGAAAGCCTCGATGACGACGCCCTCGCCGACCTGCGCAACCGGGAGCTGGGGTTCGTGTTTCAGCAGTTCCACCTGCTGCCCCAGATCAGCGCCCTCGACAACGTGATGCTGCCGATGATCTACGCCGGAGTGCCCGTCGAGGAGCGGCGCGAGCGGGCCCGGCAGGCCTTGGAGCGGGTGGGCCTCGCCAAGCGGATCGACAACCGACCCAACCAGCTCTCAGGGGGCCAGCAGCAACGGGTGGCGGTGGCGCGGGCGATCATCAACCGGCCGGCGATGCTGCTGGCGGATGAACCCACCGGCGCCCTCGACTCCCGCACCACCGAGGAAGTGCTGGCCATCTTCGATGACCTCAACGGCCAGGGCATCACGATCCTGCTGGTGACCCACGAGCAGGAGGTGGGCGACAGGGCTCGCCGGGTGGTGCACTTCCGCGATGGACGACTTGCCAGCTAATCGAATCTCCGGTTCGTCGACGCCCCGCTTGGTCAAGTCGCAGGCAGGGAGCGTGCTGCCATGGCCATATCCCGACCACCGGGCGATGCGGCGCTGATAGGGTTCAGCCACAGGAATGCCGCTCAGATGGCCTCGGGACTGCTGATCGAAGGCCTGCTGATTCTGGTGCTGATCATCGCCAACGGCATCTTCTCCGGTTCGGAGATCGCCGTGGTCTCGGCCCGCAAGGTGCGGCTGGAGCAGCAGGCCGAGCGCGGCAACCGCAAGGCCGGGGCGGCCCTGAAGCTGGCCAACGCCCCGAATGACTTTCTCTCCACGGTGCAGATCGGCATCACCCTGATCGGCATCCTCAGCGGTGCCGTGGGTGGCGCCACCATCGCCCAGCGGCTGGAGCCCTTATTGGCCTCGGTGCCCTGGATCGGACGTTCCGCCCAGGGGGTGAGCGTGGCGCTGGTGGTGGGAGTGATCACCTACCTCTCTCTGGTGATCGGCGAACTGCTTCCCAAACGCATCGCCCTGAACGACCCCGAGGCCATCGCCTGTGCTGTGGCTGGCCCGATGCGCGCCCTCTCGCGGTTCAGTGCTCCGGTGGTGCGCCTGCTGGGCAGCTCCACCGAGGCCCTGCTGCGGCTGATGGGCATCCGTGACAGCGGCGAACCGGATCTCACGGAAGACGAGATCAAGGCGCTGATCCGCCAGGGCGCCGAAGCGGGGGTGTTTGAAAAGGCCGAGCACAGCATGGTGCAGCGGGTCTTCCGCTTGGGGGACCGCCCGATCCGGGCCTTCATGACGCCACGAACCGAGATCAACTGGCTGGATGCCGAAGCGAGCCCCCTTGAGCAGCTGGAGACCGTGATCGGAAGCAACCATTCCCGCCTGCCGGTGGGCCGGGGCAGCCTCGATGCCTGCGAAGGCGTGCTGCGCACGAGCCAGTTCCTGGTGGCCGAGCGCCTCTCCCGGACCGGGCGGGAACCGACCGAACCGCCGCACAGCCCCAAGCCCGAGGCGGGGGGGCCGATGGCCCTGGAGCAGCTGCTGCAGCCACCTCTCTATGTGGCGGAAACGATGCGGGCCCTGGCGGTGATCGAGCGGTTCCGGGAATCGGGAAGCCACATCGCCCTGGTCACCGATGAATTCGGCGGCATCGAGGGCTTGGTGACCGTGACCGATCTGATGGAGGCGATCGTGGGGGATCTCCCCTCTGCCGAGGATGAGGAGGACCCTTCTGTGGTGCAGCGCGAAGACGGCTCCTGGCTTGTGGATGGGTTGCTGGAATTCGAGGCCTTCAAGGAACTGGTAGGGCGCACCAGCCTGGCGGGCGAGGGCAGCGGCGATTTCCACACCCTCGGTGGCTTCACCATGCACCACCTGGGCCACATCCCCCGCAGTGGTGAACTTTTCAATATCGATGGGTTGCGGCTCGAGATCCTCGACATGGATGGCAACCGGGTCGACAAGGTGCTCGTGACCCTGCTTCCGGGCGATCAGAAGCAGCCGGAGAGCGACAAACCCTGATCGGACCGCAGCTGCAGGGAACACCTCGCGGCTTCAGAGGTAGCGATTGGGCACGAAGAACTGCTCGCCAATCGGGGGACGTTCCACCCCCCCGGCCGGCTTTCGGGGCGGCAGCTTGATCGCAGCAGGGGTCATGTCC
This sequence comes from Cyanobium sp., assembly GCA_044345855.1. Classification (GTDB taxonomy): domain Bacteria; phylum Cyanobacteriota; class Cyanobacteriia; order PCC-6307; family Cyanobiaceae; genus Cyanobium. Next base: position 16,367 of record JBIJAG010000032.1, on the reverse strand, counting down.
TGATAAGGCACCTTGCTGAGCAGGTGATGGATGGTGTTGAGCCGGGCGCGGCGCTTGTCGTCCGCCTCCACAGTGAACCAGGGCGCCTCGGGGATGTTGGTGTGGGAGAGCATCGCGTCCTTGGCCTGGGAGAACGCCTCCCAGCGGTCGCGGGCCTCCAGATCCATCGGGGAGAGCTTCCAGCGGCGCATCGGATCCTCGATGCGATCGCGAAAGCGGGCCTCCTGCTCGGCATCACTCACCGAGAACCAGTACTTGAGCAGCGGGATGCCGCTGTCCACAAGCATCCGTTCGAATTCGGGGCAGGCCCGCATGAACTGGTCCACCTCCTGTTCCGTGCAGAAGCCCATCACCCGCTCCACCCCGGCGCGGTTGTACCAGCTGCGATCGAAGATCACGATTTCGCCAGCGGAGGGTAAGTGCTCCACGTAGCGCTGGAAATACCACTGGGTCTTCTGCTGGTCGGAGGGGGTACCCAGGGCCACCACCCGGCAGCCGCGGGGATTGAGCGGCTCGGTGATGCGCTTGATCGTGCCGCCCTTACCGGCGGCGTCGCGCCCCTCGAAGATCACGATCAGACGGAAGCCGGTGCCTTTGATCCAGTACTGCATCTTCACCAGCTCCAGCTGGAGCTGGGCCAGTTCCGATTCGTAGAAGCTGCGGTGGAGCTTCTCGCCCGGCGCGCCAGGCACTCGTGAGGTGGGCTCACTCTGGCCCGGGCTAGCGGAATGCTCCCGGCCACCACCGGCAGATGCCTGGTGATGCCGATCGCTGGGCTGGCTCAGGTCCGCTGATGCAACGCCGTCGTACAGGTCGACGGGATCCCCGGGGGCGTGCTCGCCCTTCTTACCTGGTTGCTTCTTGCCCATCGCGGCTGACCTGCACAGGGGTTACCTGCCAGGTGTAGCAGCGGGGGGGAGATTGCGGGGCAGGGGTGCAGGCGCCGGCAGCGCAGCAGAGGGGGGAAGGCTTCGGGGCAGTCGGTCGGTGGGAAGTGGCCTGGGGGCTGGGGACGCCTGGGCCGTGGGGTCCGAAGGGGGTGCTCCAAGGGGTGAACGGGGACGCTCCAGACTCTGGAGAAGCTGGCCCATCAGCAGCGCAATCGCGTCGTTGGGGGGTGCCACGCCGGGATTGAGCAGGCCCGCGAGGCCCGGCTGACCGCTCCCGGCCACCTGAACCCCACCACCGGGATCGAATTCGCCCGGATCCACCGCCACCCAGCCACCCTCCTGGGGCATGCGCAACTCAAAGTGCAGGTGGGGGCCGGTGCTGCGGCCCGTGCTGCCCACCCGGCCAATCACCTCACCCTGGCGCACTCGATCCCCCTCACGCACGTAGAGCTCGGAGAGGTGGCCGTAGAGGGTGTTACGGCGTGGATTGTTGTGCTCGATTTCGATGGCCAGGCCATAGCCGCCGGCATCACCACTGCTCACCACACGGCCGGAGAGGGCGGCCACCACGGGGGTGCCCTCGGGGGCGGCAAGATCGCGGCCGCTATGCATTAACCAGGTGCCGAGGATCGGGTGGAGGCGCCAGCCGAAACCGCTGGTGATTTCAGCGCTGCCGATCAGCGGGAAGATCAGGGCCCGGTTGCCGTTGCCCCGGATCCCGACGGGCCTTGGGGACACCTGGAGAACATCGCTGAGCCGGAAACGGCCGCCGATCCCGGAGAGCAGGGCTGTGACCGGCACGGCGATCGGCGGCAAGGGAGCAGCATCGATGCCGTAGCGCTCGCCGCTGCCACCGCCGGAACTCCCGCCGGCCCAGGCTCCTCCGTAGTCCCTCGTTCCGATAGAGCCATCTCCATCGCTGCGGGAGCGGAAAGTCACACCACTGGCGCCACATTCCCGGGCCGAAAAGGCACCAGAGCTGCAGCCCTCACGCACCACCTCGCTATTGCCCCGAGGAAAGAGGCCTTCGTGGGTTCGCACTTCGCGGGGGCTGACCACGCCATCACGAAGCAGGTCGTCGAGGGTGCGATCAAAGCGCTTGGGGGTCTGAACCTGGCGCTGATCGGGACCCGGCTGCAGAGGCTGCGGGCTGGAGCCGAGAGCACCGGAGGGCGGCACCAGCCGCTCGGGGGAGACCGTGACGCGAACCCGCGGCGAGGGGGAGGTTTCTGCTGCACCAGGGCCAGGGCTCACCACTGGAGCGACGGCCGCGGCCGGAGGGGCAGCTGTGGGTCGCTCCTCGGGAGCCGCAGCAGGCGCGGGGGCGAGAGCAGCCGAACTGGGCGCAGCCGGTAGGGAAGGGGGGGGGGACGGCGGCGCGGGCTGGGAGGCGGGGGATCCACCGCCCGCTTCAAGCGGTGCGGTCTGGGCCATCACCAATGGCACCGCGGCCGAGGGCATGGCGAAGAGGGCCGGGAGGGCCAAAAGGGTGCGCAGGAGCTGGCGGGGCATGGATCGGTGCCGCGGAAGGAGCGCTGCGGGAAAACCAAACATATTGTGGTGCATGGCCGCCGGAGCGACGACGGCAGAGGGCCGCACCGCGTAGCGACCACAACAGCAGCGCCGCCACTGCTGGTATCAGAAGCGACGCAAGATACGGAGACGGCCAGCAGCGTTCAGGAGCCGCAGCCCCCCGTCGGCCGCCAAGCCAAGGGGCTGCCAGAGTTCCCCCTCCAGTTCCAGGGGGCCCAGGGGCAACAGCAGCCTTTGTGCAGCGGAACGCACCGCTTCGGGCCGACTCGCCAGCTCCATCGCTCGATCCAGGGCCAACAGCACCCGGGCCACCAGGAGATCGCCTCGGCCGGCCCTGGCCCGGGGAAAGCCCAGCAGGGCGGAAGCTCCGGCGGGCACGGGATTGCAGCCGTTGAGCCCGATCCCGATGCGAGCCCAGCGCACCTTTCCCCCCCGCAGGCGCAGCCCGGGCAGCAGGCCGGCCAGCTTGCGGGGCCCCGCCGGGGTGAGCAGCATCAAATCGTTGGGCCACTTCAGGCCGATGGGAACCCCCAGCGCGACCAGCTCGGCGGCCAGGGCCACCGCCACCGCGAGGGCGGGTGACGCGGCGCCTTCGGGATCCTCGGGCCAGGGCAGGGCCGCACTGAGCCACACCCCCCCGGGCGGCGACACCCAGACCCTCCCCTGCTGGCCATGGCCGAAGCGCTGCCGGCGGGCCAGCACGGCACGGGGTTGGCGTAGGTGTGGTCCGGGACTTGATTCGGCTGCTGGGAGGGCAGCCCCATGGGGCAGAGAGCCTGCCAGGGGCGGCACCTGCCGCAGCCACTGATCGAGCTCGCGTTCGGTGCTGGCGCACACTGGCAGGGCCCGCAGCTGCCAGGGAAGGCCCCGGCCGCCTCGGGCCCGGGCCAGGGTGCGGTGGGCCCACGCGATCCGACCGACCATCGGCGCGACCTCAAAGCTGCCGCAGCCAGGCGCCCATGCGGGCCGCACCGGCCTCCAGCTCCTCGCTCGGATGCACAAGGGCCAGCCGTTGCCAGCCCTCGCCGCCAGGCCCAAAGCCATTTCCCGGGGTGAGGCACACGCCGGTGGCCTCGAGGAGGGCGGCGCAGAAACGCTCGGAATCCAGACCATGACCCCGTGCTGCCGCGGGCAGGGGCAGCCAGTGGTAGAGCGCCATCGAGGCGTGGGGAACCACCCACCCCTCGGACCGCAGGGCGGCGGCCATCCGATCCCGTCGCTCGCGGTAGGCACCGCGGAGCCGGTCTGGCCACTGGGGCGCCTGCTCGAGGGCGGCGATCGCGCCAGCCTGGAGCGCCAGCGACTGATTGAAATCCACGATCCCCTTGAGCTGGCGCAGAGCCGTGATCAACCATTCGGCGCCGATGGCGAAGGCGATGCGAAAGCCCCCCAGGCACCAGCCCTTGGAGAAGGAGAAGAACTCGATGCCGCAGCGGCGCCAGTCGGGGTGGCGCAGCAGGGCCGGGGCCTCGCCATCGAGCGCCAGATCCAGATAAGGATTGTCGTGGGCAAGCACGATGTCGTGGTCGATAGCGCGGGCCATGGCTGCATCGAGCCAGGCCTGCTCACCCGTGGTGGCGGTGGGGTTATGGGGGAAGCCAAGCACCATCAGCCGCAGGGCATCCCACTGGGAGTCGCTCAGGTGGTTGTAATCGGGCCGCCAGCCCTGCTCCGGATCCAGGGGGAGCAGCACCGTTTCGGCGGAGGCCAGTTGCAGGCCGCCCCGGTGGGAGGGATAGCAAGGATCCAGCAGCAGGGCGGCGTCCCCGGGGTTCAGCACCGCCAGGGGCAGGTGGGCTGTGCCCTCCTGGGAGCCCACCAAGAGCAGCACCTCCCGCTCCGGATCCACCTCCACCGAGAGGCGTCTCTGGGCCCAGGCTGCCACCGCCTCGCGAAAGGGCAGGGTGGCGCCGTGCAGGCAATAGGAGGCGCTGGACGGTTCGTCCAGGGCGGCCCCGATCGCCTCAAGCGCTACCGGCGGCGGCTGGAGATCGGTGGAGCCGAGCGACAGATCGAGAAGAGGAGGGAGGTCCGGGCTGCAGTTCAGCCTCCGGCGGTAAACCTCCTTGCGCAGGTCATTGCGGGCGAAGACGCCGCTACCCAGCTGGGCGACCCGGGTAGAGATCTGCTCAGAGATGGGCATCCAGGAAGGCGCTGAGTTGGGCCTGGGTGAGCACACCCTCATGGCGCCGGATCTCGCTGCCATCGCGGAACAGCACCAGTGTGGGTAAACCCTGCACAGCCAGGGATTCCACCAGAACCGGATTGGCGTCGCAGTCAGCCTTGCCGACCCGCAGTCGGCCCTCGTACTCAGAAGCTGCCCAGGCGATCACCGGTGCGATCAGGCGGCAAGGGCCGCACCAAGTGGCCCAGACATCCAGAAGCATCGGGCCGGGATGCTCCGCCACCAGGTCCCTGTAATTGGAATCGGTGATCTCGAGGACGGCTTCGGACACGGATGACGAAAAGCAGATGAAAGATTGTATGGGGGGCAGCGAAAGCTGCCGAAGAAACCGGTCAACGTCCGAACTGCTGAGGAGGCCGGCGGGGCAGGGGAACCGCCCGGTGGTGCATTAGCAGCCGGAACCTCAAGGAAGAATGCGGAAAAGAGACAGGAGTCACACCCATCGATTGGAGGCGCCTCGACCGGAAGCCGATAGGGCAGCCATCCAAGCCCTGCCTGAACCGACGAATGAGATGACGATCCGGCAGGGGCGGTGATGGCAATCAGATCCGGATTTCAGAGCTTGTCGATCGAACGCTTCAGCTCCTCGAGCTCCGCATTCACTTCCGCCACCTTCACGGGCTCCAACTGGGGCACGGGGGCATCGGGGGCGGGCAGCTGGATCGGGGTGGATCCGCCGGAGAGGCGCGTCTTGAGGGCTTCGAGCTCCTCATCCACGTTGCTTCCTTCCAAGGAGGCGAACTGGCTCTCAAGGTCGGCGCCGGCAAGCTCGGCCGCGGCCTGGCTGCGGGCCTCCATGCCCAGTACCTTCTCCTCCATTTGGTCGAAGGCGGCCATGGAGCTGTTGGTGCTGAGGTTGCCAACAGCACTTTGAAGCTGCTCCTGGGCCTCGGCGGCCTGGGCCCGGGCCTTGAGCATGTCCTTCTTGGTCTTGGCCTCAGCAATCTTGCCCTCGAGGGCGGTGAGGCTTCGCTTCAGGGTGTCCACCTGGCCGGCCTGGGAGCTGATCTGGCTATTCAGCGCCGTGGCGGTGTCCTGGTAGGTCTTGCGGCGAGAGAGGGAATCGCGGGCGAGCTCCTCTTCACCCTTCTTCAGGGCCAGCTCGGCGCGTTCGTACCAGGTTGTGGCTTGGCTCTCGGCCTGTTCCGCCTGGTTTTGCAGGCGTTTTTGGCTGGCGATGGCGGTGGCCACGGCCTGGCGGAGTTTCACCAGGTCGGCCTGCATGTCAGCCACAGACTGGTCGAGGATCTTGCCCGGATCCTCTGCCTTGCTGACGAGGTCGTTGAGGTTGGCGCGCAGCAGGCGGCTAAGCCGATCAAAAAAGCCCATGGATGGTGGGGGCACTCCGTCAGAGGCTAAGCGCGATCAGGCTGAAGCGCTGCAAGCCGCGGCCGCCGGTTTGCCGCACCGGAGGGAGACACGAGCGGCGGGAGGGCCTGACATGGGGCATCCGGCGCTTCAGGGCGTGCCCTCGAACTCACGCTCCAGCAGATACGAGGCAAGATTGGAGATCGATCGACCTTCGCTAGAACTGCGTTCAACCAGCTTTGTATAGAGCGAGTGATTCACCGTGATCGTGATCCTTTTGGGCCTTTTCAAGTCTTGATCGAGATCGGAATCTGGTAGCTGTGAATCCTTAGAGATTTCAGTACTGGCCATGGCATAACTCCCTTCGCCACAGCAATCATGGTTGCTGGTCACCCACCTGGCAAGACAGGACAGGCTGGATCCACAGCCGGAAAAACCTTTGCCGATCGCCTCACTCGTCACTCAACAATCACAACGACCTTCGCCTCAGCAGCGGCGAGCAGGGCAAGCGGCAGCCGCCTATCGTTCACTTATGGCCGATCCATCCCGCCGCAACAGCCGCCGCGGCGCCGGAGCGAGCCGCGGCCTGTGGTCGCTGACGCAGAGATTGAATAGGGTGAACGTTCTAGTGCCAGGCGCAGCGGCACCTCCGGCGACCTCCCTAGGCGCGTGCCTGGAAGGCCTGCGCCGCCACTGGGAGGGCGAGGGGCAGATGGCGGCCCTGTGGCAGGCCTGGCCGCGCATCGCCGGCAGTCAGCTGGCCCCCCACTGCCGTCCTCTCAACCTGCAGGGCGGTGTGCTCACGGTGGGGGCGGTCCCCGGGCCCTGGCTCCAGGCCCTGCAATACAACCGCCATCAGCTGCTGGGGGCCCTGCGGGGTGCGGGCTTCAGCGTGCGGGATCTGCGCTTCCGCCAACACTATGGCGAACCCTCCACACCCCCCGGATCGGAGCTCGAGGCCGAAGTGTGGGCCCGCCACCCCAGCCGGATCGATGTGCATGGACTGGCTGACTGCCCGGCCTGTGGCAGGCCGGCCCCCACCGGTGAGATGGCCCTCTGGGGCCACTGCAGCTTCTGCCGGCGCAGCGCCCTGGCCGATCAGGGGATCGACGGAAGCCCCAACTGCTGAAGCAGGCCCGGCATGGACGTGCGCGAGGTTGGAGGAGCTGACTTGGTTATGGGGTTGGCTTGGGGAGCCGGCTGCGCTGGTTGGGGTGCCGCTTGGGGAGCCGTGACCGCAGGGCTGCTGGGTTGGGTGCCCGCTGGAGGCTGGGCGATACCGCCGGCCGCCGTTGGCGCGCCACAGGAACTGTCCAGGTGGGCCAGGTAAAGGGGGATCTGCTGGGCGGCCATGGCACGGGCCTCGGCCTCGCGGTGCCAGCTCTTGGCGCTGTAGAGGGCGTCGATGTCGCGTAGGTCAGCGCGGCTTAAGTTGGCGCGCAGGAATTGTTCGGTGAGCAGGGGCTTTCCCTTGCGGCAGCGGGCCTGCACGGCGTGCCATCCCTCATGCATCAGGGTGTCGAGCTGGTTACCGCGGGGGCAGACCACGATGCGGCGGGTCCCCCGGATGTAGAGGCCAAAGAGATTGGGTTCCTGGACGCAGCGGGGGTGGTTGCCCACCACCTCAAAGCCGTGGTTCTGGAAGGTGATCACCATGGCCTTGAAGGTGCCGGCCTGGTTGGCCGCCCTCAGGGGCAGGGAAGCCAGCGCCAAGGGAGCGACCATCAGCAGGGCTCCGATAGCCGGATGCAGGCGAGCGGTTGCGCCCCTGGGCCCTGGGACTAAGGCGGCGGACATCGGAAACGCAGGCGACAACGGCAGCACCAATGCTAAGAACGGCCCGCTTTTGTGCCTCAAATTGCCGGCATACCGACGGGCCCAGGGGGCTCTTGGGGTAATGGAGAAACAGGTCGCCCCGAAGTTCCGGCCGCCGCTCAAGAATCCTCGGCGCTGAACAGGGCCCGCCAGGAGGCCTCGAGTTCCGCTGCGGCCGCGGTGCCCTCAGGGGGGAAGGGGGCGAGGAAATCCTTATCAGCCGCGGGCACATAGGGCCCCTCCTTGATCTCCAGCAGCACGGAATCCGGCTCCAATGCCACCAGGGTGTGGATGATGCCCTCCGGCAGCTGGATCCCCCGCAGGGGACCGGCAGCATCGAGGCGCTCACGGCCCCGCAGGGCCCCGTGCTGATCCAGCAGGAGCAGGCCGATGGCCCCTTGGAGCACCACGAAGCATTCGAAGCCCGCCCCGGGTCGGTCCCGCAGATGGCGGTGAGGCCGTACATAGGTGCCGGGCTGCATCACGTTAAGGAAGCGCTGCACGGGATCGGCCTCCGCATGGAGGTTGTGGTTGCGCCGCAGCCGGGGCAAGGAGCGGGCCTCCGCCGCCAGCCGCTCGAACAGGCTGTGATCGATCCGCTGGATGTGCTCAGCCATAGCCGCTCAGGAAGGGCACGGCCCCGTCGCCGCCGCTGGCCTGCCGGGCCAGGAAGGAAGCGATGGCCAGATCTGGGATGGGCGCCCCATCAGGGAACCCTGCACCTCATCAGATCCCTGCTGAAGCAGGAACAGCCGCTGATCCTCCGTTTCCACCTCCTTGGCGATGGTGGTGATGCCAAGGGAACGGGCCAGGGAAATGTTGGCGGTCACGACCGCGGCACCACTGGGATCGGTGAGGCAGGTTGTCACGAAGGTTCCGTTGATCTTGAGGCGATCGATCAGAAAGGAGCGCAGATGGCTAAAGCCAAAATAACCTGTGCCGAAGTCTTCGCTGGCCATGGGGATGCCCTGGTCCTTCAGTCGGCGCAGCAGGTGGAAGGCGCGCTGAGGAGCATCTATGTGCAGCGAGTATGTGCACCGAGGCCGTTTCCGGGGGAGTCACAGCCCGATCCCAAGGCCATTCAGCGGAGCTCCCGGCAACAGGCCGCAAAGGCCCCGGCTGGATCGGCCGCAGCGCTGATCGGCCGGCCGATCACCAACTGGCTGGCGCCGGCGGCGATCGCCTGGACGGGGGTCATCACCCGGGCCTGGTCGCCGGTGGCGCTGCCGGACGGTCGGATGCCTGGGGTGACGAGGGCGAAGGGCTGCGGATGGGCCTGCCGCAGGGCCGCCACCTCCAGGGGGGAGCAGACGCAGCCCCCGATGCCGGCATTAGCTGCCAATGCCGCGAGGCGATCCACATAAGCGGGAATCGGTTCGGCGATGGCCAGTTCGTGGGCGAAACGCTCCGCCGGCCAGCTGGTGAGCACGGTGACCGCTAGCAGGGTGGGAGCCTCCAGGCCAGCGGCAGCGGCCCCCTCGAGGGCACCAGCCTGGGCGGCGGCCAGGGCCTCACCGCCGGCGCAGCCATGCACCGTGATCAGCCCGGCGCCAAGGCGAGCGGCGCTGCGGCAGGCACCGGCCATGGTGGCGGGGATGTCGTGAAACTTGAGGTCGAGGAACACCTGCAGGCCCCGCTCGCGCAGCTCGGCCACCACGGCGGGCCCGGCGGCACTGAAGAGTTCGAGGCCCACCTTCACCCAGCACAGCGCGGGGATGGCACCGGCCAGGGCGAGGGCGGCGGCGGCATCGGGCCGATCCAGGGCCAGGATGATCTGCTCGGCCGGGTCCGGGGCTGGGGTGGTGGCGGGCGCCGGAAGCATGGGCGGCGGGCGGCAGGGATGGCGTTGGGGACCGTAGGAGCAGGCGGGGCTGGAGGTTCGGGGTCAGATCGGCAAGTTGGCCCTGCCTGGATCAGCCAGAGGAACCAGAACGAGCTGCCGGAGCTACCCCGGGCTGCCTGAGGATCCAACGGGGAGCTGTGGGTGAAGTCCAGAACGGTCTGCCAGTGGCACGAGCCGGAAGCTGCCGAGGAACCCGAGCGGGCTTGCGCAGGGGGGCCAGCTGGAGCGGCCGGAGGAACCCCGGCGCGGGCTGCCGCCGGGGCCGGCTGCGAGTGGTCTGGAACCCAATGCGGGCTGCCGGCGGGATCGCCGCAGGGCTGTACGGGACCGTGGGTAACGTGACGGCCCATCCCAACTGAGGAGTGCCGGAGCGATGACCTGCCTGCCGAGGGGCAGCCGGAGCCGGCCCCGGACGAGGGTCCGCCGCGGATGGCGGCGAGCAGTTCAGATGGCTGTTGGCCCCGGATGGCTCGCCGGCAAACCCCGCTTGCAGGCCGCTGGCAGCCGCTTTCTGGCTCTTGGCCCCCGATTTTTGGCCATTGGCGCGGCCTTCCTGGCCCTAGGGCTGGTTCCCCTGGCCTCACCCCAGGCGGCCCGCTCAGAAACGATCCTGAGGGTGGGAGTGCTCGACGGTTCTCCCCCCTGCTCGGAGCTGCGGGGGCCAGGGCGCTGGGAGGGAAAGGCCGTGAAGCTGTGGCAGTTCGTGGCCGCTCGGGAGCGGCTGGCCTACACCCTTGAGCCCTATCCGAACGCGAAGGCCCTGCTGGAGGCCAGCCGCCGGGGTGCGGTGGATCTGGGGGTGGGGTGTCTCACGATCACGCCGGAGCGGGTGGGCACCTACCGCTTCAGCCTGCCGTTCCAGGAATCGGGCGTGGCCCTGCTGATGGGCACCAACCGCCTGGCCACGCTGCGGGCGGTGCTGGGAGGGGTGCTGGATGCGCGGCTGCTCGGGCTGCTGGCTGGCTACCTGCTGGCGATCGGGGTGCTGAGTTTGCTGGTGTGGCGCACTGAAGGGGGCTATCCCCCCGGAAGCGCCATGCAAGCGGGATCAGCAGCGCGATCGGAGGCGGGCAGGGCGGCACGCTGGCCGACGCGCGACGGGTGGCGACAGCGCGCGCTGGTGTTTCAGGTGCTGGCCACCGGCCCGGGCACCAACACGATCGTGTCCACCACCCGAGGCCAGGGGCTGGTGGTGCTCAGCTACCTGCTGCGGATCGTGTTCGGCTCGCTGATCGTGAGCACGATCACACTCGACGTGTTGCGTCAGGCGCCGATGAGCGATGCGCTCCCGGAAACCCTCGACGACCTGGCGGGCCGCCGGGTGGCCGCCCGGCCCGGCAGCGTGAGCGAGAAGCTGCTGCGCTCACCACCGCTACAGGGGAGGGTCAAAGTGGTGCCGCTGCCGCAGCTCAGCGATGCGCCCCCCCTGCTGTTCAACCGGCAGGTGGATGCGGTGCTCGCCGATGAACAGCAACTGCGATACGTGCGAGAGCAGCTTTCCGCGCGGCAGCGCAGCCGCCTGCAGCTGGTGCTGGACGGGCAACGGCCGGAGTCCCAGGCGTTCGTGTATTCCCCCCAGCTGCCGAAGGCCACCAGCGAGGGGATCGACCGGGCGATCAGCGAGGCCAAACGGAATGGGCAGGTGCCGTGAAGGCCGATTGGCCGCAACAGCCACGGTGGCGTTACAGAAGTTCATATATTGAATGCGGTCATCGAGCGGGTCCTGGACGGGTCCGCTTTTTTTATGACCGGCTTGGTGACCTGAGCCCTCAGCGGTTCACCGCTTTCCAGATCCACCAGCCGGCCAGACCCAGAGCCACCCAGGGCAGCAGGCTCCGGAACAGCAGCAACGCCACCAGCACCACGGCGGCGGAAACGGCGCTGCGGCGGGCAAGGGCCTTGGCGTCGTCGGTCATGTAGCGCCAGCGGGGAACCAGGGCCATCGGGAAGAGGAAAAGTGAACCCAGCCAAGCCCCTGGAGGGGGAGGGTGCCAGGGGGGAAAGACCGAAATGACCAGATGCCCCCCCTTCGTGGCCAACCCCGTGCTCCCGCAACGGAGCTGCCGCCCGGCGGTCCAAGGAGACAAAGGTGTATCCACCCAACCATTGCCTCTGAAGGGCGATTACCCCATCGGCGAGGTCTCCACCAGCCTCCTGCGGGGCCAGGCCAGCTTCCACCGCTGCGCGAGCAGGCCAAACAGCCATCGCCAAGCTCAACAGCCATCGCCAAGCCCAACAGCCGTTGCCACACCCAGACCAGCTCGCAGAGGACGGGCAGAGAAACGGCGATGGAGGTGGCTTCTCGCATCACCCGGCTCGCGAACCAAGGCTCGGCTCGGCTTAGAACGTCTTCAATCTGTCTTGTTGCAATCATTTAGCTCGATCATCAGGTTGGCCTAAGAGGTTGGCCTAAGAGGTTTACCTAACATGTGAGGCACTAGTAGTGCTCAAAAAGTCTCGATCAGTCGCCGACAGGCATCCGTTTTTCGCATGTGTTGCAAAACGTGACTCATCGATGTTGTCTCAACGCGTTTCTTGCAAGGCGCGCAAGCATCGCTGACAGCGAATCGACATCTCTGGTGGTATCCTAATTAACCAAGATAAAATCCTGTGGATCCCACCACCCTGCTCAAGTTGGTGTTGCTGCTGGGTGTGGTGCTGATGGTGGTCAGCATTGGCGCTCGGGTACAGCTGGAGGAGCCGCTGTTGCTGCTGCGCCGCCCGACGCTGACCCTGCGCTCGCTGCTGGCGATGTACGTGCTTTATCCGGCCCTCGTGCTGCTGTTGGTGTGGCTGCTGCCCCTGCGGCAGGGAGTGGGAGCGGTGTTGCTGGGCTTTGCGGTCTCGCCGGTGCTGCCGCCGTGGGCCAAGAAGGGAACGGCTCTGGGGGCCAGGGCGGACTACGTCATCGGCCTGGAGCTGCTCTCAACCGCCGTCTCCCTGCTGGTGGTGCCGCTGATGATCGCGATTGCCGAGCGGCTGTTCGGGGTCTCCACCACCTTGGATCCCAGGGCCATGGTGATGGTGCTGCTGGCCACCGTGGTGCTTCCCCTGGGACTCGGCATCGGGCTCGCCCGCCTCTTTCCCCGCAGCTCCCCACGGCTGGCTGCTGTTGCCGATCGCCTCGGCAGTGTGGTGCTGCTACTCGGTGCGGTGGTGCTGCTCGGCGTCCATGGACCCAAGATGCTGGCGGTTGTCGGCGAGGGCACCGTGCTGATCATCCTGGTTGTGATCGTCTTTGGTCTGTTGTTTGGCGAATTGCTCGGCGGGTCGGATCGGGGCATCCGCGGCGCCCTCGGATCGGCCACGGTGTCGCGGCATCCCGCCATCGCGCTGCTGCTGGCCTCCGGCGCCTTTCCCCAGCAGCAAGCCACCGTGATCGGTACGGCTCTGATCTACCTGCTTGCATCCATTGTGGTTCCGATTCTCCTGATGCGGTGGCCGAAGTAAACGAGAACTGCGCAGATGGCACACCAGCAAGTAGGCCAGTTAAGCAAGACATGAGCTCAACTCTTCACCCACGCCTCAAGCATTCGACGAGCACTCTTGGTCGCCCGCATTGCTCCGTTCGGTCGTTCGGCCGCACCAATCCCACCTGAGATAGAATTCCAAAGTCATTGTTTACTGAGCCAGCAGCTGTCGAGATGAGGGCTGTCGAGATGAGGGCTGTCGAGATGAGGTCTAAGTTGTCACGCCACCACCGGTGCTTTGGCCTGGTGATGGCCGCTCTTGTTGCGAATGTTTCCTCGGTGGCTTCGGCTCAGCCCTTCAAAATGACAACACCGATCGCGCCGGGGGTGGCCACGCCCGACCGGCTCGAAACCTCGATCGGCACCCTCAATCTCATCGACGGCGTCCCCAAGCCGGACACCGTCGAGAAGATTTACGACAACCTGGATCGCTCAAGGGCCCTGCAGGCCTATCTGCTGGCCATCCCGATCGTGAATCAGGCCGGCATGCGTGAATCCCTGCGCCGGTTCGGGCCTGTCAACACCACCAACGTGATCTGGGAGAGCCTGGTCGATCCCAAAACGGTGGAGCTCACCGCTAACGACAACACGATCTACAGCTTCATCTGGGTGGATACCAGGAAAGGCCCTCTGGTGGTTGAAGTCCCCCCCAAGGTGCTGGGGGCAATTGATGACTTCTGGTACCGCTGGGTCTCGGACATTGGGATCACTGGACCGGACAAAGGAAAAGGCGGCAAGTACCTGATCCTGCCGCCCGACTACACCGGTGAGATCCCCAAGGGCTACTTCGTTGTTCGTCCGAAAACCTACGGCAACTGGATGCCCTTCCGCTCATTTCTTGTCGACGGATCGCCCAAGCCAGGGGTGGAATCGGTGAAGAAGAATCTGAAGATCTATCAACTCTCCGAGGCTGCCAACCCACCGGCGATGAAGTTTGTCAATGCCTCCGGCGTGCCGGCCAATTTCGTGGCCCCGGGTGATTATTCCTTTTGGACCCTGCTGAACCAGGTGATTCAGGAGGAACCCTCCACCGGCTCCGACCCTACAACCCTGGGCCTGTTCGCCTCAATCGGCATTGTCAAGGGCAAGCCCTTCAACCCCGACGAGCGCATGAAGCAGATTCTCACCGATGCCGCCAACATCGGGGCGGTGACGGCGCGAACCCTCGCCTTCAAGATCCGCGATCGAGATGCCTTCTTCTACCCCAACAGTTCCTGGCGTCTTCCGTTCTTCGGTGGCTACAAATTCGAAGTGTCACCCGGCGTGGCCAATCTCGATGGAGCGGCCTTCTTCTACTACTTCGCCACTGGCGTAACGCCGGCCATGGAGGAGAAGATGGTGGGCCAGGGCTCTCAGTATCCCTGGGCTTCTCTGGATGCCAAGGGCACTCCCTTTGATGGCGCCAAAACCTACCGGCTGCGCCTGCCGCCCAATATCCCGGTGAAGGATTTCTGGTCGGTGATCGTGTATGACAACCAGACCCGTTCGATGCTGCAAACCGACCAGAAAGCCCCAAGCGTGAGCAGCCAGAACAAGGGCATCAAAACCAATGCCGATGGATCGGTGGACGTGTGGTTCGGTCCCAAGGCTCCGGCTGGTTTCGAGCAGAACTGGGTGCAGACGATACCGGGCAAGGGCTGGTTCATGATCCTGCGCCTCTACGGACCGTTGGAGCCCTGGTTCAACAAGACCTGGCGGCCTAGCGAAATCGAACCACAGAACTAAGGTTCAATTCGCGAGGCATGTTCCGATGTTTGAGGGTTGGAGCAACTTCTTCATCGCAACCGGGGCGGCAGGTGGGACGCTAGTTGGGTTGCTGTTTGTTGTCGTCACCCTTGGCAGCGGCTTACCGACCGCCCGCAAGCTGGAGATCGCCCAGGCCTCGCTGACACCTGCCTTGTACAGCTTTGCCAGCGTTCTGCTGCAGAGCATGGTCGTGCTGGTGCCGTGGCAATCCACTTTGCCAAGTGGGGTTATTTTTATCCTGATTGGGATTGGGGGCTTGATTTATCGCATCCAGGCAGTCCGTGTGCGAAGAACCCTCCATCTCAGGGCCATTCAAAGCAAGCTGGATAGAATCATCCACAACCTGACCCCGATCCTCGCCAGCGTCGTCTTGATCTACGGTGCCGCGGCATTGATCGTCGGAGAGTCAGGGGCCCCCTTCGCCATTGCGAGCTCAAGCCGCGTGGCCTACTCCCTTTCGCACCCACCACCGCCCCCTGGTTAGGTTCCGGCGCCATGGGCCCGCTGCAGATCGTCTGGTTCAAACGCGACCTGCGCACGGCCGATCACCAGCCGCTGCTGCAGGCCAGCCGCCTCGGGCCGGTGCTGCCGCTGCTGGTGGTGGAGCCGGAGTTCTGGCGGCAGGACGATGCCTCGGCGCGCCACTGGGCGTTCTGCGCCGAGGGCCTTAAGGAGTTGCGCTCGGAGCTGGGGCGGCTCGGTCAGCCCCTGGTGGTGCGGGTGGGCGCCGTGGAGGAGGTGCTGGAGCGAGCCCGCCGGCAGTTCGGCGTCGCCGGGCTCTGGAGCCACGAGGAAACCGGCAACGGCTGGACCTACGACCGCGACCGGCGCGTCGCCGCCTGGACTCGCGAGCATGGCATCCCCTGGCACGAGATCCCGCAGTTCGGTGTGATCCGCCGATTGGCCAGCCGGGATGGCTGGGCTCGCCGCTGGGAAGCGCGCATGGCCGAGCCGCTCGCCCCGGCCCCGGCGGCGCTTCCCCCCCTGGAGGGCCTCGATCCTGGCCCGATTCCCACAGCCACCGAACTGGCGCTGGCCCCCGATCCCTGTCCGGGCCGCCAGCGGGGGGGCCGCCGCGAGGGACTAGCCCTGCTGGAGAGTTTTCTGCAGGAGCGCGGCGCCCGCTACCACCGCGAGCTCTCTAGCCCCACCACCGCCTTCGAGAGCTGCTCGCGGCTCTCGCCCCACCTGAGCTGGGGCACCCTTTCCATGCGGGAGGTGGTGCAGGCCAGCCGCAGGCAAGGCGCCGCCCTGCGGGCCCTGCCTGCGGCGGAGCGGGCTGGATGGCCCAGAGCACTGCGCGGTTTCGAGGAGCGGCTGCACTGGCACTGCCACTTCATCCAGAAACTCGAGAGCCAGCCGGATCTGGAGTTCCGCGAACTGCACCCACTCACCGCCGTCGATCCCAGCGCCGCCGATCCGGTGCGGCTGGCGGCCTGGTGCGCGGGGCGTGTCAGCCGACATCGAATACTGAGCCAGCGCCGACACCAAAAGTGAGCCACCCGGAAGCGATGGGGGAGCCGTTGCCGGCCGCGTCAGCGGCGGGTAACGGCTCGGTATTTCAACGGTCATCGGCG
>JBIJAG010000055.1:0-13879 GCA_044345855.1 Cyanobium sp. | reverse complement strand
TGGCTTTTGCATGACCCATTCTCCCAGGCAGATCCATTGCTGTCACTGGGATCTGGGCAGATTTACGGGCGTCTGTGGAGAGGTGCGGTGTTCGGTGCTGGGTGATCTATGCGCAACAGGCTCCTAGGCACTGTGGCCCAGGGTACTAGAAAGAGCATTTGGAGGGGGCTCAAGTACATGGCATGGTTTGACCTTCATTAAACTAGCAACCTAGTCGCAACTAGGTAACGTGCAGCGCCCTGCCCTCAGTTGTTCATCCGCTCTAGAGCATAGCTGTATATTCTATTTCCTTGAAGGCGTGAGAGATCTTTGTGAAACTGAATGAATAAGGAGCTCAGCTCTTGAAGGAAGGAAGACACCCGCCTTCACCTTCTGCTTTAGATACTTAGGGAAGGAGCGAGGGACATAGTGAGTGTGCAGCCATATCCGAAAACTACCCAGTGCAGTTACGGGATAGATCCATGCCTCTACTGGGTTAGCCATGGCTTGAGGGAACCAGCTTGGGTAATCGTGTGGATGCTTTAGTCTCTGACCATGCTCAGCCTCAAGATTGCTTTCGCTCCAATGGTTACTCCAGAGCTTCCCAATGCTAATATCTGGAACCGTATGATTGTCGAGCGGGCATCCGCTTTGGATCATATGAACAACTAGATCGGCAATCTCGCGAAAGATTGAAAAGTATCCGATGGGGACTTGGTCATTTAACAGCACCCGCTCGTGAAAGTTCTTCCATGAGTCGGGAATGTGTTGATCTGGGTCGTATCCACATCTGTTGTAGATAAACGACCTAAATGAATACCTTGCAAGCAGGCGATAGTTCCTAAGCGCTACTTCGTTATCGCCTTGGGTGGCCTCAAACGCATAGTACTCAAGAACTGCCATGCAAACCGAGTCGACGTAGGCGTGCGTCTCGATTCCAGTTTGGCTTGTTCTTAGATCAAGGCGCTCTCCATGGTGTCCCTGTGCCGCGAGAAGCTCCCTAATCTTTACTCCGCGAGGTTTATCTTTCTCGGAATCCCAGTTGTTGGCAAGGCGCAGAAGCACCACATGATCTACGCCACACATTCTAGCTAGGCCCCTAAGAGTAAGGTATGGGGTGCCATCACTAAGCACCCCCATCCCTATTCCATCAACCTCTACCTCGGTTACTGGGAATAGGGTCATCTGTGCCGCAGGCACCCCTTGCCGAGCGATTTGAAGCACTTCCTTTGAAGGCTGAGGCTGTGGCATGTCCGATGACATGGGTGCAAGTATTAGTGTTCCAAACTTAAGGCGCTATCCATGGTGTACCAAGTGCGGAAAACCCTACCTGCCCCGCCATATCTAGGGCGAGGGTGCGATCTACCGGCACAGTGAGTACAAGTACTTGCAAGGGGGCTCTTTCGCAGGCCCTAACGCTCAAGATCAGCGGCGGGAAGGCATCTGGATTGCAAGCAGAGGATGTCTGCTATCGTCCGCTGAATCTTGGGGTTAGGCATATCTGCGTAACTTCAAATGCCGATGTGGCCTTCGATGTACTTTTAGAGTATTGAGAACGCGATGTCGCCAGTCTTCTTTCCAGCCGCCATGAGAAACGCCTTGATTCTTTTCTTGGCCCGCAGTCTGTCAACTTGGTCAACACCCTTGTCTGCGACCTCGTAGACCGCACTCTCCAGTTGTTCAACTTGGCTGCCCCCATACTTGCGAATCAACTCCAGGAGTTGATGATGCTCAGGTGCAAAGTGTTGATTTCCATGAAGCTCCTCGGCAATCACTCCATTCAGAGTGTTTACGAAATGGGGGCGAAAGTTGTAGGTTACATGGGTAGGCGCCACGTGCGAACCGCTCGGCAGGAGGGACACGGAACGCGACGGCGATGGAAGTGCCAGTGCAAAACTGGGAACCATTGCATTCACCACTGACGTCATTGCCTCCCACTCTTTCGCGGTGGGTGCTAGATCAATCAGTTCGGACTCGAGGCGATGCCGGACAGAGACAATCTTTGATTCTGCGTCGTGTTTGATATCGAGTTGAAGTCTTCGTACTTCCTTTGAGTAGCGTTCAAGAATGCTGCTCATGTCACGGAGATTTAGGCATTTTGTCCTGAGTAGATCTGCAGCTGCATCTGTGTCGGTAGCGCAAAGATCCATCAGTTTGGTGAAGTCCTGAAATTCTGTCGACAGAGACGCCTCCCCAGGTGGTGCTTCCCCATGAAACTCGTAGATGACGCCATAGTCTGTGCGCTTCTGGTCTAGGCGGACTGCAAGACGATCAACTCTCGCTAGGTAGTCCTGGAAGAGTTGCAGAAACTTGTCTGCCTCGGCGGACCAAAGTCGGCCGCTTGGAACGTAGAGTCGAAAGATGAGATTCTTGTCCAGTTCATCTAGAAATGATTCGGCTATGACGGTTACTTCGGCCCTGGTGCGGTACGGTGTGATTTCGATGTTATTGGCAAGAAGGAACTCAATCGCTGCATCGTGTACGATCTGGGGAGGATGCGAATCAAGCTCTGAACGAGGGGGCTCGCTTTGCTCCCCTTGCACCAAGTCTTCAAATAGGAAGATGTGGTTAGGCACCGCTCCTATCTCCTTAAACAAGCCTTCTCGGACGTTCGCGTACTCCGGGAGTGTAATAAGTGTGAGGACGTGCCCGGTGAACTTGCCGAGAACTGCGGAGACTTTGAACTCTTTAAACACTGCGTGAATGGTTTCCCAATTCTCTGGGTACGAATTGAGTAGCTTCTTCTTGTACTGGCGGCCAGTAGCCTTCAGCGAGCTGAGAATGCCTTCATGGTCGACCCAACCCAGCAGCAGTACGAGCGGCTTCGCTGTATCAAAGATGAAGTCACCTTCAGGCTCCGGGTCCGGTACAGGAGCTTCAGGTTGTTCATTGAGGTCTTGCATGACAAGGACTTCTTGAGCCAAGCCTAACGCTCCAAATCAGAAGCGTTCACAGATTGTAGCATTGACTTCTATCTTGGCTCGCGTCTTCTGCATCTGGATGTTAGCTGGAAGCCAACTTAATCGAAAACTTATCGGCTACCTCTCGGAACGAAAGGCTTGCAAGGTTATTGATGAAGGCATCTGGCAATCCGGGACAGTTTTTCGCCACAGTTTTGTCGCTGAACCCTGCAGTGGTAAGAATGCTTTTAAGACGCCGCCGGCGGTCATCTGGCGTATTACCCCACTGTTGCCCTGCACGCCGACGATTCATCGCAACGCGATCTCGAAGCACCGACGCAATAACATGGCAAGCAACATCATTCGGATCCAAGCGCTGGACTAAAACACCATCGGCCATTTGAGCAAAGTCAAGCGTTCCCTTGACCAGAGAAGCAACCTCTTTGAATCGAGGTGATTCAGATTCATCGAAGCGGTGAAAAAGATCTTCCAAATCGAGCCCACAGAATTGCTCGCAGATATCGTCTTTGGCCGCACGCAGCACCGTGAAATACTTCCTTTCGATCGCGTTTATGGCTCCTGTGTGGAGGCGTCGATTTCGCCATTGGATTGCCAGGTGAACTAAGGCAAGCTTTAGAGAGTTCTGCAGATCTAGATCTGAGCAGAATGCATCAAGTCGAGGCTTTAGTGACCTATCGTTGGTAGAATTCAAACTAGGTAAAGCTGCAGTAAATGGAGGTTCACGCAAAAGCGATAGATAAACCCCGAGTGAATCAACTATGTGGTTTAGCATGGCGTCGCGCGCAAACCTACGACTCCGCTGTGCCGATTCCTCTATCGACTTGGGATTCCACGTTGCATGGAATTCGTCACTCTTCTTTGCATTACCTGTTCTGACGCCCTCTATGCCGATGAGAATTGTGATCAGCAGGTGATTTGCTTGGCCGAGGCGCTCCCGAAGCTCGGAGTAAGCAGACGTTCGACGTAAAAACATATGCACGCGACTCGATTTGAACGAGCGTTTCCAGCTTTAAGGAAAGACTGTAAAGGCTGGCGTCTTACCGCTAGACGACGGGTGCTAATTCAACCATAGCACCCAAGACGAAACACTCAGCTGTCCTCCGTTGCCACCTAACGCTGCCACTGAGTGGCAGGCTAGGAGCCTGAGGAGGCGCAGCAAACAACTCTTGGTGGCCTGTCCACTCTAGGGGCCTGTCATCGGCAAACCTCTCACGACAGCTCATAACCTGTGGCCTTTAGTTCATTCAGAAGCCCGGTTTTCCACTCATCACTGGCGCCCATAGGTACGTATACAACACCACTGATATCGTTCGGCACCTCAACATTACCCCTTACTAATGCAGTTACCCTGGGTCTTCCTAGCTTGCCAATGAGATAACCATGCTCGAATACAACATTCTGCCGAGCTCGCCAAGAAAAGATTGTTGAGTTGCGCTTTGCGCCCAGATCGCATTCTGTATATAGCACCACTGCATGGCCCACATTTGAGTAATGATCAATCTTCTCGATAATCGTCATTCCAGAGCTCGCCTGCATGTGAAGAATAATTGGAATGAGCCCTAGGCTTTCAAGATAGGTTCTTACTTCGTTTTTCACTTCATCGTCATGGCCATGGACCACAAAGACCTCATTGGATGCCACCTCCGCTGAAGGCTCATGCGCATGAGAGCTTATCGAAGCTGCTGCAACGAGGCCGTTATTTTGTAGAACCCTAAATAGATTGGCATCCTTTATTGCCCAATGAGACCGGGAGAACTCAAACTGCTTTATCCCCAACTCCATCGCAAGCCGCTGTACCAAACCACCAGGTAATAGATCGATTCCTTCCCAAGGTGCAACTTCTAGCAAGTACTCTTTGTCCGTTTCTCGAATATTTGCGACCTTGAACACTCTCGCAGGGGCATCATCTCCCTCGTGCATAATGACGGCCGGAAATTCCATTAGCTTTCTAACGGCATCTGCATTCATGCCCCGGTAGTAAGTGTCTAATTCTGTTTCTGTGTATTCCAGAAAACGAGATTTCATAATCGCTACGCGGCCGTCATGGGCATCAGGTCCTGCGAACCCAACTATGAGGCTGAACATCGGGGCTCCATTTTTGTGATGAAGGTAGTACCACTAACACTGCATGGACGGACCCGGTATCCACTCTGCGGTCGGTGTCGTTGTCGGCCTATGCAGCCGATGGGAAGCCGGCAACTTACTCCAAAGGGCCTGCGGTGCAATGGGCCTGGGGGATTGTACGGTTGGGATGTGGGGATTTTATACGGACCCGGTATCGCCGGCGTTGCTTTTCGACTTCTTTACAGGAAATCTGGCGGACTGGTGACATCCATTGGCCCATGAATGATGATGCGCGCATAGATCATTGTCCGTATGCAAGCATCGACAACTAAGACCTGCGCTGCGTGCCAAGGAAGCAACTTGCCCTGGCAGGCAAGCATTGCCAGGGCCGATCTCAGCAAACCAGAAGCAGATCAGCCCGCGCTTTGCCGGCTTTCAGAATGATCTGTATGAAGATCAGAAAGCTGCCGGATCACCTGATCAACCGCCGAATCAGCGGCCTGATCAGGGTTGTTCATCCGGCGTGATCGCCCAGCCGCCGATCAGGGCTGAACCGTAGCCAGCGCCGCCTTCGCCTTAGCTACCACATCCGGCGGCAGGCTGATGAACCCCAGGCCCGGCGCCATCGCCTGGGCTGGTTCCGAGAGGGTGTAGCTGAACACCTTGTTCAGGGCATCATGCTTGGCGCCATTGCCGCTCTTGTAGAGCAGGATCCAGCTGAAGGTCACGATCGGATAGCCCTTCGGTGGATTGGGATTGGAACCGATCAGGTCGGGGCCCAGATCGATCGAGGCCAGGGCCTCCTGGCCGCTGGCGAGGCTGGGTTTCACCACCTGTCCCGAAGCATTGGTGAGGGCGGCGGACTGAAGCGGTTCCTTCACGAATGCCTCCTCCACGTAGCCGATCCCCCCCTCCACCTGCAGCAACTGGGCCGCCACCCCCTCGTTGCCCTTGGCGCCGATGCCGGTGGGCCATTTCACGGTCTTGCCAGCCCCCACCGCTTCCTTCCAGGCCGGGCTGATCGCCGCCAGGTGGGCCGTGAAGTTGGCGGTGGTGCCGGAGCCATCGGAGCGATGCACCACCCGGATCGGCTTGGCGGCGCAGCCGAGCTGGCTGTAGTTGTTGATCTTGCCGCTGAAGATGTCCACCAGCTGGGCCTGGCTGAGCTTCAGCTCACAGCCCTTTTGGTTGTAGGCCACCGCAATGGCGCCGGCCGTCATCGGGATCTGCACCACTCCCTGCGGCAGCTTGGCGATCTCCTCGGCCTTCATCGGCACATCACTGGCGCCGAAATCCACCGTGCGGGAAAGGAACTGACGCACCCCGGCCCCCGATCCCACCGACTGGTAGTTCACTCGCACGCCCTGGCCGGCGAGTTCCTGGAACCAGCGCTGGTAGATCGAGGCGGGAAACGAGGCTCCGGCGCCATTGAGGGTGGTGGTGCCTCCGCAGCCCGTGAGAGCCAGAACTGCGGCCAGGCTGCCGGCCTTCGCCCCCCAGCGCCGGGCGGCAGCGCGGACAGTGGAGGGTGGCAACAGGCTGATGCGGGCCATCGAGAAAAGTGACAGGCTGCAGGCAACCTATAGCGGTTCTGCAGGCCTGGGGTTAAGACAAACGCCTTTGCTTGGACGGGGAGCTCAGCGTCAAAGTTGCCGGGGTACAAACCCCGACATCAGGCGCCTCACTAAACCATCGAGAGACGATTCACCAGGGGAATGACCACCGGCCCGCCCAGCCCAAGCGGCTGCCACTCCCCCCCGTTCAAGCCACGGCGTTCAACGCGGTGGCACCGGAAGCTCGTCAATGGCGGCGGGTTGGCGTTCGAGAGCCGCGATCATGGTCGGCGTTTCGCGGCGGAAACTGCGCAGTTGGTGATGGCGGGATCCGAATTCCTCCACCAACACCCGGCAGGCACTTTCAGGCATGGTGTGGTCGCCGCAGGTGAACACATCCACGGCGGCATAGCCCGATTCGGGCCAGCTGTGAAACGAGATGTGCGATTCAGCCAGGAGTGCCAACCCCGTGACACCGTGGGGCTGGAAGTGGTGGCTGATCAGGTTGAGCAGGGTGGCACCAGCGCGCAGAGCGGCATTGCTGAGCGCAGCCCTCACAAAGTCTTCGTCATCGAGCTTGGCGCAATCGCAGGCATAAAGCTCAAGGATGCAATGCTTTCCAACCGTGTCCGCAATCGGAGCGGTGATTGGAGCTGGGGTCGCGGTGGGGATCGGCGTGACAACAATCTCATTCAGCTCTTTGATCTCATTCAGCTCTTTGAGCTCATCGAGCGAGGTTGCCGGTGTCAGAGTGCTGCCGGCAGGGTTTGGGCTCCATCCAGGATTGGGATGGAAATAGCGGAACGCGAAGCTCATCGTGATGAAACCATGAACGAGGTGAAAAAAGGGTGGTGAAGATCGTGGCAAAACCAGATCAAACCACACTCCTCTTAACCTAACGCGTCTTCCGCCAGCCATCTGGGTGGATTGCCCCACCTCAACAGGTTCAGCCTGAGATCTGCTAAGGATTGGATCTTCCCAGCCAGAGATCTGCCTAGCCTCAGATCAAACGAGGTCTTGGGATCCAGCCATGACGGCCTTGATGCGGGACTTCATGCGGGAAGCGCCGATGCAGGACTTGACCAGCCTGGCCGCCCAGGTCGGGGACTCCCAGGTCGGGGATGACACGGCCTCCGACGAACCGGCCGGCGACGAACCGGCCTGTGACAAAACGGCCGGCGACGAACAGGCCGGCGACGAACAGGCCGACGACGTTGCTCAACCCTCGCCGCTCGATCCTTTGCTGACCAGTCCTGTGCTGACCAGTCCTGCGCTGAGCAGTCCCGTGCTGTGCAGTCCTGTGCTCAGCAGTGGCGCCTACGCCCTGGATCTGATCCAGCGACAGGTGCGGCGGCTGGGGAAACTCCAGGCCGAGGTGTTGGCCGACCGCGACCCCGAGCCCCTGCACCAGCTGCGGGTGAGCCTGCGGCGGCTGCGCACCGCCCTCACCCAGTTCGGGCCGGCCTTGGTGCTGCCGGAGAGCGTGACGGACCGCCGCATCGCTGCCGTGGCACGGAGAACGGGCCTTTGCCGCGACCTTGATGCGTTGCAGCTGAGGCTGCAGCAGCAACTGCTGCCAAGGCTTCCTGACCACGAACAACAGGCTCTGGAGGGGCCGATGAAGCGCCTGGCCCGCGACAGGAGCCAGGCCTTCGACACCTTGAAGGAGGCCCTGCACAGCTCCCGCTACCTCAAGCTCCTGGCTCGCCTCCATAAGTGGCAGCAGCGGCCCCGCTACACCCCCCTGGGCCAGCTTCCCCTGGCGGCCTGGCTTTACGACTGGCAGGCACCCTTCACCGCTGCCTTGTTTCTCCACCCCGGCTGGACGGTGGAGGATCCCACCGCGGAGGCCCTGCACGATCTGCGCAAACGAATCAAGGCCGCCCGCTATGCCCTCGAACACCTGGAGGATTGGTGCGAGCCCGCCCTGAAGGCCTGGATCCAGGAGCTCCGTCAGGCCCAGGAGCTCCTCGGCGAGCTGCACGATCTGCAGATCCTGAGCCACACCCTCGCAGGTAGCGGAAACACCCTGAAATCACACCGTCTGCCGGTGCTGCGCAGCGAGTTGAAAGGCCAGCAGGCCGAGCACTGGCTGCGCTGGCGGGAGCTGGCCCAGCGCCTTCAGCAGGACAGCCACCGGCGCGCCATCCACCGCCAGTTGCTGGAGCTCGGCCGCTGATCTGAGGCCCAAAACGAACACACCGGCTCCCGCATCACCGAACTGCGGGAACGGCGCAGCAGACTGAGCGCGCTGCCCGCTTCCGCCATGCCCGGATCCGACTCCTCCATGGGCCCCTTCTTCGAGACCCTCTGGCAGGGCGAAAGCATCGGCGACGGCGCTGATGTGGGTGAGGCGCTCCTGGCCTATCGGGCCGTGCGTCCTGGTGAAGACGAGTGGGATGGTGACTGGCAGGCACTTCTGAACTCCTGCGACGCCGACCCCCATCTGCTGCGCTACGCCAGCTTCGAGGCTTTCCTCGACAATGCCGATGCCCTGGAGCGCATCCCGGTGAGCGCCGCCATGATCGCCACTGCCCTGGCCCACGAACGATGAGATCCAGGCCCTGCGAGCATCCGCCGGCCAGCGGTGGCCCCGCCCTCGGAGGCCTTTTAACAGCAAGTGGGAAGAGAGTTGAGAGAAAGCAAGGGGTGAAGCGAAACCGCTTCAAAATGGGAGCATGAGTGACCCCGAGAGCACTGGCGCCCCCATCGAAAGGGCCTCCACCGAAAGCGGCTTCCCCGATAGCAGCTGCGCCGATAGCAGCTACGCCGAAAGCAGCTGCGCCGAAAGCAGTTGCGGCGAAAGCGGCCTCGGCCGTTACCGGGTGCGGGCCGTGGACGGGGCCGAGTACAGCGCCCCCGATCAGGTGGCGGGACCCCGGTTCGAGCGGCGCGATGAGGCCGAGCGCTACGCCGATGCCCAGGGGCGGATCAGCGAGCGAAGCATGATCGTGGAAAAGCTGGCGGCAGCGGGCTGCTGGCTGCCCCTTGGCACCGTGGGCTGAGGCGGATCGCCGGGATCCTGGTGTTCAGGGCATCAGCCCGTGCCACGGAGGGCTGCGGCATCCCTCGCCATCCCCGGAGCATCCCGCGCCAGGGAGGCCACCGCCAGGGTCACCGCGGTCACAACCACCAGCACCAGCAGCAACCCAGGCGGCAGGGGAGCCAGGGCCAGGGCTTGGCGCAGCGGCTGCACCAGGAACAGCAACAACCACAACCCCAGTCCCATCGCAGGACCAGCGGCGGTGAGTGGGTGACGCGGCCCTCCGGCCAGGCCCACCAAGCCACCACCGGCGAGCAACAGCAGGGAAAACACCAGACTGCGGCGGGTTTCACCGTCGCAGCCGGGCCAGAACACCAGCGCCAGGGAGGCCAGCGCCAGGGCGCCACCCTGCAGCAACGCCCGCCGCCGGCTGGCGGCTGAAAGGAGGGGCGACTCCGGCGGGCGCGGCGGGCGGTCCATCAGATCCGGTTCACCTCGCATCGCCTCAAACACCACGGTGCAGGCCGGGTCGATCACCAGGTGCAGCAGGGCGATGTGCACCGGCAGCAGGATCAGGGCGACACCGGGCAGCAGCAGCGGTAGCAGGGCCAGCAGGGCAATCGGCAGATGGATGGCGAGCGTGTATGCCAGGGCCCGCTGCAGATTGGCGTCGACCCGCCGGCCCAGGGCCAGGGCCGCCACCAGATCGGTGAAGCGATCGTTGAGGAGCACCAGGTCCGCCGACTCCCGCGCCACGGCCGTACCCCGCCGGCCCATCGCTACACCGATGTCGGCCGCCTTAAGGGCCGTCGCGTCGTTCACGCCGTCACCGGTCATGGCCACCACGGCACCGCCGGCCTGCAGGGCGCGCACCAGTTCCAGCTTCTGCTGGGGCAACACCCGGGCAAACACCGAAACCGCCGCCACCGAGGCCGCCGCCACCGACGCCGACAGAGCCGACGCCGACAGAGCCGTGCCGGCCGCGCTGGACTCGCCGGCCGGGGCGGGCAGATCGGCACCGCAGAGCACCGGTCCCGGCGGCAGCCCGGCCTGATCGGCGATCGCCCGGGCGGTGTCCGGCCCGTCGCCGGTGATCATCACCACCCGCACTCCGGCGCGCTGGGCGGTGGCGATCGCCTGGGGAACATCCGGACGCAGCGGATCCGCCAGACCGAGGAAGCCCACCGGCTCAAACAGGAAGTCATGGGGATCGGCCGGGGGATCGCCGCTGGCCTCGCTGCCGCCATGGCGGGGGATGCCCTCCAGACCCCGGGCCACCGCCAGCACCCGCAGCCCTTCTGCGGCCAGCTGATCGGCGGCTTGCTGGAGGCCCCGGGCCGCCTCCGGCGTCAGGTGGCAGAGCAGCCGCTGCACGGCCATGCGGTTGTCCGTGAGGGTGCCGGTCTTGTCGACGGCGAGCACCGTGGCACTGCCCAGGCTCTCCACCGCCGCGGGCCAGCGGGCCAGCACACCGAGGCGCGCCAGGCGCAGCGCCCCGAGCGCCAGGAACAGGGCCAGCACCACCGGAATCTCATTCGGCAGCAAGGCCAGGGCCAGGGCCAGGCCTGCCAACAGGGCCCGAGGCCAGTCACCGCTGATCACCCCTTGCAGCACCATGAGGCCGGCACACACCGCCATGGCCAGCAGGGTGAGCCGTGCCGTGAGGCGGCGGCTGCGCCGCTGCAACCGGGTGGGGGGTGCCTCCACCGTGCTCAGGCTGCGACCCAGCCGTCCCAGCTGGGTTTCCTCCGCCACCGCTGTCACCGCCGCCCAGCCCCGCCCCGCCGCCACCAGGGAACCGGCCAGGATCAGCTCCCCCGGAGCCTGGCGCGGCATCGGAAGCGACTCGCCCGTGAGCAGTGATTCATCGAGCCAGAGGCCCACCCCCTCCAGCAGCCGGGCATCGGCGGCGACCCGATCGCCCTCCTCCAGGCGCAGCCGATCTCCGAGGCGCACCTCATCGGCGCCCAGGTCCAGGTCCACGTCGCCTCTGCGCACCCGAGCCCGGGGAGCGGAGAGGCGGGCCAGCTCCGCCAGGGCGCGGTCACTCCTGTGGCGCTGCAGACCGTCCAACACCACGATGGCCAGCACGAACACCAGCAGCACCGCCCCATCCGCCGGCTCTCCGATCAGCGCGTAGACCAGGGCACAGGCCAGCAGCAGCAGGTTGGTGGGTTCCAGCAGGGCCATCGATCCCGATCCTGTTCTCCATCCCTTAGCGCGCTCTGGGGCCCGCCCGCCAGCAGCCAGCGACAGGGCAGCAGGATGCTGCCGATGCGCCGCGTGTGGGGAGGCGTCGGTTTCGGGCCTGGGCCTGGGATCTCGCTTGAGGTCATCCAACCGGGGGGAGCCGATTAAGCTGATGTGCTGCGATCAGCGCTGGCGCTGAGATCGTGCTCACCCCGGCAGACCAGCTGCCATCCAGCAGCCTTGCTTGCATGAGTCACGCCCTGGTCTTCGTTCTCGCCCCCGAATCGCTGCTTCCTGCCGATGGCGCCACAGCCAGAGATCTGGTGGATGCCCAGCGTTTCGGGTTACGCAGCGGCGTGGCACTGCGGATCTTCCGCGCCCCAGGGGAGTGGCAGGGGCAAGTCGATGATCTGGTCGGGCAGGGGAAGGCCGCTGCGGCTGGCCTGGATCCATTCGGCAACGGCACCGAACCGGGCACGCCAACGCCAGTGGGTTCCAGCTCAGGTGAGCGCCGCCGCCTGATCTGTGATGCCCTGGTGCCTCACTTTGAACCCCGCTCCCACTGGCTGGGGGTGTATCAACTGGATGGGGATCCTTCATCCCCGGTGGATCACCCGTTGGACAACCAGCCCGAGGCCACGCTGCGCTGCCTGGATCGCTTTCCGCTTCGAGATGCGGAGAATGAAACCTGCTGGTTCTATCCCACTGAAGACGGCCGCTATCTCGGCTGGGAGAACCAGCGGCGGATCGAAACCCTGCCGGGGTTCCTGCCGGAGAAGCCCTTCCAGGACGACGCCATCAACTACGAGCGAGGCGCCGTTCACGTGCTCTGGTCGCTGATGGCCGACGACCTAGCCCTCACCTGCGTGGGACTCACCTTCCGGGGGCGCCGCATCGAATGGCCCGTGATCCGCGCTCAACCGGAGCCCTTCGCCACCTGGACCGGTTTCCAGGTCGATTCGGGCGCCGAAAGCACATACCAGGAAAACGCCAGCATCACGGTGTTTGAGGACTGAGCCAGAGATCCAGCGGCGATCCTCATTGAGTTACCGCCCATGCAACTGCGGACAGTTGCCCGCGAAGCGCCCGAGCGTCTCTGCATTGTTCAAAAAAGCGCCAAGGCCAGGAAGCTGTGCCGTGAGCTCTTCCCGAACCGAAGGCGGCCCATCCTCACGAGCAAAGCCTGAACCCGCGGCAAGTGGCCCGCCGCAAACAAAAAACCCCTGCCGAAGCAGGGGTTTTGTAGGGATCAAAAGACTGGAATCCAATCAGGAGTCCGAAGTCTTGATCAGCCGATCGCCGGAGCGGTCAACGCCACGGGGGTGGCGGTGGCAGCAGCCAGATCGAGCGGGAAGTTGTGAGCGTTGCGCTCGTGCATCACTTCCATGCCCAGACCAGCGCGGTTCAGCACATCAGCCCAGGTGTTGATCACACGGCCCTGGGAATCCAGGATCGACTGGTTGAAGTTGAAACCGTTCAGGTTGAAGGCCATCGTGCTCACGCCCAGGGCGGTGAACCAGATGCCAACCACGGGCCAGGCAGCCAGGAAGAAGTGGAGGCTGCGGCTGTTGTTGAAGGAGGCGTATTGGAAGA
Source organism: Cyanobium sp. (assembly GCA_044345855.1). Classification (GTDB taxonomy): domain Bacteria; phylum Cyanobacteriota; class Cyanobacteriia; order PCC-6307; family Cyanobiaceae; genus Cyanobium. The sequence continues at coordinate 596 of JBIJAG010000055.1, read as the reverse complement.
TCAGGCGACCGAAGTAACCGTGAGCAGCCACGATGTTGTAGGTCTCTTCCTCTTGGCCGAACTTGTAACCATAGTTCTGGCTCTCAGCCTCGGTGGTTTCGCGAACCAGGGAGGAGGTCACCAGGGAGCCGTGCATGGCGGAGAACAGGCTGCCGCCGAACACACCGGCCACACCCAGCATGTGGAAGGGGTGCATCAGAATGTTGTGCTCAGCCTGGAACACCAACATGTAGTTGAAGGTGCCGCTGATGCCGAGGGGCATGCCGTCGGAGAAGGAGCCCTGACCGAAGGGGTAGATCAGGAACACAGCCGTTGCAGCGGCCACAGGGGCGCTGTAAGCAACGCAGATCCAGGGGCGCATGCCGAGGCGGTAGGAGAGTTCCCACTCGCGACCCATGTAGCAGAACACGCCGATCAGGAAGTGGAACACCACCAGCTGGTAGGGGCCACCGTTGTAGAGCCACTCGTCGAGCGAAGCGGCTTCCCAGATCGGGTAGAAGTGCAGACCGATGGCGTTGCTGGAGGGGATCACAGCGCCGGAGATGATGTTGTTGCCGTACATCAGCGAACCGGCAACGGGCTCACGGATGCCGTCG
>JBIJAG010000008.1:0-135086 GCA_044345855.1 Cyanobium sp. | reverse complement strand
TGGTGCCCGGCTCCCTGGTGGAGGCCCGCATCATCGGCATCATGAAATTCGATGACGGCGGTGAGGTCGACGACAAGGTGATCGCGGTGCTTGCGGATGACAAGCGCATGGATCACATCACCTCCTATGAGCAACTCGGTGCCCACTGGCTCAAAGAAACCCAGTACTACTGGGAGCACTACAAGGACCTCAAGAAGCCCGGCACCTGCCGCGTGAACGGTTTTGAAGGCAGTTCCGAAGCTGTCCGCATTATCAAGGACTGTGAGGCGCGCTATACCAACACCATCGAAGCCAAGCTGGTCGGCTAATTCAGTCGCGACCAGGCCCCACCCGGCCCTTCGCCGCCGGGGTCTGGTCCATCCCACGCCAGGTCCCTGGGCTTTCCACTCCCTGCCCCGTACGCCGTTCAGCCATGAAGACCCGCACCGTCGCCGCTCTCCTGGCCCTCAGCACCGTTTCCCTGGCGGGCCTGACTACCGGGGCTCGGGCTATTGAACCGCTGCCGCCCCTGCCGAGCCTTCCGCCGATTGAGGCCACCCCCACCCGCCGCGCTGCCGCCCCGGTTCCGCAACAGCCCGGTGGTCCGTCGGTGGTTCCGCTTCCCGCAACCACTGCTGCGGCCACGGCCACCAGCAATCGAAAGATCGTTCTGGAGCTCGGCAAGCGCACGATCAGCCTGTGGGAGGGCAGCAAGGTTCTTGGCAAGTGGCCCGTGGCGATTGGTGATCCCGCCACCCCCACCCCCAAGGGCGTGTTCAGCATCCGCAACAAGGTGACCAATCCCCAGTACCAGAGCACCAAGAGCGGCAAGAACAACCCCACCATTGGTCCCAATGGGCCCCTAGGTGATCGCTGGATCGGATTTCATGCCACCAGCAAAGACCAGTTCGGCATTCACGGCACACCCCCCGCCTGGGCCTGGGCGGTCCACCAGGGGGCGGCGGTGACCCATGGCTGCGTGCGGATGCTGGGTCCCCACGTGCGGGCCCTCTTCGACCAAGTGGATGTGGGCACGCCGGTGGAGGTGAAGCCCTGATGGCAGCGGTGCAGTGCTACTGCAGCAAAGGTTGAAAACAATCTGCAGATCAGCCCTGAAGAGAGTTGAGTTCGGCTTCCCTGACCTTAGTGTTTGCCGATCGCGCAATGGCAGCTGGCCCGCGACAGCTCCTCTCCCATGTCCCATTCTGGTTCTAACCGCACCACAGATCCCCTCAACAGCACATCGTTGAAGTGGTGCCAGGACGGGGAGCTGTCCAAGCTTGATCTGGATCGGATCCTCCAGCTTCTGGTTCAGTCTGATCCGGTGGCTGAAGCTTTGGTGGCTGATTTTTCAAAGGGACGCTGCTGAAGCTGGCGGGCGAGAGCCCAGGCCAGCCCATCCCGGCTCGCTACCCCCTGGAGGGCGGAAAGCGGCAGGCCACCGGTGGGCAGGCCGTGGGGCAGATAGCCACCGATGCTTTCTTCCACTGCAAACACCGGGATCTGACGCAGGCCCCCCGGCACTAGCTGGTCTTCGAGTCGGTCCAGCTGTGCGCCCGCCGGCAGCCACAGCAGGTCTCCCCGGCGACAGGCTCCGAGCGAGAGGCCTTCCGTCGGGCCCTCGGCCGCGGAGAGGCCCCGTTGCAAGTCCTGCAGGCTGACCAGGCCGATGACCTTCTCGTTCTCGATCACCAGCAGGGCGTGGCCGTGGGCCTGTACCAGCTGGGCCAGGGCATCGGTGGCGGGGGTGTCGGCTGTTAGCACCAGTGGCGCCGTCGGTTCGAAAGCTTCGCGCACCGAAAGGGCTGCCAGGCTGGCCCTGCGTCGTTCCTCGATCGGATCGGCGCCCACCAGTCCGGCGTTGTCGAAACCCTGCCAGCGCTCCACTAGGGCGGCACTCAGACCGGCCGCCGCCATCAGCGGCAGCACGATGCGGATGTCGCGGGTGAGTTCAAACAGCAGCAGCAGGGCTGTGAGCGGAGCGCGGGCGCTGCCGGCGAGCACCGCCGCCATGCCCACCATGGCGTAAGCGGGGGGTTCGGCCACCGGAAGATGAAAGCCACCCTCCCCCAGGAGCTGGCCATAGGCGTTGCCCAGCACCGCACCCAGAACCAGGGCCGGGGCGAAGCCACCGCCCACGAAACCGGTGGCATTGCTGAGTGCCGTGGCTACCAGCTTCACCCCAATCAGCAGCAACAGGGTGACCAGGGGGATGCCACCGTCACTGCCCAACAGGGCCTCGATCGTGTCGTAGCCGACCCCCAGCACCTGGGGAAACACCAGGGCCATGCCGCCGACAGCGGCACCACCGGCGGCCGTGACTAGGCCGGGTGGCAGGGTTCCGAGCAGCTTCTGAAGCCGGGGGTCGCGGCCGAGGGCCATCAGGCGGACCAGGGCCCACGACATCAGGCTCGCCAGTAGGCCCAGGCCCAGATACAGCGGTAGTTCCCAGGGGGAGCGCACCTCGTAGGCCGGCAGTCGCAGGATCGGATCGTCGCCGAGGCAGAGCTGGGTGACCAGGGCGGAGGCCACCGCCGCCACCAGCACCGCCCGCAGGCTGGGACGCCCGAGAGTGCCACTGAAGTTGCCCTCGAAGGCGAAGAACACGCCGGCGATCGGGGCCTTGAAACCTGCCGCCAGGCCTGCCGCCACACCGGCCGCCACCAGGGCTCGGCGCGCCTCCGGGACGAGGCCTCCCCGCTCGGCTACCCAAAGCCCCAGATTGCCGCCGCTCTCGACGCTCGGCCCCTCAGGGCCTAGCGAGGCGCCACTTCCCAGGCTCAGGGAGGCCGCCAGAAGCCGCAGGTGGGGCAGCCGCGGGGTGGAGGCCACGGCCCCATCGGCCATGGCCATCAGGCTGGGCAGGCCCGGGCCGAGGTTGCCGCTCAGCCAGCGCAGCAGCCCCACAGCCAGCCCGCCCAGGGTGGGCACTACCACCACCGGCCAGAGAGCCAGCCAATCGGGGGGGCTGGGCAGGGTCGGGCCCGACGGTGCTGGGGCCGGATCCCGCTGGGCCAGGAAGCCGATGCCATCGAGTCCGAGCTGCAGCAGCGACTTCAGCGGGGTGCCGCTGTCCACTTCGAGTGGGGGAAGGGGGATGGCGGTGGTGGTGGCTGCCGTGGCGATCGGTGACCTGGCGATCTCCAGCAGCCCCTCCACGAACGGACCGTAGAGGAAATTGTTGATGAAGCCCAGCAACAGGTGGAATCCCACGATCGTGAACCCCGTGAGGGTGCCCACCAAGGCAGCCCAAGCCAGCAGATTCCACTGGAAGGGTCGGGCCCTGCTCGTCGTGGGCTTTGGGGCGCCCTCCACCACGGCGGATTCAGGCTTCGGGGCGGACGGTGGCAAAGATTTCCTCCAGGATCGGGCCCGCACCCTGCTCCCGCAGCCTGCGGGCCAGCGTGATGCCGAGGGCTTCTGGATCCTCCTGGGGACCGCTCACCTGATCGCGGATCAGCCGCTGGCCATCGAGGCTGGCCACCATCCCGGTGAGCACCAGATCGCCTCCAGCCTCCGGAGCGCTGAAGCGGGTGTTCACCCCGATTGGCACCTGGCAGCCCCCCTCCAGCTCCCGCAGGAAGGCCCGTTCAGCCCTGCAGCGCAGGGCAGTGGGGCGATGCTCCAGCACCTGGATCAGCTCCAGCACCGAGGCATCCCCCTCGCGGCATTCGATGCCGAGGGCCCCCTGACCCACCGCATGGAGGGAGATGGCGGGGTCGATCAGTTCGTGGATGCGATCGGCAAGGCCCAGGCGGCCCAGGCCGGCAGCCGCCAGGATCAGGCAGTCATAGTCGCCGCTGTCGAGCTTCTCAAGCCGGGTGATCACATTGCCGCGCACATCCTTGAATTCCAGGTGGGGGTAGTGATGGCGCAACTGGGCCAAGCGGCGCAGGGAACTGGTGCCCACCACCGCCCCCTCCGGCAGGGTGGCTAGGGTCTTGTCAAGGTGTTTGGCGTGCACCACCAGGGCATCGGCGGGATCCTCTCGCTCCGTGATGCAGCCCAGCATCAGGCCCTCCGGCAGGTTCGTGGGGAGGTCCTTGAGACTGTGGACGGCGATGTCGGCCCGGTCCACCAACATCTGGGCCTCGAGTTCTTTGGTGAACAGGCCCTTGTCGCCGATCTTGGCCAGGGCCACATCCAAGATCTTGTCGCCCTGGGTGGCCATGGCCTCAATGCTGATGCTGAGGTCGGGATGGGCTCCCCGCAGCTCGTCGCGCACCCAGTGGGTCTGGACCATGGCCAACTGGCTGCGTCGGGAGGCGATCCGCAGGGTGCGCGGAGCGGGAGGGGAAACAACGCCGGTGGGGCTGGTCATCGGGACCCGGAAGAGGCGACCGCGGCCGCCGGATAACCCGTTCAGCCTACGGACCCGTCGTGATGGCTTGCTCCCTGGGCTCGTGAAGGTGATTCAGCTTGTGTGACGCCACCGCCGGCTCAGAGAAGATCGAGGGGAAGGGGGCCCCAGGTGTCGGCCAGCTCCGGCTGCTCGGAGTTCTGGCCACTGATCAGCACCCCGATCCCCAAGCCGTCCTCCTGCCGGATCAAAAAGGTGCCGGAGCGTTGATTTCCCTTGAGGAAAACGGCCCCCTCGATCGCCGCCCCGCTTGAGCCGTCGGCTGCCAGTGCAGGCCAGCCCAGGGCTTGTTCACAGCGGCGCAGGGCCTCGATAGCGGCCGAGGCCGTGGGGGCCATCACTCCGATGGTGAACCAGGGGCAGCGCTGCAGGACCCCATGAAGTTCAGCCCGCAGTTCCTGGCGTTCGCTCTCCGGGAGCTCCGGTGCTGTTCGTGCGCCCCGCAGTGCGTTCAGCCGTGGCGTCGCGGCCGGAGCCGTCGGCTGAGGCAGAGAGGCGGAGGTGGCTTCTTTTTTCATTGGTTCTATTTCCACGGGAAGGAGGACGCGGGTTGGCTCAACGATGGGCGGGCGGGAGCCTCCACTGTGCCGCCGCCCCCCAGACCGGGTGGGGGAGAGGTGCTTGCGGAGGCTTAAGGGGGCTGCCGATTGGCCGGGGGCTGGGCGCCGCGCCAGAAGGCCAGGCAGATCGTGAGCCAGGCGAGGCCCACCGCGCCGCCGGCCAACAGGTCGGTGGGCCAGTGGGCCCGGGCCACCAGGGTGCTCAGCCAGACCAGGGCGGTCCAGGTGAGTGCACCAAGCGTGAGCGGCCGGCGCAGGCGGGGGTAGTGGAGCGAAAGGATGGCCACCATTGCGAAATAGAAGGCCACTGATCCGGCCGCATGGCCACTGGGAAAGCTGTGGCCATCCACCACCAGCAACTTTTCATGGGGACGGGCGCGGTCGAAGAGGGGTTTGAGCCAGATGTCCACAATCCCGAGGATGCCACCGGTGGCCACCACCAGCAGGCGAAGATCCAACCACCAGCGCTTGCGGATCAGGTAGATCAGGGCCGCCAGCACGAGGGCGCCGGTGAACCCGACCCCGCTCATCCGGTAGATCTGCAGCAGGGTCAGCCGCAGGGGGCCCGGCAGATGGCCGACCTCCTCGAGCAGGGCGGCATCAAAGGGCAGCTGATCCTCACCGGCCACCAGTCGCCCCAGCAACAGGAGCCCCGCGATGGCCAGGGCCACAACGGTCCAATCGCGGGGGCGCAGGGGAAGGTTCATGGGTTGGGAGGGAAGCCAGCGACACAAGCCAGGGCACCCGTTGATCCTGGCTTGCCAACCGAATGATGGCGGTGGCTGGCAGGCCGAAGGCCACCGGCCACTGTGCCGGAGCACCCCTGAGATTTCCCGACGCCATCGGGAGAGAGGGTCCGAAGAGACTGTGCCCAGCGCCCTGCCATGAAGCAACCAGCCATGCAGCGGGCTGATACAGGCAGGGATGGATGGGTCAAGAGGTGGCGAAAGCGATCAGGGGAGTGCGTGCTTGGAACGCTACTTCTCCGCAAATAAAGTATAACGGCCGAAGGAACGAATCATCTCAATCCTGCCAGAAAGAGCAGGCGGAAGAGCGTCGATCTGCCGCCTTTGCAGCACGATAAAATCGCGGGAAGATCCATCGAGCCGCCGCTTCAGTTCTTCGGCGTCGCCTACCTGCTCGGCTGATCCCAGGCTGTAGAACGAGGCAGAATAGGGCCGTTTGATGAACAGAATCGCCTCGCCCTGCCGCCGTAAAGAAAGATAGGTTTCCACCGCTGCCTTGGCGGAATTGTTCGTGGCGATGGCCGCTTTGTGGCAGACGATTGGAAAGGCCAGGGTGAGAAGGAGCATGAACGCGATGGCGCCCGTGAGCAGACGATCGATGCTCGCCCGCGCAGGCCAGCGGTGGAGCCAGGAGGCGCCGAGAAGGGCGAGCCCCGGAATTCCTGGTAGGACGTAGGGCCAAAGGATATTCCCCGCGAAGCTGAAGAACACGGCAGGCGCTAGTCCCCAGAACAGAAGGTAGGAGCGCCATGGAGGATCAAAGGCGAAGCTTTCTTTCATCGCTCGCCTTCCCCTGCGCGTCAGCAACACCATGGGAGGCAACAGCAGCGACCAAGGCAGGACATCGACAAGAAGGAACAACCAGATGGTTCCGCGCGGATACTTGTGTGCCACACCGTAGCGGTCGCCATCCCAACCGGGAGTTACGAAGCGATGCCAATGCTCGCCAAGCAGAAAATAATTCAGGAAGCCTGGTGTTCTATGCTCCGCGAGTAGATACCAGGGCAGGGCGATCAGCAGGGTGAGCAGCATTCCCCTGAACCACGGAAAACGTGGAAGGATCAATCCGGTCTGACCCGACAGAATCGTCCAGAGGCCCGTGGGTAGCAAGACGAGAACCAATGCAATCGGTCCCTTGGCCAGTAGGCCCAGGGCCAGACCGACAAAGAACAGCCATCGTTCACGACTCCTTTCCTTCTCTTCTCCATAGGCCGTCAGCCAGAAGGCTCGCATGGAGATCGTGATGGCCAAGCTGAGGGCCATGTCGGTCATTACCGACCCCGCCGATGCCAGGAACATCAGCGAACCCCAAAGCAGGGCAAGGGCGATCACGCCTTCCCGGCGTGAGCGGCGAATCCCAAGCGACCAGATCAGCCAGGCGATGGCAAGACCCATGAACCAGTGAGGGAGGCGGGCTGCGAACTCGTTGATCCCGAACAGCCGCAAACTGAGTGCCGTAACCCAGAAGGCCAGCGGCGGTTTCCCCCAGAACGGTGTCGTCGCGTCGTTCCAGGGTGTGATCCAGTCGTTCCGCTCCACCATGACTCTGGAGATCTCGGCGTAGCGAGCCTCGGTTGTGTCCATGAGGGGATAGGAACCCAGCGTGAGCAGCCTCACGAGCGCCAGTAGCAGCACAAAGGCCAGAAGGCGGGCCGCCGCTTCGGAACCGGCGAGGGCGCTGAGTCTCCTGATCGGTTGCAGTTGGCGAAACTGATCCATCGAGAAAGAGACCTTGCTGAACCAGAATGGCAGAGACCAGTCTGCAGAACTGATGCAGGGTTCCCTTCAGAGTTCGAAATCGTGAGATTGCTTCAGCATTGTTGATCTTGATTGTTAGGGGCTGTTCCAGACAAACCGTGAAGAGGCCGCGTAGTTCCAGACAAAGACCACCACAATACCCATCAGTTGGGCCAGGAACGTGTTGCGGGTAACGAGGGAATAGAAGGCGGAAGTCACCCCCACATTCGCCACCACCGGAAGGGAGGCGACCACCAAAAATTTCAGCAGCCCCCGCACCAGTGCCAGACCCTTAAGGCGCTGAAAACGGAAGGTAAGCACGTTATTGATCAGGTAGTTGGAGCTGGCGGCCACGATCACCGCCAGAGGCAGGGCCTGCTCAAAGCCCAGGCCGAGCGCCATCAGCCCCTGATTCACCGCCAACTGAACCAGAATGCCGGTGGCGCCCACCAGGCCAAAACTGATCGCCCGGCGGGGCACACTCCGCAGCAGCAGGGTGTGGAGAATCGAAACCCCAAGATCCCACACCACCGCCAGATCGAGCTTCGATTCGCCACTGATCCGTGGTTGGAACTGGAGTGGGACCTCGGCCACCCTGAGCTGGCCGTTGCTGAGGGCGAGGAGCTCATAGAGAAACTTGAATCCCCCCACCTCCACCTGGCGCACGAACGGCAAACAGATGGCAGGCCGCAGGGCAAAGAAACCGCTCATGTAGTCGGTGAGCTGGCGGTAGTGGGGCAAACTGAAGCGAGCCACCGCGTTGGCCCAGGCGGAATTGCGTTCCCGCTGAGTACTGAGCCCATTGATTTCGGCAGCGGCATGAAATCGGCTGCCCAGCACCAGATCAAGCTCCTTGGTAAGCAGGGTCTCAACGGCGCTGTCCACGGCATCAGGTTCGTGTTGGCCATCGCTGTCCATCACTACCACCACATCGCCCGTGGCATTAAGGATGCCCTCTTTGATCGCACTGGAGAGGCCGTAGCGGCCCACTCGGCGGATCAGCCTGATGCAGGGATGCTGTTGGGCCAGTTCAACAATGGCATCGGCGGTGCCATCGGCAGAGTCATCGTCAACGAAGAGAATTTCAAGCTGCTGATGAAGTTTATGAAGGGCTAAGAGTTGATGGGTAATGGCATTGATATTGGATCGCTCATTGAACGTCGGAAGAACGATGCTCAGTCGGCGATTAATTGTATGCATATTTTAAGTTAAATTTCCATCCAGCAAGTTGCCTGCGCCCAGAGCATTGATAGCTCTGGGTGTCATGCGTGAGACGAGTTTATTTAATATATTCCTTTAGAACCCCATTGCGATTGGGATGCCGCAGCTTGCGAAGAGCTTTTGCTTCGATCTGGCGGATCCGCTCGCGGGTGACATCAAAAATTTGGCCGATTTCTTCGAGGGTTTTCATGCGACCATCGTCGAGCCCATAGCGCAGTCGCAGCACATCGCGCTCTCTTGGGCTAAGGGTGGCAAGTACTCCTTCGAGGTCTTCGCGCAGGAGATTTTTGGCAACATCCTGTTCGGGGTTTTCAATGTCGGCTTCGATGAAATCGCCAAGGCGAGAGTCTTCTTCCTTGCCGATCGGGGTTTCCAGTGAAATCGGCAACTGGGCCGATTTGGCAATGAAGCGAAGCTTTTCGATGGTCATCTCCATGCTCTCGGCAATCTCCTCTTCCGTGGGCTTGCGCCCGAACTCCTGGGAGAGGGTCTTGGTGGTTTTCTTGATGCGAGAGATGGTTTCGTAGAGGTGCACCGGCAGACGGATGGTGCGGCTCTGATCGGCGATGGCTCGGGTGATGGCCTGGCGGATCCACCAAGTGGCATAGGTGGAGAACTTGTAACCCTTCTCGTGATCAAACTTTTCAGCCGCACGAATCAGTCCCAGACTGCCCTCCTGGATCAGATCCTGGAAGGAGAGGCCGCGGTTCATGTATTTCTTTGCGATCGAAACCACGAGGCGGAGGTTCGATTGCACCATTTTTTCCTTGGCGCGTCGCCCCAGCATCAGCCGACGCCGGAATTTGATCAGCGGCATTTCCACCAGGGCCGCCCATTCCTTGGTGTCGGGGTAGTGGCCCTTATCGGATTCAAACTGGGTGGCCAGCTCCTCAAGCTGCAGCAGATCGGCGATCTTGCGGGCCAGTTCGATCTCCTCATCCGGGCGCAGCAGCCGGATGCGGCCGATTTCCTGCAGATAGACCCGGATCGAATCCTCGGTGTAGACCCCCTTGGGGCCCACCTTGATGCTGGCGAGGGCTTTGGCTTTGGCGTCCTTTTTGTCGTCTTTTCCCAGCTTGTCGTCCGCCTCGAGCAGCAGGGCGTCGCTGTCATCAAAGTCGGTGTCGACCTCACTCCCTGCCAGTAGAGCGTCGGCGGCATCCTCGAGATTGGCCGCTTCGTCTGCGCCCGGGGCCTCCTGGCTCTTCGGGGCTGCCTTGGCAGCTGCGGATTTGGCGGGGCTGGACTTCGTAGCTGCCGCAGCTTTACGACTGCCCTTGCTGGTGGACGCCTCCATGGGCTTGATTTCACCGTTGCTGGAAACCGTGGCGATGATCTCGGGCTCAACCTTGGAGGTGACGCGCTTAGTGGCTGCTGGACTCATGGCTGTGGACGAACGGGGAGGGAGCGGGGAAGCGGCCGGATCGGCGCAGGACCGGGAGGTGGGCGGACCCGGGTGGCCGGGAAAGGTACAGGGAGCTGGCTGTAAAGAAAGATGTCCGAGGGGACTGGAACCAGCGGGAGGATGTTCTCCGGAGAGGACTCACCGGCCGAGGGGCAGCCGCTGCTGGGTTGCCGAGGGGGAGAATGGGAGCCTGAGCCTGAGAGCAGTGGCGGTAACCGTGGTGGGCGGGCGCTGCCGGAGAAAGGGCCGGAGCCAAGACAGTGCGGTCAGGGGTGGTCGCGGACCTGAGGAACCGGGGGGGCCGGCGTCACAATCAAGGGTCTTCCCTCTGGACGGAACTCTGTCTGGTTCCGACAGCAGCCCGGTGGACTGCCCAACATTTGCATCCTAGGAATTGCCTGAGACATCGGCAAGATTGGGGCCCAAGGTCGCCATCTCCACGGACCCGCCGGAGGCGGGCCCCGCCCCCTGGCTGGAGGTATGGCTTGAGGCGGGCCAGGATGGGCGCATATTCACCTATTCCAACCCCGCCGGCCTGACCGCGGGCCTGGGGGATCTGGTCCGGGTCCGGCTCCAGGGCCGACCCCACATCGGACTGGTGGTGGGTCAGGGCCACGAGAGGCCCCCGGAACTCCATGGCAAGCTGGCCCTACCGGTCGAGGCCGTGCTCCAGAGCGCCGCCGTGGATTCCCGCTGGCGCGCCCTGATCGAGGCGGTGGCCAGGGACACCCACACGAGTCTGTTCCGCTGCCTGAAAAGCGCCCTACCCCCCGGTTGGCTCGGCCAGCGTCCCAAGCGGGCGCCCTTGCCCGGGAGTGGGCAGTGGATTCTTGTTGAGCTCGGCGCATCGCCCCCAGAACCCTCAGCGAATTCCCGGGCCGGCCCCACGGCTCGCCAACGGCAGTTGCTCATCCACCTCTCTGCCCACGGCCAGGGTCGGCTGCTGCGGGATCTGATCCGCGATGGTTTCAGCCGCTCCCTGTTGGCCTCATTGGAGCGGCGGGGCTGGATCCGGCGACGCTCGGTGGCTCCCCCCGAGCTTGCTGCCGGGCTCACCGCCGGGGCAGACCCTTCCGGGTCGGTGGCGCTCGAGATCCCCCGTCCCGGCACCGCGGCCCAGAACGCTGCCATTGAGGCCATCACCGCTGCCCCCGGCGGCTCAGCCCTGCTGCTCTGGGGCGTGACCGGGGCGGGCAAGACTGAGGTCTACCTGCAGGCGGTGAGCCGGGAACGGGCTGCGGGCCGCAGTGCCCTGCTGCTGGCTCCGGAGATCGGCCTCATTCCCCAGCTGCTCGATCGCTGCCGGGCCCGCTTCGGTCCCGGCGTTTTGGAGTACCACAGCGGCATGGGGGAAGCCGAGCGGGTGCGGGCGTGGCGCCGCTGCCTGGAGGCGGCTGACGGGCCGCCACTGGTGGCGGTGGGAACCCGTTCGGCGGTTTTTCTGCCGCTGGCGAAGCTCGGACTGATCGTGCTGGATGAGGAGCACGACGGGTCCTACAAGCAGGACCGGCCGATGCCCTGCTACCACGCCCGTGAGGTGGCCCGTCATCGGTCCCAGCTGGAAGGAGCCCGGCTGGTGCTCGGCAGCGCCACCCCCTCCCTGGAGACCTGGCTCCGCTGCCGGGGCCCCTCAGCAGACACCCTCCTGCTGGAGCTGCCTGAGCGGATCGCCAGGCGCCCCCTGCCGCCGGTGCGCGTGGTGGACATGCGCCACGAACTGGCCGAGGGCCACCGTCGCCTGATCAGCCGCGCCCTGATGGAGCGCCTTCGCCAGTTGCCGGAACGGGGAGAACAGGGGGTGGTGCTGGTCCCCCGGCGGGGCTACCGAACCTTCCTGAGCTGCCGGAGCTGCGGCGAGGCGGTTCTGTGTCCCCACTGCGATGTGGCGCTCACGGTGCATCGTCAGGCCAGCGGCAGGGAGTGGCTGCGCTGCCACTGGTGTGACCACCGCGAGGAGGCGGCTCAGCGCTGCAGCCACTGTGACTCGACGGCCTTTAAGGCCTTCGGTGCCGGGACCCAGCGGGTTGTTGAGCAGCTGGCGAATGAGCTCGGGGATCTGCGCCTGCTTCGCTTCGATGCCGATACCACCCGCGGTCGGGATGGCCATCGGCGTCTGCTGGAACGCTTTGCCGCCGGTGAGGCCGATGTGCTGGTTGGAACCCAGATGCTGGCTAAGGGGATGGACCTGCCGCGGGTGACCCTCGCGGCGGTGCTGGCCGCCGATGGCCTGCTGCATCGCCCCGACCTGCGCTCTTCGGAGACCTGTCTGCAGTTGCTGCTGCAACTGGCCGGGCGGGCGGGCCGGGGTGAACGCCCCGGTGAGGTGCTGGTTCAGACCTACAGCCCCGACCATCCGGTGATCCGCCATCTGGTGGATGGTCGCTACGGAGCCTTCCTTGAGGCGGAGGCGGAGTTGCGCCGGCGGGGCGCTCTGGTGCCCTTCAGCCGGGCCTGTCTGCTGCGCCTGGCGGGACCCTCCGCCGCCGCTACGGCCACCGCCGCAGCCACCCTCGCCAGCCTGCTGGCCGCCCCCCTGCGGGAGGCGGGATGGGCCCTGGTGGGCCCTGCCCCCGCTCCGGTGGCCCGGGTGGCTGGTCGCAGTCGTTGGCAGTTGTTGTTGCATGGCCCGGCGGGCTCCGCCCTTCCCCTTCCCTCCGGCACCGACCTTCAGGGTGCCTTGCCCAAGGGGGTGAGCCTGGCGATCGATCCCGACCCTTTGGAGCTCTGAGGGGCCCAGTTCACGCCGGAAGCTCGGGAAGGCCGAAGCCCAGCTGGCGCCTGAGCCGCTGGAGGCCCAGCACCAGCGGCAGGAGCAGCGCGATGGCGCAACCTCCGAGTCCGAGGGGGCTCCAGCGCCAGCAGCGGAGTTCCAGCCGGTTGAGGGATCCGAGCCGGAGCGGCCAGATCAGCCTGCCCCCTTTGGCGGCCTGCACGGGCTCAGGCTCGGCATGGCGCACGGCAGCTACCCGTACCGACTCAAGGCCGATCGAGAGGTCCACGGCCGGCAAGAGTGGAAGCTCCCGTAGGTCGAGATCCAGCCAGACCCTCTGATCCACGCCCACCAGCCAGTTGCGCTCCCTCACCTCAAGCCTTGGTGCAGGCACGGATTCCCCCCCCGCTTCGCCGGCCGCCCGCACACTGGCCGCCAGGGCCGACCGGGCCTGATCCAGAGGCAACACCGGGCTCTGCAGGAGCGTGGCGCCGCTGGCTTCGCGGCTGCGGAAGCCCTCGCGCTCGAGGCTGGCACCCAGCCTTCGCTGCCAGGGCATGGCGGGACCCGTGCCGTTCCGCAGCTGATGGGTGATCTGGAGGCGGCCAGGGCCGGCGAAGCGGAGATCGGTGCGCATCTCCACGCATCCCCCCAGCAGGGAGGCCAGCAACAGCAACAGGAGTACCACCATGGCCAGGGCGGCGAATCCGAGGGGGGCCCGGGTCGGTCCGACCGGCGGCGGCGGCGGCGGATCCGCCTTCCTGCTGCGGCGCAGGTTGCGGGTCGTCGCTCCCAGCGACTCCAGCGAACCGGAGACGGGCAGATCCGGCAGCGTGATCGACCAGTCGCGGGGCCGTTGCAGGGCGGGGGCCTCCAGCACCATCTGCAAGGCCTTGCCCCGAGCACGCAGGTCGGGATCCTGGCAGGCCCTCAGGCTGCGGCACCACGCGGAGGCTGCCTCGCTTTGCCCCTGGCCCATCAGGGCCGTGGCCAGCAACAGCCGCAGTTCGGCCCCCGCCGCCGTTAGGGCCGGGTGTTCCTCGGCCATAGGTTCCAGCAGCCGCACGACTCTGCCGTAGTCGCCCCGCTCGATCGCCTGGTGGGCCGCCGCCAGGGATGGGGTGAGCTGGTCTTCCACCGTTCCCCGCGGTTCAGGGCGTGGGGCGAGCCGTGCGGCCCACCACCATGGTGCCGATCCCCGCATCGGTGAACACCTCGAGCAGAAGGGAATGGGGGTGGCGGCCATCCACGATGTGGGCGGCCGCCACCCCCTGGGCCAAGGCCCGGATGCAGCATTCGGTCTTCGGAGTCATGCCCCCATTCACCACCCCTTGGGCGATCAGTTCGCGAGCTTCCGAGAGGGACAGCTGGCGAATCAGAGAGCCTGGATCATCGCGGTCCCGGAGGATACCGGGGGTGTCGGTGAGCAGGATCAGCTTCACCGCCTGGAGGGAGGCCGCCAGTTCGCCGGCCACGGTGTCAGCATTGATGTTGTGGGCCTGCCCCTGGGCATCGGGGGCAACGCTGGAGATCACTGGAATGTATCCCTGGCTGAGCAGGGGAGCCAGCACGCTTGGGTCCACTGATTCCACCTCACCCACCAGGCCATTGGCCCCCTCCTGCCAGGGGCGGGCCCGCACGAGCTTGCCGTCGCTTCCGGAAAGCCCCACTGCCCTGCCTCCCACCTGGTTCAGACCGTTCACGATCTGTTTGTTGACCCGTCCCACCAGCACCATCTCGACCACATCCATGGTTTCGGCATCGGTGACGCGCAGGCCGTTGCTGAAGCGGGGCTCGATCGCCAACCGCTTGAGCCACTGGTTGATCTCGGGTCCCCCGCCGTGGACCACCACCGGCTGGACGCCCACGCAGGCCAGCAAGGCGAGGTCACGGAACACGGCCTCCCGCAGGTCCTTCCGCACCATGGCGGCGCCGCCGTACTTCACCACCACCCGTTCCCCGGAGAAACGCTGGATATAGGGAAGGGCCTCACTCAAGACGGACACCCGCAGGGTGTCTTCGGGACTGACGTGGAAATCGGAGCTCAAGGCTGGAAGAGAGGGAAGGAGCTGGGAATCGGGACGGGCAGCCTCATTCGGGGCAACGCTGCGTTCGGCTGGTCCGGTCGCTGGCTAAGGCCTCATGGCCGGACTGGCCCGCCGCCAGCCAGCCTTGGGCATGAGCCGGGGTTGGCATCGCCTGGGGGAGGCCAGATGCTTGGAAGCCATCACCTTCAACCATCTTTACCGGCGGCGCTGAGCATCACATCCACCTGGCCTGGCGCCGGCTGACTGACGCTGCAGCGAAGGCCGGGACCAAAGAAACGCCCCAGCCTGTCCTCGAGGGCCTGCCAACGCTGGTAGGCCACCCCCTGGCAGTCGAAGCGGAGCAGCAGGCCATAGCGATTGGCTTCGTTCCGTTCCTCCACGCTCGCCAGCTGGGGGGGATTGTCCTCATCCCAGAGCTTGAGGGCCTCCAGGGAGCTCTCCAGGTGGGCTTTCTGGCCGTAGCGCCAGCGGCTCACATCGGCGAGCAGACGGCTCAGGACAAGGTTCTCTGGCTGTTGCCGCAACTCCCGCAGGGCCTGGGGGGGGGTGAGCCGCAGGGGAGGGGGGAGCTCCGAGGATTTCAGGGCCAGGCCCCCCAGCAGGATCGGAATGCCGTAGAAAATCGTGGGCAGGCTGAGGTTGGCGTTGTCGTTGAGATAAGCCACCGAGCCCACCACGGTGAGCAGGGCCCCCACCACGGTGACCAGGCTGCCTGGTGAGATCAGGCGCGAAGAGAAGAGTGCTTGCATCGCACCATGATCCTGCAGGGCGGTCCAGGATGGTGAACATCGGCTGCCTACCCGCCAACCGCCATGCACTCCTCTGCTTACCAGCCGCCTCAAGACACCGCACCGCTGGAAGTCGCGGCCGATCCCGCCACCCTCAGCACTGACGAGCTGCTGCTGCAACTTCGTCAGGACAGACTCTGGTTGCTCCGTCAGATCGATGCCGGCCGCTGGCCCCAGTGGAGGCTCGACCTTGCCGCCCTGGAGAGGGAACTCGGGCTACTGCTCGATCAGGCAGCCGAACGCGCGGGCACGGTCTAAGTCCGGGGGCGACGGCGATGGTGAACGATCCGGATTCAGAAGGGGATGTCGTCCTCTTCGTCCAATCCCTCTGGATCCGCCACCAGCGGCGAGGTGTTCCATACCGGAGCCGCTGCCTCGGCCGGCTTGCCGGCGGGCGAGGCCGGGGTGGGTGCCGCCGCCTCCGGCCGTCTGACGCTACCGGTGGAACTGGCGCGCCGCACAACGGGCGCGGGGGCAGGCGGCGCCATTCCTCGGGATTCCGCGGCCATGGGCGTTCCGCTGGGGCCCGCCCCCGAGGGGTGGAGGCGGGAGAGGGTGAATTCGGCCCGTTTCTCCTTCACGCCATCGGGGCGGCTCACGGTGTTCATCCGAAGCCGCCCCTCCAGCACGAGGCGCTGGCCCACCTGGACCCGGTTCTGCAGATCCTGGGCCAGGCTGCCCCAGCCCACCACCCGGATCTGGCCCGGAGGGTCGTCCGGACGCAGCCCATCGAACCTGACGGCCATCTCCGCCACCGGGGTCTGGTTGTCCTGGGTGTAACGAATCTGGGGTGCCTCCAGCACCTCCACCTCCAGCAAACAGTGATTCACGCCCGGACCCACGGAATGGAGCACCCATCCTGATGCACGCCCGCCCAGCCCACCATCCGGGGAACCGGCTCTGGCTGTTGAGCGGAACCGGGGAGGGTCCACTCTTGGCCAAGGCCCTGCTGGCGCGGGGCTGGCGGCTGCGGGTGTGGGTGGTGAGTGGTGCGGCGGCTCGTTCCTATCCGGTGGCCCCGACCCTGGAGTTGGCGGTGGGCCCGATCGGCGGCCCGCAGGCCGTGGCCGCGGCCCTTATGCAGGCCGAGGTGGCAGGGGAGCGGCCGGTGTGGGTGGTGGATGCCACCCATCCCTTCGCCCGCCGCATCAGTGCCGACCTCGTGGCGGCCTGCCAACTGCGGGGCCAGCCGCTGCTGCGCCTCCTGCGGCCCCTGCTCCCTTGCGGCGGGGCCACCCTGCTGGAGGACTTGCATGCCTTGAGCACCATTCCCCTGGCCGGCCGCTCCCTGCTGCTGGCGATCGGTGCCCGCCACCTGGCCACAGCCATGGCCCACAGCCCCGGTTCCCGCCATCATGCCCGCATCCTGCCCAGCTCCTCGGCCTTGGCCCAGGCGATGGCGGCCGGGTTGGCGGCCGACCGAGTGGCCTGCCTGCACCCTTCTGAGGGGGGGGCGATCGAGCGGGCTCTCTGCCGGCGATGGGGGATCGAGGCGGTGCTCTGTCGCCGCTCCGGCGGGGTCACGGAGTCCCTCTGGCATACGCTCAGCTCCGAATGCGGCCTGCCCCTGCTCCTCCTGGAGCGCCCCACGGAACCTGCCGGCCTGGAGTGCCATGGCCTGGGGAGCCTGCTCGATCGCCTGGGGACGCCAGAGTTGTGATGAGCGATCGGTCTTGCCCATGGAACCAGCGGACGGCACGGCGGCGGCGTACCCATCGCCGTCGGATCACCCGGGCTTTGTTGGGGTGCCGGGATTCAATGTCACGGCGTTCGAGCCGGCAATCGGCAGCCCTGGCGGTGGGCCCGATCGCATGGTCTGCGTGGTTTTGACCTCCGAGGCCACCCTGGAGCGGGCCGACGCCCTGGCCCGTGCTCTGGTGGAGCAGCGCCTAGTGGCGTGTGTGAGCGTGCTGCCCGTACGATCCCACTATCGATGGCAAGGGGCGCTGGAAACGGCTGATGAGGTGAAACTGCTTCTCAAGACAACCCCTGAGCAGCTCAGCGACCTCCATCAAGCTCTCCACGCTCTGCACGGCTACAAGACCCCGGAATGGATCGTGCTCGGAGGCATCAGCCGTGGAGACTACGGCCTCTGGCTGGGGGAGCAGCTGGGTTAGATACCAAACATTCAGATTTCAGCCCAGGTGGGTGGCCACCAGATCAGGCAGGGAGGCGTGGGGCCTGGGGCCTAGCTGGGTCACCACCTGACCGGCGCAGAGGGATCCCAGCTGACCGCATCGCTCCAGGCTTTCGCCGCGGGTGTAGCCATAAAGAAAGCCGGCTGCGTAGAGGTCGCCGGCACCGGTGGTGTCCACCAGATCGCCGAGCCGGTAGGGAGGAATCACGAGTGTGTCCTGGCCGCTGAGTACCACCGAGCCCTGTTCACTGCGGGTGAGGGCCGCCACCCTGCATCGGCCCCGCACCTGATCGGCGGCGGCTTCGAAGGAGTCTGTTTCATAGAGGGAGCGGATCTCCGCCTCATTGGCGAAGAGCACATCCACATGGCCATCCACCAAATCCTGGAAGCTGGCGCGATGGCGATCCACGCAGAAGCCATCGGAGAGGGAGAGGGCCACCTGGCCGCCGCTGCCGCGTACCACCTCGGCAGCGGCTAGAAAGGCCCGTTTGGCCTCCTCGCTGTCCCACAGGTAACCCTCCAGGTAGAGCACCTCGGCCTGGCGCACCAGGTCCAGGTCGAGGTCGGCCGGATCCAGGCCCACCGAGGCGCCCAGGTAGGTGCACATGGTGCGTTGGGCATCGGGGGTGACGAGGATCAGGCAGCGGGCCGTGGAGGGGCCGCTCTCGGCCGCGGGGGTTTCGAAGCGAGCTCCCACCGACCGGATGTCGTGGGCGAAGATCGCACCAAGTTGGTCGTTGCGAACCCGGCCAATGAAGCCGGCCCGCCCCCCCAATTGGGCGATGCCGGCCAGGGTGTTGGCCGCCGATCCGCCTGATGTCTCCAGGCCCGGCCCAACGCTGGCGTAGAGCCGTTCAGCCTGCTGTTCGTCCACGAGGGCCATGCTGCCCTTGCTGAGGCCATGGCTGGCCAGGAAGGCGTCGTCGGCTTGCACCAGCACGTCCACGATGGCGTTGCCGATGCCGACCACATCCAGGGTCTTGGGGGAGGAGGTCACGGGGGTTGGTGGGGGTGAGGGAAGCAGGGGCGTGGTCCAGGGGAGGCCGCCTAGACACTCAGGAGGGCGCGCTTGGGTCCGTGGATCGGATCCTCCACCACGATCGTCTGATCGCGTTGGGCTCCCAGCGACACGATGGCGATCGGCACCTCCATGAGTTCGGCCAGGAAGCGGAGGTAGGCGCGGGCGGTGGCGGGAAGGTCCTCCAGCTTGCGGCAGTCGGCGGTGGAGCACATCCAGCCGGGGTGGGTTTCGAAGATCGGACGGCAGCGTGCGAAATCATCGGCGCTGGAAGGGAAGTACTCGATCCGCTGGCCATCGAGTTCGTAGGCCACGCACACCTGGATCTCATCGAGCTCATCGAGCACATCGAGCTTGGTGATCGCGAGGCAGTCGAGGCCATTCACCTGCACCGCGTAGCGGCCGATCACGCCGTCGAACCAGCCGCAGCGCCGGCGTCGGCCGGTGGTGGTGCCGTATTCGCCGCCGCGGTCGCAGAGGTGGTCGTTGAGGCTGCCCTCCAGTTCGGTGGGAAACGGACCCTCGCCCACCCGTGTGGTGTAGGCCTTCGCCACGCCGATCACCCGGTCGATCAGGGTGGGGCCCACGCCGGCACCGATACACGCCCCTCCCGACACCGGGTTGGAGGATGTCACGTAGGGGTAGGTGCCGTGGTCGAGATCGAGCAGGGTGCCCTGGGCCCCCTCAAAGAGGATGTTCTTGCGGGCCCGGGCTGCCTCGTGGATCGTGCGCGTGCAATCCACCACATGGGGGGCGAGACGCTGGCCATAGCTGGCGTACTCGGCGATCACCGCCTCGGGATCGAGGGGATCGAGGCCGTAGACCTTCTGCAGGAGGTCGTTCTTCTCGGCAAGGGGGCCCAGCAGGCGGTCCCGCAGCCGTTCGGTATCGAGCAGGTCGATCACGCGGATGCCGTTACGCTCCGATTTGTCCGCATAGGTGGGGCCGATGCCGCGGCCGGTGGTGCCGATGCGACGGTCGCCGCGGCGCTCTTCCATCGCCTGGTCCAGCAGGCGGTGATAGGGCATGGTCACATGGGCGGTGCCGGCGAGCTTCAGGCCCTTCACCTCAATCCCGTAGCTGCGGAGCATGTCGAGTTCGCCCAGCATCACCTTGGGATCTACCACCGTGCCCGATCCGATCAGACAGGTGGTGTCCGGATAGAGAATTCCTGAGGGAATCAGGTGGAGCTTGAGGACACGGTCACCAACGACGATCGTATGGCCGGCATTCACTCCGCCCTGATAACGCACCACCACGTCGGCGGAACGGCTCAGCAGATCGGTGATCTTGCCCTTCCCTTCGTCGCCCCACTGCGCACCGATGACGACAACGTTGGCCAAGGACACAGCGGCCCGAAGCCGCTTGGAAGCACAACCAGAAAGGTTCTCAGATCAACGGCCCTTTCGTCAAAAAACTGGGCAACCCGTTGCTTGCCCCCAAGGAGGCGCTAGGCCTCAGGCGCCACGCACCACGCTGGTGGATGCCCGCTGGAGTTCCTTCTCGAGGCGGCTGCGCAGGGCATCCGGCAGGGGACGGTTCGCGTAATTGGCGTAGTGGCCCGCCAGGGAGTTCAGGGCGGTCTGCATGGTGGTGAAGGATCCCAGGCCATTGACGTCACGGCGAGGTCTGTAGCGCGCCATGTAGTCGTTGATCAGGCGTCGGACGTCCGCCTCGGCCTGGTCATGGCCCGGATCATCTTGGGGAAGGGCGATGGTGGTCAGCAGGGTTTGGGCCACGCTCACGGTGTCGTCCACGTAGTTGCCGGTGAGGCCGTCTGCGGCGCCGGAGCAAGCGGTGAGGCTCAGACACAAGCAGAGCCCGAGGGCCAGCATGGGACGCAGGGCGGTTGCCGTCAGGGCGTTCACCAGGCGCCGGGCCCAGCGGCTGATCCGGGGCAGGAGGGCGGCCATCGATGCGTGTGCGGATGAGGGTGATCTTACGGGCGAGCCCGTGGGGCTCGGATGATGGGCCGGATCTCAGCTCTCAACGCCGCTCTCCAGTCCGGAGCGGCCCGCCGGGATCACCTCCAGCAGGGCCTCGAGGGCTGCTTCGACTGCCAGATCTCGCCGTTGGCCGTCGTCACGGCATACCAGTTCAACCTGGCCAGCGGCGGCGCCGCGACCCACCACAACCCGCCAGGGGATGCCGATCAGATCGGCATCCTTGAACTTCACGCCGGCACGCTCATCGCGGTCGTCGAGAAGGGCATCGACTCCGGCGCTGCCCAGGCGGTTGTAGATCTCCTCGGCGAGGCTCACCTGCTGGGGATCCTGGGCGCTGGCGCTCACCACGATCACCTCGAAGGGGGCAATCGCCAGCGGCCAGCGGATGCCGTTGGCATCGTGGTTCTGCTCAACCGCCGCCTGGGCCAGCCGCGACACCCCGATGCCGTAGCAGCCCATCCAGAGGCTCTCCTCGGTGCCTTTCTCGTTGGTGAACCGGGCTTCCATCGCATCGGAGTATTTCCGGCCCAGCTGGAAGATGTGGCCCACCTCGATGCCGCGGGCCGCCGCCAGGGTATGGCTCGGGTCGTGCAGGCAGCGATCTCCCGGTTGGGCCGCCCGCAGGTCCACCACCTCGGGGCGCAATCCCAGGCCGGCCCAGCCGGCCCCGATTCGATGCTGATCCACCTGGTTGGCGCCGCACACGAAGGCCGTTAGGTCAGCAGCGGTGGGGTCGGTGAGGCGCAGGAAGCGTGTTGACAGGCGTGGGCGCTGCGGTTGGGGCAGGGCCGCAGCACCGGCGAATCCCGAGTTGGATTCCAGTCCGTCAGGGACAAGGGAAGGGAGTGCTGCCGTCAGCACTCCATCCTCCAGATCCGGTCCCAGATAGCCCAGGGGGACGGAGGAAAGATCAATGGCCAGACCTTCGCTGCGGTTCAGCTCAGCGACCAGCTCGCCGCTCAATGGATCGATTCCGAGCAAAACACCATGGCTGCCAGCCAGCCGGGCCGAGACCGCGTTGGCCAGCTTCACCTCGTTGAGCTGCTGGTCACCCCGCAGGCTGATCAGCAACGGCTGGCGGAGGCCATCCTCGAAGCGGGCCAGCAGCAGCAGCACCTTCACCAGCTGGCTGGCATCGAA
The DNA here is from genome assembly GCA_044345855.1 of Cyanobium sp. Lineage (GTDB taxonomy): Bacteria > Cyanobacteriota > Cyanobacteriia > PCC-6307 > Cyanobiaceae > Cyanobium. The sequence goes on along the minus strand of JBIJAG010000008.1, from coordinate 113,291 downwards.
TCCATGGGTGGCCACCAGCTGCTCGATCGTGGTCTGGCCCGGGGTGGGAAGAAGATCGCCGCTGCCCCCGCTCCGCAGCCCCCCTGGCAGCGCCACAGGCGCGGCAGGCAGGGACACCGCCCGCTCCTGGTTGGCGGCATAGCGTCCGTCGGTGCTGGTGAGGATGAGGTCCTCGCCAGCGTCGGCGGTGACCATGAACTCCTGGCTGGCGGAGCCGCCGATCGCACCGCTGTCGGCTTCCACGGCCACGGCTTTCAGTCCGCAGCGGCGGAAGATGCGCCGGTAGGCCCCATCCATGGCCGCATAGGTCTTGTGCAGTGAGGTCTCGTCGGCGTGGAAGGAGTAGGCGTCCTTCATAATGAATTCACGCCCTCGCATCAAACCGAAGCGGGGACGGATCTCATCGCGAAACTTAGTCTGAATCTGATAAAGATTCACCGGCAATTGCCGATAGGAACGCAGCAGGTCCGCTGCTAGGGCCGTGATCACCTCCTCATGGGTGGGGCCGAGCCCCAGTTCCCTACCTTGTCGATCCTCCAGGTGGAACATGATGCCTTCACCGGCCGTGTAGCCGGCCCAGCGGCCGCTGCGTTGCCAGAGATCGGCCGGCTGCAGCTGCGGTAACAGGGTTTCCAGGGCGCCCGTTGCATCCATCTCCTGGCGCACGATGGCGGAGATCTTCTGCAACACACGCCAAAGAAGGGGCAGGTAGGCGTAGATCCCAGACCCCAGTCTGCGGATGTAACCGGCCCTCAACAGCAACTTGTGGGAGGGTATTTCGGCTTCGGCTGGATCATCGCGCAACGTCACCAGCATGAGGCGGGAGACGCGCATGACCCAGCAATCACCAACTATAAGGCCAAGATTACCACTTCACCAGGAGGGCCCGACGCGAAGGTTTCGCCGATAACCGAATCCCGCAAAAACCTCTGCTAGGGTCCCGAGCCAAAGTGGTTAAGCCAGTAACAGCCCATGTTGTCCCAGTCCGGTGATGCCCAAACTGGTCCCCAAGGGTCCCACGGGCAGCCTGCTGGCCAGGGGTATGGCTCAACATCGCTCAGCGAGGTCACCGAGGTCATGGCCGGAGCCTTCGCCCAAGCCGGCGGCGCGGCACCTGAAGATGCTTTGATCATGATCGATGACGTTCAGAAGTGCCTCAACCGATCGCGGGCCTCGGTGTATCGCTACACCAACACCGACCCCCGCAACCTCAACCCGCCTTTTAACCCCCGCAAGCTCAATCCCGAATACCGCAGCGATCAGAAGGAGCCGCTTCTCTTTCATCCCAATGAGGTGGCCCGGTTTGCCAGGGATGTGCTGCGGATCAAAGAGGTGACGGTGGAGGTGCTCAACTCCCCTTCCACCGCTACCCAGCATCTTCTCGGCTCCATCCTTGAAGAGCTGCGCGCGATTCGACAGCGGTTGGATGCGCTCGATGGGCTACCCACCACCCACGTCACCCCCCGCCAACTTCACAACCAGTCCCGACCGGCTGCATGATCGGGTCGTTGGTGTCAGAATAGATATCTCCTTATCACGGCATTTCCCTGCCGCTCCAGTGGTCCGCAGGTTTTGCGTGCCACCAATCCATGGATTCTGTCCCCAGCCGGCGCAGCGAGCGCCTTGCCCTCCTGCCCGATTGCCGAACCTCGGTCTCCTCCGAGCCACCAACACCCTCGGATGCCGCCGGAGAGGGTGATGAGGATCCTCCCAGTCGGGACGTCTCCCGACGGTCTAGGGGGCTGTCTCCAGCGGCCCCTACCCCACCCCTGCGCCCGACCCGCGGCGACGCGCCAACCGCGCCCATGAACCAGGTGGCGCACACCGATCGTTTTCCGGTGAGCCCGCCCGACTCCAGCGAAGATCTCGGCCAAGGGCTTGGCCAGGGACTCCATTGGCTCGGTGGGATGGCCATCGCTCTGCTCACGTTGCTCGTTCCCCTAACCAGCGTGGTTCTGGACCGCGAGGATCAACCGACAGGCTCGCTCCTGCCTAGGGTGTCGAGTAGCGGCCAGATTCATGGATCTCACAACCCTTCCGGCCTGTCCAGCGCCGGGGTTGGTGAATCTCCTGGTGGAGATACCGGCAGGAAGTCGTAATAAGTATCAGTTCGATCCTGCTACCGGGGTGATGGTTCTCGATCGGGTGCTGCACTCTTCGGTGCGATATCCCTTCGACTACGGCTTCGTGCCCGGCACCCTGGCAGAGGATGGAGCCCCCCTCGACGGCATGGTGATCATGGATGAACCGACCTTCGCGGGATGCCTGATCCGTGCCCGGCCGATCGGTTGTCTGGACCTGATCGATAGCGGCCATCGTGACGGCAAGTTGCTCTGCGTGCCCGTAGCCGATTCCCGCAAGGATGGGATCACAAGCATCGACCAGATTGCCCCCACCCAGCTGGCGGACGTGACGGAGTTTTTCCGCACGTACCGGAGCCTGGAGGGCCGCACGATCACCATCCTCGGCTGGCTTGATCACGGGGCGGTGCCGGAGCTGCTTGCGCGGTGCCGGGCGGCGGCCGCTGCTGGGCTTTAGTCGCGGCGCTGCAGCAGGAACCCTTCCACATCAAGCGCCTGGTACACCGGAGCGGGATCACCGAAACCGGCGGCTTCCACCAAGGCAGTGAGCCTGGACAGGCCGATCGGGTGCAGACCTGTGGTGAGGTCCGAGATCAGCGCAACTCTGGCGGCAGGATCCGCCCCTGGGATCGACAGTGCCTCCCGATCCACCACGGTGGTGGCGTCGGTGGCGAGGCCACTGGCCCGCTGGAAGCCGAGACGGGCTTCCCGAAGCTGCTGCTGGATCGGCGAGCGTTCCGGTTGCATCAGATCCACCAACACCACCTGGCCGCCTGGCCGAAGGCTGCGGGCCAGGGCGGTGAGAAAGGCCAGCTTGCTGCCATCGTCGGGAAGGGCCTGAAGCACCAGCACGGCCAGGGCGCCATCGAAGCGGGCCCGGGCCTCAAGGCTTTCCACGCTGGCCTGCTGCCAGTCGATGCCGGCTTGCCCCGCCAACCGTCCGCGGGCCAGGGCGAGCATGGCGGCGGAGGGATCCAGAGCGGTGAGCTGCCAGTCGGGACGCTGGTCGCGGGCCTCCAGCAATTCGGCTCCGCTGCCGCAGCCCGCCACCAGCACGGAGGCGCCTTGGGCGGAAGCGAGGGGTGAGGCCGCAAGCAGGGCCACCCCCAGCCTGGCGAGGCTGGCATAGCCCGGAATCAGCCGGGTGACGATTTGTTCATAGCCAGTCTCAACCATTGCAGGGACATCGGATTCCACCTCTGCCTCCAGCCCTGCTTCTACACAAACCTCATTCCCAGCCTCATTTCCAGCCTCAATCCCAGCCACGGAACTCCAGCCTGACCAAGCCATCGTAGTCAGGGATCCATCAACCGGAATCCCGTCCGCGCGACCACACCCTGGGGGTTGGCCCAGGGGCCCGATCGCCAACACTCGATTGCGGAGCTGGGCCATTCGGGGGGGAGTGGGCTGGGCGTGCCTTAAGTTGGGCGGCGCCGTATCCCCCGACAACCGTGCCCACCATCCGTTTTGACCAGGAAGGCCAGCAGGTGGGTTGCATCGAGGGCGCCAACCTCCGCAAGGCGGCCCTAGACGCGGGAATCAACCCCTACAAGGGCCTGAACAACTTCAATAACTGCGGTGGCCTCGGCCAGTGCGGCACCTGTGTGGTGGAAGTTCTTGAGGGGGCTCGCAATCTTTCTCCCCGCAGCGATGTGGAGGAGGTTTACCTCGCCGATCGTCCCGCCAGCTACCGCCTCAGTTGCCGCACCACCGTGAACGGGGATGTCACGGTCCGCACCCGTCCCTCCGAAGGGGTGGGCAAGGGGTCCAACAGCCTCGTGGGTGCCCTCAAAGCGCTGGTGGGTCGCGGCTGAGTCCCACCAGGTTCATCCGCCTGACCCACCACCGATACCTCCACCCCCCTTGGCCGGCAGCGTTCGCCTCTACGCTTACGGGCCCTGCGGAACCTGCCGCAAGGCCCTTGCTTGGCTTGCGGAGCATGGCATCAGCGCTGAGGTCCTTGACATCTCCCGCAATCCCCCCTCCAGGCACGAGCTTGAGGAGGCTCTTAATCAGCTTGGATCGAGGGCTCGCCTGTTCAATACCAGCGGCCAGCGTTATAGGGCTCTGGGCGCAGACCGGGTCGCCGCCATGGACGACGGCGCCGCCCTTGATGCCTTGGCGGCTGATGGGATGCTGATCAAACGTCCCTTTCTGATCACGGCCCAAGGGAGGATCGTCACCGGTTTCCGTCCGCTGGAGTGGCAGGGCCTGCTGAGGCCCCCGGAGGTGAAGTGATGGCGCTTGTCGACTTTTCGCCCTGCACGATGATCTGATCGAGTTCCTCGATTAGAACGCCCACCCCGGCACGACTGATCTGGCGTAGGTAAGTGCGCTTCACTTCCTCGATCAGGGCGCAGAGCAGCGCCTGGGAGCGTTCCAGAGCCGGGCCGCTCTCCAGGGCCATGGCCAGCTCCTCCCAGAAGCGGTCCACGAAGCGTTGCAGCAGGGCCAGTTGTTCATCATCCCGACGCCCCAGGCGGGTGCCGGTGCTTCGGGTCAGGTCGAGCAGGCTGTCCACCACTCCCCCTGCCAGTTGGCGGCTGAAGCCCTTCTCCACCTCCAGCACCGGCTGCAGCTGGCGCAGGGGTGGTGGAACGATCGCACTCTGGAGACTCTGCTGCAGGGCGTGACCGAGCACGCCCTCCAGTTCCGGTGCCAGTCGGGGCGCCACCTGCACCAGCAGCAGGGGTGCCCAGATCCTGATTAGTTCCACCAACTCCCGCTGCTCATGGTTCACCACCGTCTGGTGGGACCGCAGCGATCGGATTCTGGCCGGCCAGCGTGGGGAGCGGATCAGCTGCTGCAGGCCATCCAGAAGTTGGAGAGCGAGCACCTCAAATAACTCCACCGCCAACAGCGCCACCACGCCCCGGCTCACCACTGCCCTCAGTGGTTCGATGCTGATCAGGCCGCTGGTCTGCAGACGTTCGAGCACCGGCGCTAGCCGCAGCCAGCGCCAGAAGGGAAGCAGCAGGGGCAGATCGATCCAGCGCCTGAGGAAGGCATCGCGCCAGCTCAGCCCGGGCAGTCGACGCCTCAGCCGCACGGCCCGCAGCAGGATGTCCACAGCGAAGACGCTTTGGAACAGCAGCAGGTCGATGCGCCAGAAGTGGTCGGTGGGGCGACCGTTCTCATCGATTGATCGCCAGTAGTTCGTGGCTACCAGCGGGAGCACCTGCTCGTTCCAGAAGCGCCGTTCCTGGCTCCATGGATGGCTGGCCATCCAGGCGGGGCTCAACAGTGTGGAGGCGGATTGTTTTGCGGAGTCAATGTTGGCCCGCTGGCGCAGCCGGCCCTTGATCTTCTCCAGGGTGCCGCTTGCTCCTGAGGATTGGAAGGGGTTGGTGTCGATCATCTGGAGGGTGGCCTCCAGCTGCTCCTGCAGCAGGGCCCGCTGCGTCGGGTTCGGCGTGCTGGTAGCCGCCCCCTGGCCGGGGCCAGGGGTCATTGCCGCATCCAGGGCCCGGAACTGGCGCAGATAGGCGCTGGTCTCCCGGTGCGGTCCGATCCCCTTGATTGGATCCACCCACGGGGTGATGTCCGGCAGGATGGTGAGCGGCACCACCAGCGGCACGGAGGGGATCGGATAAAGGTTCCGCTGCAGCCAGAAGGTGCGGAGCGGTACGTAGGTGAGATCGAAGCCCACCAGTACCAGATTGAGGGTCGCCCACAGCGCCACCGATCGGTCCCAGAGGCGGCCGATACGGCTGCCCTGGGGCGATGGGATCCGGTGCCAGCGAGGTCGGGCCATCGAAGGGATCCCCCAAGGTGCGTCTAATCTGCCTGGCTAGAACGATCGCCGCCCCAGGAGTGCCTTGACGCCAACCAAGACGCCCATGGATCCCCTGCTACCTGATCCCTCCTCGGCGAGTTCCGGGCCTGGCGATACCCCCTCCGGGGAGCGCCCGGCTCCGCCGGCTTCTGAAGAGAGCGCCTGGGAGTTTTGGCGCAGCGTTCTGATCACCCTGGCGATCGCCCTTGGGATCCGTCAGTTTCTGGTGGAGGCCCGTTACATCCCCTCCGGTTCGATGCTGCCAGGGCTGCAGCTCCAGGATCGGCTGCTGGTGGAGAAGCTCAGCTTCCGTAACCGCCTGCCCCGCCGCGGCGAGATCGTGGTGTTTCACGCCCCCCAGCACTTTGACCCGGTGTTGCTCTCCCAGGGCAGCGGCGCCGGGCCCCTGCAGTGTCTGCTCGTGAACCTCCCCCTAATCGGTTCGATCCCCGGGCTCGAGCAGCCGGCCTGTGACGCCTACATCAAGCGGGTGGTGGGACTGCCCGGGGAACGGGTGGCGGTGGATCCCCGCGGCAGAGTCAGCATTGATGGCAAGCCCCTGGCGGAGCCTTACGTCCGCAACACCTGTCAGGTGGATTCCCGCGGCCTGGGTCCTTGTCGCACCCTGAACGTGGTCGTTCCACAGGGCCACATCGTGGTGCTCGGCGATAACCGCGCCAACAGCTGGGATGCCCGCTTTTGGCCGGGAGGCCCCTTCCTGCCCCGCAACGAGATCATCGGTCGGGCTTTCTACCGCTTCTATCCCTTCAGCACGATGGGGGCACTGGGACCAGCCAGTCCTTCGGCTCGCTGAGGCCCGAGGCCACCACCCGGCCCCGGAATGGCCCCTGCGTTGCTTCGGGACGGTTGGCCGCCAGGGAAGGATCAAGGATGGGGGCGAATCCTCCCGGCGCTTTCGGGTCGAACAGGATCCAGTCGCTGCTTCCGGCCTCAAGCTGGGAAGGCGGCAGACCCAGAAAGCCACAGGGACCCCAGCACAACACCTGCCACAACTGCCGGGGACTCCAGGTTCCCCCGGCCACCAGGGCATCCCAGAGCAGGGGCAGCACCAGTCCGTGGCCGGCCAGCCCGGGTCGGCGCTGGTCGAGGGGCAGTAGGCGCTCCTCCGCGTCGAGGGCCTCGTGCTGCACCGCCACGGCGCTGAGGGTGCCATCCGCCAGGCCGGCGATCAGGGCTTCCCGGTCAGCGGGACCCCCGAGGGAGGGCACCATTCGCCAGCCCTCGGCGGAGGGATCCAGGCTGCCACTGTCGGCCAGGAGGTGCCACCAGCCCACGCTGGCCTGGGGCTGGCCCCGCCGCTGACGCAGCAGCTCCACCCCTTCGGCCGTGGAGAGGTTCATCAGCCGCAAGCAGGCATCCGGCAGGGCATCGGCAAGGGTGAGCAGGCTCTGGAGCGGAAGAAGCTCACTGAGGACCGGGTCCACCGGCCAGCCGCCCCGCAGCGCTTCCACCCGTTCGCGCACAAAACCCTGCTGGGTGAGGGAGAGATCGCGCGGGGCCACCAGCACCGGGTGGGGCCCGGTCTCCCCCAAGCGCAGGCCCCGCTCCAGCAGGGCCAGGGGTGGCAGGGTTGTGGATCCCGCCAATCCGCAAGCCCCGCCAGCGAGTTGGTCGGCATGGGGGGCCAACTCCCGGTCCTCCCCCCCCTGGCTGAAGGAGCCCCAGAGCAGGAGCCTGAGGGGTTCGGGCCAGGCCAGATCCAGGCTCTCCGGTCGGTCTCGCCAGGGTCGGGCCCAGGGAAGCAGGGCCACGGTGCCGTAGCCCCCGAACCGGGCCGCATCGGCCAAGGAGGCGAGGGTTTCGGCCCTGCCGAGCCGGGGATCCTCCAGAACGCTGTGGGGATCAACGAGGGCCGGGCCCAGCCAGAGCTTGGACGCCTCAAGCTCCACGGGGCTCCCCAAGCCCGCCATCACCTCCAAACTGCACGGCTCCCCGGCCACGGGGTTGCCCAGGATCGTGGCCAGGCGCGAGCCTTCCAGCAGCACATCGGCCCGTCGTTCGGGACAGTCGGGGCCCTCCAGCAGGTTCACCTGCCGCAGCAGAAGGGGAGCGGGCATCGGGGAAGATTCAGAGGGCGCCGGCTGCGGTGCGGTCGAGAACTCCCCCAAGGTGGCCGGTGAGATTAAGGCAGGCCACAACGGGAGGGCCGGCTGCCCCGGTGGGGTAATCGATCACCGTCACGCCCCCATTGCCTTGCTTCACCGCCCAGATGTCGGCCGGCGTGAGGCCGAGGAGGGCGCAGAGGATGGTCTTGTTCACTGCATCGTGGGCCACCACCAGAGCCGTTTCGCCGGGATCGAGGCCCGCCACGATGTGGTTCCAGGTGGCCAGGGAACGGTTCCACACCTGCTGGATCGTTTCCCCCTCGGGCATCTGCACCGTTTCGGGGGCCCGTTTCCAGTCGCGCAGGAGCTGGGGCCAGCCTTCGGCGATGTCCTGCTCGAGGCAGCCCTCCCAGAGGCCATGGCCGATCTCCATCAGGCCGCGGCTGCTGGTGAGAGGCACGCTGGGGTGGGAGCGCAGGATCACTTCGGCCGTCTGGCGGGGGCGGGCCATCGTGCTCGTGTAGGCCCGCTGGATCGGCACATCCGCGAGAAAGTTCCGTGCCGCTTCCGCCTGGGCCAGGCCGTTGGCGTTGAGGGGGATGTCGATCTGCCCTTGGAAGCGGCCCTGGCGGTTCCAGTCGGTCTCGCCGTGGCGGACCAGCAGCAGGCGGGGACCGGTTCCCTTCGGCGGCAGGGCCTCCTCGAGATGGCCCGTGCCGTTATGGGACTCGATCTGAACATCCAGCTCCCCATCGGCGGTGCGACTGATGTTGAGCACCGAGAGGGCGGCATTGTCGAGGCGGAGCCGGCGGAAGCGCGCCACCGGCAGCCCCAGCAACTGCAGCATCAGGCAACGGAGGATGGCGTTGTGGGCTACCACCAGCACCGTCTCGGTGCCGGCAGCTTCGAGACTGTCCAGATGGTCGGCCAGGAGGCGATCGGCGAAGCGCCCGGCTTGGTCCATCAGCTCCAGCAGGGGGTGGTAACGCCTGCCGTCGGGATGCTCGAGTTCCAACGTTTCTGGAGCTTCCCGCCAGCGGCGCTCCTGTTCAGGAGCGTGGAGCTGCAGATCCTCACGCCGGAGGCCGCTCCAGGGAGCGAGGTCGATCTCCAGGAGTTCTTCCACGTGGAGCGGGTCCTGGGGGGAACCATGGGCCTCCAGCAGCAGGGCGGCCGTCTCGCGGGCGCGTTGCAGGGGGGAGCTATAGATCGCCTTGAGGGGCACATCCGAGAGGGCATCGCCGGTGCGGCGGGCTTGCTGGACGCCTTCCTCGGACAGCGTGGAGAGATCGTCACGGCCCTGAATCCGGCGTTCCTTGTTGAAACTGCTCAGGCCATGGCGAACGAGCAGGATCCGGAGGGGCACGGGTCTTGCGCCGCGGGGATCTCATCGTATGGGAGCGGTTTCGTGGGGCCCGCTGCCCGGGTCCGCCCCTTCCATGCCGGGAAGGCCGCACCGGGCCGGGAGGGAAGGCCATCGACGCTGGGATCGTCCGTCCAGGCAGGGAACAAGGGAGAATCGCCCCACTTTCCGCCATGAGGCTGCGGTTGAATCAACCCCGACCGGGCCTGCCCCCTTCCCCTCCGGCCGCGGCGCCAGCGCCCAGCTGGAAGGTGCTGCTGGCCCTGCTCAGCCTCTCCCTGAGCGCTCTTCTCTGGTTTGAGGGCCTGGCCAGCAGCCTCACGCGCCCCTCGGTGGGCGGGAATCTCGATCTGCACCAGCTGGAACTGGCCACCCTGGTGGCCGATGTGGCTCCATCGAGGCTCACCACCCTGGTGGCAGGGGAAGCCCCCCGATCCAGGCTGGTGGAGCAGCTCGCCCTCCAGGTGGATGGAGGGGATTCACCGGCTCCGGCGCTGCAGAGGTTGAAGCTGGCCCTGCTGGAACGCCCTTCGGATCCGGCCCGTGCCGAGGCCCGGCTGCGGGAGCTGCTTCCCATGGTGGAGGCAACCCGCCGCCCGCTCCTGGAAGCCCTGCTGCGGGGGGGCGACACCCTGCCGCCAGCGAACCTGAAAGGGGTTTTGGAGCCCTGGGCGGCTCCCCTGCTGGTGCGCCAGCTCAGTTGCGAGCAGCTCGGCGGCCCGCAGCGCCAGTGCCCCGCCTTCCGCGGGCGCCTGCCGCTCCTGCTGCGGCTTCTGGCGGTGACCCTGATGCCCGCTCTCCTCCTGATAGCGGGGGTGCTGCTGTTGGGCCGGGAGTTCTGGCTGCTGGCCCGCGGTCGGCTGGCCTCGCCCCCAGCCCTGGTGGGGCCGCCCCTGGGCCTGGTGGACACCACACTCCTGATCGCCGGCGGCTTCGTGCTGATCGGTGAGGTTCTGCTGCCTCAGCTGCTTCAGCGGACCCTCCAGACCACCCTGCTCAGCATGACCGGATCGGCCGCCCTGGCCCAGGGTCTCGAGGTGCTCCTTCTCTACCTCTCCCTCACGGTGGTGCCCCTGCTGCTGCTTTGGCGCCTGCTCAGCGGTGCCGACGGGGTTCCAGCCGGCGGCTGGCTTCAGTGGGGCTGGCGGCCCCCGGCAACGGCCCTCCGTCAGGCCTTGCAGATGCTCGTGCTCGTCCTTCCGGTGGTGGCCCTGGGGGGCTGGCTCGTGGAGATCCTCTGGCGTGACCCTGGCGGTAGCAATCCGATGCTCGAACTGGTGCTCCAAGGCTCCGACCCCTGGGCCCTGGCCTGCTTTGCCGTCACCGCCGTGGTGGTGGCGCCCATCTTTGAGGAGATCCTCTTCCGGGGGGTGCTGCTGCCTGTGCTCGGCACCTGGCTCGGGCCTACCGGCGCGGTGCTGCTCAGCTCGGCCCTGTTCGCTGCCGCCCACCTCAGTCTGGCGGAGTGGATCCCCCTATTCCTGCTGGGCATCGGTCTGGGGTTGCTGCGCCTGCGCTCGGGGCGCCTGGCTTCCTGTGTGCTGCTGCACGCCCTCTGGAACGCTCTTACCTTTGCGAATCTGCTTTTGCTGGGGAGCTGACGAGCCGCTGCGCCGGCTTGCCGGCGGGGTCGTTGGGTGGTTCACTTGCGCAGCATCTCCATCCGTTCTTGGTCGCCCTCTTCACCTCCGACCCGTCAACGGAACGGGCCGGTCTCCGTCTCCCTTTCCCTGCCGATCGGGCCGGGCGTCGTTTGCGCCGCTCAGGGTCCCTGCAGGTGCTCCAGGGTTCCCTCTCCGCCCGGCGGGTTGAGCGCCAGTCCCCCCTAATGGCCGGGCTGCACCGCATCACCACGGGGGTGCTCACCGGTCTCGGTGTTTCGGTGGTCGGTCTGAGTGCCCTCAGCTTCCACTGGCAGAGCGTGTGGGCGGCTAATTACAACCATTTGCAGGCCTCCCGCACCCTGGAGCAGAAGCTGCAGGAATCGGCTGCCCTGCTCGAGCAGCACCACCTCTCCGCTGTGCGTCGCCCCGGTCAGCTGGTGCCCACCAGCAGCCAGCAGCTGCTCCATCTGGTTCCTCCTCCCGTCACCGCCTCTTCCCGGGGTCTCCCCCTCCTGGCCACCCTGCCGCGCCAGCCCATTCCGGCCGGCTACTGATGGCAAGGGCCTCCACCCGACGCCACCCCCCCGGGGGCCCTGTCACCGATCTGCGCCGTCGTCACGATCGGGGGCCGCGACCCGGCGGTCATCGGGTTGTGGTGTTCCAACCCTGTTCCCCCCAGCGGCTGCTGGCTGTGTTCCTGCTGCTCACGACAGCCCTCACCGGGCTGGCGGGACGGCTCGCCTGGCTGCAACTGGTGGATGGAAACCGCCTGCTGGCCCGCGCTCGTTCGATCCAGACCCAGTCCATCGATCCCATCGGCGAACGGCGCACCGTGGTCGACCGGATGGGACGGCTGGTGGCCATCGATGAGGAGCGCTTCACCCTCTGGGCCCATCCCCGCTATTTCAATGTTCCTGGAGATCCCCCCCAGCTCGTACGCAACCCCGCCGATGTGGCCCAGCGTCTGGCCGTGGTGCTGGCCAGGCCCAGCGGTGCCCTGCTCGAGCTCATGGACTCCCGATCCACCGGTGTGAAGCTGGCCACTAATCTCGACCCAGAAACCGCCGCCCAGGTTCGCAAGCTCGGCATCAGCGGCCTCGATCTGGAGGCCTATCCCCAGCGGGTGTATCCCCAGGCCGGTCTATTCGCCAATGTGGTGGGCTTCCTCAATCTCGAGCGCAAGCCTCAGGCGGGTCTGGAGCTCAGTCGCGACCGCGATCTGCAGCGTCAGGAATCCCGCTTCAGCCTGAGGCGGGGCGCCGATGGCACTCCCCTGCCCGATGGTCTGGCGGCCGGTTCCCTCTACGGCGATGATCTCCGCCTTCAGCTCACCCTCGATGCCCGCCTCCAGCAGGTGGCCCAGCAGGCCCTGGCGCGTCAGGTCAAGCAGTGGGGCGCTAAGCGGGGCGCAGCGCTGGTGATGGATGCCAGTAACGGTGAACTTCTGGCCCTGGCCTCCACCCCCACCTACGACCCCAACGCCTACTGGACATTCGATCCCGGTCTGTTCCGGGAATGGTCGGTGCAGGACCTCTACGAACCGGGCTCGACCTTCAAGCCGATCAACCTCGCCCTAGCCCTGCAGGAGAAGGCGATCGATCCCAACGGCAGCGTCTACGACGGAGGCCAGCTGACGATCGGCGGTTGGCCGATCTTCAATGCCGACCACAGCGGGCACGGCCAGATCGATTTCCCCACCGTGCTGCAGGTGTCGAGCAATGTGGGCATGGTGCAGGCGATGGCGCAGCTCAACCGCAAGCGTTATTGGGAGTGGCTGCACACTCTTGGGATCGATGTGGTGCCCGACACCGACCTGCCAGGGGCAGTGGCGGGTCAGCTGAAGAGCCGTGCCGACTTCACCGGCGGTGCGATCGAGCCTGCAACCGCGGCCTTCGGCCAGGGTTTCTCGCTCACCCCCCTCAAGTTGATTCAGCTGCACGGCATGCTCGCCAACGGCGGTCGCCTGGTGAGTCCTCATATCACCCGTGGCCTGCGATCCGGTGATGCCCTGGCCAGCCACGGCACCCCGACCGGAGTGCAACTCCTCGATCCCAAGGTCACCCGCACGGTGATCGACTGGATGGAGACGGTGGTGCAGAAGGGCAGCGGCAAGGGCCTTCAGATCCCCGGGTACCGAATCGGCGGAAAGACCGGCACAGCTCAGAAGGCCCACAACGGCGTGTACATCCCCGGTGCGCGCATCTGCAGTTTTGTTGCCGTGCTGCCGGTGGAGAACCCCCGCTATGTGGTCCTGGTGGTGGTGGATGAACCCCAGGGCGGTAACGCCTATGGCTCCACGGTGGCGGTGCCGGTGGCCCGTCAGATCGTGGAAGCGCTGCTGGTTCTTGAGCAGATCGCGCCGAGCGCACCGGTCGCGGCCATGGCGAAACCCGCACCCGCCCGCTGATTCCTATCCCCAGCAGCTCCGGCGCTGGCTAGCTTGCCAGCAATTCGCCTTCAACGGGGCTGCCGATTCGATGGCCAACCTGCTCGACCAACTGGCCGCCATGACCGTGGTGGTTGCCGACACCGGTGACCTTGAGGCCATCCGGCAGTTCACCCCCCGGGACGCCACTACCAATCCATCATTGATCCTGGCGGCCGCCCAGATCCCGGCTTATCAGGATCTGATCGATCGTTCCCTGCGCGAATCGCGAGCGGCGATCGGCAGCGAGGCGGGGGCCGATGCAGTGGTGAGTGAGGCTCTTGATGAGATCAGTGTGACCTTCGGCAAGGAGATCCTCAAGATCGTGCCCGGCCGCGTGTCCACCGAGGTGGACGCGCGCCTGAGCTACGACACCGAGGCCACGGTGGCGAAGGCCCATAAGTTGATCGGTCTTTATGAACAGGCCGGAATCGGGCGTGAGCGGGTGCTGATCAAGATCGCCTCCACCTGGGAGGGGATCCGCGCCGCCGAGCGTCTCGAGAAGGATGGCATCCATTGCAATCTCACCCTGCTGTTCGGTTTCGCCCAGGCGGTGGCCTGTGCCGAGGCCGGTGTCACCCTGATTTCCCCTTTCGTCGGGCGCATCCTTGATTGGTATAAGAAGAGCGCGGGCCGTGATAGCTATCCTGGCCCGGAGGATCCTGGCGTGATCTCCGTGACCCAGATCTTCAATTACTTCAAGACCTATGGCTATCGCACCGAGGTGATGGGCGCGAGCTTCCGCAACATCGACGAGATCATCGAATTGGCGGGTTGCGACCTGCTCACCATCGCGCCGGCCCTGATGGACCAACTGCGCAGCACCGAAGGCGAGCTAACCCGCAAGCTGGTTGCCACCGCACCAGGTGGCACTGAAGCGCGCATCAGCATCGACCAGGCCAGCTTCTTCGATCGGATGGCGGCCGATCCGATGGCGACGGAGAAGCTTGATGAAGGCATCCGCGGGTTCAGCAAGGCCATCGAGACTCTTGAGGCCCAGTTGGCCCACCGTCTGGTGGAATTGGAGGGAGGCGAGGCCTTCACCCATGCCGTTCATGAGATCTTCCTGCTCAATGACCTCGACGGCGATGGCTGCATCACCCGCGAGGAGTGGCTGGGCAGCGATGCGGTGTTTGACGCCCTCGACACCGATAAGGATGGTCGCTTGGTGCCGGCGGATGTCCGCGGCGGCCTTGGGGCCCCTTTGGCCCTGACCCATTGAACTCCGTGAACTCCGTAGGCCTTGCCTGCGTCAACTTGCCTGCGTCAAACTGATAGGCGTTGGAGACTCCCTACTGTGCACGCCCTCGACACCATGCGCGCCCTTGCCAGCACAGGCGAGGTGATCCACGTTGAACCAGGCGATTCGATCTTCCGCTCCGGTGAGTCCGGAGACTGCATGTTCGGGCTCCTCGATGGCACCGTAGAGCTCACCTGGAACGGCGAGAGCGGCCTCGAAACCATCCATGCGGGCGATGTCTTCGGTGCTGGGGCTTTGGTGACCCATGATCACTGTCGCTACGGCAATGCTCGGGCGGTGACCCCTTGCCGGCTACTGGTGATGAATCGCGAGAAGTTTCTTTTCGCCGTACAGGAATCGCCGATGTTCGCCATCGAACTGCTCGGCTCGATCGATCAGCGTCTGCGCGATCTCAAGGACTGCATCCGCAATTGATCAGCCTCTCTGGAAGAGAAGCCGCCGGATCACCCGCTGGGCGATGTCGCCGTAGCCCATCTCCCCAGAGAGGATTTGGGCAATCCGCTGGGGTGCCGTGGGGCGTTTGATGCCGAGCTGGTAGCCCACCTTCGGCACCCGGTAGAACACTTGGGCGATCCGTTTTCCCCAGGCCATCGAGTCACCCCAGTCGTGTCGCATGGCGGCGCTATATCCCGCCAGGGCCTGGCCGTCGCCCCCCAGCCAGCCCGCCAGGGCCTGGCCTGCGCGGCTGCCGCTCATCAAGGAGGGGCGCAGCCCTTCAGCCAGGAAGGGATCGCAAAGGGAGGCGGCATCCCCCGCCACCACCACGCCGTCGCGGTGAAGAGGGTGGTGGCCATCCCAGACTCGCAGCCGCCCGGAGCGGCGCTGCCCTGCGTCGGGCGCCAGTCCGAGGTTGGGCAGCAGGGCGGCGAGCACGGCGTTGGCGTCGGCGCTCTGCTGGCCGATGAAGGTGCCCACCCCGATGCTGGTGCCCCCCTGGCGGGGGAAGGCCCAGCAGAAGCCGTGGTGCACCAGGCCGAAGTCAAAGCGGGCCGTATCGGCTTCCAGGAGCGGGCCATCCACCTCCACCGACACCGTGCTGGCAAAGCGAGGACGCGCAGGGCCGAGGCCCAGCGCCCCGGCGTGGTGCGAGCCGGATCCATCCGCCACCACCAGGCCCGGGGCCCTGAGGGTCTCACCCCCCGTCAGCCGCACCTGCCAGAGCCCATCCTCCTGGCCGATCGCCTCCGCTGGGCTGGAACAGCGCAGTTCGGCGCCCGCCTCTTGGGCCTGACGGCTAAGGAACGCATCGAGCACCCGGCGGCGCACGATCCAGAAGGGCGCATCACCGGGAAGCTCTGCGGTCACAGGATCCTCCAAGGCCCAGGTAAAACGCACCCGCCGGATCACCTGATCCACGGCCGGGGAGAGGTCGAAGGGAAACAAGCTCTGCACTGAGGCGGCCATGCCCCCACCACAGGGATTGGCCTGGCCTGGACTCTGTTGCTGCTCCAGCAGGATCACGCGCCGACCGGCGCAAGCCAGGTGAAACGCCGCAGCCGCTCCGGCCGGACCGGCCCCCACCACGATGGCGTCGGCGGAGGGCGTGCCGCTCAAACCTTGAGGATATCGGTTTCCTTATCGGCGAGGTGTTTCTCAAGCTCGCTGATGAAGCGGTCGGTGAGTTTCTGCACCTTCTCCTGGGCGTCGCGACTCTGGTCTTCAGAATAGTCGCCTTCCTTTTCCAGTTTCTTGATCTTATCGATGCCATCTCGGCGGATGTTGCGG
Organism: Cyanobium sp.; assembly: GCA_044345855.1. Taxonomy (GTDB): domain Bacteria; phylum Cyanobacteriota; class Cyanobacteriia; order PCC-6307; family Cyanobiaceae; genus Cyanobium. The sequence continues at coordinate 96,991 of JBIJAG010000008.1, read as the reverse complement.
AGCGCAACTTTGCCCTCCTCGGCATACTTCGCAGCCAGTTTGCAGAACTCCTTGCGACGATCTTCCGTGAGCGGAGGGATGTTGATCCGGATCGCCCTGCCGTCGTTGTTGGGGGTCAGACCCAGATCACTCATGCCGATCGCCTTCTCGATTAGATGGATGGAGCTGGCATCAAAAGGTTGAATCTGGATGGTCTGGGAATCGGGGGTGCTGATGGTGGCCAGCGATTTCAGGGGCGTTTCAGCGCCGTAGTACTCCACCACGATCTTGTCAAGCAGGGAGGGATTGGCCCGGCCGGTGCGGATGGTGTTGAAGGTGCGCTGGGTGGCTTCCACCGATTTACGCATGCTGGCTTCAATGTCCATGGCGTGGTTGCTCAGACGGGGGCTGGAGGGGGGAAGCGGCGGCGGCCTGCCGGCGCTCAGTGGGCCGGCACGATGCGGGTGCCGATCGCCTCACCGGCCACGGCCCTCCCGATGTTGCCCATGCCGAAGAGATCGAACACCACGATCGGGATGGCGTTGTCCTTGCAGAGGGCGATGGCGGTGCCATCCATCACCTCCAGCTCTCCACTGAGCACATCAAGAAAGGTAAGGCTCTCGTAGCGCACCGCATCCGGATGGCGGGCCGGATCCCGGTCGTAGACACCATCCACCTTGGTGGCCTTGAACACCACATCGGCCCCGATCTCAGCGGCCCGCAGGGCGGCGGTGGTGTCGGTGGTGAAGAAGGGGTTGCCCGTGCCGGCCGCAAAGATCACCACCCGCCCCTTCTCCATATGGCGTATGGCCTTGCGGCGGATATAAGGCTCGGCCACTTCCTGCATCGAGATAGCGCTCTGCACTCGAGTGGGTACCCCGGCCCGCTCCAGGCCATCCTGCAGGGTGATGGCATTCATCACGGTGGCGAGCATGCCCACGTAGTCGGCGGTGGCGCGATCCATCCCGGCGGCCGAGCCCTTCAGCCCACGGAAGATATTGCCCCCACCCACCACGATGGCGAGCTGGGTTCCGGAGGCCACCACGGATGCCACATCGCTGGCGATCGACTGCACGATGGCCGGATCGATGCCGTAACCCTGGGCGCCCATCAGGGCTTCGCCACTGAGCTTGAGAAGAACGCGCCGGTAAGCCATCGAGCCCTTCGATCCTGCGAACAGTAGCAACCCCTCCCCCAGCGCACCTCAAGGCCGTCCCCCCTGGGAGCGCCCATCCCGCACCGCTTGCCCCAGCTGCTGGGCGCCTTGCTAGCCCGGCCAGGCCGCGCTTGGCTGGGCAAACGCTGCGCCGCCATGCCTGATCTGCTCCCGGAACGCCCGAGCGACGGCGCTGCCATTTCCGCCAGCGAGCTCATGGCCCGCCTCACCCTCTCGGCCCTGGAGAGGGCCAGCGCCGATCCGGCCGTTTGGCGAGAGCCAGTGGTGCATCGGGCCGTTCTGGTGAGCGGCCTTTCGGTGCTCATGGGCTCCCTGGTCCGGCTGCGGGCGGATCTGCCGGGCCCGGGTTCAGCCCACTGACCGCCAACAGCCCCCATCCCATCACCCAGCGCCCTTAGCGCTGCCGCGCAAAAACTCTTCGCTCCAGAGCGCCAGCCTGCCTGCTCAGAATTCGATTCCCGCCTGGGCCTTCACGCCCTGCTCCCGGAAGGGGTGGCGCACCAACCGCATCTCGGTGACCAGATCGGCCTGCTCCAGCAGGCCCGGCGGCGCCCCACGGCCCGTCAGAGCCACGTGGGTGAGGGGTGGGCGCAGCCGCAACCCTTCCAGCACCTGATCGAGCTCCAGATAGCCCAGCTTCAGGGCCACATTCACCTCATCGAGCACCACCAGCCGGCGCTCAGCATCGGCGAGATAGGTGCAAGAGCGCTCCCAGGCCCGCTGCACCAGTTCGCGATCACGATCCCGGTCCTTGGTTTCCCAGGTGAATCCCTCTCCCAGGGCATGCCAGTGAAGCGATTCGCCGAATAGGGCGAGGGCCTTGGCTTCGCCGGGCTGCCAGCCCCCCTTGATGAACTGCACCACCGCCACCTGCTCGCCGTGGCCAAGGGTCCGCAGCACCAGGCCCAGGGCTGCGGTGGTCTTGCCCTTGCCATCGCCGGTGAAGACCAGCACCAGGCCCTTCTCCAGGTTGCGTTCCCCCACCCGCTGGCGCTGCACCTCCTGGCGGCGTTCCATGCGCCGTCGGTAGGCCTCCGCCTCCTTCTCGGGAGCCAGATTCCCGCCGGGACCCAGCTCGGCCGCGGCTCGGTCGAGGGGGCTCTCCAGGGAGGCGGGCGGTTCGACGCCGGTCGGGTCGGGCTGGAGAGGCGGCACGCGGGAGATCCGGAGGCAGAAGCCCGGCAATTCTGGCGGGCCCCGGTCGGCCGCGGGCCCGTTGCGGGGTTGATCAGGCCGCCCGCAGCCGCAGCAGGGCGGCGTCCACCGCCTGCTGCTGGTCGCGGCGGGTGATCCAGTGGTGATAAGTGCGGGTATGGATGCCCACCGAGTGCCCCATCATCCGCGCCGCCACCGTGTCGGGGAGGCCCACGTGGATGGTGCGCACGGCCCAGGCGTGACGCAGGTCGTAGGGGGTGATCGGCAGCTCGTAGCGCCGGAACTGCTCCGCCACCCGGCGCCCCACCTGCTGGAGGGTGGTGCGCCCCAGGTCGGTTCGCACCGGCGGCAGGGCGTGGCGATCCCGGCCCAGTCGCTCCAGCCCGAAGTGCTCGACCCAGGCGGGTTGAAACGGCCACACCTGGTGTTCACCGGTCTTGCTGGTGGGCAGCACCCGGATCACCCGATCGCCGCCCGACGCGAGGGCGGAGCAGTCGCAGAAGAACACCTCATGATTTCGCAAGCCATAGGTGGCCATCAGGCCGTAGGCCAGGCGCCATCCTTCGTTGGGGATGCGGTCCACCAGGGTGAGGATTTCGGCATCGCTCGGGAGCTGGCGGAAGCGGGCGGCATGGAGCCCGTAGCCCGCTGCCCTCTCCGACCAGTCGGTGGGAAGATCAAGACCTTGGTGCCGGGCCAGGGCGGCCAGGGCGATGGCGCATTGCTGCCGGCTGCGGCTGGCCAGCCCATAGCTCTCCACCACCTCCTCCAGCAGCGCCGCTCCGAAGGGTCGCGGCTGGCCGCTGCCGGCGTGGGCTGCCAGGCGGCGCAGATAGGGGAGGTAGGCGGCGCTCCAGGTGGTGCGACTGCCGGAGCGGCGGCGGCGTTTTGGATCGGAGAAGAAGGCCTGTTCGAAGCTGCTCAGGCGCTGTTCCAGGGGCGGATCGGGAGAGGCCTCCTTGGTGGCGGTCCCGGTGTCGCCAGGGAGTGGTGGGAGGCCGGCGTCGGATCCGGAGATGCCGTGGGGTTCCCCTGCCCCTTGCGGCGGAACGTCCCCGCCGCCGTCGAGGCGATGCGGACGCCCCCAGTCTTCCCAGCGGAAGCGGTGCTCCTCCAGTTGGTGCTCCAGCCCCGCCAGCTGCGCGAGGGCCCGCCCCAGTCCCCGCTCATCGGCCGGAAGGCCGAGGCTGAGGCGCTGCCGCAGCAATCCCGGTTGGCCATCCTTGCGGGGCAGGGGCCCCCGCAGACAAAGACGTCCGCCGCGGATCTGCAGCATCCAGCGGCTGCCCCGGGAGGCCAGCAGAGCGTTCTGGCCCCGGAGGGCCTCGTCCAGGGCGTGGGCGGTGTCGCTCAGGGGGACCGCGAACCTCTGCTTCGGACCCTATCGAGCCCGCACCAGGGTCGCCAGCCCTGAACAGCGCTCTTCAGGGTCCGGCGTTACGCTCAGCCCTTACTGCTGGGCGAGCGGGACATGGCCAGGGTCGGGGTGGTGCTGCTGAACCTCGGCGGGCCGGAACGGATCCAGGACGTGGGGCCCTTCTTGTACAACCTGTTTGCCGACCCGGAGATCATCCGGTTGCCGATCCCCGCCTTCCAGAAGCCCCTGGCCTGGTTGATCAGCACCCTGCGAAGCGGCAAGTCCCAGGCGGCCTACCGCTCCATCGGCGGCGGTTCCCCCCTGCGACGGATCACTGAGCAGCAGGCCCGTGAACTGCAGAGCACCCTGCGCCAGCGGGGCGTGGACGCCACCACTTATGTGGCGATGCGCTATTGGCATCCCTTCACCGAATCGGCCGTGGCCGACATCAAGGCCGACGGCGTGGAAGAGGTGGTGGTGCTGCCGCTCTATCCCCAGTTCTCGATCAGCACAAGCGGCTCGAGCTTCCGGGAGCTGCAGCGGCTGCGCCAGGCCGACCCGGCCTTCAGCCGGCTGCCGATCCGCTGCATCCGCAGCTGGTATGACCACCACGGTTATATCGAGGCCATGGGCGGCCTGATCGCCCGCCAGATCCGCGCCGCCGGCGATCCGGCCGGGGCCCATGTCTTCTTCAGCGCCCACGGTGTACCCAAGAGCTACGTGGAGGAAGCCGGCGATCCCTACCAGCGGGAGATCGAGGCCTGCACCCTCCTGATCATGCAGCGCCTGGAGCGCGAACTGGGCCACAGCAATCCCCACACGCTCGCCTATCAGAGCCGCGTCGGCCCGGTGGAGTGGCTTAAGCCCTACACCGAGGACGCGCTCCACGAACTGGGCGAGGCTGGGGTGAAGGATCTGGTGGTGGTGCCGATCAGCTTTGTGAGCGAACACATCGAGACCCTTGAGGAGATCGACATCGAATATCGCGAGATCGCCACCGAGGCCGGGGTGAGCAACTTCCTGCGGGTGCCGGCCCTCGACATCGATCCCACTTTCATCGCCGGCCTCGCCGACCTGGTTCAGGAGGCGATGGCGGGCCCCGAGGTGAATCTCGACCAGGCCGCCGAGCTGCCCACCCGGGTCAAGCTCTATCCTCAGGATAAGTGGGCTTGGGGCTGGAACAATAGTTCCGAGGTCTGGAATGGAAGGTTGGCGATGGTGGGATTCTCCGCTTTTCTGTTGGAGCTGATCAGTGGCCATGGTCCCCTGCATGCCCTTGGCCTGCTCTGAGGCCCGGCCCCGCCGGGGTGAGCGGGGTGGGCGTCGCCTCCCACCTTTTGTTGGCGTTTCCCTGGGCCCGCTGCTCCTGGGCCTCGGTGCCGCCTTCGCCTTCCCTGGCGACGCTCGGGCGGCGGGGGAGCTGGGTTGGATCCAGGCGGTTTTTCCGGTGGTGGGCTTTGCGGGTTACACCAGCTCCTTCGGCATGCGGGTCCATCCCCTCTCCGGCTCGCTGCGCTCCCACGACGGCATCGACATCGCCGCCCCCCTCGGGGCTCCGGTTCGCAACTGGTGGAGCGGCCGGCTGGTGGAGGTGATCCAGGACGGTGGCTGTGGCAACGGCCTGGTGATCCGCTCTGGGCACTATGAGCATGTCTATTGCCACCTGGGCGGCGCCGTTGACGGACCCCGCTACAGCAGTGGTCCGGTGCAGCTTGTGGAAGGCCAACGACTTCGTTCCGGCCAGGTCATCGGCCATGTGGGCATGACCGGATCCACCACCGGCCCCCATCTCCACTGGGGGCTTCGCTACCGGGGCACCTGGCTCGATCCGGCCAGGGTGCTCCGGGCGATGGCCGCGAGCCGTAGCGATCCCCGGACCTCCCAGGGTCGCCGACCTAGTGTTGGGTTGTTCCGCTAGGACAACTCCTTTCGTTCCGCCCTATTTCGCCTCCTGCCGCCGTGACCCTCACGCCCTTGAACCCTGCGGCAACGACCGCTCCGTCCCCTTCTGTCGTCCTCGGCTCAGCTCCTGTGCCGGCTCCCGATTCCGGCCGGGACCTGCGGGTGAGCGGCGGCTATGCCCTGATGGATGCGTTGCACCGGCACGGGGTAAGGCACATCTTCGGCTACCCTGGGGGGGCGATCCTGCCGATTTACGACGAGCTGCATAAAGCTGAGAGCCGCGGCTGGCTCAAGCACATTCTGGTGCGCCACGAGCAGGGTGGCACCCACGCGGCCGATGCCTACGCCAGGGCCACCGGCAAGGTGGGTGTGTGCTTTGGCACCTCCGGTCCCGGTGCCACCAATCTCGTCACCGGCATCGCCACAGCCCAGATGGATTCGGTGCCGATGGTGGTGATCACCGGCCAGGTGCCCCGGGCGGCGATCGGCACCGACGCTTTCCAGGAAACCGACATCTTCGGCATCACCTTGCCGATCGTGAAACATTCCTGGGTGGTGCGGGATCCAGCCGACATCGGCCGGATCGTTGCCGAGGCCTTCCTGATCGCTGCCAGCGGCCGGCCCGGCCCCGTGTTGATCGATGTTCCCAAGGATGTGGGCGCCGAGCTGTTCGACTATGTCCCCGTGGAGCCGGGTACAGCGGTCCCCGCCGGCTTCAGGAGCACCCAGCCCCCCGATCCCGCCGCCATCGCCGCTGCCCTCGAGTTGATCCGCCAAGCTCAGCGCCCCCTTCTTTACGTGGGCGGTGGATCGATCAGTTCCGGCGCCCATCAGGCCGTTCTTGAGTTGGCCGAGCGCTTCCGCCTGCCGGTCACCACCACGCTGATGGGCAAAGGCGCCTTTGATGAGCGCCATCCCCTCGCGGTGGGGATGCTGGGCATGCATGGCACCGCCTACGCCAACTTCGCCGTCACCGAATGCGATTTGCTGATCGCCGCCGGTGCTCGCTTCGATGACCGGGTCACCGGCCGTCTCGACAGCTTCGCGCCGCGAGCCCGGGTGATCCACATCGACGTCGATGCCGCCGAGGTGGGCAAGAATCGCATCCCCGAGGTGCCGGTGGTGGCGGATGTCAACCAGGCCCTCCGCCAGATGCTTGCCGCCTCGGTGGGTGAGCAGTCTCATGGCCGCACCGAAGCCTGGCTCCAGCGGATCGACACCTGGAAGCAGCACTACCCCTTGGTGGTGCCTACGCCCACCGGAGAGATCGCCCCCCAGGAGGTGGTGCTTGCCCTGCGCGAGCTTGCTCCCAAGGCTTACATCACCACCGACGTGGGCCAGCACCAGATGTGGGCCGCCCAGTTCCTTCCCACCCTGCCGCGCCACTGGATCAGCAGCGCTGGCCTCGGCACGATGGGCTTTGGCATGCCCGCGGCGATGGGGGTGCAGACCGCCTTCCCCGATGCCCAGGTGATCTGTGTGGCTGGCGATGCCAGCATCCTGATGAACATCCAGGAATTGGGCACCCTGAGCCAGTACAACCTGCCGGTGAAGGTGGTTGTGCTCAACAACGGCTGGCAGGGCATGGTGCGTCAGTGGCAGGAAAGTTTCTACGATCAGCGCTATTCCGCCTCCGAGATGACCGGCGGCATGCCCGATTTCCCCGCCCTCGCCGAGGCGTTTGGCGTGAGGGGGGTGGCCATTCGCGATCGCGCCGATCTGCATCGCCTGCTTGCTGAGGCACTGGCCCATCCCGGACCGGTGTTCGTGGATGTGACGGTGCGGCGCAACGAGAACTGCTACCCGATGGTGCCCCCCGGGGCCAGCAATGCCCAGATGGTGGGATTGCCCAGCCATCCGGAGCTGGCGATCGACACCATTCGCCAGTGCGGCGCCTGTGGCGAAACCACCGCCAGTGCTCACCTGTTCTGTCCAAGCTGCGGCGCCAAACTCTGATTCCCTCACTCCTGGCGACCGCTCTGGCGGCCCTACTGCTGCTGCCGGCGTTCTTTTTTGGCGGGGTGGCACCCGTCAGTGCAGCCGAAGTGCTGCAGGTGAGCGGACCCGATCGCCTGCTGATCGGCGACCGCAACCGCACGTCCATGGTGCGGCTCGGCTGCATGGCTGTGACCCCCGGCTCCGAGGCCGCTGCCCAGGCCTGGCTGCGGTTGCGCCTGCCGAGGCGCACACGGGTGAACCTGCGTCCCCTGACGGAGAGCGAGGAGGGGGTGCTTGTGGCTCGGGTGAGCAGTCTTGAGCGCGACACCGGTGACTTGGCGGACGGTTTGGTGGCTGCGGGGCTGGCCAGCCCCCTGCCCTGCGGCTGAATCCCATGGGCCTCAACCGCACCGCCAGGGGAATCGTGTTCGTACCTAGCTTGTTGTTGGGTGGTGCCTTTCTGGCCACGGCGGCCTGGATCGACGGCCCCGCCGCCGCTAACCGTCCCCTGGCCCTGGGGCTGGGCGGGGTGCTGGTGGCGGCAGGCCTGCTCGCCCTGGTGCTGCCGGATGGAGCGAAGCCCGATTCCCCGCCTGCCAAGGGAGAGGCCCCATCCCCCAGAGGTCCCGGCGCTGGCGCCTGATCCCGGCAGCACCCTTTTCGGTGGCCGTTCCTCATCCGGATCGGGGCAGCACCCGTTGTCCAGCCGTCCATTCCGCGACCATGGTTGCAGCAGCTTGAAGCTCCCCCATGGCCATCGCTGATTCAGGATCCGTGCGCCCCGCCCCTGCCGCGGATGAGCCTCTGGTGCTGCCGCTGGCCGCCGTGGGGCTGGAGGCGATCGCCAGCGTGGGCGGCAAGAATGCCTCCCTCGGCGAGATGATCCGCACCCTGACCGCCTCGGGGGTGCGCGTGCCGGAAGGGTTCGCCACCACTGCCGCCGCCTACCGGCTCTTCCTCGCCAGCAACGGCCTTGAGCCTTCCCTGCGCGCCATCCTGGAAGGCCTCGACACGGCTGATCTGGCGGCCCTCCAGGCCGCGGGCCAGGCGGCTCGATCCCTGCTGCTGGCAGCCCCCCTGCCCGAGAGGCTGGAGCAGGAGATCCGCATCGCTTACCGCACCCTGGGGGCTCCGGCCGTGGCCGTGCGCTCGAGCGCCACCGCTGAGGATCTGCCGGATGCCAGTTTCGCAGGCCAGCAGGAAACCTTTTTGCATATCGAGGGGGAAGCGGACTTGCTTGAGGCCTGCCGCCGCTGCTATGCCTCTCTGTTCACCGACCGGGCCCTCTCCTACCGCCAACTCAAGGGCTTCGACGATCTCGAGGTGGCCCTCTCGATCGGGGTGCAGCGCATGGTGGTGGCAGATCGGGCCTGCTCTGGGGTGATGTTCAGTATCGATACCGAGACCGGCTTTCGCGATGCGGTGCTCCTCACCGCCGCCTACGGGCTGGGCGAGACGGTGGTGCAGGGTTCGGTGAATCCGGATGAATGGCTGATCTTCAAGCCCACCCTGGCCCAGGGTTTCCGTCCGATTCTCAGTCGCAGGCTGGGCAGCAAGGCGATCCGCCTGGTGCGTGCCGATCCCCCGGAAGCAGGACGGCCGGTACGCATCGAGGCGGTGGACCCTGCCGATTGCCAGCGCTTCGCCCTCAGCGACGAGGAGGTGCTCACCCTGGCCCGCTGGGCGGTGACGATCGAGGCCCACTACTCCGCGCTTCGTGGCACGCCGACCCCGATGGACATCGAGTGGGCCAAGGATGGCCCTGATGGTGAGCTCTACATCCTCCAGGCCCGCCCGGAGACGGTGGAATCCCGCCGCAGTGGCGCGGTGCTGCGCAGTTGGCATCTGGAGCCCCACCAGGTGAGCCCGATCGTGAGCGGCCAGGCGATCGGCGCCTCCGTGAGCAGCGGAGTGGTGCGGCTGATTCGCGATCCTTCCGCCATGGAGCATTTCCAGCAGGGTGATGTGCTTGTCACTGAGCGCACCGATCCGGATTGGGAGCCGATTCTCCGCATGGCCAGCGGCGTGGTGACCGACCAGGGCGGCCGCACCTGCCATGCGGCGATCATCGCCCGCGAGATGGGCATCACGGCCATCGTGGGCAGTGGTGATGGCACCCGCCTCCTTGAGGACGGTGCCGCCGTGACGCTCTCCTGCTGTGAGGGGGAGGTGGGTCATGTCTACCCCGGAAGGTTGCCCTTCCGGCTCGATGAGCAACCCCTCAGCGATCTGCCCGCCACCAGCACCCGCATCCTGATGAATGTGGGCAATCCGGAGGAGGCCTTCAACCTGGCCGCCATCCCCTGCGACGGCGTCGGGTTGGCGCGGCTGGAGTTCATCATCGCCAACCACATCCGCGTCCATCCGCTGGCGCTGCTCCATCCCGAGCAGCTCAGTTCGGAGCAGGAGCGGCAGCAGATCGTCGCTTTGATCAGGGGCTACGAGGACCCTGGCGAGTATTACATCGACAAGCTGGCCCAGGGGATGGCCCGCATCGCGGCGGCGTTCCATCCCCGACCAGTGATTCTGCGTTTCTCCGATTTCAAGAGCAACGAATACGCCCGGCTTTTGGGCGGAGCAGCCTTCGAGCCGATAGAGGAGAATCCGATGCTGGGCTGGCGCGGGGCCTCCCGTTACACCGCCGCTGCCTTCGCCCCAGCTTTCGCCCTGGAATGTCAGGCCCTCAAACGGGTGCGGGAGGGGATGGGGCTGACCAACACGATCCCGATGGTGCCCTTCTGCCGCACCCCCGAGGAGGGGGACAAGGTGCTGGCTCTGATGGCGGAAGAGGGTCTGGTGCGCGGTGAGAACGGCCTGGAGGTGTTCGTGATGTGCGAACTGCCCAGCAATGTGATCGCCGCCGAGGCCTTCGCTGAACGCTTCGATGGCTTCTCGATCGGCTCCAATGACCTCACCCAGCTCACCCTGGGCCTCGATCGCGATTCGGCCCTCGTGGCCGATCTCTTCGATGAACGCCACGCCAGTGTGAAGGCGATGATTTCCCTGGCGATCCGCACGGCGAAGCGGTGTGGCCGCAAGATCGGTCTCTGTGGTCAGGCCCCGAGCGACCATCCCGATTTCGCCCGCTTCCTGGTGGAGGAGGGCATCGATTCGATCAGCCTCAACCCGGACGCTGTGGTTCGGACCCGGTTGGCTGTGGCGGCACTGGAGGCCGCGGCGGCGCAGTAAACGGCGCTTCCTCCTCCTCCTCGACCCTCGCGGCCAGGAGCTGCTGGCGGCGCCAGCGGCGCTCGGCTTCGCCATCGGCGGCCTGGATCGCCGCACGGTCGCGTTTCATCTGGTTCGAACCCGCCAGGACCAGGCATCCCGCCAACGCCCACATGGCGATGGCGGGGGCGGGATGGACCAGCATCAGGACCAGCCCGAGGGGCACCAGCACCAGGGCCAGGCAATCGACCGTGCCGCGGCTCGGCTCACTGGGGGCCCCCAGTTCCATGCGCACCTGAAAACGCAGCTCCGCGTAGGCCACCTGTTGGGCCTTCTCTCCGGCGCGCAGGATTTCACGCTGCATCTGGGCCCTCCGGGAATCGCTCCTGGCCCCCTGGTCGAGCGGACGGGCTCGGGAGGTCCGCGGATCGCGGGCCTGGGGGTCAGGCATAGGATCGGGCTTGATCAGGGCGACGGCTGCGGGTTCAGGCCAGACGCCAGAGGAGAACGGCGTGGGCGCCGCTGCGAATGACGCAGAGAACGGCCAGACCCATGCAAAGTGGACAGTGGGTGAGGCCCATCGGAGGCTGCCAGAGCTGTACTTAAGGTCACCTTGGCACCTTTTGTGAAGGCTGTGGGTCTGCGTGCTGCCCTAAACATCAGACGACCCGGACCATGGCCTGCGTGCTGCGTCTCAGCGAACTCAAGCTGCCCCTCGACCACGGGGAAGATGATCTGGCGGCGGCGATCTGCCGCCGGCTCCGGGTGCCCAGGGAGGTGCTGCTCTCCCATCGCCTAGTGAGGCGCAGCGTCGATGCCCGACGCCGCAACGCCATTGCGCTGGTCTACAGCGTGGATCTAGAACTAGATCTTGATCAGGCCTCGCAGCGGCGTCTGCTGCGCCGCTTCCAGGGGGACCCCCACCTGCGTCCCGTTCCGGACGATCGTTATCGCCTCGTGGCCCGGCTGGAGGAGCCCCCGGAAGGCCCCCGTCCCGTGGTGGTGGGGGCTGGACCCTGCGGCTACTTCGCCGCTCTCCTGCTGGCCGAGATGGGTCTGCGGCCCCTCCTGCTGGAGCGGGGCAAGCCTGTGAAGGAGCGCACGGCCGACACGTTTGGCTTCTGGCGGGGCCAACGCCCCCTCGATCCGGAGTCGAATGTCCAGTTTGGGGAAGGAGGGGCCGGCACCTTCTCCGATGGCAAGCTTTACAGCCAGGTGAGTGAGTCGGAGACACTCATCCGCAAGGTTCTCGAGGAACTGGTGGCCGCCGGCGCCCCTCCCGAGATTCTCACCCTGCACCGGCCCCATATCGGCACCTTCAAGCTCGCCACGGTGGTGCGCGGACTGCGCCGCAGGATCGAGGCACTGGGGGGGCAGGTGCGCTTCGGGGCTCGCGTGGAGAGCCTGGAGCTCCATCCCACGACCCGGGCCGTTGAGGGGCTGATCCTGGCGGATGGTCACCGGGTTGCCGCCGATCGGGTGGTCTTGGCTGTGGGCCACAGCGCCCGCGACACCTTCGCCATGCTCCATGGCCTCGGCGTGGCGATGGATTGCAAGCCCTTCGCCGTGGGGCTCCGGGTCGAACATCCCCAGCCCCTGATCGATCGGGCCCGCTGGGGGCCGTCCGCCGGCCATCCCCAGCTGGGGGCTGCGGAGTACAAACTCGTTCACCACAGCAGCACGACCCCCGGGGCCACGACCCGCAGCGCCTGGAGTTTCTGCATGTGCCCGGGAGGACTGGTGGTGGGGGCCACCTCCGAGCCCGGCTCGGTGGTGACCAATGGCATGAGCCAGCATTCGCGCAACGAGCGCAATGCCAACAGCGCCCTAGTGGTGAACGTGGAACGGAAGGATCTGGAGCCGTGGGGTAGTTACGCCGGTGATCCCCTGGCCGGCGTGGCCTTTCAGCGCTATTGGGAACAGCAGGCGTTTCAGGCCGGTGGCGCGGATGGCCGGGCACCCGCCCAGTGGGTGGATGATTTCCTGGCGGGGCGTCCGAGCGAGGACCGGGGAGCGGCAGGGGTGCCGCCGTCCTTTCAGCCCGGCGTGCGATTGGGCAGCCTTGACACCTGTCTTCCCCGTTGGGTCTTGGAGACGATCCGGGAGGCGCTGCCGGCGTTTGAACGCCGCATCCCCGGATTTTCTTCAAGCGGCGCTTTGCTCACGGGCGTTGAAACCCGTACATCTTCGCCTGTCAGAATCGAGAGGGATGGCACAACCCTGGAGAGCCCGAACACACCCGGGCTCTACCCCGCAGGCGAGGGGGGCGGCCACGCCGGCGGCATCCTCTCGGCTGCGATCGATGGGATCCGGGTAGCCGAGTCGATCGCTCTCACACGTCTTCGTCTTCAGCGCCCAGGGGCACCAGACGGATCTGTTTGCGACCGAGCTTGATTTCAAACTCATCCCCGGGCTTGAGGTCCAACATGGCGGTGTAGGCCTTGCCCACCATCAGGTTGCCGTTGAACTGAACCTTCGTGTTGAAGCTCAGCTTGCGGCCAGCTTTGCCGGCTTTCGGCGCGGCGCCAAAGTCAACCCCCTTGGCGTTCAGCAGCGATTCGTAGAAGGCCGTGAAGTTGAGGCGTTCGGTGCCGTCCTTCTTGGTGGAGACGTAACCACAAGCCCGCACAAGCTCGGACTTGCTGACATCACCCAGCTCCTTGACCTTGGCGAGGAGTTCAGCTCCAGTGAGCATGGTCTCAAAAATGCAACTCCTGCATAATCACGCACAAAGGGGCGATCCGGCAAGTCCTGTGGTGACCGAATTGTTCGATGAATGAAACTCCAAGCCTGCTTGAATTCCCTCAGGGTCAAGCGCGAGCTCTGCTCCACAGCGAATCCGAGGTTTGATCCTGATCCTTGTCCGCAGCTGCCTTGGGCAAGCTCGGCTTTCAACTCGGTGGTTTCCGGAACGCGTTCACCAGATCTGTTGTCTTCGCTCAGGGCGTGCTCCGGCGTTCTCTTCAACCCTGGGCAACGATTGCACTCCACTGAACCGCCTTGACCCTGTCGCGTCGCCAGGAATGGAACAATTAAAATTGCGTAACGGTACAGAGCGGGCGGCCGGTCGTGGGCGGGGTCGGGATCCTCCAGCAGAGCTCCGCAGGTCCGCAGCTTCTTTCGGGCGGCATCGGCGTCGCCTCCTCCGTGCGGCCGGAGCGATGGCGCCACTTTCAGACTCACTGGGCGTTGCACTTGATCGGTGGCGCCGCTGATCGCCGGTCCCAGGGCAACCGGCAGATCGGCCCCCGAGGGATGAAGGCCGCTGGTGAAGCGCTGGCGACGGGCTGCGTGTCGGGTCATGGCCGATCGGGCTCCGGGCGGTTGAAAACGAAAAAGCCCCGCCGGAGGGCGGGGCCAAGGAACGCCAAGAGGAGGCGTTTTGGGGTGGGCGACCTCAGCGGATGAGGTCGGTGGATAGGACATTGGCAGCGTTTACGGCGGTCAGCAGCAATTGGAACTCCGCCGTGGCAAAAATGTTGTCCGTCTTGCCTTCGATCAGCGTGTTGAGGCCGACCTGGGAGACCCGCAGCTGTCCGACGGCGGTGAAGGCCTGGCCTGTGGTCCGCAGCGCGGCCGCGAATGTGCCGTTGCCACCAACCACTCCGTTGGCGTCGATCGTCGACAGGTCGATGAGGTCGGTGCCCGCGGCGCCGGCCTCGAAGTCGGTGATGACGTCGCCAGTGATCTCGCCCAGGGTGTCGAAGTCGAAGCGGTCGCCATTGGCGCCGCCGGTGAGCACGTCGGCCTCGTTGCCGCCGCTCAGCACGTCGGCCCCGTCGCCACCAAACATCCGGTCGGCCCCGATGTCGCCGATCAGCGTGTCGCTGCCTGTGCCACCGTTAAGGGTGTCGTTGCCGGCCGCGCCGTTGAGGGTGTCGTTGCCGAGCCCCCCGGTGATGCTGTTGGCCGCGCCGTTGCCAGTGGCCGCGGTGGCGCCCGCGCCGATGTGGACCAGGTTCTCGAAGTTGTTCGCCAGCGTGAAGCTTGCGAGCGACGAGCGGACCGTGTCGGTGCCGCCGCCGGCGGCCTCGACCAGGATGTCGCCGGCGTCGTCCACCGTGTAGGTGTCGTTGCCGTTGCCACCGACCATCGAGTCGGCGCCCGTGCCACCGTTGATGGTGTCGGCACCCGCACCACCCAGCAGCGTGTCGTTGCCGGCAAGGCCGTTGATGTCGTCGGCGCCGGCCCCGGCGTTAACCCTGTCGGCACCTGCGGTGCCGTTGATCAAGTCGTTGCCTGCACCGGTCACGATCAGGTCACCGACCACGTCGGTGGCCGTGGCGAACGCTTCCTCCGCAAAGCCCTGGCCATCGGTGAAGCGCACGGCTACGCGCAGCTGCGTGTTGACCTGGGCCTGGACGGGGGTGAACGCCGCGGTGGTGGCGCCCGCGATGTCGGTCCAGGTGGTGCCGCCGTCGGTGGAGGTCTGCCATTGGAACCTGAACGCACCCAGGCCGTCGAGATCCGCGATGCCAGCGGTGTTGACGTTCAGGGCAGAGCCTTCGGTCGGCGTGGTGTCCGAGATGAGCGGCGCACCGGTGGCGCTGCGATTGGGTGCAATCCCCACATCCTGATCGGCGAAGCGGATGATTTCGAAGTTGCGCAGCAGGTCGACGCCATCGGTGCCGATGTTGTCCGTCACGACCCGGCTGCTGTCGGCGTGCACCGCGATGGTGTAGTTGGCGCGTGCACCGCTGAACACGGCCACGTCGCCAGAACCAGGTGTGGTGGCCTCCAGGATCTCGCGGACGATCACCAGGTTGTTCGGGTTGATCGTGCCGTTCAACAGGCTGGCCCTGAGCGTGGCCAGGCTGTTGTGCGAGGTCACGACGCCGCTGTTGCTGGTGGCCTCGATGCGTGCGTTCAGCCAAGCGTCGCCGTCGAGCACGTCGTCGCCGGCCCCGCCGGTCACGGTGTCGTTGCCGCCACCGCCGAGGATGATGTCGCCGCCGCTGAAGGCCGTGGCCAGGCCGGTGGCCCCGGCGTTGTAGCCACTCGCGCCCGCCAGCACCGCCGCCAGGCCGGCGATGCGGGCGACGCCGTCGCTCTTCAGCTCATGGCCGACCAGATCGGCGACCAGCAGGTTGGAGCCGGTCAGCTTGTCGTTGCCGTTGAAGCCCGACAGGCCCTCGACCAGGTCGAAGCGGTCCCTGAGGTTGGCCAGGGTCGGGGGCAGCAGCGCGGTATTTCGCAGGTCGGCGTCCACCAGTTCGGTTGAGCGGGCGTAGGTCACCCAGTCGAAGCCCAGCATGCCTTCGGAGCGGTTCACCCCCGGCGTGCCGAACATGATGTCGTCACCCGACTCGGCGTCGTAGTCATCGTTGCCGTCGCCGATCAGCACGTCGTGCCCAATCACGGTGCTCACCCGGAACGGGTCGCCGTTGTCGCCCTGCAGCAGATCGGCGCCGTCACCGCCCTCGATCCAGTCATTGCCGGCGTTGCCGAAGACGGTGTTGACGCCGGTACCGGCCGAAACGAAGTCGTCGCCCTGGCCCGCGAAGGATTCTGCGTCGCCCTCGCCGCCGAAGATCGCGTCCTTGCCGTCGCCGCCGAACAGCAGGTCCAGTCCCGAGCTGTTGCTAACGACGTCGTTGCCGTCCCCACCCTTGATCTGGTCGTCACCGAAGGTGTCGGTCAGGATGTCGTCGCCGGCGCCACCCAGCACGAAGTCGTTGCCGGCGCCGCCTTCGAGGGTGTCGTTGCCTTCGTCGCCGTAGAGGGTGTCGTCACCCGCGCCGGCCCGCATGTTGTCGTTGCTGGCGGTGCCGCCCATCACGATGTGCTCGCCGCCGGTGAAGCGGACCTGGCTGCCCACGCGGATCAGCAGCGCCTCATTCACGGCGGTCGCTGCGTTGTCGACGATGGTGCCTGATGCGTTGACTGCGCTCAGCTCGAAGCTGAAGTCCGGCGTGGAGAACACGTCGCCGGGCAGGTGCTTGGCGCTGGTGTTGCGCATCACCAACTCGGCCATGGAGTCCTGCTCAAGCTGCAGCAGCACGTTCAGGCCGGCGGTGCGCGCCAGGTAGTAGAAGCGGTCGTTGTTCTGCAGCGCCAGCATCTGGGTCGAGAACACATAGTCGAAGGTGGAGCCAAGCATGCCGCCGAAGGGCTGGGTGGCCTCGGCTAAGCCGCCCATCCAGAAGTCGACGTTGTTCAGGCCGCCCAGGGCGCCGCCGGTGAAGGCACCGGTGGCGTTCATGAAGTCGACCGCCGCGTTGTCGTTGACTCCGGCCGCGTTGGCGTCCAGCAGGGCCTGCGCGGCGGCGCGCTTCCCCTCCATCGTGGTCGCGACGGTGATGCTGTCGTGCGTGCCGTAGGCGGCGATGAAGTTAACCAGCGACTCGGGATGCTTGAGGGCCAGGCCGAAGTCCACCCAGTTGGTGTAGGGCTCGAGGATCGAGAGGCCGGTGTCGCGGAAGAACATCGCGCGCGCGCCGTTCAAGCCGGGAGCGCCGGTGTCGCGGCCGCGGGCGATGTTCAGGGCGGCCAGGTCGAGCGGCAGACCGAGCAGGTTGTTGCGCAGCGACTCGGTGACGAACTCGTCGAGCGCATTGCCGCTCTGGTGCACCATGCCCATAACGATGGCGCCGGCGGCTTCCTGATCGGTGGCGCCGCTGTTGGCGAATTCGATCGGGTTGAGGAAGGCTTGGATCAGACTGATTGGGTTGGAGGCGCCGGTGGTGGTGTCGATGCGGTCGACCGTGTCGGTCAGCATCGAGTGGCCGAAGCGATACACCACGTTGGCGAACTCGGCCATGATCGCCGGATCGACCGTGCTGTTGTAGCCAGAGAAGAGGTTGACCGAGGGTTGGATCTTGCGTACGAAGCCTTCGAACACGAAGTGCTGGTACTGCATCTCGGTGGCGAACTTGGCCGCCTGGAACACGCGATCGCCGTTCCATTCGAGCGCGTCGGCGGTCACTGAGGTGATGGTGTCGGCGGCGACATCGATGGTCAGCCACTGGTTCAGGAACCCGCGGCTTGCTTCGATCTGTTCGGCGTTGCCGCTGGCCAGCGCGGCGTTGAAGTCTGCCACCGCGATCATCTTGACCTGGTCAACGATGCGGTTGTGCTCGGAGTGGAAGATGCTGTGGATCGCCGTCAGGGCGATGTTCTCGTTGCCGCGGCCGTCGCCAACGATGTAATGCGCGTTGAGCAGCTCGTCGTCGTAGGCGAGTTTGCGGCCCCTGCCGTCGGTGGGGATGGGGTTCCCCGCATCCGTGTCATCGTCAGGGCCGATCGCGGTGGCCGGCGTCTCCGGGACGCCGTCGACGTCGGCGACACCACCGGGCTGGGCGTTGCGAGCGATGTCATCGAGGAAGGCGTGGCCGGTGCGCAGCACATCGGCGCCGACGCTCTCCGGGGCGGCGAGATTGCCTTCGATGAGGCCGGTGGCGGTGACCAGTTGGGGCAGGCCGTTCGCGCCGGGGATGAACTTGCCGTAGGCGTCCGTGAGGATCACCGGCACGTTGAACACGTCGGCGTCGCTCAGCTCGATGCCCAGCATGGTGCGGGCCATCAGCTTGACTTCGCCCCAGTTGATGATCGCGCCGCCCGCGCCTTCGGCAAGCCTGCCGGTGGAGACAGGCTGGCCGAAGGCGTTCAACGCGTACTCGCGCAGGAACACCTGGTGGGAGGGGTGCGAGCTGTAGTTCTGGCTCAGGTCGACCAGCGGTGCGGTGGTGTTGATTTAGCCGCGCACGTCGTCGGCGGTACCGGCGATGCCGTCGGCACCTGGCGAGCTGGTGGCGATGGTTGCCCGCGTCAGCGTCATGAAGCGCAGGTGCGGGGCAAGGTCGTCGCCGTTGCCGAAGATTCCGTCGGCCCCCGCGATCAGTGGGTCATCGGGGTTCAGCGGCATGATCACTGTGCCGTTGCCACCGGTGCTGATCTTGTCCAGGCCGTGGTCGAAGAACTGGCCGAAGATTGTGAAAAAGGAGTTATAGGGGGCCGACAGACCCTCGTCCGGGGCCACGTCCTCGATGAACAGCGTGCCATCCGACGACACCACGCCGGGGCTGACCTGGTTGTGCACCGCCACGGCAGCGGCATTGCCGGTGCTCTGGTCGGCGATCAGGTTGCTGATCATGCGCGGCTGTGAGTCGAAGACGTAGCCGCTGGTCTGGGTGTAGTAGGTCAGGTCGCCGACCTCGACCGGGCCCGAGCCGTCCACGTCGAAGGTCACCGCCTCGGCGTTGCGGAACGTCTGGCTCAGCCGTGTGGGCATCGGCCGGTCGGCGGTGGCGAAGTCCTCCTGGCCCGGGGTGAGGTTGTTGTAGCTGCCGTCGACCGTGCGCAGGCCGTAGGGCAGCAAGTTGCTGCCCAGGAGCCTCAGCAGGTCGCCTCCGGCGGTGTGGGCATCCGCAATCAGGATCTGGTCGAGGATGAACTGAAGGTCGTGCTTGACGAGTTTCATGGATTGGAAGTGGCGGAGATTGGTGCTGTTGACGATGTATGTACTGGGTATATGCCGGCTAGATCAGCCTGCAAGCTTTGGGTCAGTCGGCTGTTGAATGACTTCGCGAATGGATTCCCACAGGTTGAACCTGGCAGGATGCATTCCGCGCCAGAGTCCATCACCCATGCACTACGGGAGAGCTGCATGGGTGATGGACTCTGCCCCATTGCCCATGCATAAATGTGTGCGTAACCAGATAGGTCTTGGGAAGACCCTCGATCGCATTGCCCCATAATCTTGCAGCGCCGAATGACATGAATGCCCTGCCAGACGCGATTGAACCCGTTAACGATATTGATAAATACCTATCAGTGTTTGTTCTCTGAGGCCCATACTCGCTCCGAATCTGCAGCACTCTTTTGTGGTTAAAGCTCCTACCATCTGTTCGTTGCCGCTGGCTCAATCAGCCGCCCAGTCCAGCGCACCTAGCGCCGGTCCAACTCTCGAATCCGCCGCCTGAGCTTGTGTTCCTCGATGTTTGCCACCGGCCCATGCCGGCGCTGGATGGTGCGGTTCTGGCCGACCAGAACTCAGTCACTCACTAGAGAGGACCGGAATTGTTCTTGCCGAACCCCCAAGGCTCTGCGGCACGTTTCGGACTCAGAAGCTTCCCTCGGTAAGTGCCCAGGGCTTCGCAAAAGCCTGTGGCTAGAGCCTGGACCCGACGAAGTCTGTATCGGCCACTCAACGCTTGAGCCGAGTGTTCTCGAGCTCCAGTTCTTTGAGGCGGGGGGCCTCCCTGGCTTCATGCGCCCTTACCGCGGCTACCAGCGGGAATCGATGGCAGCGGAAACCTCCAGAGCTCGGCAGACGTCAGCGAGGGGCGGGGCTAAGGAACGCCATGTTGAGGCGATTCGGGGTGGGCGACTTCAGCGGACGAAGTCGGCGGACTGGACGTTGGCGGCGCTCACGCCGGTCAGCAGCAGGTCGAGGGTGCGCGACACGTCGTAGAAGCGGTCGTTGTTCTGAAGCTGGCTTCCGGCTCCGTGATCGGCGGAACGCGTTCACCCACCCCTCTGGCTTTGAGGGCGGTGGCTTACGGCGTTGTCTTCAGCCCTGGGCAACGATTCCACTCCACTGAACCGCCTTGATCCGGTCGCGTCTCCAGGAATGGAACAGGAGCGATTCCTCCACGGTGCAGAGCGGGCAGACCTCGAGTCGAGCCGGATCCACCCCCGCGTGGATCAGCTGGGCCCGGGCTGCGGCTCGGATGTCCAGCCGGTCGTGGCCGGGATCGGAATCCTCCAGCAGAGCCCCGCAGGCCCGCAGCTCCTCCAGGGCAGCATCGGCGTCGCCTCCTCCGTCCGAACGGAGCGATTGCGCCACCTCCAAACTCACCGGGCGTTGCACCTGATAGCTGGCTCCGCTTACCGCCGGTCCCAGGGCAACCAGCAGATCGGCTCGCCGGGATCCGGCCTTCTCCATCAGGGTGAGGGCGCTGGGCAGGATGCGGCCGGCTACCCCCCGCCAGCCCGCGTGGCAGGCCCCGACGCGGCCCGTCGCGGGATCGGCGATCAGCACCGGCGTGCAGTCGGCTCCACAGACCCACAGGCTCTGGCCGGCCCCGTCACTCACGAGTCCATCCGCTTCGGGCCAGGGCTCCCCTCGGGCCTCGCTGGCCGGAAGCACATCGGCGCTGTGAATCTGGCGGGGCCGGTGCACCGTGATGCCGGCACTGAGGGCGCAGGCCAGCTCCTCAGGCCCGCGGCCCTGCCACTGTCTGGTGAAGAAGCCGTGATCGAACTCCGCCAGCCGATCCGCTTGGAGGTAGTACCCCCCGTAGGTCCCCACCCAGGTCCAGCCCGGCAGGTCGTTGAAGCCCCGGTCGGGGCGATCGAAGGGTGGGTCGAGAGCTTCAGCCATGGGATCCGAAGGGCGGCTCTTCAGGCATCGGGAAGATCCCGCAGCAGCCAGAAGCCCTCCAGCCGTTGCTCCTGTTCCTCGGCCTGCACCGCCAGAAACTGCAGTCCACCCGCCCGGGCCCGGGCCGTGTCGAAGGCCTCCGAGGCCAGCCGGGCTTCCTCCCCGGGCAGGGTGGTGAGCAGCCAACGATCCTCCAGACCAGCCTCCAGCACCAACTGGTTTCCCTCCACCTCAAGGCGCACGGGCTCCAGGCCCGCCAACCATCCCGCAATGGCCAGGGCCCGGTGGCGGCTGAACAGGCGGATGCCGGGAATTGCCGCACCCGTCTCCAGCTCGGGGGGCAGCTGGATCAGGCCAGCGAATCCAGCGCCCCATTCGGCCGCATCCCTCAGGGCTTCTGCGGGAAGGGTGGCCCAAGCCCAGCGATCGCCACGGGCGACCTCGGGTAGGGGCACCGGCACGCCCCGGATCGCAGCCGGTATCGGTGCCAGGGGACCCACCAAGGCACCGGGCTCGGCGGGATAGACCTCCGCCTCCCGTTGGCGCAGCCATTCCACGAGGGCGTAGCAGCGGCGGCTGGGCACCAGCTCCAGCTGGAGCGCCTCGGCAGCCCGCTGCACCATCGTGCGCATCGACCCCCTCCAGCAGCGCAGGCGTCGCGGCCGGCTGAAACCCTGGCTCCAGGCATCGGCCAAGGCCGCTTCGATCGCCTCCCGGAGCCAGAGGGAATTCACACTGGTGGCCGGACAGACCCTCACCCAACGGAAAGGGGCCGGGGTCGTGCCGTTGGCGGTTGGGGGCGGGGTGGAGCAGATCAGCAGTTCCCACCGCTTACGACCATCGGCCTCCAGCACCGGCCTGGAATAGAAATCGAGCTCCCAGTCGGGCTGCCCACCTGGGGCATCAGCCACGCTGGCCGCCCCAGCGCCGGCTAATCCGGGACCGGGGGCGTCCGGCTGTTCGGCATTCATGCTGCTACGGTTCCCGGCACGGCGTTCATCCCAGGGTTGTTGCCCTCTCGTTTCATCCCGCCTCCTGTTCTTTTTGGCGCAACAGTGAGCGGGCCCTGTTGGCCCGGTCGGTGGCTTCGGCCATCACGGTGGCCTTGGCGATCAACAGCTCTCCGGGTTGTCCCTCCAGCAGGGCCGTGTTGAGGGCGATGCGCCCCCGGCCCGGATCCAGTTGGGTGATCAGGGCCTTGAGCCGCTCTCCGGGTTCGAAGGCCTCGCGCAAATCTCGCAGGGCGCCGCCTGTGATCGAGCTGTGGTGGAGGAGGCCACTGACGCCGCCCAGGTCCACGAAAAAGCCATAGGGCTTGATCGCGGCCACCTGACCTTCCACGAGTTGGCCCACCTCCAGTTCCCCGAAGCGGGCCGCCGTGGCAGCCTTGCGTTCGGAGAGCACCAGCTTGCGGGTTTCTGGGTTGACCTCCAGGAAGCTCACGCCAAGGGTCTTGCCCACCAGAGCTTCGTGGTTCTCGCCATCCTGTAACTGGGAGCGGGGGATGAAGCCCCGCAGACCTTCAAGGTCACAGGTCACACCGCCGCGGTTGAAGCCGGTGATCATGACCTGCGCTACCTTGCCGTCCTTTTCGAGCAGACGCACTTTCTCCCAGCTCTGGCGCAGGGCCAGGGCTCGGGCGCTGATGGTCACCATGCCGTCGGCGTTCTGCTCGCGGGTCACGAGCACTTCGACCCGCAGACCCTTCGGGAAGCGTTCCTTGAGGTTCGTGATCACCCCCAGGCCAGCCTCCTGCTTGGGCATGAAGCCCGGCGCCTTGCCGCCGATATCCACATACACTCCATCGCTCTCCACGCCCACCACGGTTCCGCTCACCACCTCACCGGTGGTGCCAACGATCTCGTTCTCGTCGAGGGCGGCGAGGAAGGCTTCCTCATCGAAGTCGAAATCGTCCACGGTGCGGCTCGCCGCGGCCTTGTCTGCGACCGGCACCGTCTTGCGCTCGCCGCCGGGGCGGCCCCGGCCGGGTTCCGGCCCGAGCAAGTCGGCCATCGTCATGCCCTCAAGCGCTCCGAGATCGAAGAGCTCGTCATCGGAGCGGCGCGGGGCCGTTTGGTCGGCCGAGGCCGTCGTCGGGGGCGCCGGACGGCTGGGCGCCTGCAGGCCAACCGAGCCGGGGGAGGCGGCGGCGGGCACGGCCAGTTCAGGGGGCGATTCCTCGGGTGGCGCCGTCTCCTCCTTGCGGATCAACACCACCTGGGGCGGTTTGCGGGGTGGGTTGGCCCCTTGCCCGCCGGGCCGTTGGGCAGGGGGCCGGGGTTGACGCGGCGGAGGGGTGCCGGATCCGGCCATGAACCTGAGCGTTCTGCGATCCCACACTGTAGAGACTCCCCCCTGGAGCAATGGTCGGGTGCTCGCCGTTCCCGTTGCCTGCCAGGCCACCATCCGAGTCCCTGTCATGGCATCAGCCCCTTCGATTCCCCCGGGCCCGGTGCGGCGGCGCCTGCTCGGTGAGCTCAGCTGGCCCGAGGTGGCGCAGGGGGCGGCCAGGACCGGCAGCACGGTGGTGTGGCCCTTCGGGGCGATCGAGCAACACGGTCCCCATCTGCCCCTCAGCACCGATGCGCTCTTCGCCGAGCGGGTCTGCGCGGCCGCGCTGGAGAGGCTTCCCCTCGATCTGCCCATCTGGCAGCTGCCCACCCAGAGCCTCGGCTTCTCCCACGAGCACCGCGGCTTTGCCGGCACCCTCAGCCTGCCGCCGGAGCTGCTCCTGGGCCTGGTGGTCGCGGTGGGCAGCGACTTGGCGGCGGCGGGCTTCCAGCGGCTGGTGCTCCTCAATGGCCATGGCGGCCAGATCGCCCTGCTGGAGGTGGCGGCCCGCCAGCTCCATGCGGCTCGGCCGGACCTGGCGGTGCTGCCCTGTTTCCTGTGGCGTGGGCCGGAAGGGATCGCCCAGCGGATTCCCGAACCGGAACGTCAGCGGGGGTTGCATGCGGGTCTGGCTGAGACCAGCCTGATGCTTCATTTGGCGGAGGATCTGGTCGGTCCTGAGCGTCAGGCGGACGGTCCCCTCCAGGAGCCACCTGAGGGCTGGAGCCTGGAGGGCCAGGCCCCCTGTGCCTGGCTGACCCGTGAGCTCAGCAGCTCTGGCGTGATCGGTGATCCTGCCGGCGCCTCCGCCGAGCTGGGCCAGGCACTCTTTGAGGCGTTGGTGGAGGGATGGCGGTGCCGGTTGCACTCCCTGCTGAACAGCGACTGGCCGTCAGGAACCCGGCGGGGTTGATTACAGTCTCCGATTAAGTGCGCACAAGGCCCTCCATGGCGGTTTCCCTGTCGGATCTGTCCCCAAATCCCTCGGCTTCGACCGGGCTAGGCAGCGGGGGCGACGCACCGGCCGAAGCCGTCCTGCCCGATTTCACCAGCGAGAGCTACAAGGACGCTTACAGCCGCATTAATGCCATCGTGATCGAGGGCGAACAGGAAGCCCACGACAACTACCTTTCCCTGGCCACCCTGCTGCCCGATCAGGCCGACGAACTGGCTCGGCTGGCTCGGATGGAAATGAAGCACAAAAAGGGCTTCACCGCTTGTGCTACCAATCTTGGCGTCGAGGCCGATATGCCGTTCGCCCGCCTCTTTTTCACGCCGCTCCGTGACAACTTCCAGCAGGCCCTAGCCGAGGGCAACCTGGTCACCTGCCTGTTGATTCAATCGATTTTGATCGAAGCCTTTGCCATCGCGGCTTATCACATCTACATCCCGGTTGCCGATCCCTTCGCCCGCAAGATCACGGAAGGCGTTGTGCAGGATGAGTACACTCACCTCAATTACGGTCAACAGTGGCTCAAGGCCAACCTTGAGGCTGCCCGTCAGGAGCTGGAGGAGGCCAACCGGGCCAACCTTCCGCACGTGAGGCGGATGCTGGAGCAGGTGGCCGAGGACGCCGATGTCCTTCATATGGATAAGGAGGACCTGATGGCTGACTTCATGACCTCTTATCAAGAGGTGCTCACCGAGATTGGTTTCAGCTCCAGGGAGATCGCCCGGATGGCCACGGCAGCTCTGCTGGGTTGAGTGGCCTTCAGCCATGGCAGGATGAGCTTCCTGCCTGGTCCGGCGGTTCCCATCCCTTAGGGTTTGATCGTCATGTTTGGCTTGATCGGTCACTCCACCAGCCTTGATGCCGCTCGATCTAAGGCCTCCAGCCTCGGCTATCCGGAATACGCCGAGGGCGATTTCGAGATGTGGTGTGTCGCCCCGCCCCAGTTGGTTGAAACGGTCACGGTGACTAGCCCCGCCGGCCAGGTCATTGAGGGTGCCTACATCGATTCGGTATTTGTGCCCGAGATGTTGAGCCGCTTCAAGACGGCCAAGCGCAAGGTGCTTAGTGCCATGGAGCTCGCTCAGAAGAACGACATCGCGATCACGGCCTTAGGTGGCTTCACCTCGATCATTTTCGAGAACCTCAACCTGCTCAAGGAGCAGCAGATTCGTAATACCAAGCTGCAGTGGGAGCGGTTCACCACGGGCAACACCCACACCGCCTGGGTGATCGCCCAGCAAGTTGTGCACAACGCGCCACGGCTGGGCATCAATCTGGACCGCGCCAAGGTGGCGGTGGTGGGAGCCAGCGGCGATATCGGCAGCGCGGTGTGCCGCTGGCTGCAGCGCCAGGGGGTGGGGGAACTGCTGCTGGTGGCCCGACGGCCCCAGCCGCTGCTCGATCTCCAGGCGGAGCTGGGTTCCGGCCGGGTGCTGGAGCTCAATGAGGCCCTGGCCGAAGCCGATGTGGTGATCTGGGTAGCCAGTCTTCCCCAGGGTCTCAGCATCGATGCCGGCCTGCTGCCCAGGCCCTGTCTGATGATCGACGGGGGTTACCCCAAGAATCTCGATTCCCGTTTTGCCGGCGACGGAGTGCACGTGATCAAGGGCGGCATCGTGGAGTTCTGGCAGGATCTCGGATGGCAGATGATGGAGATGGCCGACATGGCCAATCCCAGGCGCCAGTTGTTCGCCTGTTTTGCGGAAGCCATGCTGCTGGAATTTGAAGGAATCCACACCAATTTCAGCTGGGGCCGCAACAACATCACCCTGGCCAACATGGATCGCATCGGTGAAGCCTCCCTGCGCCATGGTTTCCGGGCCCTAGCCCTGGAACCGATTCAGGCGGCCAGCCTCGTGCCCGCCTGAATCCCAACCTCATCCCCTACCGCAGCGGATCCGCTACCTGCGATCCTGAACATCACCTTGTCTACGCCCATGGTCCGCCGCGCCCTCCTGGATTTCGAGAAGCCGCTGGTGGAACTCGAGGAGCAAATCGAGCAGATCCGGCAACTGGCCCGGGATTCCGAGGTCGATGTGAGCCAGCAGCTGCTCCAGCTCGAAACCCTGGCCACCCGGCGCCGTGATGAGATCTTCCGCTCGCTTACGCCGGCCCAGAAGATCCAGGTAGCGCGCCACCCCCAACGCCCGAGCTGCCTCGATTACATCCAGTTGATCACCGAAGCCTGGGTTGAGTTGCATGGCGACCGACGCGGTTCTGATGACAAGGCCCTCGTGGGGGGTGTGGGTCGCATCGGCGATCAGTCCGTGGTGCTGCTTGGCCACCAGAAGGGCCGCGACACCAAGGAGAACGTGGCCCGCAATTTCGGCATGGCCTCACCGGGCGGGTATCGCAAGGCGCTCCGCCTGATGGAGCACGCCGATCGTTTCCGGCTTCCGATCATCAGCTTCATCGACACTCCCGGTGCCTATGCGGGGCTTCTGGCCGAGGAGCAGGGTCAAGGCGAGGCGATCGCCGTGAACCTGCGGGAAATGTTTCGGCTGCGGGTGCCGATCATCGCCACGGTGATCGGGGAAGGGGGCTCCGGAGGGGCCCTCGGCATCGGTGTCGCCGATCGGCTCTTGATGTTCGAGCACAGTGTCTATACCGTGGCCAGTCCCGAGGCCTGTGCCTCGATCCTCTGGCGGGATGCCGCCAAGGCATCGGTTGCCGCCGAAGCCCTCAAGATCACAGGCCCCGACCTGCTCCAGCTCGGGGTGATCGATGCCGTGCTCCCCGAGCCCTCCGGGGGCAACCACTGGGCCCCCCTCCAGGCGGCGGAAACCCTGAAGGAGGCGATCCAGGCGAATCTTGCCGAGCTTGGCGCCCTCAGCGAAACCCAGAGGATCGAGAGCCGCTACTCCAAGTTCCGGCAGATGGGCCGCTTCCTTGACGCAGCCGCCACGGAGGCCGCCCGAATTGCTTAAGGTTCTAGAACTGTTGCCCGTTTCGACGTGGCCGCCATCGTGCCTACCGGACCACCGAGTGGGATTCTCTTCTCCGCCTCCTCGGATCAGACCCCAAGCACTGGCGGGAGGGATGGCCCGATCAATAGACTACCCACCCGCCCGCACCCAATGTCCGCTCATTGCGCTGTAGGGCGGGATCCATACCCAGTGTGCGGAGACCACACCACTTCGGCACCATGAACCTGTAAACAGAATGCTGTGATCGGCGTGCCATGCTCAATCCGAGCAGGCTGCCGCTGACCTGCTGTTCCTTGCGCAGCAGCCCTCCATTTCTTTCGTGGAGGTTCCCCCTGAAGCCGATAGCCGGCCCCCTTGGACACCCCATGACCTCCACGTTCCCGACACAGATCACTGCCGTGACCGTTCCGGCTGCGCCTCCCCCGAACGGCCTTGGGGCCGCAGGCGGGTCGGCGACCCAACTGCCCATCAGTGCCCGCCTGAGGCAGCGCCTCCAGGAGGCGAAGGCTCCGTTTCTGGCGAACGACAACATCTCGGCCCATCTGCGGGAAGGTGAGATGGACCAACTCGAATCCGAAGTAACCGACAAGGTTCGGGAGCTTCTGCGCAGCCTGGTTATCGATATTGAAAACGATCACAATACCGCTGAAACCGCTGAGCGTGTGGCGCGGATGTATCTGCACGAGGTGTTCAAGGGTCGCTACCAGGAGCAGCCGAAAATCGCTTCCTTCCCTAATGTGAAGAAGCTGGATGAAATTTACACCGTAGGACCGATCACTGTGCGTTCGGCCTGTTCGCACCATCTTGTTCCCATCCTCGGCAGTTGCTGGATCGGCATCAAGCCGGGGGTGAGGGTGATCGGCCTCTCCAAGTTTTCCCGGGTGGCCGAATGGGTCTTCTCGAGACCCCATATTCAGGAAGAGGCCGTTTTGATCTTGGCCGATGAGATTGAGCGTCTTTGTGAGCCGGAGGGCCTGGCCATCCTGGTGAAGGCTCAGCATTACTGCATGAAGTGGCGGGGCGTGAAGGAACCCCAGACCACCATGGTCAATTCGGTGGTTCGGGGTGATTTCCGCCGTGATCCAAACCTTAAGGCCGAGTTCTTTGAGTTGGTTAAGCAGCAGGAATCGGTGCTCGGCTACTGAGCATCCTCACCACCAGCTTCAGCAAGACGAGGCTGGTGGTGACGGACCGCCCGCACCAGGGCTTCCACTCGCTCAAGATTCTTCACGCCTGGGGCATCCTCCACCCCGCTGGAGGCATCAAATCCATCGGGATTCACAGCTCCAGATAAGGAAGCCATCCGCTCCGGGGTAATCCCGCCCGCCAACCACCAGGGTTGCTCACAGCGGAAATCCCGCAGCCATTCCAGCGGGATCCGGTGACCGGTTCCGCCCAGTTGGCTGCTCACCCAGGCATCCAGCAGCAGGGCATCCACCACGGGCGCGAAGTGGGACACCTGCAGCAGATCTCCGGGTTCTCGGATGCGCAGTGCCTTCCAGAACATGAGTCCTTTGGGCAGCCTTCGCCGCAGCTCCAGGCAGCGCTCCACGGTTTCGTTGCCATGGAGCTGAACCACGTTGTGCCCTCCCGGGCCCGGTTCCAGCTGGGGGATCTCCTCCTCGGCGGGATCCGCCACCACCAGCACCCTGAGGCAATCCCGCTTCGTCGAGGCCACGGCACCGAACAGGTGCGCTCGGCGAGCAGGCTCCAGCCAGCGGGGAGAGCTTGGTACCCCGATCACCCCCACCGCATCCACCGCCAGCGCGGCCACGGCTGCCGCCTGGTCGGGC
Source organism: Cyanobium sp. (assembly GCA_044345855.1). Classification (GTDB taxonomy): domain Bacteria; phylum Cyanobacteriota; class Cyanobacteriia; order PCC-6307; family Cyanobiaceae; genus Cyanobium. The sequence goes on along the minus strand of JBIJAG010000008.1, from coordinate 67,988 downwards.
TGCCTCAGGCCACAGATCTTCAGCAGGGGAGGCGCCATGGCGACCGACCGGATGGCAGCCTTTCTAAGATCACCGGATGGGGGGTACCGACCGGGCAACCTCACGCCCTCATGGTGTCCTTTGCGGCCTTTTGCGGCAGCACCAACGGGTCTCCCGGTTCTCTGACATTCCAGGCTTCCTGCCAGCAACGATCCCATGGCTAATCAGCGCGAGAGGCAGAACCGTGGGTGAGGGCTGGCAACTATTGCGGGTCCGCGGCATCCCCCTGCGCATCCATCCAACCTGGTTCCTGATCCTGTTCGCGGCCACCCTGGCCTTCGAGCGGCACTACCGCCTGATCCTGGCCACCACCCTTCCGGAGGGCGGACTCTGGCTGGTGGCCCTGGCCACGGCCCTGCTGCTGTTTGTTTCAGTGGTGCTCCACGAACTTGGCCACGCCTTTGTGGCCCTCAGCCAGGGCGTGAGGGTGCGCAGCATCACCCTGTTCCTGCTGGGTGGCGTCGCCAGCGTCGAACGCGAATGTCCCACGGCCCTCGGCGCTCTCGCTGTCGCCTTGGCCGGTCCGCTGGTGAGCCTGGCGCTGGCTGTCGCACTCTTGGCCGCTGTGCATCCAGCCGCCCACCAATCCGCGGTGCTGGGCGAGATGGTCACCCAGCTGGGGGTGCTCAACCTGGTGCTTGCCCTGTTCAATCTTCTGCCCGGCCTGCCCCTCGACGGCGGCCTGGTGGTGAAGGCCCTCGTGTGGCAGGTCACCGGCAGCCGGCGGCGGGGCCTGGTGGTGGCCAATGGCTGCGGCCGCTTCCTCTCCTTCCTCGCGCTTGGTCTGGGATCCGTGCTGTTGCTTCGCGGTGGTGGCCTGAGCGGAGCCTGGCTGATGCTGCTTGGTTGGTTTGGCCTTGGGGCCGCGCGCAACCAGAGCCAGGTTCTGCAGGTTCAGCAGGCGCTCCGTGAGATCCGGGTGAAGGATGTTTGCCGCCGCCGCTTCCGGGTGCTGGAGGCCTCGACCACCCTGCGTCAGCTGAGCCGGCTCGAACCAATCACCCCCGGAGGCCTCGCCGCTACCAGCCTCGATCCGGTCCGCCCCCCCGAGACCGGTCCAGCCTCCAGGCCGGCTTCCGCCTCGGTCGATCCTCTTGCGGACTGGCTGCTCGTGTGTGACCGGGGTCGCTGGCGGGGGGTCATTGATCCCTCCATCCTCCAGGAGCTGCCCCTGCAGCGCTGGGACAGCGAAGCGGTGGGGGATCACATCCACCCCCTTGCGGCATTACCTTCGATCGCCGAATCGGCCCCTCTCTGGCAGGCGGTGCTGCAGATGGACCAGCCCGAGCGGCCCCGCCTCCTCGTGCTCGGCCCGGCCGGTCTGCCTTCCGGAACTCTGGAACGCCCCGAGGTCGCTGAGGCCGTACTGAAGAAGATCGGCCTCCGCCTCCCCAGCCAGCTGCTGGCCACGGCCCGGGAGCAAAATGGTTATCCATTGGGACTGGCCCTGGCCCAAGTGGTCCGCTCGATGCTGGCTGCGGGTGAGGTGCAGTTGCCTGAGGGCCTGGCCGCAGAAGGAACTCCCCCGCCCTCAGCCACGGGACCTTGAGCCTGGATCCCTATCCGTCGCAAGGGGAGTTCTCCCCTCGGGCCTTGGCCGCCACCCCGGTCCACTCCTCCGGGGTGAGATCCCTGAGAACCAGGCTCACCCCACCGCAGTCGAGGGGCAAGCACCGGGCGGCCGAACGGAGCAGCAGGGCCTCCAGGTCATCGAATCCCAGCGGCAGGGCGGGCAGCAGCGGAGGCTCCTCTCCAAAGATCCGCTCCCAGAGCTCTGCCTGGGGGCTGATCAGGATGCTTCCGTGCTGGAGCAGGCAGCCGCCCCGCCAGAGCTGGGCGCTGCCGATCCGCTTGCTGCCATCGGCATGGATGAGATCGGCGCTGGTGCTCGTGGCGAAGCAACTGCTCCGGTCCCGGCTGGGGGCGCTTTGCCCGGGCTGCAGCGGCAGGCCGAGGTCGCTGAAGGCCCGGCAGAGCCAGCCGCAGCAGCGCCCGTAGACGGTTGCCCTCGGGCCTGGAGCCGCCGGCCAGATCAGGGCATAGGAGAGGTCGCCCCCATGGAGCACGGCACGCCCGCCAGTGGGTCGTCGCACCAGATCGAAGGCTCCACTTCTGGCCAGCTCCTGCCAGTGGGTGGGCAGGGTCTTTTGGTGGAAACCCAGTGAGAGGGTGGGCCGGGACCAGCGATAGAGGCGGAGCACCGCACCAGCGCCTGGATCGGCACAGGCCTGATCGAGGAGCTGCCCATCGATTGCCATCTGCCAGGCGCCCGGCAGGATGTGGGTGGGGATCCAGCGCACCGCTGCGGCTGGCCGATGGGGCTGAGGGCCTGGCCTGAGAGGCTGCAGCACGGGGGATCAGCCTTCGGCCGGCGTTGGTGTGGCGGCCGACCAGAAGAGGGGATCCAGCTCAAATCCCAACACCGCCGCCATTTGGGCGAGGCCCTGGCGGCAGGGAACCCCCGCCTCCGTCGACCAGCCATCGAGCCAGAAGAGCCGGTGGGTGATCCACAGATCCAGGCTCTCCGGGGCGAAGCGGATGCCCTCGCTGCGACTGAATCCGTGGGGCAGCAGCATCGCCACATGGCGGGTGAGGGTTCCCCGACTGCGTTCGAGCACAAGGGGCAGCCAGGGGTTCAGGGCATCGGCGCGCAGGCTCCAGAGCCGCACCTCGGGCACTTCCGAGAGTTCGCGGGGGTCGTCGTCGGCCCGAGGCCAGTGCAGCTCAAGGTCCAGCTGGCCCGCCATCGCCACCAGGGACTCCACGCTGGCGGCCTGCAGGGGAGCCAGGGGGGAGAGATCAAGCTCCCGGATCTGGCGGGTGGTGATGGAAAGCGCCAGGGAAGGCGGCTCCGCAGCGTTGGGGGCCATCAAGAGCTGTGACAGGGCAAGGGCAGGATGTGGACCGTAGCGAGCCCAGCGGGAAGAATGGTGCCGTTGCATTTGCCCAGCCGGACCATGATCAACCAGACCGAAGTGCTCATCGCTCTGGTGGTGGCCGCCCATGCCGGCGTTCTGGCCGTACGCCTGGCCTTCAGCCTCTACAAGGCCTGAAGATTGAGCCGCCGGCTTGGCAACCCCTGGTCGGACTGCTACAAGCGGTGATCGCCACTGAGTTCTAAGCCGGTGCTTCCTTTCCGTTTGCCCAGCCGTTCCACCGCCTCTTCAGGGGGCCAGCCTGAACGCAGCCAGCGTCGGCAGGCCAGCGCGTCGGGCTCCGGCTCAGCAACGGGTTCCCGCTCAGCAACGGGTTCCCGCTCAGCAACGGGTTCCCGCTCAGCAAACAGTGGGGTCACCGGCCGATCCCGGCCCGCCGATTCCGGTCCGCAGGAGCGGGAACGTCGGGCGGCTCCTGTACCCGCTTTTGGTGCACCCGAGCAGGCCGGCCGTGCTCGCCGGAGCAGGGACCATGGCCCGGATTCGCGTCGTGCCGCTGGGATCGCCTCTGCCTCGGTCGGAGCCGAGAGAGTCGGCCGGTCCGCTGCCTGGGCGGCGCCCGACCTCTTCAGCGCTTCAGCCACCGGATCTCCGGATCCCCTTCCCCGCCCACAGGCGGCGGCTCCCGCTGGTGTTGCCGTGTTCGGAACCGATGGCCATCTGCTGGCCATCACCCAGGAACGGCGTGAGCTGGTCTGCAGCGTGATCGGTTTGATGGTCAAGCTCGGACTGGTGGCGGTGGCCGGAGTGAGCCTGGTTCGCCTGGCCGGGGCGTACCAGCAGCGCATGGACCGCAATGGCGAGATCGTGGCCGTGCTCGAGCTTGAGCAAGCCCGCCTGGCCCGCGCCCGCGAACGCTTTGACCAGCTGTTCATGGTGGCGGGGGAGCAACGGCTGATCCGTGAGCAGAGCCAGTGGATCGCCCCGAACCGCTTGCGGGTCGTCTGGCAGACGCCCCCCACGCCCCATCCCCCATCCCCCTCCCATCCCTAGGTGGCCTTCCTTGCCTGATGCCATGGTTCCCGCTTCCGCTGCCCTGTCCACCGCGGCCTCCTCTGGGGCTATCGGCACCCCTGGCACGGTGCTGATCACCGGCGCCTCCTCCGGGGTAGGACTGTTCGCGGCCAAGGCCCTGGTGGACCGCGGCTGGCATGTGGTGATGGCCTGCCGCGACACCGACAAGGCTCGCAGGGCCCAGGCGGCCCTCGCCATCCCCGCTGAGAGGGTGACCCATCTGCAGGTGGATCTGGGTGATCTTGGGAGCGTCCGCCAGTTGGTGGATGCTTTTCATGCCACCGGCCGGCCCCTGGATGCCCTGGTGGTGAACGCGGCGGTCTACCTGCCACGGCTGAAGCAGCCCCAGCGCTCGCCCCAGGGCTACGAGATCTCGATGGCCACGAACCACCTCGGCCATTTCCTGCTGATTCACCTCCTGCTCGACGATCTCAAGCGCTCCAGCCATCCCTCCCGCCGGCTGGTGATCCTCGGCACGGTGACGGCCAACTCCAAGGAACTGGGCGGCAAGATCCCCATCCCCGCCCCCGCTGACCTGGGCGATCTGGCGGGCTTCGCCGCCGGCTTCAAGGCGCCGATCGCCATGGCCGACGCCAAGCGCTTCAAGCCCGGCAAGGCCTACAAGGACAGCAAGCTCTGCAACATGATCACCACCCAGGAGCTGCATCGCCGCCTCCATGGCGACACAGGCATCGTGTTCACCTCGCTCTATCCGGGCTGTGTGGCTGATTCGCCCCTGTTCCGCAACACCCCGGCGGCCTTCCGCACGATCTTTCCCTGGTTCCAGAAGAACATCACCGGCGGTTACGTGAGCCAGGCCCTAGCCGGCGAGCGAGTGGCGGAGGTGGTAGCTGATCCAGCCTTCGCTGTTTCCGGCGTCCACTGGAGCTGGGGGAACCGCCAGAGCAAGGGGGGCAAGCAGTTCAGCCAGGAGCTCTCCGACAAGGCCAGCAATCCGGAGACCGCCCGGCGGATGTGGGATCTTTCGCTGCAGCTGGTGGGTTTGGCCTGACCAGGCTTGTGCTCCAGGTTCTCAGGAAGCGTTAAGACTGCTGTTCAGCCTGTGGATCCGGAACACCACGAGCCGACCTGGCTGCTATTAAGTCGGTAGTCGTTTCTACGGACCGATGTCCCGCTCCCTGCGCTGGGGGATCGGCCTGCTGCTCGTCGCAGGCCTGCTTCTTGGCGCATTCTTCTTTCTGCCCTTCCGCTCCTGGCTGCCCGGGGGCACCGTGGCCAACATCGCCACGCGAGAGGTGGTGAACGGCACGCTCTTCAATCGCCTGTTCCCCAAGCCCCAGACCGGAGAGCAACTCGTCTTCACCCAGGAGAAGCGGGGCTTCAGCCAGGCCCGCCTCAAGCAGGGAGCCGAAGTGCGTGCCCTGCTCTCGATTTCGGATGTGGCCAGCTCACCCGCCAGCCGCAACAAGTTCATCCACACCGAGGAGCGAATCCAATCCTGGCCGCTGGTGGACCAGGGCAGCCAGGCCAGTGCCTTGCTCGTGGCCGATCGCTTCCAGGTGAAGGTGATCGGCCAGGGGAGTGGACTGGATGCGCAGCAGCGCCATGAGTTGCTCGGGGCCTTTGATCTGGCGGCCCTGGCGGCCCTGAGCCCGGAGGCTGTTCAGGCCCCGGCGATCGCGCCGGGTCGTCAGGCTCTGCCCCCCGGCCGGCAATCCCCGCTGCGGTTTCCATTTCCCGGCCTGAAACGGCAGGCTCCCCAGGCCCAGCCTTCCCAGGCCCGGATTCCCCAGCCCGCCGCCAATCGCAAGCCCTCCATCTTCAATCGCGCCAACGCCGCCCTGGAGCCCGCCGCATGAGCGCCACCGTTCTCGAACGCCTTGAGCGTCTCCCCCGCCGCAATCTCACCGTGCTGGCCCTGAAGGGTGTCAGCACCCTCGTGCCCGGGGGCTGGCAGAACCAGACCAATCCCGAGGAGCTGATCAGCGATGTGCTGGGCAGCGATGACCCTGAACTGGTGCAGCAGGTGCGGGCCCGCGCCGATGAACTCAGCCGGGCCCGCCATGAGGGGTACCGCCGCGCCCTGAGTCTTTACGACGCCGTGAACCGCTCCCAGAAGGCCGCAGGCGGTCTGCGGGTGCTGGCCAATGTGGCGGGAGCCCTGCCGCTGGTGAAGCGTCTGGCGGTGCTCACCCCCGCCAGCCAGACCCTCCAGGCGGTGGATCTGAGCCTGAAGGTGGCCGCCGAGATGCTCGCCTTCACCCAGGTGAATGGCCTTCCCGGCGACAGCTTCGCCGCCTTCGGTGATTCCCTGAGGGAGTACACGGGCGAGGCGCGGGTGCGGATGGCGGCCCTGGTGTGTTTCGATGCCCTGCTGCCCCTGGGCGACAACGCTCTGCACCGTCTCGATGGCCTGCTGGGCCAGGTTGGAAGCCGCGAACTGCACCAACTGCCCTCCTACGCCGGTATAGCCTCCCTGCTGCCGGGTCGGGGCGACGCGGCCCACCTCAGCTTTGTGCGTCGCGGGGTGGACCAATGGCTTGGCTGGGCCGATGGCTTCGTGGGTGATCTGGGGCTGAGCGGCCAGCGGGCCGTGCGAGCCCTGGAAACCACGATCGGCCCTTGGCACGGGGGCATGGAGCAGTTGGCCACCTTCCTGGATGCCTTCACCGACACCTATTCCCATACCGGCGTGCAGGCGGTGGCCCGGCGCCTGGTGGAGAGGGCGGCGGCGGAGATCTGATGGCGGCTCGACATGCGGCCCCGGCCTGGGCTCGGGGCCTGTGGTCGCTGTCCTGACACCCGTTGGCGCCGAAATCGATGCGAGATGGCCCGCCGCCAGCCAGACTCCCCCAATTGCTGCAGACAACCAACATGCGCTGGTCTGACGGACGCCGGAGTGACAACGTGGAGGACCGCCGCGGGATGGGAGCCCCCGCCGTGGCCGGTGGCGTGGGCCTGGTGGGCATCCTTCTGGCGATCGCCGTGGCCTTGCTGGGCGGCGACCCCTTTGTGGTGCTCCAGCAGTTCTCGGGTGGCGGCAGTCCGTTCGGACCTGCGCCCGCCCAGGTGAGCCGGCAGCGCCAGAAGGCTCCAGCCGATGACAAGATGGCCGATTTCGTTTCGGTGGTGCTGGCTGACACCGAGGACACCTGGAAGAAGGAATTCCGCGACAATGGCGGCACCTATCGCTCGCCCACGCTGGTGATTTTCGATGGGGTGGTGGCTTCGGCCTGTGGCCAGGCGGCCGGCGCGACGGGCCCCTTTTATTGCCCCAATGACGAAAAGGTGTATATCGACCTGTCTTTCTACCGCCAGCTGCGCCAGCAGATGGGAGCCCCGGGTGATTTCGCCCAGGCCTACGTGATCGCCCATGAGATTGGACACCACGTGCAGCACCAACTCGGGATCGATCAGCAGGTGCAGAAGATGCAACGGCGCCTGCCCCAGGCTCAGGCCAACCAGCTGTCGGTGCGCCTTGAACTCCAAGCCGACTGTTTCGCCGGCGTGTGGGCCAACCGCACCGCCACCCAGCGCCAGACCCTAGAGGAGGGAGACATCGAGGAGGCCATCAACGCGGCCGGGCGCATCGGCGACGACACCCTGCAGCGCCAGAGCACCGGCCGGGTGCGGCCAGATAGCTTCACCCACGGCAGCTCGGCCCAGCGGCAGCGCTGGTTCGCCAAGGGCCTGCAGAGTGGTGACATGAACCAGTGCGACACCTTCAACACCAATCAGGTGTGAGGTTCTCGATCAATCGAAACCGAGCAGGTCGAAGATATCGCGATCCTTGAGCGATTCGGCCTCGAGGGGCTTCACATCTTCGAGCATGGTGCGGGCTAGATGGAGATATTCCTGCTGCACCTGCTCCACCTCAGGGCTGGCTTCCATTTCGAAGATGGTGCACTTCTTGAGGCGGGAGCGGCGGATGGCGTCGACGTCGCGAAAGTGGGCCATGGTGCGCAGGCCGGTGCGCTCGTTGAACTTGTCGATTTGATCGGTGTCCTTGGAGCGGTTGGCGATCACGCCGCCCAGACGCACCTTGTAGTTCTTGGCCTTGGCGTTGATCGCCTGCATGATCCGATTCATGGCGAAGATCGAATCGAAATCGTTGGCGGTCACGATCAGGCAGTAGTGGGCATGCTGCAGGGGAGCAGCGAAGCCGCCGCACACCACATCACCCAGCACATCGAAGATCACCACGTCGGTGTCTTCGAGCAGGTGGTGCTCCTTGAGCAGTTTCACCGTTTGACCGGTCACGTAGCCGCCGCAGCCAGTGCCGGCCGGCGGGCCGCCCGACTCGACGCACATGACGCCGTTGTAGCCCTCGAACACAAAATCTTCGGGGCGCAGTTCTTCGGTGTGGAAGTCCACGGTTTCGAGGATATCGATCACCGTGGGCACCATCTTCTTGGTGAGGGTGAAGGTGGAATCGTGCTTGGGATCACAGCCGATCTGCAGCACCCGCTTGCCCAGCTTCGAGAAGGCGGCCGAGAGGTTGGAGGAGGTGGTGGACTTGCCGATGCCGCCCTTGCCGTAGACGGCGATCACCAGGGCCCCCTCCTCGATGGCCATGGCAGCGTCTTGATGCACCTGCAGGCTGCCCTCGCCGTCCTCACCGCGCGCGACGCTGCCGGTGGTGGAGGGAGGGGTGAGTGTGGTGGTCATGGGATAAGGCGGGCCGCAGCAACGGCGATCGTTCCATCTAAGGGCAAGCGACCGGGGGCTGCAGGGGGTCCGTGCAAAGCGAAACATGCCTGGGCGGCTGGCTCAAGGCCCGGGCAGGCGCAACCAGTGCAATCGGCCGCTGGCATCGCCGGCTACCAGGGTTGGGGGAGCGGGCAGGAAGGCCAGGGCGAGAATGGCGGCATCGGCTACGAATTGCGGCTGGCTGGATTCAGGTTCGCCGCTGGCCGGGTCCCAGAGCCTGATGGTGCGATCGTCTGCCCCCGAAGCGAGCCGCCCGTCGGGGAGCACCGCCAGGGCCCTCACCCAGTCGGAATGGCCTTCCAGGGTGGCTTGGAGCTGGCCTGTGGCCGGATCCCAGGTCTTGATGGTGTGATCGTCTGCCCCCGAAGCGAGCCGTCCGCCTGGGAGCACCGCCAGGGCCCTCACCCAGTCGGAATGGCCTTCCAAGGTGGCTTTGAGCTGGCCTGTGGCCGGATCCCAGAGCTTGATGGTGCGATCGCCTGCCCCCGAAGCGAGCCGTCCGCCTGGGAGCACCGCCAGGGCGTTCACCGGGCCGGAATGGCCTTCCAGGGTGGCTTGGAGCTGGCCTGTGGCCGGATCCCAGAGCTTGATGGTGCGATCGTCTGCCCCCGAAGCGAGCCGTCCGCCTGGGAGCACCGCCAGGGCGTTCACCGGGCCGGAATGGCCTTCCAGGGTGGCTTGGAGCTGGCCGCTGGCCGGATCCCAGAGCTTGATGGTGCCATCGAATGCCCCCGAAGCGAGCCGTCCGCCTGGGAGCACCGCCAGGGCCATCACCCAGTCGGAATGGCCTTCCAGGGTGGCTTTGAGCTGGCCTGTGGCCGGATCCCAGAGCTTGATGGTGCGATCGCCTTCCCCCGAAGCGAGCCGTCCGCCTGGGAGCACCGCCAGGGCCCACACCCCGCCGGAATGGCCTTCCAGGGTGGCTTGGAGCTGGCCGCTGGCCGGATCCCAGAGCTTGATGGTGCGATCGTCTGCCCCCGAAGCGAGCCGTCCGCCTGGGAGCACCGCCAGGGCCCTCACCGGGCCGGAATGGCCTTCCAGGGTGGCTTGGAGCTGGCCGCTGGCCGGATCCCAGAGCTTGATGGTGCCATCGAATGCCCCCGAAGCGAGCCGTCCGCCTGGGAGCACCGCCAGGGCTAACACAGAGTCGGAATGGCCTTCCAAGGTGGCTTGGAGCTGGCCTGTGGCCGGATCCCAGAGCTTGATGGTGCGATCGCCTGCCCCCGAAGCGAGCCGTCCGCCTGGGAGCACCGCCAGGGAGTACACAGAGCCGGAATGGCCTTCCAGGGTGGCTTTGAGCTGGCCTGTGGCCGGATCCCAGATCTTGATGGTGCGATCGTGTGCCCCCGAAGCGAGCCGTCCGCCTGGGAGCATCGCCAGGGCGGTCACCGTGCTTGCATGGCCACTTAGGGTGCGCAGCAAGGCCTCGTCGGCCAGAAGGCTGGCGGTGAGGGGGCGCAGGCCGCCAGCCTGCTGGACCTGGGTGATGGCCTGGTCACGCAGGCTTGTCGCCGCAGCGTCGCTGGTCCCGCCCGGGGGATCGGTGGGCCAGCGGGCTAGGAGTTGGGAAGGGAGTTGCTCAAGGCCGCTCCACCCCTGCCCCTGGTGGCTCAGCACATGGGCGCCCTGACGCAAGGCCCGCTCCACCGCCGTGAGCTCCGGGGTGGGGGTGATCCACTGCCAGTCGCCCAGCAGGGCGTTGAGGTCGGCCAACCGGAGCCGGGCCTCCAGCCAGCGCAGATCCAGCAGCAGCTGAGAGAAACACTCCTGGCGCTCGCCCGGCTCGAGATGCGCCGCCAGGTGGCGGGTGAGGTAGGGCCATTCATGGGCCCGCCCCGCCGCCACCTCGGCCCTGGCCCAGCTGGTGAATCTCTGCTGAACGTTCTCCAGCTGCACGGCATAGGTGCCAGCCAGGGGGAAGCCGTCGTCGTTCTCCTCGCTGAGCCACTGCACCAGGGAGAGGTGGTCGAAGGCGATCAGCTTGTTGGTGATGCGCAGAAAGTCTTCGATCTTCGCCAGCAGCCGCTGCACCTGGGGCTCGCTCACCGCCCGGGGCTCACCCACCGAAAGGATGGCCGCCAGCTCCCTGCGGCCCAGCGGCTCCCGTTGGGAGCACAGCACCCCCAGCAGAGCGCGCATCGGTTCGAAGTCTTCACCTGCTGGAAACCGGTGCCGGAAGGCATCGAGGTAGAAGCCCTCCATGCCGCGGGGCAGATCGTCGAGGCGATCGGGCCTGAGGGAGCCGTTGGTGCTGGCCAGATCGTTGAGCACCCGCACGGCGTAGAGAAACTTGCCGCCGCTCTGCTCGAAATCGGCCAGCCGCTCCGCCAACTGCTCGGGGCTCGTGCCGGCCTGCGCCAGCTGCGTGGCCAGGGGTTCGCTACCGCAGCGTCCGAGCACGTAGTCGTGAATGTCGCTGAGGTTGCGGGCTTCCTCGGCGTCCAGCAGATCGCAGGCATAGGTGGCGTCCAACGGCTGGCGCACCTCCTGGCGCCGGCGGCTCGTGGCCAGCACCCGCAGCCAGCCAGGAAGTTTCCCTGTGCCGCTGGCCAGTAGGGCCACGATCGAGCTGCCGTTGCCGCCGGCGCTTGAGGAGGGGTCCGCGAGGGTTTCATCCAGCCCATCCACCAGCAGCAGCCAGGGGGCCGCAGGGGCCGCAATGCCTTGGAGTTTGGCGATCACCGCCTGGCTGAAGGCGCTGGCGGGATCGGTCTGGGCCTCTTCCAGCCAGCGCCGGGCCTCCGGATCGGCCTCCACCGCCGCCTGGTACGTCGGCAAGGCCCCGGCGAGCTGAGTCGCCACGCTGCGCACGAAGGTGGCGGCCTCCAGGGTGGCTGCTGTGTTGTGGTCGCAGAAGTGGTGGGCGGCGATCGGCAGGCCCTGCTCCGCCGTGCCGGTGGCGGTGAGTTCGGCCATGAAGGCGGATTTGCCCACGCCGAAATCGGCCACGATCAGCAGGGCCTGGGAGGCCTCCGGTTTGCCGTGCCAGGCCCTCACCGCATCGAACAGCCAGCGCCGGCCGATGAAGCCCTGGCGCTTCTCGCGCAGGTAGCCGGAGAAGTCCCAGGGGCGCGGCCAGGTCCAACTGGAGGCGGTAGTCGGTGGCCGCAGGAGATCCAGCCTCGCTTCCACGAGCCCATCGAGGATGTAGGAGCGGAGCACGTTCCAAGCGAGGTGGTCGGCGCTGGTGAAGGTGACGCCCGGATAGCGCTCCATCCCACGGAGACGGGCCAGGTGATCCTGCTGGGCCTGGATCTGCGCGGGATCCTGCACGTGCTTCCCATCCCGGGGCGCCTGGGCATCGGGGGTGGCGATGAACAGCTTCCTGCCATGCAGCAGCGCCAGCCACGCCTCCCACTGGGTGTAGGAAAGCGAAGGGCCGCCGGGTTGCAGGCATTCCCCGATCGGCTTCAGTTTTTCCCCCAGATCCGGATAGCGCTCCTGTAGGGCCGCCAGCGACTGGGCTCTGGCCGGCGAGCCAGTCATGTCGCCCACCAGGTGGATCACCCCATCGCAATGGCGGATGTAGGCGTCGAGCATCTCCAGGGTGGGGGTGCCGGAGACGATGAAGTCTTCCTGCACCTTCACGGTCACATCGGGTCGATCGAGGGCGTGGCGCAGGTGATCGCGGTAGGAGCGGAATTCGTCGCTGACGGTGGAGAGGAACAGCTGCACCGACGCCAGGCCTTCCGTGGGATGTCCTTGCCGGAACTTTGGCATGTCTGCAACGGGGTGTCTGTCTATTCGGCGCCCAGAAGCCTCGCGAATGCGAGATGAATACTGAATCCATTAACCCCAGGATGATGCACCGCTACCAGAGCGACCTGGTCCGCGAGGCCATTGATGGGTTGCCAGGGCGAAATGGGTCGGATACCACACGTCGCCGAACAAGATCAGACAGATCTTGCGCTACAGCTGCTCAACCAAGGTGGTGGCTGTGTCTTCGGCGTCCTTGTGTTTGGGCCGTTCACAGATCAGGCCGGCATGGAGTTCGACTAAGGCCTCGTGGAGAACCGGCCGGCTGCAACAGGAGGAGTGGCCGCTGCTGGGCAAGGGCATCAGCAGCCTGGGCGCCCTGCCCCTCTACATCGACGACAAACCCAAGACGAGTGTGCTTGAGATGCGCTCCCTCTGCCGCCGCCTGATGGCCTCCCAGGGCAAGGAGCTAGGGCTGATCGTGATCGACTATCTACAGCTAATGGAGGGTTCGACGCCCGATAACCGGGAGCAGGAAATCTCGCGGATCACCCGCGGCCTCAAGGGCATGGCCCGTGAGCTCAATGTGCCGGTGATCGCCCTCTCCCAGCTCAGCCGCGGCGTGGAATCGCGATTCAACAAGCGGCCGATGCTTAGCGATCTGGGCGAATCGGGCTCTATCGAGCAGGACGCCGACCTGGTGCTGATGATCTACCGCGACGATTACTACAACCCCGAAACCCCGGACCGCGGCATCACCGAGGTGATCGTGACCAAGCACCGCAACGGGCCGGTGGGCACCTGCAAGCTCCTGTTCGAGCCCCAGTTCACCCGCTTCCGCAACCTGGCGGTGCCGTAGGTAGCGCTAGCCGAAAACGATTTCGGGGCCATCCCAGCTACCCCAACAGCCCTTGTTCCCACGGCGCTGGAGGTGCACCACGGCGGCACCCTGGTGACGTTCGATCGCCCTCAGCGGCTGAAGTGGGCCTTGGCGTCGTAGAGGGTTTCGGCATCGATGCGGGCCACCCCACGCTCGGTGGCGAAGGCTTCGGTGTTGCGCCTCACCTTGCCCCGCACGAAGAAAGGGATCTTGTGAAGTTCCGCTTCGCCGTCGGGGGTCCAGACGGGTACCCCGGCAGCTGCCACACCGACCTCGGCCACAGTTTCGACCACCGGTTCGGCCACCAGCGTTGCGGTGGCGGCAGGCTCAGAGCGCGAAGGCCCCATCTGCACAGCTGCGGCCCCATGCACAGGCTCCGCCGCCGGGGCCGCCGCCGGCGCCCCATCACCCAGATGGCTGCGGTGACCATCCACGAATTCAAAATCGTGGCGGAACATGCCGATCAGGTGCTCCTCCAGCCCCATCATCAGCGGATGCACCCAGCTGTCGAAGATCACATTGGCCCCCTCCCAGCCCATCTGGGGGGAGAAGCGGGCCGGCACATCCTGCACATGCAAAGGCGTGCTGATCACGGCGCAGGGGATGCCGAGCCGCTTGGCGCTGTGGCGCTCCATCTGGGTGCCGAGCACCAGCTCCGGGGCGGCCTCGGCCATCGCCTGCTCCACGGCCAGGTAGTCGTCGGTGATCAGGGCTTCGAGGCCCAGCTCCTTGGCGGCGGCGCGCACCTCGCGGGCCTGCTCGCGGCTGTAGCTGCCCAGGCCCACCACCTCGAAGCCCAGCTCCTTGCTGGCGATCCTGGCGGCGGCCACCGCATGGGTGGCATCCCCGAAGATGAATACCCGCTTGCCGGTGAGGTAGGTGGAATCCACCGAGCGCGAATACCAGGGCAGGCGCGAAGCCCGCTCCCCAAGGCCGGCTGCCCCGTTGGCCGCCGCCGGGCTGGCCTCGCTGGCCCCGGCCTCGCCGGGCCTGGGGTCTAGGTCCAGCACCTGGGCCAGCTCCGCCAGGAAGGCTTCGGTGGCGGCGATGCCGATCGGCACCGTCTTGATCGTGGCCATGCCAAAGCTGCGCTCCAGCCAGCTGCATACGGAAGCAGCCACCTCCGGGTAAAGGCAGACATTGGCGTCGGCCGTGGGGATGCGCATCAGATCGGCCGGGCGGGCCCCCAGCGGCGCGGTGACCGCCACATCGATGCCCCGCTCGGCCAGCAGGCGGGTGATCTCGCGAACGTCGTCGCGGCAGCGGAATCCGAGCAGGGTGGGGCCCAGCAGGTTCACCCGTGGCCGGCGGCCTTCCTCCTTCCAGCGTTGGGGTGAAGGTTTCGGGGTGCCCGGCGCCGGCAGCTGGTTCTTCAGCAGGCTCCGCACCAGCTGGTAGAAGGTTTCCGCCGCCCCCCAGTTCTCCTTCTTGGAGTAGGCCGGCAGCTCCAGGCTCACGATCGGCAGGTCGCCGAAGCCCATGCCCATGGCCAGGGCACCGGGTTGATCCTGGATCAGCTCGGCAGTGCAGCTTTCCCCAACTAGCAGGGCTTCGGGCTGGAAGCGCTCCACCGCCTGGGCGATCGAGCGCTTCACCAGCTCGGCGGTGTCGCCCCCCAGGTCGCGGGCCTGGAAGGTGGTGTAGGTCACCGGTGGGCGGCGACCCCGCCGCTCGATCATCGTGAACAGCAGGTCGGCGTAGGTGTCGCCCTGAGGGGCATGGAGCACGTAGTGCACCCCCTCCATCGAGGCGGCGATCCGCATGGCGCCCACATGGGGCGGGCCTTCGTAGGTCCAGAGGGTGAGTTCCATGGGGAGAAAGAGAGGGGTGGTGTCGGCCGATGCCGAGGTTTGAAACGGCTGGCAGCCGCCGAGGAAGGCGGCGCCGGCATCAGCTGAAGGCCAGCAGCCCTCGCCGGTGTAGCGGCCGGGCGAACAGCTCGGCCAGATCACCGGCCTGATCGCAGCCGTGGATGGGGCTGAACACCAGTTCGATCGACCACTTGGTGGCGATGCCCTCGGCCTCCAGCGGATTGGCCAGGCCCAGGCCGCAGACCACCAGATCGGGGCGCTCACTTCGCACCCGCTCAAGCTGGCGCTCTACATCCTGGCCTTCGCAGATGGCGGTGCCGGCCGGCAGCAGGGCCAGTTCGGCCGCCATCAGCTGGCGATCCAGGTAGGGAACGCCCACCTCCACCAGCTCCATGCCGCATTCGCGGCTCAGGAAGCGGGCCAGGGGGATTTCCATCTGGGAATCCGGCAGCAGGAACAGGCGCTTGCCTTCCAGCCGCTCCCGGTGCGGCGCCAGGGCGCGGCGGCCCCGCTCCACCAGGGGATCGAGCACGGCCGCCACGGACTCGGCCTGGATCCCGAAGGCCGCCGCCGCCGCCGCCATCCAGGCGGCACTGCCCTCCACACCGAAGGGATAGGGGGCTTCGATCAGCTGGGCGCCTCGATGAACCAGGGCCCGGGCCGTGGCGCTCAGGAAGGGCTGGGCCAGCAGCACCCGGGTGCCCTTCCCCACCGGCGGCAGCTCGGTGGAGCGGCGGGGCGGCAGGCTGCGCACCACCGGCAGGCCCATGCGGGCGAACAGGGCCATGAAGCGGTCTTCAACGCCATCGGCCAGGGTGCCCACGATCAGCAGCTGCTCCTCATCGCTGGCGGGCATCAGGGGGAGCAGGGCCATCAGGGCCTGGTCCTCCCCCTGGGTGAAGGTGGTTTCGATGCCGCTGCCGGAGTAATTGAGCACCCGCACCCGGCCGCGGTGGCTGTGGGTGAGCCGCTCGGCGGCCTTGGCCAGATCGAGCTTGATCACCTCGCTGGGGCAGGAGCCCACCAGAAACAGAGTGCGGATCTCGGGACGCCGCTCCAGCAGATCACCCACCAGGCGGTCGAGTTCCTCATTGGCATCAGCCAGACCGGCCAGGTCCCGCTCTCCCAGGATCGCCGTGCCGAAGCGGGGTTCGGCAAAGATCATCACGCCGGCGGCGCTCTGGATCAGGTGGGCGCAGGTGCGGGAGCCCACCACCAGGAAGAAGGCATCCGGCATGCGGCGATGCAGCCACACGATCGAGGTGAGGCCGCAGAACACCTCTCGCTGGCCGTTTTCTCGCCGGATCTCCGGTTGCCCTGGGACCGGGGCCGTTTGGATGCTGTCAGCCCCATCGGCTTCGCTGGGCTTGGTCACTGGATCAGTCCAGGCGGTGGCACTCAGGACCATGCAGGCGAGATCTGAGGTTGAACCCCTAAGGGCTAGCTAGAATGCCGAGGTCAGCGTGTATCTGCTTCACAAGATTTCGGAATCGGGTTTTTCGCGAGCTGATGACCTGACATCAAAAGGCGGCTGGTTGTGGGCCCAACATTTGTTTGACGGTGTCTTTCATCGCGAACGGAAAGCTCGCCAGACCTAGTAAGAGCTTCTCTCTTATAGGAGAAAGATATGGGCTCGCGCCTCAGTGGCTCATCAATATCGGTCGAGAATCTCGGAAGAATACGTCCAAAGCCTTGATAATAATCTTCGTATTTTAACATCGGCTCCTTGCATCCGTCAAGTCGCAGGGGGATCGACGGTACACCGAGAGCGTCGGCAAGGATGAGGCCGTGCAGTGATGATGAGATTACTGTTTCGGATTGGGCTATTTGTGTTGCAACTTTGAGTGGATGCCAGAATGGGTTTGCGATATGTATATTTCCGCCTTTGGTTGCCGGGGAATGGGTCTGCCATGATTTTACTTTTGCGATATCAGCGTAATGAGGGATAATCGTCACACGTTCTTTGACCTTTTGCTTACGCGTGATATCTGGAAATAGGAGCGGAGTGAGGATTCCTGGATCAAAAAAGACGGGTTGGCAATCGCTGCTCACGACGCCTGCAAGCTTCAGTTCCCGGAGGGTCAATGGGCCTCTGACAGCCAGGCAGCGCACATGATCACGATGGGGAATCTGGTTTGGGTGATGCGCTCCGGCTCCCCAGATCACATCTTGATCTTGAAGGCTCCATAGGATACTTCCAATCGCCAAAAGCTTGGCTTGATCGTGTTGATCGGCCAGCAAAACACGAGAGGGCACCTCGAAAAATTCGAGTTCCGCGCGGGCTGACCAGCGAGACCCACTGCAGCAACTGGAGTGGATGGGGCCCAAGGCCACGCCAGGGCCAATTTTTCGAGGTGCCCGAGAATTGGTTATTGATTTAATGATAAGCAGAGACAGATAGTCTCCAAAGTTATGATGATGATTAATTTTTCGATTATATCGCTTTAGCTTCCACGCAATTTGCCGTAAAAAACTGTTTGAAGTAGTCGTGGACTGGGGGTAAAAGCCAAAAGCAAAAAGATTTACGGTGGAGATCGGATCGCTCTCAACTCTTGCTAAATTCTACCCCCCCCCCTGTTTGTGGGCGCTATTCGCTGCCTTGCCGCAATGGCGTTCAGAGCCGGCGGCGGAAGCCCTCGCCGAAGGCTGGGGTGGAACCCCGCTCGCCATCCTCGCTGTTGCGGCTGAGCTTCCAGACGTTGCGGCTCAGGCGGCGGGCGGTGAGGCCGCCCCGTTGCACCACGGCGGATCCAGGCCGGGCACCCAGCAGGTGGGTGACCTCGGCGGTGCTCAGCGGTGCCCCGGTCTGGAGGGCCAGTTGAACAAGCTCCAGCCGATGTCGAAGCGTGGCGCCATCAAAGCTGCCACCATCAACCTCCTCGTTCCAGATCCAGGGAATGGGGTTGTCCTTGTTGCCATCGGCGAGCTTGCCCATCAGTCCCAACCCGATGAAGGCCAGAGCCTGCTCCGGCTTGACGCCCTGCTGCACGGCCTGAGCCATCCACTCCAGCAGATTGCTCTGACCGGCGATGGGCTCGGCAGCGGCAGCCCCTGCGTCGGCGATCGTGCGCTTTTCGGCCATCGGGTTGTGGGGTGCGACTGGCCGGAAGGTACCGGCATCCCTTCCAACCGCAAGGGGGTCAGCTGGGTCGCAGCCAACCCGGTGCTCCCCCGAACCAGCCTTCGATGTCGTCTTCGCCAGGCAGGTAGGTGTCGTCGGGCTCGCCGGACCTGGACTGGTGGCACCGCCTCCTTTATGCCGCTGCCAGTTCCCCAAGACAACACTAGGTGCCTGAAGCCACCAAAATGGCTCCCCTGTCAGGGGCTTGCGACGGCAGCGGCGTAAGATCGCGCCACGTTTCGACCGATCGGTCCGGCGTGGGCTCTTCGATGGAGTCCCAGTGATCTCCGCGGTCCGCCCCTAGGGGGTCGCCAGCAGAGCCTGAAGATTCCCTTTCCCATCTCTTCAGGAGGTCACGCTAGGCGTTTGATGGATTCGACCTTCCGCCCCCTCACCGCCGAAGACCGGGCCATCAGCCGCCGCCGGGCCGCCCTGCAGGGCAGTAGGCCTCTGGTAACCGGCACCGAGATGGGCGCCTCCAGGGGCGGGGGGCTGGGCAGCTCGCTCTCCAGTGATGCCTCCGGCGCCAGCT
Source organism: Cyanobium sp. (assembly GCA_044345855.1). Taxonomy (GTDB): domain Bacteria; phylum Cyanobacteriota; class Cyanobacteriia; order PCC-6307; family Cyanobiaceae; genus Cyanobium. The sequence continues at coordinate 49,288 of JBIJAG010000008.1, read as the reverse complement.
GTGTGGTGACCACCGATAGCGAGGGCAGGCGGATCTCCCGCCAAAGCAGCCATGTGCAGTCGATCGAACTGCGCACTTATGTGTTTCTTGATTCTCTGCAGCCCCAGCTGGCCGCCTACATGGGAACGGTGAGCCAGGGCTTTCTTCCCATTCCGGGGGATGCCTGCCTCTGGCTGGAGGTGTCGCCCGGCATGGCAGTGCACCGCGTCACCGATATCGCCCTGAAGGCCAGCACGGTGCGCCTGGGCCAGATGGTGGTGGAGCGGGCCTTCGGCTCGATCGCGATGTACCACCGCGACCAGAGCAACGTGCTCCACTCCGGCGAGGTGGTGCTTGAGGCGATTGGCAGCAGCATCGAGCGCCGCAGCCGCTGCGAGGTGACCTGGACGGAGATCATCCGCGCCATCACCCCGGATCACGCCGTGCTGATCAACCGTCTGAACCGCCGCGGTTCGATGATCCAGGCCGGCATGAGCATGTTCATCCTCGAAACAGAGCCGGCTGGTTATGTGCTGATCGCCGCCAACGAGGCCGAGAAGTCTTCCAGCATCACCGTGGTGGATGTGAAGGCCGTGGGGGCCTTCGGTCGCCTCACCCTGGCCGGCAAGGAGGGGGATGTGGAGGAAGCGGCCGCTGCCGCCATGCGGGCCGTGGCCCAGATCAACGGCTGATGCTTGAGCGGTGCCGGTCCCTCCAGGAGTTCAGGGGCAGACTGGCGTCGTCTCGGGATCGGAATCGCTGGTTCAGCTCTCCAGGCCCAGCAGTTGGCGCAAGCCCGGCGCCAGCTCACGGGCCGCTTTGCCGCGGCTGCCGAGTTTGCTCTTGAGATGGGGCGCCATCTGGGCGTAGCTGCAGCCCGCCTCGCGCACCCAGAAGATCGGGTCGTAGCCGCCGCCGTTGCCCTGGGGGTCCCTCAGGATGCTGCCGTGGCAGATGCCGCAGCCTTCAAGGCGGGTGGTGCCCTGGGGATCGGCCAGGGCCATGGCGCTCACGAACCGGCCGCCCCGGTAGAGGCTGTCTCCGAGTTCATGCAGGAGTCTCTGGATCTTCTCCGGATCGCTGGGGGCATAGCGGGCTGAGTAGAGCCCTGGCCGATCTCCGAGGGCATCCACCTCCAGGCCCGAGTCATCAGCGAGGGCCCAGCAGCCGGTGAGCCGGGCCACGGTTTCGGCCTTGAGACGGGCGTTGGCGGCATAAGTGCTGCCGGTTTCCTCGATTTCGAGGCCTTTCGGCTGGGGTACCACCTCAATCTCCACCATCTCCAGCATCGCCGCGATCTCGGCCACCTTGTGCGGATTGCCACTGGCGATGACAAGCCGGGTCGGTTGCGAGAAGGACAACGGGGTGGTGCGGCGGGGTTCCGGAGGCACGGGGACGCGGCACAGAGGGGCCCATTGTGCGGGATGGGGGCTGCCGGAAGGGGTGAGGCAGGACGGGTTGAACATTCCACCCCCGAGCAAACGCCTGGGGAACCTGCCTCGTGCGGGACGTTAAGCAGGTCAGGGGGTTTTGGTGTCGACCGCAGCCGGAAGTTTGTGGGACCGCTGACCTTGGCGCCGCCACCTCTTCCTAGGTTGCCTGCACCTCCGGGCGAACCAGCCATGCAGTCGAGTCTGGTCCTGCAGAACCTGCTTTCGGCACCGGTGCTGTTCTTCTTCCTCGGGGTTCTGGCCGCGGTGCTCGACTCCGACCTGGAGATCCCCTCCCCGCTGCCGAAGCTGTTTTCGCTCTATCTGCTGCTGGCGATCGGTTTCCGCGGGGGCGTGGAGCTGGCCCATAGCGGTCTCGGCCGTCTGGTGCTGCTCACCATCGGGGCGGCCGTGCTGATGTCGCTGCTGGTGCCGATCACCAGTTTCCTGGTGTTGCGGACCCGTCTTGATTCCTACAACGCCGCCGCCGTGGCGGCCTCCTACGGCTCGATCAGTGCAGTGACCTTCATCACGGCCCAGAGCTTTCTCAATGTGCTCAAGGTTCCCTTCGACGGGTACATGGTGGCGGCCCTGGCCCTGATGGAATCCCCCGCGATCGTGATCGGTGTGGTGCTGGCCAGGCTGAGCGGCGGTGTTCTCGACAAGAATCCGGATCGTGGCGAGGCCCGTCTCGACAATGAGGAGGGCCAAGGCCTGCGCTGGGGGGAACTATTGCGGGAGGCATTTCTGAATGGCTCGATCTTCCTGCTGATCGGCAGCCTGGTGATCGGCTATCTCGTGGCGGCCTTCAGTCCAGCTGGGGTGGAGAAGATGGAGCCCTTTACCGAGAAACTCTTCTACGGAGCCCTCTGTTTCTTCCTGCTCGACATGGGCCTGATCGCCGCCCAGCGGCTGCAGGAACTCCGCAAGGCTGGGGCCTTTCTGATCGGTTTTGCCGTGCTGGCTCCCCTGCTTCATGCCCTGGTGGGCCTCGGCATCGCCCGCTTGCTGGGCATGAATCAGGGTGATGCCCTGCTCTTCATGGTGCTCTGTGCCAGCGCCTCCTACATCGCCGTGCCGGCGGCGATGCGGATGACGGTGCCCCAGGCCAATCCGAGTCTCTACATCTCCACCTCGCTGGGGGTGACGTTCCCCTTCAATGTGGTAATAGGGATTCCGGTGTACATGGCCCTGGTCCTGCGCTTCATCCCGGCTAGCTGAGCGCGGCCCCAACCGACCCGAAAACCCCACCACAGTTTCTCTGTTTCCGTTCAACTTTTCCCCAGGCCTGAAGGCACACCATGAAGCGCATTGATCTGTTTCTCAATGAACGGGAAGTGGAAAAGGTCTGCAAAGCCATGCTCATGGCCGGGGCTCCGGGCTACTCGGTGATGCGGCATGTCACCGGCATGGGCGTTGGTGGTGAGATCTCCGAGGCGATGGATTTCAGCAGTTTTGGTGCCAATGCTCACGTGATCGTGTTCATCGAAGCCACGCTGCTGGAGGAAATCCGCGAGGCGGTGAAGCCCCTGCTGCGTCGCTATGGAGGCGTGGGTTTCGTTTCGGCGGCGGAGACGTTCTAAGGCGCCAGTGAAGGGGCAGGGATGGACAGGGACCGACTTTGCTTACGTTTTGTGTTGCATTGATCAGCTTCGCTTATCTGCTCGGCTTGAAACGGTGATGGCGGTTCTTGCCTCTATGGGTTGACGGGAGGTTGGGCGGCGGAGCAGGGTTGCACACGAACATTCCACCCCCCTCCTCCAGGAGCAGGTAATGGCAAACGAAACCATGGGCATCGCCCTCGGCATGATCGAGACCCGCGGTCTGGTTCCCGCAATCGAAGCGGCTGACGCCATGACCAAGGCCGCGGAAGTGCGCCTGATCGGTCGTGAATTCGTCGGCGGCGGCTACGTCACCGTCCTCGTACGCGGCGAAACCGGTGCCGTGAACGCTGCTGTGCGCGCCGGTGCTGACGCCTGTGAGCGCGTGGGCGATGGCCTAGTGGCGGCCCACATCATTGCCCGCCCCCACCGCGAAGTGGAACCTGCCCTGAACAGCAGCTTCGGGCTGGGCTCGAAGGACTGAGCGGACCGCGTCTGACGCGCTTCCCTTTCCTCATCCCTAACGACCCAACCGGAGAATCCCCATGAGCAAGAAGTACGACGCCGGGGTCAAGGAGTACCGCGACACCTATTGGACTCCTGATTACGTCCCCCTCGACACCGACCTGCTGGCCTGCTTCAAGTGCACCGGCCAGGAAGGTGTGCCCCGCGAAGAGGTGGCTGCCGCTGTGGCCGCTGAATCCTCCACAGGCACCTGGTCCACCGTGTGGTCCGAGCTCCTCACCGACCTCGACTTCTACAAGGGCCGTTGCTATCGCATCGAAGATGTTCCTGGCGACAAGGAATCCTTCTATGCCTTCATCGCCTACCCCCTCGACCTGTTCGAGGAGGGCTCGATCACCAACGTGCTGACCTCCCTGGTCGGCAACGTGTTTGGCTTCAAGGCCCTGCGCCACCTGCGCCTCGAAGACATTCGCTTCCCGATCGCCTTCATCAAGACCTGCATGGGTCCGCCAAACGGCATCGTGGTCGAACGCGATCGGATGAACAAATACGGCCGTCCCCTGCTGGGTTGCACCATCAAGCCGAAGCTCGGCCTGAGCGGCAAAAACTACGGCCGTGTGGTGTACGAGTGTCTGCGCGGCGGTCTCGACTTCACAAAGGACGACGAAAACATCAACTCCCAGCCCTTCCAGCGCTGGCAGAACCGTTTCGAGTTCGTGGCTGAGGCCGTGCGTTCGGCCCAGGAGGAAACCGGCGAGAAGAAGGGTCACTACCTCAATTGCACCGCCAACACACCTGAAGAGATGTACGAGCGGGCCGAGTTCGCCAAGGAACTCGAGCAGCCGATCATCATGCACGACTACATCACCGGTGGTTTCACCGCCAACACCGGTCTGGCCAAGTGGTGCCGCAAGAACGGCATGCTGCTCCACATCCACCGCGCCATGCACGCGGTGATCGACCGTCATCCCAAGCACGGCATCCACTTCCGGGTGCTAGCCAAGTGCCTGCGCCTCTCCGGTGGTGACCAACTGCACACCGGCACCGTGGTGGGCAAGCTGGAAGGGGATCGCCAGACCACGCTCGGCTACATCGACCAGCTGCGTGAATCCTTCGTTCCCGAAGACCGCACCCGCGGTAACTTCTTCGATCAGGACTGGGGTTCGATGGGCGGCGTGTTTGCTGTGGCATCCGGCGGTATCCACGTCTGGCACATGCCTGCCCTCGTCGCCATCTTCGGTGACGACTCGGTGCTCCAGTTCGGTGGTGGCACCCACGGCCACCCCTGGGGTTCGGCCGCCGGCGCCGCCGCCAACCGGGTGGCCCTGGAAGCCTGCGTGAAGGCACGCAACGCCGGTCGTGAAATCGAACGCGAAGGCCGCGACATCCTCACGGAAGCCGCCAAGCACAGCCCCGAGCTGGCGATTGCCCTGGAAACCTGGAAGGAAATCAAGTTCGAGTTCGACACCGTCGACAAACTCGACGTCTAAAGGCGCAATCGCCGTTGATCAGCGGAAAAGGAGCGCTTTCAGTTCCTTTCCCCAGGTTGCGGCTCTTCTCAGAACTGCCCATCCCCTCATCCCAAGGATCCCCATGCCCTTCAAGAGCACCGTGGGTGACTACCAAACAGTCGCCACCCTGGAGACGTTCGGCTTCCTGCCGCCCTTCACCCAGGACGAGATCTACGATCAAATTGCCTACATCATCGCCCAGGGTTGGAGCCCCCTGATCGAGCACGTGCACCCCAGCCGCTCCATGGCCACCTACTGGTCTTACTGGAAGCTGCCCTTCTTCGGTGAGAAGGATCTCGGTGTGATCGTGAGCGAACTCGAGGCCGCCCATCGCGCCTACCCCGACCACCACGTGCGTCTGGTGGGCTACGACGCCTACACCCAGAGTCAGGGTGCCTGCTTCGTGGTGTTCGAAGGCCGCTGATTCGCGGCTAGCGGTTCCGTCCTGCGGAGGAACCGCATCTTTTTCCTGAGATCTGATCCACAAGTCCAAGACTTGTGGATCGTTCTGGAAGAGATCTCGTCAGAGATTGGCTGACTTCATTTCATCTTCACCCTCTTTCCGCGGCTCCACAGGGGTCAGGCGAGCAGGTTGGGTTGGATAGGAGCAAGGCCCCTTTCACTCCTGACGTCTCCGACGTCGACAAACCCTTTACCCGGGCGGATATGGCCAGCACATCGAGTCGTCAAGCAGCCTTGGAGCGCCGTCAGGCCCTCACTGAAGGCGGTAAGAAATCCGCTGGCCGCTACAACTCGGCCCCTGGCCGAGTGCGGACAGCCGCCGATGCCCTGCCGGCCCGAACGGTGACACCAGTGGCAGCCCCCACCGCGGCGGCTCCGGTGAGCCCCGTGGCCACGGCATCCCGCAGCCGTCCTTCCGCAGCCGTCCTCGGCAGCCCTTCCCCCGATCGCAGCAGCGCCGCCCGCCCCGTGCCCAACCCCAGCCGCGATCTGGTGTTGGCCCGTCGTGAGGCCCTCTCCCGCCGCGGCAAGCGCGCCGATGCCTCCAAGGACCGCACCCGCACCGACCTGGCCCACGCCGCCCCGGCTCCTGCAGCTGCCGCCAAGGATGCCGAGCATAAATGCAACTGCCAGGAGAAGGACGACACCACCTCCGCGACCAGCCGCAGCAGCCGCTCCAGCCTGCCAACCCTTTCTGCGCCCTCCCGCCCGTCGGCCGCTTCGCCCGGTTCCGAACGCCGTGCCGCCACCGCCAAGCGGGCTGCCGTGAACAACCCCAGCCGTGCCCTGGTCCTGGCCCGTCGCGAGGCTCTCTCCAAGCGCGGCAAGTCGGCCAGCACCCCCAATGGCACCAGCGCCGCCAGTGTGGCGCGCCAGGGCAACCCTGATATGAGCAGCCGGGAACTGGCCCAGAAGCTGAGGGAGCTGAAGTGCAAGGTGGGCTCCGCTGGCAGCAGCCGCAGCGGCGGCACCCGCCCCAGTGGCCCCAACCGCAACGGCGCCAGACAGGCCGCCGCCGCCGACGCTCAGGCCAGTCTGAAGGTGGGCGTGAGTGAAACTCTCTCCGGCCAGCTCGTGACCGGCACCCAGGCCAACCGCTCGGTGAAGACCACTGGAAATGAAGATGCCACCTGCCGCACGATCACTGGCACCGAATATCTAGGCTCCGAGGTTTTCCAGACCTTCTGCCAGACGGAATCGCCCAGCCGCCAGCCCGCCAAGGTGCGCGTCAGCGCCACCAGCCACGGCAACCGGGTGACCGGCAACGAGGTGGGCCGCTCCGAGAAGGTGACCGGCGACGAGCCCGGAACCTGCACGCTCGTGACTGGCACCGAATACGTGTCGGCCAACCAAGATGCCGCTTATTGCGGCATTAGTTCCCCCAACCCCCGCAAGGTGGGCCAGACCACCACCACCGCCGGCCGGCAGGTTTCTGGCGTGATGGTGGGCCGCTCTGAGAAGGTGACCGGCAACGAGGTCGGATCGGCTCGCCACCTCACCGGCGATCAATACGTGAACGATCACTCTGATCTGGGCGGCCGCAGCCCGGTGAAGGTGGCCAGCCTGCAAACCCTGCGCGGCACCGGCATCACCGGCACCCACGTGGGCCGCAGCGATCAGGTGACCGGCGATGAACCCGGAAGTTGCCGGATGGTCACGGGTGACGAATACGTCGGCAGCCAGCAGTACGACCGTTTCTGCGAAGTCCGGCCCGCTCCGGAAGCCGCCAAGGTGGGTTTCAGCGTGACCAACCGCAACCTTGTGGTGAGCGGCACCCGCACCGGCCGCTCCGAGAACGTGACCGGTGATGAGCCCGGCACCTGCAAGGTGGTGACCGGCACCCCCTACGCCGGCCTTGAGGAGGCTGGCAACTGGTGCTCCACCAGCCAGGTGGCGGCCGTGCGCCAGCGCACCCCTATGCGGATGGGTTCGGTGATGACCGGTATCCAGCCCGGTATCGGTGGTGTGATGACCGGCGCCGAGCGGGGCGCCTGCGGCGATGTGTCCGGCACCCCCTATGTGGGAGCAGACCAGCGCATTGAAGCCTGCGGCGCCGCCTCGGTCTCCGATGCCGACTTCCCGCAGCCCTTGGAGGATGCGCCCTGGCAGCAGTTCAGCGTGCAGTCACCGGCGCGGGTGGCCCAGGTACAGCGCGAAAAAAAAGGTGCTGTGACCGGCAGCAGCTACGAGTTCGGCGGGAGGATTACCGGCCCTTTTGACATGGCGGCTGACAAGGTGACCGGCACGGAGCAGTTCCGCTTCGATCGCCGTCCCAGTCAGCCGGTGCTGGTTCCCGCCCAGGTCCCTGCAGCCGCAGCGACAGCCCTCCCGGTCTCCCGGGTCACCGGTGAGGGTTCCGGTCTTCGGATCACCGGTGACGACTGGGATCGTGGTGACCGGGTGACCGGAACCGAGGGTGTGTCGGCCCGCCGTCGCAACCCCAGCCGCCGCGGTGTTCTCACGGCGATGCCCGGCCAACTGCCGAAGCGCAACGAGGATGTGCCCGAACCCGTCAGCCGGATCACCGGTTCTAGCGGCAACACCGTCGCCGGTTCCCTGATCACGGTGTCGGGCGGGGCCCGGGGCTAAGCGCACGATGTCCCGCCGTCCGGCCATCTCCAGCCGCTCACTGGCCCCGAGCGCACCCCGGCGCCGTCCCAACGCTGATGCCTCTGGCCTGCGCGATCGGCTGGCCACCGTGAGGGGTGATGGTCTGGGGGCCAATCCCCCGGCGACTGCTTCCGCTCCGCTTCAGTCCGCCAGCGCGCCGTTGGTGCGCGTCGGTTCCAGGGGAGGGGCGACGGCTGGTCTTCATCCCATGAGCGATGGACGCACCAACGCCCGGCTTCAGGCCTATGACAACAGGGTGAAAGAAGCGTTCGACCGGATCGTGCCGGTGCTCAAACAGCTCTCCGCCCTGCAGCACGAGGATGATTTTGTGGTCCGGGCCCAGCAGCTCGTCCGCGCCGAGCTGGGATATGAGCTTCCCCTGCCGATCCTGGAGAGGGCCTGGGTGACCCAGCTCGACATGCGCACCCTGTTCGCTTGGTGCGTGTTCGAGACCTTTGAGCAGACCAGCGCCACCTTCTTTCAGCAAGATCCCCTGGAGGGCCAACGGGGTGCTGAGGCCGCCCAGGCATTCGAAGCCTTCCTGCTGGAGTGCGGCTTTCACCTGCTCGACATCACCCCCTGCGCCGACGGTCGCCTGGCCCATGCCATCGCCTATGCCCTGCGGATCCCCTACAGCGCTGTGCGGCGCCGGCCGCATGCCGGTGCCCTCTTCGATGTGGAGAACACGGTGAACCGCTGGGTGAAGACCGAGCATCGCCGCTACCGCGAAGCCCTGCCCAACCCCGCCCACGCCGACACCCGTTACCTGAAGGTGGTTCTGTACCACTTCAGTTCCCTTGATCCGGCCCATGAAGGATGCGCCGCCCACGGCAGCGACGACGCCCTCGCCGCCTCCTGTGGTGCCAGGCGGCTGCAGGACTTCCAGCAGGCGGTGGAGAACAGCTTCTGCTGCGGTGCCTCCGTGGACCGTCTCCTGATCGGCATCGACACCGACACCGACGCGATCCGGGTGCATGTGCCAGGGCTCGATGGCAGCACCAACCTGGAGCGTTGGCTGGACGCCCGTGAGGTGTACGAGGCCACCCGTCACCTCGGTGTTGCCGAGGGCCGGGGCCGCCTCCAGGCGATGGTGGAACAGGCGGCTGCTGCCAGCCCGGATCCGGGCATGGTGAAGCTGATCTGCCGCCTGATTGAGAACAACATCTCCCAGATCGATTACGTGCGTGAGTACCACGGCGGCCACTACGCCGATGCTGGCCATGCCGAACGTTTCATTGGCGTGGGCATCGGCTTCAAGGAGATTCACCTGCGCAATCTCACCTACTTCGCCTACATGGACACCGTTGAAGAAGGCGCTCCCGATCTGGATGTGGGGGTGAAGATCTTCAAGGGTCTCAATGTGTCTCGGGGCCTGCCGGTGCCGGTGGTGGTGCGCTTCGACTACAGCGGCAAGGTGCCCGGAGCCCGCGATCGCGCCGTGCGCCACGGCGAACGGGTGCTGGAGGCGATGCGTCAGCGCTACAGCGAACTCTTCGCTGAAGGGCTGATTCATGCCCTGCTCACCGTGCACGACCAGGACCGCCATGCCCCCGCCGAGGCGGTAGGGTCCACGATCAGCTTTGGCACAGGAGGAGGACACTGACATGCTGATCTGCAAAGTGGTGAAACCGCTGGTGTCCACCAATCGCATCCCTGATTTCGAGCACAAACATCTCCAGGTGGTGCTTGATGGCAGCACCCAGAAGGTGGCCGTTGATGCGGTGGGCTGCATTCCCGGCGACTGGGTGATCTGCGTCGGCAGCTCCGCCGCCCGTGAAGCCGCCGGCAGCAAGTCCTACCCGAGCGATCTGACCATTGTTGGGATCATCGACCACTGGGATCCTGACGTCGGCAAGGCACCCGTCAAGGCCGAAACCATCGCCACCTCGGAATCGGCAGCGAAGTCAGAGATCGCCCCTTCGAGCCAACCAGCGGCTCCCAACTCCGCTGCCCAGTCTCCGGCTCCAGGCTCCAATGGCGGAGGCAAGATCTGATGGAGATCATGCAGGTGGCCGGTTCCTTGGTGTGCACCCAGCGGGTGCCTGGACTGGCACACATGAACCTGCGTGTGCTTCGCACATCCAAGGGCAAGCTCAGCGTGGCGGTGGATCCGGTGGGTGCCGCCGTTGGCAACTGGGTGTTCACCGCCAGCGGCTCAGCCGCCCGCTTCGCCTGCGGTAATCCCGAGGTGCAGACCGATCTCACCATCGGCGGCATCATCGATTTCTGGGAACCGGATGGCTGACTCCCCCGCTCCCGCTCTGAATTGTTCCTCAGGGCGGCTCTCTGGCTCCCCCACCGCTACGCCCATTCCGCATCCTCCCCCTCACTTCTTCCGCCATGGCCACCCGCACGAATCGCTCCTCGTCCCGCCCGGTGGCCCGGCCCAGTGAAAATCCCTTAGCGGATGACGGTGCCGTCCTGGTCGGCTCCTACGAATCACCCGCAGAACATCAATCGCCCGCAGACCAGCTCGAGGCGGCGATTGCCGACCCGCAGACCAGTCCGTCCGCCAGCGCCCCTACCCCGGCGCCGGCCACCCCTGCCGCTGTTCCAGCGCTTGTGGTGCCCACGGCCGTTTCCACTCCCCGGGCCCTGCCCGCGGCTGCGGAGTCTCTTGCCTCCACAACCGCCAGGCCGGCTGCAGCCAAGGTCGTTGCGGCAGCCCGGAAGCCTGTCGCGGCCAAGGCCGCGTCAACGACCCGGAGATCGGCCAGCCGAAGCAGCGGCTCCAGCTCAGCCAGCGGTTCGATCCCGTCCCGGGCGCGGACTTCCACCCCCGTACGCACCACCACCGCGGCCACCCGTCGCGGTGGTGGTGCCATCACACCCCCTTCCAATCCACCCACCCTTTCCTTCCCCATGGCTGACACGGTTCAGGGCATTGCCCTCGGCATGATCGAGACCCGCGGCCTGGTTCCCGCCATTGAGGCGGCCGACGCCATGACCAAGGCCGCCGAGGTGACCCTCGTCGCCCGGGAATTCGTCGGTGGCGGCTATGTCACCGTCATGGTGCGCGGTGAAACCGGCGCCGTGAATGCGGCTGTCCGCGCCGGCGCCGACGCTTGCGAACGGGTCGGCGACGGTCTGGTGGCCGCCCACATCATCGCCCGCCCCCACGGTGAGGTGGAACCCGCCATCGCCGCCAGCGGCGTCATTCGCCGTCTTTGATGGCCGTGGGAGCCGCCCATCCGCGCGTCCTCGGCTATCTGGGGCGCGCCCTGAGCCTGGAACTCTCCGCCGTTCAGCAGTACATGACCCAGGCCTCCCTCGTGGAGCTCTGGGGTGAGGGCGAGGCGGCTGATCGCTTTCGCCAGGAGACGGTGGAGGAGTTGCAGCACGCCGAGAGGATCGTGAAGCGCATGCTCACCCTGGGGGTCGCTCCTGCCGCTTCCCAGCTGCGGCCAGTGACCCATGCTGGCGATCTTGTTGAGCTCCTGCGCCGCAATGCCGTGCTGGAGGACGACCTGATCGCTCACTACGCCGAGGCCATGCGCTTCTGTGTTCAGATCGGCGACGCCGAGCAGCAAGCGTTCTTCCAGACCCTCTGGCTGGAGGAACAGCAGCACGGCCATGAGCTGGCTACCTGGCTCGCCAGTCTCCAGTCGCCTGGCCATGCCCTGCCGCAACGGGCCCGGCTCTGAACTAACGCTCGTTGAGGGCTGGTCGCTGGCACGGTGTTAAGGGCTTCCCATCTGCCGGGCTTCCGCTGCAGCGCTTAAAGTCCTGCGCCAACCAGCCTCTTCGACCAGTCCCGTTCGGTTCGCCTTCTTGGCCCACTCCCTGCCCCTGCCGATTCAGCTGGTCTGGCTGATCCCGCTCTACGGGTTCAGCGGCATGGTGCTGTCGCTGCCCTGGGCGAGCGGCTGGATCAAGCGCAACGGGCCTCGTCCCGCCGCCTACCTCAATCTTCTGCTTACCCTGGTGGCCGTGCTGCACGGCAGCCTGATCATCCGGGAGGTGCTGGCCTTGGGGCCGCAGCACCTGGAGATGCCCTGGTTTCAGGCCGGCGATCTCGATCTGCGGATCGGCTTCGACCTTTCGCTCACCAACCTGGCGGCCCTGGAGCTCGTGACCTTCATGAGCCTGCTCTGTCAGGTTTTCGCCCTGGGCTACCTCGATAAGGAGTGGTCCCTGGCCCGCTTCTACGCCCTGGTGGGTTTCTTTGAGGGAGCCATGGCCGGGGTGGTGCTGAGCAGCAACCTGTTCATGAGCTATTTCCTGCTGGAGATGCTCACCCTCTCCACCTATCTGTTGGTGGGCTTCTGGTATGCCCAGCCGTTGGTGGTCACCGCCGCCCGCGATGCCTTTCTAACCAAGCGGGTGGGAGACGTTTTGCTGCTGATGGCCCTGGTGGCCCTCTCCTCCTGGGCCGGCTCGCTGGAATTCTCCGATCTTTACCGCTGGATCGACACCGCCCAACTCGCCCCCCTGCCGGCCACCTTGCTGGGCCTGGGCCTGATCGCTGGACCGATGGGCAAATGCGCCCAGTTCCCGATGCACCTCTGGCTCGATGAGGCGATGGAGGGTCCGAATCCTGCCTCGATCCTTCGCAACTCCGCCGTGGTCACCTGCGGCGCCCTGGTGTTGCTCAAGCTGATGCCCCTGCTGCGCCTCTCGCCGGTGGCAATCGATGTGTTGCTGGTTGTGGGCACGATCAGCGCCCTCGGCGGCGCCCTGGTGGCCATCGCCCAGGTGGACCTCAAGCGCACTTTCTCCTACGGGACCACCTCCTATCTGGGGCTGGTGTTCCTGGCGATCGCCCTGCAGAAGCCCCTGCTGGCCCTGCTGCTGCTCTTTGCCCACGGCCTGGCCAAGGCACTGCTGTTCATGAGCGTGGGCAGTGTGATCGCTACCACCAGCTGCCAGGACCTCACCGAACTCGGGGGCCTGGGCTCCCGCATGCCGGCCACCACCACGGCCTATCTAGTGGCCGCCGCAGGGCTCACGGGCCTGTTCCCGCTGGGCTGCTTCTGGTGCTTCGGGTTGATGGTCGACACCTTTCGGGCCGGCCATCCCCTGCTGGCGGGAGTGGTGCTGCTCACCAATACCCTCACCGCATTCAACCTGGTGCGGGTCTTCCGCAAGGTGTTCCTCGACAAGCCCCATCCCAAAACGCGTCGCAGCCCGGAGGTGAACTGGCTGATGGCCTTGCCCATGGTGAGCCTGGCCGTGCTCGTTTTACTGACCCCCCTGGTGATCGAGCGGATCGATCCCTTCCTGGCGATCCCCAGCTTCTCGACCTCAAGCACCCTGCTGGTTGTGGGCAGTGGCTTTGTCGGGGTGCTTGCGGGTTGCCTGGTTCAGCTGGATGCTTTCTGGTCCCGTTCTCTGTTCCGCCCCCTGGGGATGCTGCAGGACCTGTTGGCCTACGACTTCTATACCGAGCGGATCTACAAGGCCACGATCGTGGCGTTCGTGGCGGGTCTGGCCCGGCTCACCAACAGCGTTGATCGGGTGCTGGTGAACGGCCTGGTGAATCGGATCGGAAGCGCCTCGCTGGCCAGCGCCGAAGGGCTCAAGCTCGGTGTGAGCGGCCAGCTGCAGAGCTATGTGCTCACCCTGGTGGCGGCGATCATCATGCTCCTGGCCAGCCTGGCCTGGTTGAAGGGATGAGGACGGAACGATGCTGAGCCTGCTCCTACTGATTCCCTTCCTGGGAGCCTTCGTCCTGCTCCTCTCGCCGAGTAACCCGCCCCCCGGCAGGATGCGGGCCATCGCCATCACCACCCTCGCCCTGCAGCTGCTCTGGAGCCTGCGGGTGCTGTTGGCCTTCGATCCCCACCAGGGAGGGATGCAGCTGCAGGACACCCTCAGCTGGGTGCCGATGATCGGCCTCGATTACCGCCTCGGTATCGACGGCCTCTCCTTGCCCCTGGTGCTGATGAACGGTGCCCTCACCCTGGTGTCTGCGGTGTGCACCCGCGACATCAGCCAACGGCCGCGCATCTACTTCGCCCTGCTGCTCCTGATCAGCGGCGCCGTGAATGGGGCCTTCCTGGCGGAGAACCTCTTGCTGTTCTTCCTGTTTTACGAGCTGGAGCTGATTCCCCTCTGGCTGTTGATCTCGATCTGGGGCGGAACCGAGCGCGCCTACGCGGCCACCAAGTTCCTGATCTTCACCGCCATCTCCGGTGTGCTCATTCTGGGCGCCTTCCTTGGGCTGGCCCTGTTCACCGGCACGGTGGATTTCAGCCTCACCCCAATCCTCAGCGAACGGCTGTCGATGGGGAGTCAGCTCGTGCTGCTTGTCTCCCTGCTGATCGGTTTCGGCATCAAGATTCCGCTGGTGCCCTTCCACACCTGGTTGCCTGACGCCCACACCCAGGCCTCCTCGCCGGTGTCGGTGTTGTTGGCTGGGGTGTTGCTCAAGCTAGGCACCTATGGACTGCTGCGCTTCTGCTTGGGGCTGTTTCCCCAGGCCTGGGCTCTAGTGGCTCCCTGGCTGGCGATCTGGGCGGCGGTTTCGGTGCTGTATGGCTCACTGGCCGCCATCGCCCAGCGGGACATGAAACGGATGGTGGCCTACAGCTCGGTGGGCCACATGGGAATGATCCTGCTGGCGGCGGCCGCCGCCACGCCGGTGAGTCTGTTGGGGGCGGTGTTCCAGATGGTGAGCCATGGGCTGATCTCCGCCCTGCTCTTCCTGCTGGTGGGCATTGTGTACCGCAAGACCGGCACCCGCGATCTGGAGGTGTTGCGCGGTCTGCTCAATCCGGAGCGCGGCCTGCCCTTCACCGGCACCTTGATGATCCTCGGGGTGATGGCCAGTGCCGGGCTGCCGGGGATGGCCGGCTTCATCTCCGAATTCCTGGTGTTTCGCGGCAGCATCGGCGTGTTCCCGCTGGCCACCCTCCTCTGCATGGTGGGTTCGGGGCTCACGGCCGTGTATTTCCTCCTGTTGGTGAACCGGGCCTACTTTGGCCGGATGGCGATCACCCCCCCCAGCGAGGATCCCAGCGCCGATGCACGCCTCGATATTCGCCTGTCGGGGGTGGCGCTTCGGGAAACCTTGCCGGCTTTGGGGATTTCCCTGGCGGTGGTGGGCCTGGGGCTCGTGCCGGCAGGCCTCGGCTGGCTCAGTGAGACCACAGCCACAGCCATGGCCGAGCTGCCGGCCCTGCTGCTGGCCGCCAGCCACGGAGGTTTGGGCTGATGCCGGTCATCCCTGCGTTGCTCACCCATGCCGGCGGTCGTCCCAGTGTCGAAGCGCTGGAGGCCAGGTTGCTGGCGAGCCAGACCCTGTTGGCTGACACCCCCGAGCACGTGGTGGAGGTGGTGGATGTGCTGAACAGCTATGGCGTGGTGCTCGATGCGTACAGCAAGAACCTGATCTTCCAGGCCGAACGGCAGTTTCTCAATCCCTTCCCGGTGTTTCGCTTCCTCGATGGCGACCTGAGCCCGGCGAAGATCTGGCGCCATCTCAATGGCGACCGCATCAATTTCGAGTACGCCGAGTACTGCATGAAAGCCATGCTCTGGCATGGCACCGGCGGCCTCGATGCCTACCTCGATTCCGAGCCCTTCGCCGGGAACTGTGCGGCGATCATCCGCCACAAGACCGGCCGGGACCCCCTGCTGGCGCTCCTGCATCCTCTCTTTCCGAACTTTCTGCCTGAGGCGATCCGGGCCGCCGCCACCACCCATGCCCTCGGCCAGTTCTGGCGGGTGATGAGCGATCTCTTCCTCGATCTGGCCCGGGCTGAGGCGGCCGGCACGGTGAGGAGCATTGCCGAGGTGGTGGCTTTCATCAAGGCTGGCCTGGTGAATGCGGCCGCCAATCCGATCACCTATGGCGTGCACCTGGGGGGCGAACGCTTCTGGGTGCTGCCCCCGGAGGCGGGGCTCACCTTCCTGGTGGATGTGGCGGTTCCCTACGTGGAGGCTGTGTTCTTGCGCGGCATGCCGTTCCTTGGCACCGTGTCGTTCAATGCCCAGGCCCAGCAGATCTCGCCGGACCAGGCTCAGTTTGCCTACGGCGCCCTCTACGCCGATCCGCTGCCCACGATGGGTGCCGGCATTCCCCCGAGCCTGCTGATGCAGGACATGTATCGCCATCTGCCGGAGCGCCTCCATGCCCTCTACCGCCAGCGCAGCCGCGGCGAGGGCGATGTTCGGGTGAAGATCTGCATGAGCTTCCAGAAGTCGATGTTCTGTGTCACCAATGCCGCCATCGATGGCACCTTCCCCCATTCCCTGGGCACTGCGGTTCCGGCTGAGCAGGCTGCCAACCGGGCCTACGCCCGGGCCTGGGCCGAGCGGCTGGCAGTGGCCCGCACCGACTGCCTTGACCCCTTCGGCAGCTGATCGGGCCCTTCTGTCGGGGCGACTGTGGTGGAGCACCTTCTGTTCGTGGCTTAGGTTCATTTCATGAATCAGCCCTGGACGCAGCGGACCCGCCCCGATCGGCTGGAGCGCCGCATCGAATTCGATGACTACGAGAGCACCCGCAGTTTCTTGGAGCGGCTCAATGCTTTGGCGGAGAGCGAGGGGCGCTTCCCCGACATCAGCTTCGGCCGCACCTATGTGAACCTCACCCTCAGGCCGGATGACGAGCAGCCGGTTGGAGAGGTTGATCAGGCCTTTGCCGCGGCGATCGATGCACTCCTCTGATCCCCTGCAGCCGACCGCCGGCCCGCAGCCGCAACTGGAGATCCCCGAGCAGAAGGAGTGCGACCCTCTCACGGTGGATCTACGAGGGGCCTACGACGCGGCCGGCATCCAGGCGGTGCTCGACCAACTGGATGAGGAACTGGTGGGTCTGCGGCCGGTGAAGGCCAGGATCCGTGAAATCGCGGCTCTGTTGGTGGTGAACCGGGCCCGGCGCGAGCTGGGGCTGGAGTCGGCTCCACCGAGCCTCCATATGTCCTTTACCGGCAGGCCGGGCACCGGTAAGACCACCGTGGCCGAGCGGATGTCGAAGATCCTGCATGGCCTCGGCTACGTCCGCAAGGGACACGTGGTGACCGCTACCCGCGATGATTTGGTGGGTCAGTACATCGGCCATACGGCCCCCAAGACCCGGGAGATGCTGAAGAAGGCGATGGGTGGGGTGCTGTTTATCGATGAGGCTTATTATCTTTACCGGCCCGAGAATGAGCGTGACTACGGCGCCGAAGCGATTGAGATCTTGCTGCAGGTGATGGAGAATAATCGTGATGATCTGGTAGTGATCTTCGCGGGCTATAAAGAGAGGATGGATGTGTTTTATCAATCCAATCCTGGCCTCTCCTCGCGGGTGGCCAACCACATCGACTTCCCTGACTACAGCGCTCCTGAATTGCTGGCGATCGCCAAACTGATCCTCGCCAGCGAAAACTACCGCTTTAGCGAAGCGGCCACCGAGGTCTTCGCCGAGTACATCTTGCGCCGCATGCAGTTACCCTTTTTCGCCAATGCCCGCTCGATCCGCAACGCCATCGACCGGGCCCGCATGCGTCAGGCGAACCGCTTGTTCAATGGCATGGGTAGCCGGCTTAGCAAGCTGGATCTGATGACGATAGAAGCGGAAGACATCACCGCCAGCCGGGTTTTTCAGGGGGTGGTGGAGGGGCTGGATCGGAGTGAGCCGATTACTGGCTGACCAGGATCTGCCAACTCTGAAAGGGTTGTGTAGACAGAAAGGTGCGATGGCCGGGATCTGAATGATAAGATGTGCAAAGCCCATCAACAATGCACCTAAAATGATAAACACCATAGCAATTCCGCTATCGCTGCGAATGATGCGGAAACTCAAGATTCCAAAAAAGCTGGGTTTCCTGGAGTCGCTTTTTGGGTCTACTTTGGCTGCACAGGGCACCGGTTGGGTAAAATGTTCAAATGGCGTTTTTTGGAAGCTTGATCTTACCGAGCCTACCCACCGCTGGATCATTTACGGTGACTACGAAGGAGGGATCGGTCTCAGTTTTGCCAAGAATGCACTTAGAAATGGTGGAGTCTTTGTTGATTCAGGATCCAACATTGGACAGTGGGTTCTCTATCTTGGTGGCATGGCAAAGGTCCAATCTCTAGCGTTTGAGCCTGTAGAATCGCAGCGGCAATGGTTAGCTTCCTGCCTCCAGCATCAGCCAGGCTGGAATTTCACTGTCTATCCCTGGGGGTTGGGCTCAGAAGAATGTGACATGGAAATTCAATGTGATGGAGCACGTTCGACACTGAGGAATGATTGGTATAAGTCGAGAATGCTAGATCGAGAAGTTATTCGGATCAGAAGACTTGAAGATGTCCTCAGGCAAGCTGAAATCAGTGAAGTACAGCTCTGGAAACTCGATGTGGAGGGCGCCGAATACGATGCCCTTATTGGGGCAGGCGACTATCTTGCAAGCCAACACATAAAGCATCTTTATTTTGAATGCCATCACACGAATTATATTCGCAATAAATCTTACCTGGAGACATGTGGCTATCAGCTTTATGATATCGGCTGGAAAGGCCTGCAACTGAAAGTTGACCGCGAAATCAGTGAAACGCAAGATCTGGTTGCATTGCCTTACACATTACCTTGCAGGTGACACATGCTGACAACTTCCGGCTTGAAACTCCCAAACAGATTCCCAAAAAATCTACGATAAACGCCGCTTCCTCGTATCGATCTGCAACAGATTCCTCACCTGCTGCACCTGCCGGGCAACGGCGGGATCGTCGCTGAGCTTTTTCTCCACCTGTTCCACGGCATCCATCACGGTCGAGCGGTCCTTGGGACCACCAGGACTGCCCCGCGAACGAGATCCCGTCTTGATCCAGGCAAGGGCTGGCGCCCGCGGCGGAGCATGGAGGGGCCCGGGTGCGTCGGGACCGGCGAGGCCACCAGCGAAGCCCGCCAGGAGCGCCGGACTCATCGATGCGTCATTGGCTTCCGGCGCCAGGCCGCATGCGGTACGCTTTTACGTACGTTCTCCGAGTTCCCTGTGACCACTGTTTCGGCCACGGAAGCCCGCAGGCGTCTCTACGCCCTGATCGATGAGGTGGGGCAATCCCATCAACCGGTGCAGATCCAAGGCAAGCGGGGCAACGCGGTGCTGATTTCCGAGGCCGACTGGCGCTCGATTGAGGAAACGCTCCATCTGTTGGCCATCCCCGGGATGCGCGAGTCGATCCTGGAGGGAATGGCCACCGAGGCCTCAGAGCTGAGCACAGAACCAGGCTGGTGAGCTGGACCGTTCTGTTTACCAAACAGGCCCATAAGGATGCCCGCAAACTCGCCTCCGCGTCGCCTGCCCTGAAGCAGAAGGCCCAGGCCCTGCTTGATCTGTTGGCTGCTGTTCCTTATCAACAACCACCGCCCTACGAAGCCCTGGTGGGCGATCTGCGCGGAGTCTGCTCCAGACGCATCAACATCCAACACCGGTTGGTCTATCAGGTGCTGGAGGATGTGCGAGTGGCGAAGGTGTTGCGGATGTGGAGTCACTACGACTAGGCGCGACTGCTCAGGCTCCGTGGGCTTCAACGGAGGCTGTGCTGAATCCTGATCAGCTGTTTGATGGAGTAGAAGTTCATTGGCTGTACCAGGGATTGATCAGCTCCAAGCCGATGTCGGCAAAGTCGGCCCCATCACGGGTGGCCAGTGATGCTCCCTGGGCCAGAGCCGTCGCGGCAATCAGCGCATCGGCGGTAGCCATGGATCGCCCCAATGGCTCGCGGCGTTGCAGCAGCTGGGCATACCAGTGAGCCGCTTCACTGGTGAACGGCCAGACCCGACCGGTAAACACTTCGGCCATCAAGGCGTCCCAGCTCTGTTGCAGCTCCTGTTTGCGCCGACCATCCGGCAGCCGGCCATCGGCCCAGGCCAACACCCTTGGCTCTGGTTGCGGCCGCATCAGCTCCGAGATCACATCAGCTCTCCCAGCCTGGGCAGGGAGCGGAAACAGCAGCAATCGCTGAGATCCAGCAGGGCCTGGGAGCCAAGCGACAGGAGATAGGAGTGGCGGGAGACGCGCGAATGGGCCAGAAATGGCGCAGCGCAGGACCAGGCATCAGGGCGGGGCGGGGGCCAAGGACCCGCGCAGCGGTTTTTACAGGGTCTTCCTAGATCAGGAGCTTGCAAGGACGGCCATCACACTTAGAGAAACGTGAATCGTTTCATGGCCAGACCATGACCAGAGAATCGTCTGAGCTGGTCAGTCCCTGTCCTTTAATGCTGATATTGAGTACGCGACTTAGATCCGATGGCCGAAAGCGATCAAGGGGAGCTGAGACTCCTGGTGGAGGAGCCTGAATCGAGTCCAGTGGCTCCTGATCCCGCCAAGGCCATCGTGGAGTGCAAGGGCATCCGCTCCACCAGCGATTTCCCCGCCGATCTGAGCGCCCTGAGCCGAGAGCAGATCGAGCACCATTACCAAGCGATGCGCAACAGCCATGCTTCGCTGACGCGCTCCCGTGGCCAGCTACAGCGCCGTTCCCGGGAGCTCACTGTGGCGCGGGATCGTTTCCTGGAAACCCTGCGCGGCTACGAGGGCCGGTTGATGGCGCTGGGACAAGAGAAGGCAGAGGCCCTGCGAATCGCCCAGGACATGCACAGGGAGCTGGAGGCCTTTGAGGACAAGCAGCAGGCCCTCGATGGCGTGCTGAAGGAGCTCGATGCTGCCAAGGAGGAAGCCGGCTACTGGAGCATTGTCAACATCACCCGGCTGATCGAGCGCATGCGCCGCCTGCTGCGCGGTGGGAGCGAGAGCTGATGGGGGAGCTAAGTGATCGCTTCGGCGAACTGATGGCTCGCATGGCCAAGGGCGATGCGGAGCTTTTCCGCACCGTGGGTGAGCAGAACGCTGCGATCCGCCAGCTGGTGGAGGAGGAGGTGGCTCCTAGTGTTCCTTCTGGGGCCAAGGAGGCCCTGGCCCTGAATGCTGGGCCCCAATCCCTCCTGCCTAAGGATCAGTGCACTCCAACGGCCCTCAAGGCACGCTTCGGTTCTGCCGCAGCCGCCCATGTCTATCTGGAAGCCGCCCTAGGCCCCGCTCCCACCAAGAAGAAAACCTGGGACTATCTGTGTAGCGTGTTTGAGAGTGGCACCTGGCCCACCAGGGCCCGCGCATTAGCCCGATCGGGATCTGAGCCTGGCTCTGTAAACGAGGAGGTCTTAGCCCAGTTGGAGACTCGGTTGCTCCGGCGTATCGATCAGCTTGAAGAACGCGTGATTGAGTTGTTTGAGCAGCTGCTGCAGGGAAGGCCTTAGGGATTGAAGGGACGGCCCATCGGAAGATCTCCGCCGTAGCGCCGCCATCGCCTGCTTCATCCCCCCGAACTCGCTCCCCCCGTAGCTCTTTGGCTCCACTCAGCTATGGTCCGGCAGCAGGTCATTCACGGTCTCGATCGCGTCACAGGCTAAGGCGATCTCGGCATAGACAATCGGATTGATCAACAGCGGCCCTCGGTCGAGCCAGCGGCTGAGTTGCTCGTCGCTCCACGCCTGCCAGAGGGGATCAGCTGTGATCACATCGAGGATCACATTGGAATCCACGAAAAGCATCAGGGCTGCTCTTCGCCGCGGCTGAGGGCGAGCAGCTCATCGGTGCTGAGGCGAGTGCGCAGGCGGGCCCGACGCAGCTGTTGCAGGCCTTCGCTGCCGGGGAGCCTTGAGCAGGCTCCTTCTCGATCAGCATCCGGCCGCCCTCCACAAGGAAGCGCACCTGGGTGTGGGGCAACTGGACGCACTGCTCGCGGATCTCCTGGGGAATGGTGGCCTGGCCCTTGCTGGTGATCCGCATGACCCAAGGCGCCCGCAACAGTAAGAATCTGATTGGCTCCAGTGGTGGCAGGCACGCCAGGCCCTCAGGACCTGTGCCCCGGCGATGCGGCGGCAGCTGCTGGAGGCGGTGGGCCGCAAGCTGGACCTGCTGCTGCACCAGGCCAGCGCCGATTGATCGCTTTGCTTTGCCCCGAGCTTGCTGAATAGCTCTTGACCCAGCAGGCTCGGTTGGCAACTAAGCAAGCGATAATAGTATTCCGCCCCCAGCCACAAACAGCAAACCTGCCCAGCCAATCACTGAAGGGCGCTCACCAAGAAAAGCGAAGCCTACCAACGCTACCATTAATAGGCTTAGTCTATCAACGGGCACGACCAATGAAGCATCTCCTTGCTTCAGGGCCCTAAAAAAGCAGAACGATGATAAGCCGCTAGCCAAGCCCGAAAGCACAATGAAGAGCCAGGTTTGTTGTGATAATGCAAATGGGCTGCTTAGCTTTCCAGTGGCTAGAATGAGCAACGGCAGAAAAATAGCCATGACCAGAGTGCGGATTAGCGTGGCTAGATCCGCATCGATACCCCCGAGTCCAATCTTGCCAAATACCGCAGATGCACTTGCACAAAGCGCAGATAAAAAAGCCCAAATAAACCAAAGTGGTAGGGCGGGGATTGGGCTCATTTAGGATAAAGTGTTGCTGAAGCCTAGGTGATGGCGGCGAAAAGGGCGGCGAAAAGGGCGGCGAAAAGGGTGGCGAAAAGGGTGGCGAGATTGTGGTGGCGGGCAGCGGCATTGCTGCTGATGGGCGGCACCTAATCTCAAGAGCCCTAAGGGCCCCTGTCTTCGACCAACTCAATCTCCATGCCTTCAACACCGCCGCCCTCAAAACCTTCGCCCCGGCGATGCGGCGGCAGCTGATCGAGGCGGTGGGCCGCAAGTCCCTTCCACTCGGAGTCTCAATAAAAGCCATTCATTGGGAATCCTGCTAACGTGCGTTTATTGAGATTCCAAGTACACCATGGCCGCAGGCGAGCAGGTGATCCGCGCCCCTGCCCAGCTGGGGGTGCTCCTCAAGGGCGTCCGGCGGCAACAGGGCCTGAGCCAGCAAGAGCTAGCCCTCAAGGCCGGTGGCACCAGCCAGGCCCGGCTCTCCCAGCTCGAACTGCAACCGGGGCGCCTCACCGTGGAGCGTCTGCTGTTGATCCTGGCCGCGCTCGATCTCGAACTGGTGGTGCGGCCCCGCGAGAACGGCATCGAGCCGGCCGAGTGGTGATGGGCAGGCCAACGCGGGCGCGCTCCCTGGCGGTGTGGATGAACGGCGAACGGGTCGGCACCTGGACCTTTCCGGCGCGGGGGGCGCAGGCGTTCAGCTACGCCGAATCCTGGCTGCACTCCAGTCAGTTCCGCCCGTTGTCGCTGTCGCTGCCGGCGGGCCTCGGGGCCTCAACACTCAGCGGTGATGCCGTGGAGAGCTGGTTTGACAACCTCCTTCCGGATAGCGAGGTCATCCGCCGCAGGGCCCAGTCCCGGTTTCAGACCGCCAGCACCAGTGCCTTCGATCTGCTGGCTGCGGTCGGCCGCGACTGCGCCGGCGCCGTGCAACTGCTGCCGCCTGACCAGGAGCCCAGCGGCATCGATCGCATCGAGGCCAAGCCTCTGAGCAACCAGGAGATCGGCCGGCGCCTGCGCGCCGTGACGGCTGCGCCGGCTCCAGGATCCCTGGGCCCTGAGTCCGATGAACTTCGGCTCTCCGTGGCCGGTGCCCAGGAGAAAACCGCGTTTCTATGGCACAACAACCAATGGTGTCTGCCACTCGGCAGTACCCCCACCACCCACCTCTTCAAGCTGCCGATGGGTGTGATCGGCGAGGGCCAGATTGATTTCAGCTCCTCGGTGGAGAACGAGTGGCTCTGCAGCAGGCTGCTGATGGCCTATGGGCTGCCAGTGGCCTCCACAGAGATGGCAAGTTTCGACGGCGAGCGCTGTCTGATTGTTCAACGCTTTGACCGTCGCCTGCATGCCAGTGGCACCTTTTGGCTGCGCCTGCCCAGCGAAGATTGTTGCCAGGCCACCTCCACACCGGCCGCCAGCAAATACGAGAACAACGGCGGGCCTGGCATGGTGGCCATTGCCGAGCTGCTGGCCCAATCCTCAGAGCGCAGCGACCTCGCCACCTTTTTTAAGGCGCAGGTGTTGTTCTGGATGCTGCGCGCCATCGATGGCCACGCCAAGAACTTCAGCCTCTTCCTCAACCCAGGCGGCCGCTTTCAGCTCACCCCGCTCTACGACGTGCTCTCGGCCTGGCCGGTGATTGGACGGGGCAGCGGCCAATGGCCCCAGCAAAAGCTCAAGATGGCGATGGCCTGGCATGGAGAAAAAGGGTGTTACTGCAAGCCTTTGGAGATCACAGGCCGCCGCATGCTGCTCACCGCCAAACGGCTTGGGCTGGGCGACGCCCAACCCATCCTCAACGCGCTGATCGCCCAGACGCCAACTGTGCTTGATGCGGTGCAAGCCCAGTTGCCGGCTGACTTTCCACAAACCGTCGCCGAGCCGGTGTTCACTGGTTTGCATACCTCCGTCAGCCAGCTTCAGCGCCAACTCCTTTGATGCCCGCCTCCCCCGCCACCACCAGCCGCATCCGGTGCGCAACACCAAGCTCAATGAGCTGCTGCGCCCCAACGACGACGAGGCCGCCGTGCAGCTCAAGATGCTCGCTGTGCTGGCCAAGCAGCGAGCCGACATCGACAAACTGCTGCTGCATGCCTTCAGCCAGCTGGACCCGGCCAACCCCGATGGCGATGAACCGGTGGAAGCTCTCTACGGCTTCTACCTGCGAGCTGCTGCCCCACGCCCGCGTGGTCCTGAGCATCTGGAAAGACAGCCTCAGCGCCAGGCCGGCGACGCGCCAGAGCGCTTCGAGCCCGGCGATGACGACAGCTACGAGCTGATCGAGCGATTCATGCTTCCCCGCCTGCTGCAACGCTTCCAGGGCAACGGCAATTCGGGGTGCCAGCGCGCCAGCGACGCCGAACTGGTGGATACGATCCGCGCGCGCGCCACCTCCTGCTGATTCGAGAAGCACGTTCACGGCTACCGCGCCCTGGAGCAGGCGATCTCCTCCCGAGGCTTGCTAACCCAGGCTGATCTCGCGGTGCCCAGCTTCGAGGAGGGCCTGCAGCGCTCCTGCAATGGCTGGTGGCGGCTGGATCAGGCCTACCGCCGCTGCATGGTCCATGCCCGCACCTATCAACAGCCCGGGCTGCTCAAGCCCCTGCGCGACTGGTTGGAGGCTCAGTACGTCAACAATGTGTTGCTGCCCCTCACCAACCGCTGGAGTGATCAGGTGGCTGCTCTGACCAGCTGGGGATCGAGCTCCCTGCCGCGCCAGCAGGAGTTCCACATGCGCTATGTGCATGCGCCGCTCTCCTCCTCTACGCCAAAGCCGATGGGGCCCTGCTCTGCGCCCACCGCACCGTGCTGCTGGATTCCGCCGCCAGCGAGGCCCGCCAGCGGGAGCAGCAGACGATCCAGGAGCTCTCCAACCCAGCCGGCGACTACAACAACCAGACCCTGGAGCTGCGCCTGGAGCGGTTGCTTGAGGGTGTCGCCACGCTGGTGCCCTACAAGACTGTGGAGCTCAAGCTGCAGCGGCCCTTCAGCAGCGACTTCAACGACTTCTGATGGACTTAGTCCATAGCTAAGCTAATCAGATCAATGGGAGGTGCTGTCATGCGGGAGGGTCCAATGCGAATGGTGAACGTCCACCAGGCCAAAACCCATCTGTCGCGCCTGATCGATGAGGCTCATGCGGGCGAAACCATCGTGCTGGCCAAGGCTGGCAAGCCCTGGGCACGGCTGATGCCCCTGGCATCGCCCGTTCCCGAGCGCATCCCGGGGCGACTGCGCAGCCGGGGCCCGCTCAGCCAGCCCAACATGCTGCTCGAACCCATGGAACCCAGTGAACTGGACAGCTGGGAGTCGAGCGCCCTGCTGCCGGAGATGCCGTAGCGATGAGTCGTGGGGACGCCTACCTGCTGGACAGCCACGCTTTGCTCTGGTGGTGGTTTGATCCCGATCGCCTCTCCATTGCCGTGCGCGACCTGCTCAGCGACTCAGCCACTCCCGTGCTGGTGAGTGCGGCTTCTGTGTGGGAAATCAGCCTCAAGCACCACCAGGGCAAGCTGCCCGAACTGAACGGCGCCATCGGCGATCTGCCTGGGTTGCTGCAGGCTGATGGCTTTGCAGCACTGCCGATTTCCCTGGCCCATGGGCTGCGGGCGGGCGGTTACGGCCAGCCCCACCGCGACCCGTTTGATCGCATGTTGGCCGCCCAGGCAGAACTGGATCACCTGGTGCTGCTCACCGCCGATCCCCAGCTGTCCACCTTCCCCTGCCAAACCCTGTGGTGAGCTCCGATGACACCTGAATTACCCAGCCCCCTCGACCAGAAGATCCTTGAGCACTTCCCCGGCCTGTTGGTCCGCAAGGACCTCACCACCGAGCTCATCGCCTGCTCCTGGGCCTCATGTGGATCCCGGCAGTGCTGGCGGAACCAGCGGACCACCAGAAGCCCCGGGCCCATCGAGCGCAGCTTTGGCCACCGGCAGGTGGATGTGCACCTCCGCTCCTCCCCATGCCCCGGCGCTCCTTCAGCCCCTCACTCCTCCTCAGCGGCGCCCAGGGGGATGAGCTGGATCTGCTTGCGGCCGAGCTTGATCTCAAACTCATCGCCGGGTTTCAGCCCCAACTGGGCGGTGTAGGCCTTGCCCACCATCAGGTTGCCGTTGAACTGGATCTTGGTGGCATAGCTGAGGCTGCGGCCAGGGCGCCCTTTGCCGCCACTGCCTCCGCCGTCACCAAGACTGACGCCTTTTGCTTCCAGTAGGGCTTCGTAGAAGGCGGTGAAGTTCAGGCGCTCCGTGCCGTCCTTCTTGGTGCTGACATAGCCGGCGGAGCGAACCAGATCAGATTTCGAAGCATCACCGAGCTCCTTGATCTTGGCGAGTAGTTCAGGGCCGGTGAGCATGGTGATGGACTGGGATGATGGGCTTACTCTAATTGCCAGTCAGTTCGCTGGCATCGGTGTCGATCGTTTTGACCGTGCCGACATCACCTTTGAACGCCTCCTTCTCGTCATTATTGGCGATCTGCATCCCCTTGTCGCCCGGCGCAAACCACCAGCTGAATCGCTCAACCTGCTCCGCCGGGTCAGGGTTGAGCAGCTGCTGCGGCTCGATGTCTAGCGACCTTGAGCCGCAGCCACTGCGGGCCATGGGCCCGGCGCTCGACGGTGATCGGCTCTGGCTGGTGGGCTCCCACAGCCTCAGGCGCCGCAAGCACGACGAGCCCTTGCCCTTGGCCTGGCGGGCATTGGCCTGCAGCTGGTCCTGCGCCTTTGGATCCGCCGCCAGTTCCAGCTGCCGATCACCCTCTGGTGGCTGATGGGAGCCGGTGGCCTGGTGGTGGCCGCGATCGGCCCGGTGTCGGTGTGGCGCACCCTCAGCGGCCGCGGGTGGACCTGGAAAGGGCGGCCGTTGGCCTGATCGGTGGCGCCGAATCCAGCATTGGGGAAGGTGGCGCACTTGGGCTGGTTGGGAGCCAATGAATTGCGCTGGAGTCCGGTGGAAGGGGCTGCGGACTATGCCGTGCGGGTGACCGATACCCGAGGCCAGGTGCGCTTCCAGAACACCGTGAAGGGCACGACAATCGCATTCCCTCCCACCTACAGTTCAAAGCAACAGTGCCTGGGGTGGAAAGAGGTCGGATCTCGCACGTCGGCTGCTAGCTGACTGCCGTGAGATGCCCAGCCTTCCGTGGCCATCTAAGGGAGGCTACAAGGCCGGCGAGGGCTGCAGCGTTAGCGGCGGCGGCGGGGACGGCGGAGGGGATGGCAATGGAGGAGCAGGGGTGCTATCAAGGATTTCGGCCAAGCCGCGGATGCGCTGTTCTTTGGGTTCGGGCCCCAGGCTCCACAGGCTCTCAAAGTAGAAGAATGCCACGCCCAACCCCCGGACCCGGTTGGCTTCCACTTTGCGGCGCATTAACTCCAGAGATGTCGGGCGGTTGCGCTGACCACTCATCACGGCGATGGCCGTGGGGATGAGGCCTTTGGCCTTCTGGACCTCGGGCCGCGTGAGATGGGGCAGGTAGCTGTTCAGTTCAGGGCGATAGATCTGGACCAGCAACTCATCAGCGATGCCCTGCTGCACCCAGCTTCGCCAATCCTGCAGCTGCAGCTTGTAAGCAAAGTCGTAGTAGTTGGGGGAAATCGAAATCAGGGCACCGGGCCGCGCCCTGCGCACAGCCCGTGCCAGCTGAGCCATGAAGCTCGTGATCCGATCAGCGCGCCACTTCACCCAGGCCGGATCATCAGGATTGGCGGGCGGCTTGCGTCCGGTCTCCTTGCGATAGAGCGCTGTTGTAAAGGAATCGTATCCAAAGTCGCGTGGCAGGCTCATGTGATCGTCGAACTGGATACCTTCCGCGTCGTATTGACGCACCACCTCAAGCACGAGGTCGGTGATCAGCTGCTGGACCTCGGGCCGGAATGGATTGAGCCAAACCACTTCGCCCGCTGCGCTTGTGGAGGTCAGCCCGCCATCGCGCTTCTGGGTGAGCCAGGTGCGATGGCGCTTGGCCAGCGCCGAATCAGGCGATGTCATGAAGCCAAATTCAAACCAGGGGATCACGACGATCCCACGGTTGCGGCCGGCTCTGATGAACTCGCCGAGATAATCCTGGCCCTGCAGACCTCGAAAGGTGAAATCCTGCAGTTGGCGCTGCTGACTGACCTGACTCGGATAATAGGTCAGTCCGCTATTCCAGACCACGACATAGAGCCGATTAAAGCCCAGATCCGCCAACTGATTCACCGCTGCCTGCATCCGGCCACGGTCACGCAGCACCGGCATGTCGTTGGCGGTGAACCAGACCCCGCGAAGCTCCTGCGATGCAGCCTGGTTCTGGGGCTTGGCCTGAACCGCCATGGTTGCATGGCTGAGATTGACCACGGCGCAGAGTGCAAGCAATATCCGGCGCACTCCTGCGGATGATCGGTTCCACCGTGAGCGAGCCTGACGTCCCAGCTTCGTGGTCAAGCCCATCGCTTCCGCCTCCATGATCGGAAACCGTAGGGAGCCATGCGTCGATTTGGAGTCTCTCGATCGAGGGACGTCGTTGGAGCATCTGGTTGCCCTTGAACCCCAGGCGCTGGAGTGGCTGACAGGGCGATGGCGGGTTTTTAGGATCTGGCCAGCCCACCTGAGGTCGATGCGACGCCCCCCCCTGGTCCCCCTGATTGCAGGCACTGCGCTGGCGAGCGCCGGCCTGCTGCTGATCGATGGCGCCCCACTGCACGCCGAGCCGCTTTACACCCTCACCACCCTTTGCAGCGTGGCCGGAGCGCCCCCCAGCCGCTGCACTGTGGAGGCCGTCGACCAGGGCAGCGTGACCCTGTACCGGCACCGGATCGGAAAACAGGAGACCGTGATCGGCATCAGCGAGGATCCCTATGTGCGGATGGGCCGCTGGGATGCAGCCACCAGCAGTTGGCAACCCCTCAGCTCCGCCTCCGCCAGGCTCTCGGCCAACACCGTGTGCTTCAACGGCACCGATCTCTGTGTGGTGAACCCCAACTATCTCAACAGCCTGCGCCAGGAGAAGGGGGCCGCCCTCAGCGGCCGGGATCTGCTCAAGGTGACCTTCGGGAGCGATGGGCGCATCAACGCCTACTGCTACGACGACGGCTGCCCCTCCACCGCACCCTGAGGAGCGACCGCAATGACCCGCATGTCCCTGCTTCTGGCAGCCCTTTTGGTGCTGCCGCCCGCCCAGGCGGCCAAACTCCCTTTCCACGCCATGGCTCCCGGCTTCCCGGAAGACTCGCAAAGCCAGCCGTCCGGCTCTGCGGCAACGCCGTTCAACCTCAAAGGCCAACCCGGAATCGGCCTGGAGCAGGCCCGTGGCGGTGCCCGTGGTGGTGAAGGACGCGGCGGTGGTGGCCGAAGAGGCGAGCGAGGTGGTGGTCGGGTCCAGCGGGCCAACACCGGCATGGACAGGGCACCCCGCAGCTTTGATCGGGGCAACCGCAAGCCCAGCGGCGGCTGGAGCCGGGACACGGTCAACCGGCGGGATCGCGTCCGCCCGTCCGTGGATCGCACATCCTTCGACCGCAGCAACTTCGGCAACCGCGGCGGCGATGGCTCGAACCGCCAGGCTGTGCGGGACCGGATGGCGACAAACCGGGAGCAGGGCTTTCGTGATCGTCGCCCCGGCGTCGATCGACAGGCCCTGCAGGACCGGATGTCCAACGCCAACCGGGATGCGGCCCGCGATCGCATGGCCAACTGGAACCGCGACAACTGGAACCGCGATGAATGGAACCGCAGGCGGGATCAGATTCGGGATAACAACCTCAACGACTGGGACCGTGCCCGTGACCGGATCCAAAATGGTTGGAACGACCGGCGCACCACGCTGAGCGAGAACCGCGACAAGTGGAACGAGAACCGTGACAAGTGGAACGACGGGTTGAATGAACGGCGCGATCGCCTCAACCAGACCCGTGACAACTGGAACGCGAATCGTGACAAGTTGAGCGATAACTGGAATGACCGGCGCGATCGGTTCAATGACAACCTGAACAATCTCGGCCGGCGGGTGGACCGCGCTTATGACCGCTACAACAACTACTGGCCCGGCTGGGTTCGGCCCGGCTGGAATGTGGCCCGACCCTGGAACTGGGGCTGGTATGGCGGCTGGAACTCACCACCCTGGGGCTGGTGGGGGGTGAGATCGGCGGCCTGGGGTCTCAGAACCCTCGCCACCGCAGCGGTGATCAACAACGCGGTGAACGATGCGATCGCCGCCAGTCAGACCACCATTGTGGTGCCTGATACCACCTACCAGCTCTTCTTCAACAGCGTGCAAACCAGCGGAGATCAGGTGGTGTATTTCGTGGTGACCGATGGGGTCGAATCAAGGCAGATCAGTGCCGACTGCAGCTCCGGCACCCTGGGTGGTCAGGAACCCGCCGACGCCTCCGAGGCCCAGTTGCTCAACGCCGCCTGTCAGGTGGCCTTCGGCGCCTGATCTCCCTTGGCAGCACCTCGACCAGCAACGCGATCAGCAGCGCCCCTTTCCGCCAACGCGAAGCCCCTCAGCAGCAGACGAAGCCCCTCAGCAGCAGGAGCCGCTCGTTGAAGACGCGACTGCTGTGGATGCCGGTGCGGGAGCGGTCTGCGTCGCGCCAGCGCTCTGGGCTGTGGCCCCGGCAAAGGGCAGGACGGATCCGCAACCTTCGAAGAGGCCGTAGTGACGGCTGCAATCACCGATGAAGCTGAAATGCGGCGCCAGACGGCTTTCGGCGAGCATGCGGAAGGTGTTGCCGCACACCGGAAACACCTTGCCAGCCTCGATCCAGTGGTGCTTGTCGAAGGGCAGGGCGTGGGGGTGTTCGGCAATCGTGCCGCGGTAGATCACCGCCTGGCCGTGGTCTTCGCAGGCATCTTCCAGCTCGGGGAGATGAAACAGGCGGTAGGTGGCGGAGAAGAAGCGGATCGCGCCGGTGCGGGCGGTGAGCGCCGCATCGGTGATCTCCAGGGGCCGGTCGCTCACCAGGCGGGGATCGGCGAAACCGGCCCGGCGGGCCAGGCGCAGGAAATCGTTCCAGTAGAGGGCGCCACTGAGGCATTCGCCGTAGAGCACCGGATCGTGGCGCAGCGCCTCGGGCACGCGCCGGTCGGCATAGACATCGGCGAAGAAGAATTCACCGCCGCGCTTGAGCAGGCGCCGCACCCCGTTCAGAACGGCCAGCTTGTCGGTGGAGAGATTCACCACGCAATTGGAGATCACCAGATCGAAGCTGCCGGGCCCCAGCGGCAGCTGCTCAAGCTGCTCGATGCGGCCCTCCAGAAACTGCACGTTGGCGAAGCCAAATTGCTCGGCGTGGTGCTGTTGGTGACTCCGGGCCACCGCCAGTTGCTCCGTCGTCATGTCCACCCCCACCACCTCACCGCCGGCGCCCACCAGCTGGGCAAGAAGGTAGACATCGCGTCCGCTGCCGCAGCCCAGATCCAGCACCCGCAGACCCTCCAGCAATGGAGGCACCACCAGCCCACAGCCGTAGTAGCGCGACAGCACCTCGGGGTGGATGCGGGCCAACTTCGGGCGCAGGGTCTCGGGAATGCTGCTGGCGTCACAGCAGGCGTCGGTGCGCAGATCGGCGCTGCTGCTGAGGGTGGCGCCGTAGTACTCCTGCACGCCGCGGCTCAGGTCGGTGGACGTCGTCATGGCGGTGGGCGGAAGGATGGTGGTGCGGGTCGGTGGTGCTCAGCCCCGGCCACAGGTGTCAGGAGCATGTCAGGTTCTTGGCCATGGCACCTCTGGCCGGAGCTGGGGATGCTGAACACACGGCCCCGAGGAACCGCAGCTCACGCTCAACATTTCTTTACAGTAGGGTGATGGAAAGAATGTTTCATCCTTGAACGACCTCCTGGCTGCTGTTTACCTGATCTGCTTCGCGCTGATCGCTGGCGGAGCTTTTGCCTTGATGAGCCAGAACCTCCGCAGCTCGGCTCCGCTGGCTAAATCTCAAAGGAATGGCTCCAGGCCTAGGCGCCATCCCGAAGCTCCAGAGCCCGGTGATGAACTCCTTTATGTCGACCTCAGCCGGGAACGGCTGGAGGAGCTCTATCAACAGGCGTCGTGAATCGCTTGCAACTTGCGGTAACGAAGCTCCCCGCGGCGTCCTCCGGACTACAGGATTGGTCTTGTCACTCCCCAAAAGGCTCGTGCTTCGAACGTCAATCGCCCCTGCCCTGGCCTTTTCTTGCCTGGTAGCGCTGACCATTCCCGCTCAGGCTCAGTCTGTGGCGAAATCGGATGCTGAGTGTCGTCTCAGCAAGAATGGTGAGATCGTTTATAATGACGATTGCACAGTGAAGGAAAAAGCAGGTGAGGGCCGAGAGACCTTTGTCGTGAAGTTCGACAACGGCAAGGTCTTTCGATTCTCTGGTCCCAATCGGCAGAACCTGCGGATTGAAGACGACTTTGCCAATGCCTCCAATGTGTTGTTCGAGGACAAAGGAGCCAAGGGGATCTTCAGCTGGAGCGATGGCAACAGCACCTACAAACTCGTTGTCAAAACAGCCGGAGCCGCCAGTGGAGGCAGTAATGGCAATTCTGGTGGCGGGCTGGTTCTGGGGCCACCGGTGCCCGATCTTCAGTACCTGGTTGGCAAGTCCCCGGGAACGGCAGCACTGGGCTTTGTGATCCGTGGCACCAAGTACGTCACAGAAGAGCGCTTGCCCGAGGGAACACTCACATACATGCTCGACAAGAAGCGCTGTGTCGCCTTCCTGACCGTGAACAACACCTACAAGTCGATCACAGCTGCCGATGCGATCAAGTGCCAGCGGTGAAGTGCCAGCGATGAAGTGCCAGCGGTGAAGTGCCCTCAGTAGGGATGCTGGCAGTGATATAGGCAGGGATGTCGGCATCGTCCTTCACCCCGGCCAGCGCCAGGCGGCACGCTCCAGCACCGTCTGGCCTGGCAGCACCGTGGCCCCTAGCTCCCGCTCCAATCGCAGCAGCCGGCAGCCGGGGGTGGCCTCCAGAGCCGTGATCAGAGCCTCGGCGTGGGCCACCACCCACACTTGGGTGCGTTCGGCCACGGCGGCGATCAATCGCGCCAGGGGAGCCAATAGATCGGGGTGGAGGCTGTTTTCCGGTTCATTGAGCACCAGCAGAGGCGGCAGCCGCGGACTGAACAGGGCCGCCGTCAGCAGCAGATAGCGCAGGGTGCCATCGGAGAGCTCCGTGGCCTCAAGCGGTCGCAGCAATCCCGGCTGGTGCAGCTGCATGCGAAAGATCGGCTGCGCAATGTCCACGGTCAGGCGGCAGG
The DNA here is from genome assembly GCA_044345855.1 of Cyanobium sp. GTDB lineage: Bacteria > Cyanobacteriota > Cyanobacteriia > PCC-6307 > Cyanobiaceae > Cyanobium. The sequence goes on along the minus strand of JBIJAG010000008.1, from coordinate 15,646 downwards.
CGGGGAATGCGTCGGCAATGGCGGCCTGAAAGGCATCCGCGTCGCCGATCTCCAGGATCGTCTGCACCGCCGCCGCCAAATCGCCGCCGTCGCCGGCCAGCGATGGCGTGCGGGTGGCAATGCGACCGCTGCGGGCCGGGGCCTGGCGATCGGTGCGGAAGCTGTCGTAGAAGCGCCAGCTGAGGATGGTGTTGCGCAGCTGGAACACTTCCGGCGCTTCGAGCGGATCGGAGACAGCGGTGAAGAGACTCTCGTGGGGCGACACCTCCAGGGCCAGGGGGCGGCTGGGCCCGCCTTCCCCGCAGCGCTCGACCACGGCGCCAGTGCGTTGCACCAGCAGGCTGCGGGGATGGAATGGGCCGCCAGCCCAGATCCACTCCCGCTTGATCTCCGGATCGAGCACGAAGGCGCTGGTGTAGTCGTCGGCCCGGTAGCCCAGCTCGATGGCGTAGGAGAGGGTTTCGCCGGCGATGCCCAGCCGCAGCCGCGCCGCCTCCCTCCTACCGCTGCTGCCCTGCACCGGCTGCTCACCGCGGCGCATCTCCCTGGTGGTGCGCTCCGGCCCGGCCCAGAACACCGCCGGCAGGCCCCCTTCGGCCGCCAGGGCCGCCACCAGATCACCCCGGGCGGCGGCGGCAATCAGCCCCAGTGATCGATAGAGATTGCTCTTGCCGCTGCCGTTGGCGCCGCACACCAGGGTGAGCCCCCCAAGGGGCAGGGTGAGTTGCTGGAGGGAGCGGTAGCCCGCCACCGCCAGGTGGGAGAGCGAACCAGCCGTTGCGCTGGATGTGGTGGGCTCTCGCGACAAGGCCTTCACCGCTGGCTGGGGATCCTGCTGCCGTTCTCGAGCATCAGGCGGGCATAGCGAGCTGCCAGATCGGAGAGCAGTTGCTGCCATTGCGCCGCTGAACGGGGCAGTGGCTCGATCACGCTGAACGTGGCCACCGGCAACAAGGCCTGAGAGGGGCCGACCCGGGGGCTGAGGCCGAGGGTGATGGCCACCAGATCCTTGTCGGCGTGGGCATCGAGCAGCAGGTAGGTGGTCCAGCGCTGATCGGGGAACCGCTGGTCGTAAGCGGGCGGCAAGCCGTTGTTGAAGATCCTGCGCAGCTCACTCGCCGAAAGGCTGGTGCCGTTCTGCCGGTATTGCAGGTCATAGGCCCGGGCGGGAAGCACCAGGGCGGCACCGATCAGAACCGACGCAGCCCAGCGGTGCGACAACACCGGCATCAGAACTTGAGCACGCTGGTGGGCCGCAGGATGAAGCCCGCCTCGCCAGCCGTGAGCTTGTAGCAGATCTGCCGTTGGCCGCCTGTGGCCTTGGCGTTGCTATCGCCCGGCTTGTAGATCGGGAAGCGGCGCGCCAGGCAGTTCTCCACCACCTGGAACTGGTCGTGGCCCTGATAACCCTGGGCGTTGGCACCCGTGAGTTCCGGCAGGGTGATCGGGGAAAGCTCGGCGCCTTTGATCACCGCGAAGCCCACCACTTCGCCGTAGCTGCCGCTGCCAGCACCCTGCACAAACACGTAGATCTCGGGCATGCCGTTGTTATTGAGGTCGGCCACCTCGGCACCCACCACCTGACCATTCACCGTTTGGCGAATCGGCTTGATCGGCGGCTTGGCGCCCGTGGTGGTGATCGTGAGCTGCTGCTGGGAGCCCTCACCGCTGCTCTGCACCTGGAAGCTGACACCTTGGAGCTCAAGGGTTTTGTTGAAGGCGGCGCCAGCCCAGGCGCTACCGGGGAGAGCGGCGGCCAGGAGCAGGGCAGCGGCGGTGAGCTGGGGGAGAAGGCGCTTCAAAGAGGGAGGGGCTGGGCAGATCTTCAGGATGGCGTGGAGAATCCCTGGCGTCGATCGGTTGGTGCGAAACGTCGCCCAATCTCATGCTTTGCCATGACCCGTTCCCCATCGCCGATCTCCAGGATCGTCTGCACCGCCGCCGCCAGGTCTTCGCCGTTGCCGGCCAGCGAAGGCGTGCGGGTGGCGATGCGACCGCTGCGGGCCGGGGCCTGGCGATCGGTGCGGAAGCTGTCGTGGAAGCGCCAGCTGAGGATGGTGTTGTGCAGCTGGAACACTTCCGGCGCTTCGAGCGGATTGAAGACAGCGGTGGAGCCAGGCGCTGGAGCCGTTGCTGGCCTTGTCCCTGTAGAGCCACCAAGGCCGGGGCCGCCACAGCGGCGCCGCAGACGACGAGCCTGGGTCCAGGCAAGACCGAGACCGAAGATGGGTAAGGGGGCGGGGACAGGTTGTGACTTTAGTTGCAGCAGTTCGCCGTTGATCCCGTTGCCATTGTTGGTGACATAAATCGTGCCATCCGGAGCAACAGCCAGAGCGGTGGGATTGGTAAGGTCAGAGAACAGTGTCTCGACGCTGCCGTCAAGGCCCAGTTTCAGAATGCTGCCGGAAGTAGATGCCCAAAAGTCACCGCGGTACTGGAGCATGTAGAGAGAATTGTCCGGTCCTGCGGCAATGTCGACGAGATTACTGAAGCCGCTGGCAAACGTGGTGACTTTATTATTGACGAAGTCGTAGCGGTAGACGTCGGCTGAGCCGGGCGCGAATGGCACACCTGAAAGCTGGGCGATGTAGAGCGCTCCGTCAGATCCGATGGCCAATCCGGTGGGCACGGTCTGGGCTGGACGTACGCCTGGGAAGCCAAGGGATGGGGGAGCGTTGGAAGGAATGTTGACGATCTTGTCTGGGAAGAGGTGGACCAGGGAGACTTGATTGGCGCTGTTGGCCTTAACGAGGCTGTTGCCGGCGGCATCGGTGACATAGGTGTCGCTGCCGCTCACCACCAGGTCCCAGGGATTGCTGTCGATAGCAGTGGGGTGTGGATTATTGGACACCTCGAAAGCAGTGATGTTGGCCAGGGGGGCCAGGGTGCTGCCAGCCAGGTCGATGGAGACCGTCTGGCCAAACCACTGGCCCTTTGAGCTAGGGAACGTGCTGGTACCGCCTTCGTTGCCGAAGACGCCCATGAGTTGACCACTTCCGTTGAAGGTGAGCTTGTTCAGGCCGGTTGCGTCGTCATACAGAGAGGTTTGCTTCGCCAGGGAGGGGAGGCCGGTGATCGCACGGGAATAAGAGTTGGTTGAGAAGTTGAACAGGCCCAGGGCCCCGCTGGTGCCATAACAAACGCTGTTACCGCTGCCGCTGGTGAGGCAGGAACCAGTGCCGCCGCGTCCCGCTTCGCTGAGTACAAGGTTGCCGTCGGGGGCGATCGCCACCCCCCGCGGACTCTCCAGACCCGTTGCCAAGGTCTTGGCCTTGTAGGTGGGTGCCGCTTCGGCTGCCGCATCCAGTCCCAGCAGGCTGGCGGAGGCGCAGGCCCCGAGGGCAAGGAGGCGGAGGCGCTGAAGGGAATTCATTTTAAGTGGGGAAAGTTGCGTGGGCATGGCCGATAGATGAGCTGGATTTACTAGAGGGCAAACAAGAGCTGCATTTGAACATTGGTGTAAATGGCAACAATGCATCTCCATATTATCACTGTAAAGCACGATCTCTGTGTTTGCCCGCTATCCCGAATGTGTCATGAAACGCAGATCAAATTCAGAGATGTTTTCCAAGCTGGATTTTACATGTTGGCACATCGATGCCAACGCCGAACCCTTGAATTGTCAATGAAGAGCCATGGCGATCTTGAGGCGCTCCTGATGATTGAGGAAATGGTCGAGGTCATTGGCGTCCTCGCCCACATCGATCTGCACCCAGTTCACCTCGCCATTGAAACGGTTGCTGCTGTAATCCGAGGTGACGCAGCTACCGGATTCAAAACCAATATCGAGGGTTTCGTCGGCCGTAAAGACGAATGGTTCGGTTTGCTCAATCCGACCCTCACCCACCTTGTTGCCATCCAAATACAGGCTCAGGCCACCACCCTTGGCGATGCCATTGCCGTCGTAGGCAAACTCCACGCGCACCTGATGACGGCCATACGGGATCACTTGCCCCTCCACAATGGTGGTCGTGAGGCCAAAGAAGTTGTAGGCGTAGCGAAGCTGGCCCGCCTTGGCATAGAGCGACCAGCCGCCAATGCTGCCGCCAACAGCAACGATCACGCCATCGGCGCCCTTGGCCGGCACCTCTAGTTCGGCTGTGATCGCATGGGAGGCATTTTTGTAGTCGATGATCGATCCTTCGCTGAGGCGCCCCATGCCGCCAAACAGGAGTTGGCGCTTCCCTTTGGCGAGCTGGGGGCGACCGGCGAGGGTGGCATTGGCCCGTTCGGCAAAGCGGTCATCCAGTGGCAGAACGTTGTATTTGGTGGCCTCGATCAGCCAAAGTCGCTGCAGCTCCTTGAGCTTCTCTGGCTGTTCCTGAGCCAGATCGCGGGCCTGACTCCAGTCGTTATTGGTGTCATAGAGCTCCCAAACGTCGTCATCGAAGGGGGGGAGCTGAACGGCGCCGGTTTTCCAGGGGGTGCGGTGACGGGTGACAGCGGTCCAGCCCTTGTGATAAATACCGCGGTTGCCAATCATCTCGAAATACTGGGTTTCATGCCGCTCGGCTGCATCCTTTTCATTGAAGGAATAGAGCATGCTCACGCCTTCCAGCGGTTTCTGCTGCACCCCATTCACGAACAGCGGCTGGGGCAGTCCGGCCGCCTCCAACACCGTGGCGGCTAGGTCGATGACATGGTGGAACTGGTTGCGCAATTCACCCTTGGCATGGATCCCCGCGGGCCAGTGCACAATGGTGCCATTGCGGGTACCGCCAAAATGGGAGGCCACTTGTTTGGTCCATTGGTAGGGCGTGCACATGGCATGGGCCCAGCCGACGGCGTAATGGTTGTAGGACTCGACACCGCCGAGCTTGTCGATCCGTTCGCGCAGGTAGTTGGCTGTTTCCAGGTGGCCGAAACCCTGCAGGGTGATCATCTCATTGAAGGTGCCTTGCAGCGATCCTTCAGCTGAGGCGCCATTGTCACCAAGAATATAATAAATCAGAGTGTTATCCAGGATTTCGAGATCGGCCAGGCCGTCCACAAGCTGGCCGAGGTGGTGGTCCACATGCTCCAGGAAGCCCGCATACACCTCCATCTGTCTCACCAACACAGGTTTCATGTCATCGGCGATCTCATCCCAGGCTGGGATTTCGCCATGGCGCTCGGTGAGGAGGGTGTCGGGTGGCACCACACCGAGTCGTTTTTGCCGCTCCAGGGTTTCCTGGCGGAGTTGATCCCAGCCCTGATCAAATTTGCCCTTGTATTTGTCGGCCCACTCGGCCGGTACGTGGTGCGGGGCATGGGTGGCGCCGGGGGCCCAGTAGATGAAAAAGGGCTTATCGGGCGTCAATGATTTTTGTTGCCGCACCCAGCGCAGGGCTTTGCGGGAGAGGTCTTCGCTGAGGTGGTAGCCCTCCTCGGGGCTGCGGTCCGGCTCCACCGGTGTGGTGCCCTCATAAAGAGCCGGTTGGTATTGGTTGGTTTCGCCACCGATGAAGCCATAGAAATACTCAAACCCGCCGCCGCCGCTGGGCCAACTGTTGAACGGCCCCACCGGACTGGTTTCCCACACCGGCACCTCGTGACATTTGCCGAATTGGGCCGTGGCGTAGCCATTGAGCTTGAGCACCTCAGCCAGGGGGGGCGCAGGTGTTGGGGCGCAGGGAGTTGTTGCCCGGAGCCGACGTGGCCATCTCAGTGATCGCCCCAAATCCCACCGAGTGATGGTTGCGGCCGGAAAGCAGGGCGGCGCGGGTGGGGGAGCAAAGCGCGGTGGTGTGAAAACGGTTGAACTTGAGGCCCTGGGCCGCCAACCGCTCGGCGGTGGGGGTGTGCACGGGGCCGCCGAAGGCAGAGGAGGCTCCGAAACCGACGTCATCCAGCAGCACAACCAGCACGTTGGGAGCGCCGACGGGAGGCCGCAGCGGCTGAATCGGCGGGTAATGGGTGTCGGGATCCTTGGCATCAAACGTGGTCAGGCCCTGGGGCTCCCGGTCGGGAATGGGAAGCACGGTCCGGGGAAGATCCTGCTGTGATGCCATGGGAATGGAGAGGGGGAGCGCCCTCGGAACACGCCACCAACGCTAGAGAAGGTGGACGAAATGGCATCTCAGCTGGCTCTCGCCGATGTTGCTCGAGCGCCCCCGTTTGGGGGCAATTCGATCCTCAGGGGCGGGGCGTTGCCGTGAAGGCATAGCGGGTGTGGAGCCTCGTGCTCGCGCCGGGGCTCAGTTCGAGTTTGCGGTCGCCGCTCAGCAGGGCCTGCCGCGGTCCGCTCCAGGGTTCCATGCACACCATCGCCCGCGGTGGTTCGGTCCAGAGCACCACCAGATCAAGGGGGTGGCTCAGCTGCAGTTCGAGGCTGGTTCCGGCGGCCTCATCCACCAGCCGCACCGCACCCGTGGGCCGCACCAACAGGTCGATGCCAGTGGCCAGCCACTCCAGCTGGTCTGCCGTGGACGCTTCCTCCATGGTGAGGTGGTTGAGGCACTGGAGCGGTAACCCCTCGAAGCGCACGCCCTCCAAGCTGGAGAGGTTGAAGTAGGGGTGCAACCCGAAGCTGAACGGCATCGTGTCGTTGCCGCGGTTTTCCACGATGGCGGTGATCTCCAGCGCCCCGGGTGCCAGCCTTACCTCCATGGTGAGCAGGAACCAGAAGGGGTAAGCCTTGAATGTTTCGTCGGTTTCGCCCAACTGCAGCTGCACGCCAGCGCCATCCGCCAGGGCTTCCAGGCGCCAGGGCAGCTGGCGCGCAAAGCCGTGCTGGCCGAGGTTGAACACCCCCTGAGGCAGGGGCAGCTGATTGTCCGGCAGACCTCCGGTGATTGGGAAGAGCACCGGGAAACCACCCCGCACCGATTGGGCTGGGTCGAGGAAGCGCTCGAGATCGAGATAAACAACCTCGTGGCCAGCGCAACGCCAGCCACTGATCAGCCCCCCGCGCTCGGGCACGACCCGCAGCAGATCACCGCTGGAAGGATCACTGAACTCCCAGTGGGGATAGGGAGTGTCACGTTGAATCAATGCCATGAAAAGGGCTCACGGGCCGGAAGCACGGTCAATCTGCTGCAGCGGGTCAGGAAGGGAAGCCCCCAATCGGGAACAGTGGGGACTGCTGATCGTTTCAGTCGTCGTAGACGCGGCAGTTGATGTCGGAGGGGTTGAGATCACAGAACACCTCAAACGGAGAGGGGGCCTCGGCCTCCTCGGGGTGGCGCTGCTGGAACTCCTCCAGTTCCTTGATCTGCTGCTCGATCTTGCTGGCGATCGCTGACTCCCCTTTGGCCTGGGCTTCTGTCAGGGCGAGGCGATAGGTCTGGAGCTGGTCTCCAATGGTGGCCATGGCACGCAGCCCCGGCAGGGGCCCAAAGGGCCCGGTGAATGTAACCCTGCCGGATCCTTGGACGGGCCCCCCAAGCTTGCGATCGCTTGGCAACGGCAAGCGCGATTCCATGAATGAGGTATTTTTTCTCATCCTCCTGGGTGCATCGTGTCGATGTCCGTGGATCGGGCAGGGTGGTGCGGCCCCGCAGGATGGATTCCATGGCTGACGCTGCTTATCTGGTTGCTCTGGCCTTGGTGGAGTTTGCAGGTAAGCGTGCCCTGCCACTCACGGGCAAATCCCAGGCGGCCGCCGCTGCTGATGCGGTCGATCCCGGCGATGACGGGCGCACCCTGGCGTTGGAACTGCTGCTGCGCCTGTGGCAGCGCAGTGAGGAGGGCCCGCTGCAACGGGCCGCTGGGGAGGCCAGCCTGCTGCTGGTGGAACTGCCGATGGTGGTGATGAGCGAACAGTTGCCGCTGCTCAAGGCGAACTGGATCTCCGGCGGTGAAACGGAATCGCTCCTCACCAGCCTGGAGGGTCTGGCGATCAGGGCTTGGCGGATCACAATCGCCAAGTACGAGCCGGTGAGCTTCATCGCCTGGCCCTGAATCGGCCAGGAGACCCAACCGCTCAGGCAAGCATTCTCTTCACATGGCTGATGATCCCGTCGGGATCAAGACCCTGGTGGGGAAACTGCTCCCACAGCCCGCCGCAGCCCTCCTTGTGGGTGCCCAGATAGCCATAGCGGGGGGTAAAGCCACGCTCCAGCAGCCAGGAGCCGTAGCGGCTGCCCAGGCCAGTACGCCGGTTGAACGCTTCCACCACCAGCACGAACGGTGAGCGTCCCAGCTTGGCGATCATCGCTTCATCCACCACATTCAGGGTCGCCTTGTTGATCAGACCCACATCAAAACCCTCGGCCCGCAGGCGTTCCACCGCATCAAGGGAGCGGTACAGGCTTTCGCCGTAGCTCACCACAAAGCCGGCCGTGCCATCACGCACCAGCTCGTCTTTGCCGCTCTCGAAGCAGTAACCCTCACCATGAAGATCGTTGCCATCGGAATCCAGCAGGTTCGGTACCTTCGAGCGGGTGGAGAAGATGAAGCGCAGCCCGGGATCGCTGAACACAGCCTGCACGCAGGCCCGCATCTGGGCCGCATCGGCCGGGAAGTACACCCGGGTGCTCTGGTCTTCTTCGAGACCGTTGTCGGCGAACAGGTTGTTGAGGCCGAAATGGCAGGTGTTGTCCGCCATGTCGTCGATACCGGCATGGGAGAAGTGGGCCAGCACATTGGCACCGTTCAGCCTGGCCATGGTGATCTCGGAAATGAGCATCTCCAGAAAGGCGCTGAAGGTGGCGAAGATGCCCTGGCGGCCCGCCTCCATGCCGAATCCCGCCGCTGCCGAGAAGTTGGCCCGCTCCATGATGCCGCCACTCACGAAGATTTCGGGGTAGGCCTTGCGGATCTGAGTCAGGCCGCAGGAACCCTCAAGATCGCTGTCCACCACCAGCACCTTGTCCTTGCGAACCGGCAGCGGCATGGCCGCCAGGAGCTCCACCACCGCATCGCCGAACACGTTGCGGTTCGCCTCCAGCCGCTGGCCTGAGCCCAGGAAGGTGGCGGGATTGACGGGCTTGATGATGCCCTTGAGGTAGGTGGCAGCCGCATCCCGACCGCGCTTCTCCAGGTAGGCGATCGCCAGGTCCACCGGGATCACGTCGTGGCCGTGGGTGGAGCCCTCCAGCCCGTCGATTCCCACCGCCATCGGGCGCTTGTTGATCACCGCGACGGGACCGCTGTTGCTCACAGCCAGACAGAGGCGCCGATGGAGATCATCGAGATCCTCACCGTCGCCGCTCAGGGTGGCCAGGCCATGGCCGGACAGGGTGCGCTCCAGGTCGTAACCGGGCTGGTACTGCGAAGGATGCCCGGCAATGGTCACGTCGTTGTCATCGATCACGAGCTTCACATTCAGCCCATGGGCCACGGCAAAGCGGGCTGCCTCGGCGTCATCACCCTCCTGCTGTGCCCCGTCGGAGCCGAGGCAAAACACGGTTCTGCCGGGATGGGCCAGAGCCACGCCGTTCACAAACGGCCAGAGGTGACCCAGACGGCCGGAACTGAACTGCACGCCGGGGGTGAGGCCGAGTTCCGGATGGCCGGGTAGCCGTGAATGGGCGGCGCGGTACTGCAGTAACGCCTCGGCTGGCAGCTGCCCCCGCAGCACGCTGATCAGATACTGAGTGGCCACGCGGTGGCCGGCCTCATCGAAGAACACCGGCAGGAAACGATCCGGTGCGCCGCGGAAAAAGGCATCGAGGATCATCACTTCTGGCACCGTGTCATAGGGACCGCCGCTATGACCGCCAACCCCTCGGGCTGCCCCTGTGGCCGTGAAGAAAATGATCGCGTCTCGGCAGAGCTCAATGTTGGCCCGCAGGGTCGCCTTTTGATCGGGGCTGAGGACGGGCTGGTTTGGATCGAGGCTGAGGGGCTGAAAAGCAGCCAGGTCGATCGGGAAGGGCATGGTCACCGCAGCCATCGGCAGATCTCAGGTCATCCCAAGGCTGGCTCCGCGGCAGCGCTCGGCGTGAATCCGGCAATGGAAGGACATCTTTGCTGCTCCCCCAATGGTGGGGATCATGAAGCGTCAGCGCATCGCCATTGAGGTGGAGGTACACCGCGGAGACACGCTTAGCCACTCAGCGCGCTTATGATGAAAAAGATTGAAACATTCCCAAATTCTTCACCGCTTCCAATGCAAGTTCTCAATCGCACCCTGCGCGTAGGCGTCGCTGCTCTTTCTCTGAGCCTGTTGGCTTCCCCAAGCGCTTTCGCAGGGGGTTCCACCGTGGCCTCGAAGGACATCGTGGACACGGCTGTTTCTGCGGGCAGCTTTAAGACGCTCGCGGCTGCGCTCGACGCGGCGGGGCTCGTCGAAACCCTGAAGGGGAAAGGCCCATTCACCGTTTTTGCTCCCACCGATGAGGCCTTTGCGAAGCTGCCCGAAGGCACGCTGAAGTCGCTTCTGAAGCCGGAGAACAAACAGCAACTAACAGCAATTCTGACTTACCACGTCGTGGCCGGAAATGTGAAAGCCGCCGATGTCATCAAGCTCACGAGCGCCAAAACACTGAATGGCCAGTCCGTCACGATCAAGACCGCAGGCGGCAAGGTTTTGATCAACGGCGCCACCGTTGTCAAGGCTGACATCGCAGCAACCAACGGCACGATCCATGTGATTGACACCGTTCTGATGCCGAAGTGATCCGCTGATCGGCGCTGATGGGCGCTGATGGGCAAGGCCTACAGCGCCTCTGTTGGCCTCGGGCCAGTGACTGATCCCATCTCCTTCGTGACCCGTGAGGCTCTTGGGCTAGAACACGCTTTTAGCCCCGATCTCTCGCTTGAGGTGGAGATAAAGCTGGTTTGGATCTTCATAGTGCCGTGGCAGGCAGTGATGCAGCTTTTCGAGGCGATGCCAGCAAACGCTCCGCTAGATCTCAGAGCTGAACCATGCCGCAGCGCATTCCCTTCAGCACCGCCTGCAGCCGGTTGTGCACGTTGAGGGTTTGCAGGAGCCGCTTGGTGTAGGTGTGGGCGGTTTCATTGCTCACCACAAGGCGCGTCGCGATCTCCCGGTCGCTGAGGCCACTGGCCAGAAGGTCGAGCACCTCATATTCGCGTGGGGTGAGCCGGGGACAGCTCAGGTAGGGAAGGATGCCTGTCCGTAGGGAGGGGCTGCGGTAAGAGTGCCCGCCAAGCACGGCCATCACGGCGGCCCGCAGTGGCTGCTGATCGTCCACAAAGTCCGCTTCGGCCACAACGGCTTCCAGCCACGGTGCCTCACTGCACTCGGCTGGAATCGCATCCCCCAGCGCCAGAATCACGGTGTGGAGCTTGGGATGGAGCTGGCGGGCTTCACGCACCAGATCGAACCCATTGCCGCTTTCCAGAAAATCGGTACAGACCAGTAGCTGGTATGGCTCGTCAGGTTCAGCCGCCAGATAGCCGAGGCAGGCCGCCTGATCGGTAACGGCGCAGGTGATGCGGGAATACCCCCCGAAGCTCCGGCACAGGGCCCGCAACAGAAAACGGCCTTTAGCCGCCACCGCGACGCGGCCTGGTATTTCGATCGACTCCAGACCTTCCTCAGGGGTGCCGTAACCGGCATTGGCCACAAAGGGCGTGAGATCCATGCTCCTGGGGCTGCCCCTGGCTGGGAAGCGAAGCAAGCCAGCGAAAATCCTAGGCGGGGGGGAGGCTTGCCTTCGAGCGACCACGGTTCAGTCGTCGTAGACGCGACAGTTGATGTCGGAGGGGTTGAGGTCACAGAACACCTCAAACGGAGAGGGGGCCTCGGCTTCATGCCGACCCTCTGCCATCCCCACCTCGGACTGCACGCTGGAGACCACGCCGAGATGGCGCTCTAAAGAGGCGTGGTCCAATCCGCAGTAGCCCAGACGTGAAAGTCTGCGGCTCTCAGTAGGTGGCTGCCATCGGCCTGCCGTGTCGACCATCCACCATGGCACCGGCGATCCCCCCGGATCGGGAGGATCGCTCCATGGCAGGTTCAGCCGCGCCAGGTTGGCAGCCCGCCGCGGATCAGGGTGCCGCGATGTCGCCAGAGCGCTTCTGGCGACACCTGGACGCCGTGCTCGGAGGCCAACTGTGTTGCGGCCTCGGTGGAGGCGGTGGCGCGCAGGGCCTGGGCAAAGGCGGAGTCGCTCTGCAGCAACTCCTTGAGCTGATGCAATGCTGCCGCAGAGGGATGGACGGCCTCGGGGGCCGGCAGGTTGCAGGTGGTCATGGGACCTCCTTCTCAGAGTGATACCAGCTTAGGAATGGCGACCGATCACCGAGCTGTCATGGATCAAGCGCGCAATCAAACTCTCGATTGGATTGACCTCCAGCCAAAACACCCTGCAAGTGGAGCCGGCAGAGCACCGCTCCACGCCCCGCAGGAGAGGGTGACCCGACTCACAACTTGGCTTGAGCAAGCTCATCGGCCCTGGTGACCCGGATCAACACCCATCGTTTCCAGGGGCCTGACAGTGCAGGGACAGGCAAAGCCAATGCCTCTCCCTCGGCCAAAAAAAGCCATGACATTCCTCCACTCTCACCGCGCCACCAACTTCAACGCCACCAACTTCAACGCCATCACCGTCAACGCCATCACCGTTGGCGCCGCCGTTTGCGGGGCAATGATGAGTCTTCCCCCGGCCATGGCGGTCCCCATCGGCGGAGTGGTGCCCTCCACCGCCACCAATGGAGTCAGCGGGCCCCGTCGCCCCGGCCTGATCAACAACACTGCCAGCACCAACACCAGCACCAACACCAGCGGTGCCCCCACAGTGGCGAAGGGACGGCCCATGATCATTCCGGCCGCTTCCGAAGTCAGAGCTGATTGAAAGTCAGGTCAAGACGCCCATCCAGGCTCCAGCCCTGGTTGCGATGCCCCGATCCAGTGCCCATCGTGAGGCTGTTCCTGTCCGTGAGCATGCCTTGAGACCGCTGCGTTCCATCACCATCACCATCACCACCGCCGCCGCCGCCGCCATTGGATTGGCGGCCTTGACGCTGTCGGTTTCCGCTCAAGCCGGCAGCATCTCCGGCACTGCCGCCTACCGGGAGCGCATCGACCTGCCGCCGGATGCGGTGTTCGAGGCGGTGCTGATCGACACCGCCATCGCCGATGCTCCGGCTCGGGAGCTGGCTCGCGTGCGCCCGGTGCTGAGGGGCGGCCCCAACCAGCCGCTCAGCCTCCAGCTGGTTGCAGTGGGAACGAGCCGGCCGCCGCTGACCTCCTTCCCGCTCGGCCGCCTGCCGGCCAGCTGGCGCGGTGATCTGACCTTCGCAGGCGGCACCACGCGCTGGCAGGTGGACCTCTCGGCTGACGGCAGTTTCCAGCTGCGCCAGACTTTCCTGGACCGGCCGGCCCCGAACCGCTTCGATGACATCGGCCGCTGGCGGATCGAGCCCGGCAGCAACCGCTTGGTGCTGCGCGGTGGCCGGGAGGCACCGCTTTTTTTCCAGCCGCTTGAGAGCGGTGCCGCCCTGGCCAAGCTCGATCTGCAGGGCGAGCCGCTCCGCTCCCGCCAGCCCGATCGGCTGCAGCGCCTAGCGACCCCGCAGCCGATCGATCCCCGCCTGCATCTGGCGGGGATGTTCCGCTACCTGGCCGATGCCGCCAATATCCGGCTCTGCGCCACCGGCGCGCGGCTGCCGGTGGCGATGGAGGCCGACTACCGGCGCCTTGAGCGGGCCTACCTCAAGGCGCAGCCCGCAGACCGAAGGGGGCAGCCGCTGCTCGTGAACCTGGAGGGCCTGATCACCAACCGCCCCTCGGCCGAACCGGGCCAGCCGCCGCAGCGCACCTTGGTGGTGGAGCGTTTCGTGGGGGTGCATCCCGGCCGGGGCTGCCCGCAGGCGAACGCTTCACCGAACGCTTCATCGCCCCCCGCAGCTCGCCCGATGGCCCCTCTTTCCCTACGCGGCACCCTCTGGCGGCTCCAGGCGCTGCAGGACAGTAGCGCCCCTACCCTGATCAAGCCCCCTGGCCCCCCGGCCGAACTGCTGCTGGCCGTGGATCAGGAGCGCGTCAGCGGCACGGGCGGCTGCAACCGGCTGATCGGGGGCTTCCGGCTCGCCGGAGAAGAGCTCAGCTTCTCCAGGCTCGCCAGCACCCAAATGGCCTGTCTGCCGGAGGTGATGGCCTTTGAGCGGCGCTATAGCGAGGCCCTCGCTCAGGTTCGGCGCTGGAGCATCGACAAACGCAACCTGCTCCTCCAGGACGCGGCTGGCCGAACGCTGCTGCTCTTCCGGGACGTTCCTTAGCGCTCTGCCGGACCTGCCGCAGCCATGGGTTCCTGGAACTTCAGGCGGCTTGCGCGGCTTTCGGCCGCCTGCCCTCATCGATATGGACCACTGAGCCGATGAAGTGCACGCCGATTTCATCGGTGGATCCAGCGCGAATGTCTGGATCGAAGAGGGTCGCCACTTCGCCTAGACATGTTATTGAGAAACTCATCTTACTGGCCAGCTCATCGCAGCATCCTCTCCAGCTCCTCAATCCCCTTGCAGGATCTCCTGCTCGATCGCTCGCAGTTCCGCCAGGGTCATCCCAGTGCCGCCTCCAGGTCGGTGTGGTTGAAATCGTTGCCCACAAACAGCAGCGGCACCTTCAATCGCTCCGCCAGGGCATAGGAGAAACAGTCGCCGAAGTTCAGGCCGCTGGCATGGCGCCCCTTGCCATAACGGCCCGGCAGAGCCGCTCCAGCACGGTTTCGGCGACGGGCTCCCGTAGGAGCACCGCCAGCACCGCGCTGGTGTCGACGGCAAGGTCGATCACCAGGCTGCCTTCAGCCGCAGAGACCGTCATCGCCGTACCCCAGGATCTCTTCGGCGCTGCGGTCATCCAGCACGGGCAGCGTCCAAACCTGCTGCTCCAACCAGAGCCGACTCTGCTCCAGTGAGGGTCGTTGCGGCTTGGGTTCACCAGGTAGCCCGGCCTCCAGCGCCAAAATCGCCTCCTGATTCATCGAGCGCCGGTGTGCCGCCGCCACAGCCTTGAGGCGGCGGTAGAGAACATCCGGCACCTGCCGGAGCACCAGGGTGTTCATCGCCCTTCCGCTGACTGCTAGCGGAATGCTAGCGCCGTTCATCGCAGCATCCCCTCCAGCTCCTCGATCCCCCGCATCGGCCGCCTAGCCGATGACGACCTGCTGCGGCTCAACCGCTCCGCCAGGGCATAGGAGAAACAGTCGCCGAAGTTCAGGCAAGCCACCGTGAGCATCGCCTGCTGATCGAGAAACTTCCGAGCCCGATCCATCTCCCCCAAATGGGTGAGGTTCATCCGAGTCCAGCGTTTTGACCGCTGACGCGCATTTATTTTGAACGAAACCTGAGCGGTACATGGGCGGTACATGAGCGGACCGCCATTCAGCAGACCCTGCAGTTCACAGGCCGGCAACCCAGCGAAATGTTGCCGAAATCAGTAAATGGTGGTCGATATAACACCCCGCTCGCGACCGACTCATTCTCATTGCTCTCTCCTTGACTTCCCCCCTTCGCCTGCCCATCCCCGCCTCCCCTGGATTGGGCGCCTGGCTGCAGAGCCAGGGCCTCTCACTGGCCTTCTCCACCTACCGCGCCAACCGGCTGATCTTCCTCGGCACCGCCGAGCCGGCTGCTGGCCAAACGGATCCGGACCAGCCCTCCGATGCGCCCCAGCTCAAGCTCCATGAGCGGCTCTTTGATCGGCCGATGGGGCTGTTTGTGGCGGGCGAGAGCCTCTGGATGGCCACCCGCTGCCAGATCTGGCGCCTCGACAACCTGCTCGGCCCCGGTCAGCTCCATGAAGGCGGCGATC